>JALOON010000073.1 GCA_025454405.1 Oscillatoriaceae cyanobacterium Prado104 | reverse complement strand
TTTCAGCGATTGTACCCATGCGCGAGCGACTCTAAAATACTTGGAAGTCGCACAGTGAGACAGTTTCAAGTTTTTGCCAGGGGGGAACTTCAGTTTAATCGAGATTTGGCAGTCGGTTTTGCACCGAATGCTTGCTATGAGACGGGGAATTGATTCCCCAGTTCCTTTGCGTGTAATGGCAACAACTCTTGCGCTCGAAAAATTGCGGGCGATCGCAAAAACTATTGCACCCAAAACATTGCTTGTTGAGAATGCTGCAATATCTTAGTTCAACCCAACCTAAAAATCTTCCTCTCCCTGTTTCCTCTCCTCTGAGTCCTCTCGGTCTTCTGCGGTTAAATCTATCTTTTCCTGAAGAGAATCAACCTTTTTCCGGTAACGTTCCGACGCAGCTTTTTGCAACAATTTCACCCGTTCCGGATCGGCATCCGATCGCCAAAACAATCGATGCTCTTTAATTTTGACACAATTTTCCTCCAAACACCTCACCCATTCCCGATATTTATTCACCGGACACCGATCGAACAATCCCAACTTTTCTTCCTGTCGCGTCAACCTCGCAAACTTTTCATAATGCGGGTAACTCTCAGTCACAAAAGCTTCCTTCCTCACTAAAATCGGCGGATTGTACAAATCCGAAAAATCTTGATAGCTCACAGAAAGGTCGCGCAAATCGATGTGCATCGCCGAGTGCAGGGCGGGATGCGGGTTAGTATCAAAATCGGGATAAAATAAATAGGAAATTCGCGGCTTTCTCGCGTGGAATTTGACGATCGTCGCGCCGTCCAAACTTCCGATCGTCCTGTTGGCGCAGCCTTCATACAGTCGCAGCAAAGGATCGAGTTCTGCCAGTGCCGAGACGTGAACTGAAAGAGAACCATCCTGTTTGTAACCGATCGGGCTGTCTTGGCAGCAGTCAGCAATCATGTGAGTTTTGCCCAAACTGTAGAGCATGAGATCGGCTAAAGTGCAAGCTTTGTCATAGCTGTTAAATAAGCCTTTAATATCATTGCGAATTTGAGCTGGGAGTTGGCGCATTGCAGGTCGATCGCCCAAATTTTTGAGCGCGAGATACACTAACAAATCTTGCCGCCGTTTGTCAGCAATTGTCTCCCAATCTTCTGCATTTGTTGCTTGCAAAATCACCCGAAAAGCCTGTTTAAAACTGCGAAATTCCGTTTTGATTTCTGCTTCTTGGGCTAATTCCCCCTTGACCGGCAGCCGCCCGCGATCGCTGACAAAATCCATCAAAGGAGCCAATAATTCTGCATAATCTTCAAAGCGCTTGACTGGCACTCTAATTTTGGGAGTTGACAAGCGCGATCGATACCGCGAAGCTCGAAAACTTTCAGCCTCTGCCGGATCGCGAAATACAAAATAAATCCCCAAAGCTATCGGAATGGCATCAACTCCTAAAACTTGGTCGATGTAAACTTTCAACTCTTGTTGTTGGTAATACTTCTGAAAAGTATTGCGGGAAGTAATCACGCCATCGCCGTAAGCAATTTGACCTCGATTGCGATCGGCAATCAATACTTGAGCGGCTACCACTAATACTTTTGCAGTCAATTGCCATGCATTCAGCAAAGCTTCCCGCCTTTCTCCCAAAGATTCGATGACATTAATTACATAGCCGATATTCACAATATCTGCAGGAATTTGGGGAGTATCCGGCTGGTAGTAAGGGTCCCAACCGGAAGCAGCATAACCCTTTTCAGCAATATGTTCAATATCGGTGCCGTAGCCGCAGCCGTAATCGAAAAAAGTCATCCCCTCTGCAAACAAATTTGATTCTACAACTAGGCGCAAAGGCTTAGATAAACTGTTGCGCGCCATAGCAGCTTTGTGCCGTTCGATTTTGGGAACTGAAAATTCGCTATCTTCATCTTTGACAAGTTCGACAACGGCATGATCGCGAATTTCTACGCCGCAATATCCCAAGTATTTCCGCCAACCTTCGCGAGTACCGATCGCGCTTGTATTGTCCAGCAACCCCCACTTTTCCTCACTGCGAGTGAGCCGGCAAAATTTATCGTAATTGGGATAATCTGGCGTTACCAAAGTTTCTTTGCGGTGCAAAACAGGGGGATTTTCGCTGTTGCTGTAATCGAAATGTTTGACTGCTCCAGTTTCCAAATTGATTTGGATGCTAGCCTGCAAAGCAGGGTGAGCGTCTGTATCGAATTCGGGATAAAAAAGATAAGATATTTTAGGTTGTTGGAGCGAAAATTTGACTAAAGTTGCTCGATCGATGTTTGCGAGATTTTGTCTGGCGCAATTTTCGTAAATTGCGAGAATGGGGTTGAGTGCTGGCAAAGCTGAAACGTGAACGTAAAATGCTGTTGGTAATTTTTTGCCTGTTTTGCTTTCCCAACAGCAGATAACTACTTTTTGTAATAGCTTGTCCGGACAAAAATTCTCGCTGTTATCTGTCGGAGTTTGGAGGGGTGCGTCTTTTGCGATCGCGGCGGTCGCGCTCTCTTGTTCTCGTAGCGAAAGTTGGCGATCGAATGCCATTAAGGGTGTCAGAAACAAGTCATTATTTGTTAGGGGTTCGATTGTTGATGAATTAGTTTTGGTATCTACAGCGTAATTCATGGCTGAATTATGGGAGTTTTGAGTTTTGAGTTTTGAGTTTTGAGTTTTGAGTTTTGAGTTTTGAGTTTTGAGTTTTGAGTTAAAGACAGTTCTTAATTTACAACATACTTGCCCCAATCCGCTACTTCAAACTCTTAATTCCCAAAGTACCTCACTTACCTGAGAATGGCTAGAGATCCTGATATTAACCCACTATCTCAGTTTCTACAAATTCTCGAACTCGCGCTAAATAACTTAACAAATTTGCTAGTATGTTCTCAATCCCTGCGATCGCGCTCGATTCTCCCACTTCTTGAATGCTGCGCGCCTGATGCTCTAATTGTGTCGCCAAATCCGTCATTATCGGAATTCCTACATTAGCAGAAGTTCCCTTGATGCGGTGGGCTCGATCTTCCACACCCTGCCAATCTCTAGCATCTAAAGCACTTTTGGCAACATCCAAATCGGTTTGCGCGCTTTCTAAAAACCCTTGTAAAAGCCGCTGCGGCAATTTAACATTCACCCGTTCGAGCTGTTCCAAGCGGCTGCGATCGAACAATCCGCCAGCATCTGCCAAACTTGGAAATTCGCTCTTCCCAGGCACCGCCGCAGTCGCAACCGCTGCTGTTTCCCAAACTTCTGTTCGATTTATGTCACAATAACATTTTTTTTCTAAATTAACAGTTGGAGCTTCCGAGTTATGTTCCAACTGAATATTTCCCGATTCATACTTTTGCAGCATCCCTGCCAAAGCATCTAAATCTACAGGTTTGCTGAGGTAATCGTCCATACCGGCAGCCAGACATTTTTCTCGTTCTCCCGGCAGCGCGTGCGCTGTCAAAGCTATTACAAAAGTGTGTCGGTCGCGCCCTTCAATTTCTCTCAATTTTTGGGTTGTTTCGTAGCCGTCTAGTACGGGCATTTGACAGTCCATCAGCACCAAATCGTAAGGGCAAGCAGCGAGCAAATCTAGCGCCTCTTGACCGTTGGCAGCGCTGTCAGCCCGGTAGCCCAAAACTGCCAACTGTTCCAAGATAACTTGTTGGTTGATCGGGTGGTCTTCCGCCAGCAAAATTTTTAGCGATGGTGGAGAATTAACCGCAGCATTCTGACAATTCAATGCAGGCAATTTGCCATTGCAATCGGCAGCAACGCACTCAAATTCTCCTGTTTGCTTAACAGCTCGCAGCAGCGCTTCCCGCAGTCGCGAAGCGCGCACTGGCTTCAGCAAATAACTGCTAAAATCCCGATCGCACAGAGCTTCTGCCTGGGGCTGTGCCGCTAAAGAAGTCAAGGCAATTAATTGACCGACTGTTGGAATAGAACGCACTTTTAAAGCAAATTCCCCCGCATCCAAATCCGGCATTTGCAAATCCACAAGCACCGCATCGCAGAACTTTGCAGCGCCATCCGAATGTTGAGAAAATGTACGTTCTGCCTTTGCCAAGAAACTCAAAGCTTCAGCAATAGTTTCAGCTTCATCGCAGTGCAAACCCCAAGTTTTCACAAGCGATCGAACTGCCACCCGCGTCAGCACGCTTGCCGATACAGTTAATAGTTTTTTACCTGCAAGTTCGGGATGCTGCGGCTCAAATTGCAACTGTTTTTCTAAAGGTACGGCAAACCAAAAAGTCGAACCCTCGCCGGGAACACTGCGAACTCCTATTTCGCCTGCCATCATTTCCACTAACTGCTTGCAGATCGCCAAACCCAAACCCGTACCGCCGTGTTCTCTAGTAGGAGAACTGTCTACTTGAGAAAAAGATTGAAACAGCTTTCTTTGCCCTTCCTCCGAAATTCCAATCCCCGTATCGCGCACCGAAAATAACAATGTTGCCGCTTGTTTGTTCGCAGTCGATCGCTCGCTGCGCTTGACAGTTACGCGCACTAAAACTTGACCGACATCGGTAAATTTAATCGCATTTCCAGTCAAATTCAGCAAGATCTGCTTCAATCTATTGCTGTCACCTACTAACTTTTTCGGCACCGCACTGTCCGCTAAAAAATTCAATTCAATCCCTTTTTCCTCCGCCAAAGGTGCCACCATTTCGATTACCGATTCGATGCAGCCATCCAAATCGAAACTTGCATTTTCCAGGCGCATTTCTCCAGCTTCAATTTTAGAAAAATCGAGGATATCATTAATTACACTCAGCAAATGTTCGGCACTGCGGTAAATAGTTTGAGCGCACTCGCGCTGTTTCGGTTCTAATGGGGCGTGCAGCAACAATTGAGCCATGCCCAAAACTCCATTCATCGGAGTGCGAATTTCGTGACTCATGTTCGCCAAAAATTGCGATTTAACTCGACTTGCTTCTAGGGCTGTTTCCCGCGCTTCCACCAACTCGTTAATCTTATCGGCAACCATGACAATTCCGCCGATTTGGCCGTCGGGATTGTACCAAGGATGAGCTGCCCAGCGCAGGTACATTACAGAAGCGTCTGCCCGTTCCCAAACATCTTCGCTAACAGAAACTGGCTCTCCTTTTAGCACTGCTGCGTACATGACTTTCCAGCGATTCGGCGTATCGGGAAACAGTTCGTAATGGCTGACATTCGTCAGAGACTGCCATCCCAAATTAAATTGAGTCAGCCATTTGTGTGAGTTAGCCACATAGCGCATTTCTGTATCGAACATCGCCATTGCTACGGGTGCCTGAGTAATAATTTGCTTCAGTTGCTGGCGTTCTCTTTCTAAAGCAGCTTCGGCTTCTTTGCGATCGGTAATATCGCCGATCGTGCCTGCCATGCGCAGCGGTTTGCCGTGAGGATTTCGCTGGGCTTTTCCCTGAGAAATGCAGTGGCGGTAACTGCCGGAAGAGTGCAGCAGTCGAAATTCTACATTGTAGTTTATTTCTTGCTCTAAGTGAGCGTCGATCGCCCGAATAATTCCTTCTTTATCCTCGGGATGGAGGCGGTTGTAAAGGGCATCCATCGTATTGCCAAATTGCGATCGCTGCAAACCGATGATTTCCAACAGTCGATCGTTCCAATACACCTCATTTTTAGTTAAATCCCAATCCCAAATCCCGTCGTTAACTGCTTCTAAAACTAACCTGTAGCGTTCCTCAGTTTCTTTAAGTTGCTGGCTGGCTAGCATTGCTTGAGTTTCCGCGCGATAAACCCGCAGGGCATTTTGCAAACTGCGCGACAAACTATCAGCAGACATCTTGCTTTTGGCTATATAATCAGAAGCTCCTGCTTTCATTAATTCTACGGCTATTTGTTCGTCGCCTTGACCGGTGAGCACGATTAAGGGAATTTTAATCCCGGCCTTGCGGATAGCTTTCACTAAAGTCAGTCCGTCGCCGTCGGGCAAGCGGTAATCTAAGAATACGCAGTCAAATATAGTTTCAAATATTTGGTTGGCAGCGATCGAATTTTCTGTTTCGCTGCTCAAAATTGACTGCCGAACACAATTTGGTTTGGCAATCGGTGACGCAGTACCGCTACCTGTTGTTGCAGACAATTTTTCCAACGCTTCCTTGCAGGTTTCTGCTTCCGAAAATTTTACCAAAAATCCAGCAGATTTGAGCGATCGCCTCACCGCCATTCTATCTACTTCATCGTCGTCAACTACCAAAATTTCGAGCTGTTTTTCCATATCAAGAAGAAGAGGGGGGGGAGGGGAAGTTCTGAGTTTTAAGTTTTGAGTTTTGAATAAAGAACTGTCAAAACTCAAAACTTAAAACTCAAACTCAAAAACTCAAACTCAAACTCAAAACTCAAACTCAAAACTCAAACTCAAAAACTCAAAACTCAAAACTCCCGAACAACTCAAAACTCAAACTCAAAAACTCAAAACTCAAACTCAAAACTCAAACTCAAAAACTCAAAACTCAAAACTCCCGAACAACTCAAAACTCAAAACTCAAAACTCAAAACTCCTATCATTGAATTTCGCTGAGCATCCAGTATTTGTTTAGCGTAGCTACAACTTCAACAAAGTTAGAAAAAGTGACAGGTTTGAGAATATAGCCAGCCACATTTAAATTATAAGCTTCTACCTTATCTCGATCTTCATTAGAAGTTGTCAGGACGATCGTGGGAATTGACCTGAGCGCGCGATCGAGCCTCAATTCTCGCAAAAATTCTATCCCGTTCATTTTTGGCATATTCAAGTCTAGCAAAATCAAGCGGCGTTCAGCAGGAATGACAGGTTCGCTTCCTGTTTCGCCGCGCAACATAGCCAGGGCTTCCAGTCCGTTAGCAGCTATATAGAGAGGGTTGACGATATTATTTTTTTTGAACGCGCGTCGGACGTTCATCACATCAACCTCATCATCTTCTACTAATAAAATATGGATCTTTTTGTCTTCCATAAATCAGCCATTTTACAGATGTTATTCGCGCCGCACTACCCAAGGCTAGGTAGAACCAGCAGCGATCGCGAACCCAACAGGTTTAAGATCTATTGTGCTTTGTTAAGAATGATTTGTGCCTCAGCCGGTAGCGGTATATATCTATCGGCTGACTCAGCCTCGGCAATTTGTAGGAGTCCAGCGTCTAGCCCAGGGGGTGCCTCCGTGCGTCAGCCGATCGCAAACTCTACGAAGGCAAAGCCAAAATCCTCTACTCCACCGAAGACAGCGAAATCTTGCTGACTCACTTCAAAGACGACGCCACGGCCTTTAACGCCCAGAAACGCGGCAGCATCACCGGCAAAGGCGAAATCAACTGCGCCATATCCGCCCACCTATTTCGGATGCTAGAAACCAAAGGCATTCCCACCCACTTCATCGACACTTCCGCGCCTAACGAGATGCGAGTTTGCCGCGTCGAAATCTTGCCTTTAGAAGTCGTCGTCAGAAACATTGCCGCCGGGAGTCTCTGCAAGCAAACCGGAATAGCTCTCGGCACAATTGTCAACCCCCCTCTGGTGGAATTTTATTACAAAAATGATGACCTGGGCGACCCCCTGCTGACCCGAGACCGATTGCTGCTAATGAAGTTAGCCACTGGCGAACAGGTAGACCAACTAGAAACCGCCGCCCGAGAAATTAACGAAATCCTCAAAGAATTTTTCAGCCAGTGCGGCATCACCCTTGTAGACTTCAAACTAGAATTCGGTACGGACAAACATCAAAATTTGCTGCTGGCCGACGAAATCAGTCCCGACACTTGCCGCCTGTGGGACAATTCAGAAACTGACCCCGATGCCCGCGTCATGGACAAAGATCGGTTCCGCCGCGATCTAGGATCGGTAGAAAGCGCTTACCAGCAAGTTCTGAAGCGGGTTCTCGCCCAGAAAGTTTAGGTATCTTGGCGAGCGCTCTAGGATCGGTAGAAAGCGCTTACCAGCAAGTTCTGAAACTGCTTCTCGCCCAGAAAGTTTAGAGACCTTGGCAATGCGCTAGAATTGCACAGTTTGTGACGGATATTCAGCAGTCAGCCGCCAACAGCTACCTGTTAGCAGTCAGCGAAAATTTAACCGAACTCTAATAACTAATGGCTGATGACTCATGACTGATGACCGATGTGGTGTGAATTGCCTAAAAAAGTGAACAAAAAATGCGCTTATCCGCTGTATTAGTGGCAGTTTTTACTGTCTCAGCAACATTCGGGTTGTCAAATTCTGCAAGCGGTCAAACATCCTACTCCGAACCAGCAGAAGATAGTTTGGCAGCCGTTCCTCCCGTAGAGTCGATCGCCCCATCCGATCCTCACCCTCAGGGAGAATTAACGGCCAACCCGCCTCAAAACCGGGCAGAGGTTCAAGCCAGCAACACAGAGCCGATCGAAATCGCGAAAAATCCCCCAGCCAGGGGAGAAAACGATCGCGATCGGCCCGATCGATTGCCCATGCCGGTCGGACCTTCCCCCATATTGCCTCCCGCCCTCAACCCCAAATCAGATTTAGAACCCCAGCCCTCCCCGGCCTCTCAAGTCCCAAACGCCCCGCCGGACGCGAATCGCCTCCCCCCCCCAACAACTACCGTTGCGCCCTCTCAGGACGCAGCAGTGCCGGGGAAACAGGACGGATCGAGGGAGGCTCAAAACGCTCAAATTCAACCCAGACAGGGACAGCCAGCCCCGGCCGCACAAGTAGATCCGGCACCTCAACAGCCTCCCGTTCCGCCCCGTCCGACGACCGCACCGCAGCCCAGACAAACTCCCGCACCGGCAGGGCCTGCTGAACCGCAAGTGCTGGTAGCAGAAGTTGTCGTCACCGGAGTAACGGGAGACCTCGAAAGCGAAGTTTACCGAGTTATCAGTACCCAACCGGGACGCACGACCAACCGCACCCAACTGCAACAAGACATTAACGCTATTTTTGCTACCGGCTTTTTTAGAAACGTGCGGGCAGTCCCCGAGGACACTCCTTTGGGCGTGCGGGTAACTTTTATCGTGCAATCCAACCCGGTACTGCAGAGAGTGCAAGTCGTCGGCCAGCAAGTGCTGCCCCAAAATGTAATTGACGACAGTTTCCGCGATCAGTACGGCAGAATTCTCAACCTCCGCCGCTTTGAGGAGGGAGTACAAAAAATTAATAAATGGTATCAAGACAACGGCTTTGTTTTGGGTCAAATAACTGATGCCCCGCAAGTAGCCGAGGACGGGACAGTAACCCTGCAAGTGGCGGAAGGTCAAATTGAGTCGGTCGATGTTCGGTTTCTGAATAAGGAAGGAGAAGCGACAGATGCCACCGGTCAGCCGATTCGAGGCAATACCCGCCAATTTATCATCACCCGCGAAGTAGAACTCAAACCCGGAGATATTTTCAACCGCACGAAAGCGGAAAGGGATTTGAGGCGGGTGTTTGGTTTGGGGATTTTTGAGGACGTGCGGCTGTCCCTGGAACCCGGAACCACTGACCCCCGCAAGGCTAGGGTAATTGTCAACGTCATTGAAAAAAATACCGGTTCTCTGGGGGCGGGTGCGGGTTTGAGCTCGGCTACGGGTTTGTTCGGTACGGTGAGTTACCAGCAGCAAAATTTGGGCGGCAACAACCAGAAATTAGGGGCCGAGTTGCAAATCGGGGAACGGCAAACTTTGTTTGACCTGAGTTTTACCGATCCTTGGATTGCCGGGGATCCTTACCGAACTTCTTATACGGCTAATATTTTTAGAAGGCGATCGATCAGCGTGATTTTTGATGGGGGCGAACGGGAAGTTAGATTGCCCAACGACGATCGACCCCGGATCACGCGCACCGGCGCTGGCATCAATTTTACCCGCCCCCTGTCGCGCAATCCTTTTGCCGATCCCGAATGGACAGCTTCTGTGGGCTTGCAGTACCAGCGGATTGCAATTACCGATCGCAAAGGCAACCGCGAAGCCCGCGACGAACTCGGCAACTTATTGAGTTTCAGCGATTCGGGTTCCGATGATTTGACAACCTTGCAAGCAGGCTTAGTGCGCGATCGGCGCAATGACCCCCTGCGCCCCACTACCGGTTCTCTCCTGAGATTCGGGATGGAACAATCGATTCCTGTCGGTTCCGGCAGCATCTTGCTCAACCGCATCCGGGCCAGCTACAGTTTTTACCTCCCCGTCCGGTACACTAACTTTACTCCCGGCCCGCAAGCCCTGGCTTTCAGCGTCCGGGCAGGCACCGTATTCGGAGATTTGCCGCCCTACGAAGCTTTTGCCTTGGGTGGCGCTAACTCAGTTCGCGGATACGACGAAGGCGAACTCGGTGCCGGCCGCAGTTTCATCGAAGCCAGTGCGGAGTACCGTTTTCCGATTATTTCCTTTATCGGGGGAGTGATATTTTTGGATGCCGGTACGGACTTAGGAACGGGCGATGATGTCCCCGGCGATCCGGCAGGTATCAGGAGAAAGCCAGGTAGCGGTTACGGTTACGGCTTGGGCGTGCGGATTCAATCTCCGTTAGGTCCGATCCGGATCGATTACGGGATTAATGACACCGGTGACAACCAAATTCATTTTGGATTGGGCGAAAGGTTTTAAACAGTTGGTAAGGAGTTTTGAGTTTTGAATTTTGAGTTTTGAGTTAAAGACTGTTCTGAAGTTCAAAACTCAAAACTTCCTTTTCTTCCTAATTCTTCCTTCGCGTCCTTCGCGCCTTCGCGGTTCAATAATAAAAATTATTCAGTCACGAAGAGAGCACTAAAGCAGTAAGGTGCGCAATGCGCACCCTACAGTTAACTTACCTCTTCCTTCTTCCTTCTTCCCTCTTCCTTCTTCCTTCTTCCTTCAAATGACAATTCACACCTTAAAATCAGACTTTGAACTGTCAGGAATTGGTTTGCACGGAGGCGAAAAAACTCGCGTCCGAGTTTTGCCCGCTGCTGTCGGAGAAGGTCGCTATTTTGTCCGCACCGATTTGCCCGGTACTCCCGTAATTCCTGCCAAAATTGAGGCGGTTTGTCAAACTGCCCTGTCAACAGAATTGGTGGGTGCGGGAGGCTCGAAAATTCGCACTGTAGAGCATCTATTAGCGGCTTTGGCGGGCATGGGGGCGGATAACGCTCGAATTGAGGTTGACGGGCCGGAAGTGCCTTTACTCGACGGTTCTGCCCTGGTTTGGACTGACGCGATTGCCCGCGCCGGCCTAGTCCCTCAAACACCCCCGCACCCAGCACAAAATCCAGCAGTAGAAAATCCCGTTTGGGTGCGCCGGGGCGATGCTTTTGTAGCAGCTTTACCCTCCGAGGAACTGCGATTCAGCTACGGGATTGATTTTGCAGAACCCGCGATCGGCAATCAGTGGTACAGTTGGTCGCCAGAAGCGGAAAGTTTTGCTAGCGCGATCGCACCTGCCCGGACTTTTGGATTGGCCCGCCAAATTGACCAATTGCGGCAAGCAGGTTTAATCAAAGGTGGTAGCCTAGATAACGCCCTGGTTTGCGATCGCTCCGGCTGGCTCAACCCGCCTTTGAGATTTGATAACGAACCGGTGCGCCATAAAATCTTGGACTTAGCAGGCGATCTCAGTCTGTTGGGAACTTGGCCGAGAGCTCACTATTTAGCTTACAAAGCCAGTCACAACTTGCACGTCGAACTCGCTAAAGCTTTAAACTCCCAAGTTTGGACTTAGTTAAAAGTAAGTTAGTCAACTCAAAACTTTTCTTTAACTCAAAACTCAAAACTCAAAACTCAAAACTCAAAACTATTCAACCTATGTCAGCGCTGACTGAAATCAACTCCCCGAATACTGATATTTCCGAATCTGTTTCTCCTGAAAACGGTCAGGTTAATCCAATAGTTAAAACTACCTTTACTGTTGAAGAAATTCAGAAATTATTGCCTCACCGCTATCCTTTTGCGCTGGTAGATAACATTGTAGATTACGTGCCGGGACAAAAAGCTGTCGGCGTTAAAAATGTAACTTTTAACGAACCGCATTTTCAAGGACATTTTCCCGGAAGACCAGTGATGCCGGGGGTCTTAATTGTGGAAGCGATGGCTCAAGTGGGCGGTATCGTGCTGAGTCAGTTACCCGATGTCGAACAGGGATTGTGGATGTTTGCCGGGATTGATAAAGTTAAGTTCCGCCGTCCTGTGGTACCGGGCGATCGGCTGTTGATGACAACAGAATTGCTGTGGGTAAAACGCCGCCGTTTTGGCAAAATGCAGGCTAGCGCTGAAGTGGACGGGCAAAAAGCTTGTGAAGGGGAATTGATGTTTTCGATGGTGGATTAATTCTATTATTAAATGTTCGCGATCGAGGACGCTCTAACAACAAGGTTCCCGATCGCTCCGACGCTCGCACTACCAGAACCGATCGCGAGCGGGGACGAGGGGAATTTCTGAGTTTTGAACTTCAGAACAGTCAATACTCAAAACTCAAAATTCAAAACTCAAAACTCCTTACCAACTGTCAACTGTCAACTGACTAATGACTAATAAAAAATGCTTACATTGATTCACCCAACTGCTGTGATTCATCCCCGCGCCGAACTGCACTCGACTGTAGAAGTTGGTGCTTATGCTGTAATTGGGGAAAGAGTGAAAATTGGACCGGAAACTAAGGTTGGCGCTCATGCAATTATTGACGGATTGACAGAAATAGGCGCTCGCAATCAAATTTTTGCCGGTGCTGCTATTGGCTTGGAACCTCAAGATTTAAAGTATCGAGGTTCCCTGACAGGGGTGAGCATTGGTGACGGCAATTTGATTCGGGAATACGTGACGATTAATCGGGCTACGCAAGCGGGGGAATGGACGACGATCGGCAATAATAATATGTTGATGGCTTACGTTCATGTGGGTCACAATTGCGAGATCGGAGACCAGGTAATTATTGCTAATGCTGTAGCTTTGGCAGGACACGTGAAAATTGAGTCTCAAGCTCGATTGAGTGGCGTTTTGGGCATTCACCAGTTCGTGCATATCGGCCGTTTGTCGATGGTGGGCGGTTTGAGCAGGATCGATCGAGATGTGCCTCCGTATATGTTAGTTGAAGGGAATCCTTCAAGGGTGCGTACTATCAATAAAGTTGGTCTCGATCGCGCCGGTTTGACTGAAGAAGATTTGCAAATTTTGAAGAAAACTTTTCGGATTCTCTACCGTTCTGGCTATACTTTAGAGCAAGCTTTGGCACAGTTGGAGTTATTGCCGGAAAACCATCACTTGCAGCATTTGCGGAGGTTTTTGCAGCAGTCTGTAACTAAAGGGCGGCGCGGTTTGATTCCTGGGAAAAAGTAGATCGGGTAGAATAAATCTAATCAACTGAGAAATTTTGCCACTATGAATTTATCTACTTTGGCGAAATCTACGCCTCCCGATGCCGGAAAAGATGGCTGCATGACTTTCTACTTCGTAGGTTTAATTGAAGCATGAACCCAGTGCTTTGCCCAACAAAGTGTTGGTTTTATGCCCTTACTCCCTGAAGAATTTGTATTAAATAAACCACTCCCACCCGAAGAATTTGATTAAATGAACCACGAAGACGCGAAGGACACAAAGAGAAGAAGAAGAAGAAAGAAGTATCTAGTTTTCTAGTGGGAAAGGAGTAAAGCTGGGCAAAGTGTTTAGCAAAGAGTTCACTGAGTTGAGCGCAACCTACAAATCTTCTTCCTTCTTCCTTCTTCCTTCTTCCTTCTTCCCTCTTCCTTCTTCCCTCTTCCTTCTTCCCTCTTCCTTCTTCCTTCTTCCTTCTTCCTTCTTCCTTCTTCCTTCTTCCTTCTAAATTATGAAAATTTTTATTAGCACTGGTGAGGTTTCTGGAGATTTGCAAGGCGCGCTGTTAATTGCTGCTTTAAAACGTCGCGCTGCTGCGCTAGGTTTAGAGTTAGAAATTGCCGGATTGGGAGGCTGGCGGATGGCTCAAGCTGGAGCTACCATTTTGGGAGATACTGCCGGCATCGGTTCGGTTGGTATTTTTGAATCTGTTCCGTATATTGTACCGACGATCGCGATTCAGCGCCAAGCTAAAGAATACTTGAAAAAATCTCCTCCCGATGCAGTCGTACTGATCGATTATTTAACTCCTAATCTCGGCATCGGTAGCTACATCCGCCGCTGCTTGCCCGAGTTGCCGGTGCTTTGGTACATCGCCCCTCAAGAGTGGGTGTGGTCGCTTTCTCCCCGCAATACTTCGCTAATTGTAAATATTTGTGACAAACTATTGGCAATTTTCCCCGAAGAAGCTCGTTATTTTAGAGAAAAAGGCGCGCAAGTCAGTTGGGTTGGCCACCCTTTGGTGGATAGAATGCAGGATGCGCCGAGTCGCGAAGTTGCTCGCAAAAATTTAGGAATCGGACTGGAACAAGTATCGATCGCGCTGATTCCGGCTTCCAGAAATCAAGAAATTAAGTACCTGATGCCGGCAATTTTTGAAGCAGCAAAAATCATTCAAAATCGCATACCTGACGTTCATTTCTGGATTCCGCTAGCGAGGGAAGCATATCGGGATGCGATCGAACGGGCGATCGAGAATTGCGGTTTGCGGGCTACTTTGTCGGCCGATCGAACTTTGGATATTTTGGCTGCTGCCGATTTGGCTATTACTAAGTCCGGTACTGTTAATTTGGAGTTGGCTTTGCTCGATGTTCCGCAAGTTGTTGCCTATCGCGTCAGTCCGATTACGGCTTGGATTGCCCGGCACTTGCTGAAATTTTCGATTCCTTTTATGTCGCCACCTAATTTAGTAGAAATGAAGCCGATCGTCCCGGAATTGCTGCAAAATGAAGCGACGGCAGAAAATATAGTCGATCGCGCTTTGGCATTGCTGCAAAACGGACACCTGCGACAGCAAACTTTGGCAGGATATCGGGAAATGCGATCGAGTTTGGGGGAAGTGGGAGCGTGCGATCGAGCGGCGGCAGAAATAATTAAAATAGTTGAGAGTTGAAAGTTAACAGTTGACAATTGACAGCATATGGGAACTAAAAAGAGTCGAGCAAATCGAGGCGATGACTCGCGAAATTATCAAAAAATTGGGTCTAATCTCCATCATTACTAGTTTGCTAAAACTCTATTTCGTATCTTCCCTTCAACAAATAAACAGTCATTTGTCCTTTACCTTTAACACTGATCGAGCCGCGTTGTTCAAAGTCGTACTTATTTTCTAAAAGTTGGTAAGTGGCTTCCGAAATCTGAATTCCGTCGGGGATGCCGTGAGATTCCATGCGGGAAGCGGTATTTACTGTGTCTCCCCACAAATCGTAAATAAACTTTTTCTTGCCGATAATCCCCGCCACCACAGGCCCGGAATGAATGCCGATGCGAATGCTGAGACTGACATCTTTGTCAGCCCTGTATTTGGCGATTACTTCCTGCATATCTATGGCCATTTCGGCGATCGAATCTGCATGATCCGATCGGGGATTTGGCAGTCCCGCTACTACCATGTAAGAGTCGCCAATGGTCTTAATTTTTTCTAAACCGTGCTTTTCTGCTAGGTAGTCGAATTTGGAAAATATATCGTTGAGCAAATGCACTAATTGTTTTGGCAGTATCGAGGTCGAAAGCTGGGTAAAGCCCACGATGTCGGCAAACATCACGCTGACTGCTGAGAATTCGTCGGCGATAATGCCCTGTTCTTTTTTTAATTGTTCCGCGATCGCTTCTGGCAGGATATTTAGCAGCAACTCCTGGGATTTTTTTTGTTCGAGCTCCAATTTTGCTAAGTAATCCTGCATTTTTCGATAGGCTAAATTCCTTTCTAGCAGGTTCATGTATGCTTTGGAGTGGTAGCGAATTCTCGCTATCAATTCAACTCGATCGGGCAATTTGACTAAATAATCGTTAGCTCCCAAAGAAAATGCTTGAGCTTTGAGTTCTGCTTCTTCTTTGCTCGACAGCACGATCATCGGAATGTCCCGCGTTAAGGAATTCGCTCGAAAAAACCGCAGCAACTGCAAGCCATCTATTTCTGGCATTACTAAATCTTGCAGGATTACTGTTGGTTTTACCTCCAATGCTTTAGCGATCGCTTTTGCCGGATCGCTACAGTAATGAAATACCATATCCTTTTCACTGGCAAGCATTCGGCGTACCGCTTCGCCGATCATTTCTTGATCGTCTATCAGGAGAACTGTCACAGTGGATTGTGTCAAGCTAGATGGCTTTTCGCTTTCTGCATTTAACGTTAAATTTAAGTTAATAGGGTGGCAGTTGCTATCGACTATTTCACTAGGGCTGGCGCTGTCTTTGGCTGTAACTATGTTTTTCGCTATGCTTCCCCTACCCTTAGCCTTAAATGGTAACAGGTTGCCGTTAAATTCCTCGCTGTCTCGCCTCGCGATCGCGCAGTTACGATCGCATTCGATAGCCTGAGAGTTGGTGACATTCATAGCTTCATCCGGCAACTTTCATTGTCTGGAGAGAGTAAAACCCATCACTCAATCAGTATGTAACTGTCAGCAGTGATAGTGTTGTTTTTAAAACAGGTTTACCTGGTGATATTACCAGGTTTGTAAAATTTTGACGCCAAGGTACGGGAAAATCTTCACAAAAGCTGGAGTACATTTCAAAGCTGCGATCGCGAATGCGCCCGTTACTGCGAGGTCGATTTGTGGGGGACGCGGGATTGAACCGATCGCGAATTGCCCTGACTGCCGGCCCAGAAAGCCTGCGTGAAATTACCGAATCCAAGAGCGCTGAAGATGCAAGACCCGATCGAATTGACAAACATTTACCCCTACGCAGTTTAACTATTCTCCTAATTTAATGATCCTCCTCCGGATTGAAGCGCGTCATCGGCCATTGTGCTATAAGCCTTAAGCCATATGGCCCAATGGTATTTATGATTTAAAATAAATATTGAGTGCAGGCTGAGGCGATCGCATCTAAGGGCAACACCTGCACGGCAGCGTTCAACTCTGCTGCTGCTTTCGGCATCCCGTAAACTACGCAGGTTTCCCGATCCTGAGCGATCGTGTGCCACCCGATCGCTCGCAGCGCCTTGAGTCCTTTTGCTCCGTCTTTTCCCATGCCGGTTAACAGCACTGCTACGCCTTTGCCGGGCCAGTGTTGGGCGACACTGTGAAAGAAAGTGTCTACCGAAGGGCGGTAAGGATAGTCTAAAGGTTCCTTGGTGTACTTAAGTGTTAAATCCGACTGCAATACTAAATGGTCGTTGGTGGCAGCAATAAACACTTTACCAGCTTCGAGGGGGCGATCGGCGATCGCCAAACCCACCGACAGTTGAGTTTTTTGACTCAGCCATTCTGCCAAGCCGGGAGCAAACTCAGCGTCTACGTGTTGGACGATGGCTACGGGGAAGGCAAAATTGACCGGCAAGCCGGATAGCAAAGTTGCCAAAGCCTGGGGCCCGCCCGTCGAAGAGCCGATTGCCAGCAGGGGCGGGGCGACGCATTTAACCGATGCGCTTTGGGATTTAGGGGTCGATCGAGTTTTGCCGATCAGTCTGGCAACTTTAGAAATAGTTTTTAAAAGTTCGACACCGCCAACTTGGGTATTGCCGCTAGTTCCCAAAATCGGCGTATTAATAGCATCTAAAGCTCCG
Organism: Oscillatoriaceae cyanobacterium Prado104; assembly: GCA_025454405.1. Taxonomy (GTDB): domain Bacteria; phylum Cyanobacteriota; class Cyanobacteriia; order Cyanobacteriales; family Microcoleaceae; genus Microcoleus. The sequence continues at coordinate 44,187 of JALOON010000073.1, read as the reverse complement.
TATCCCATAGCTTCAAACACTTTGCCCGCATTAGCCGTCACCGAAGAAGTTACTAACAGGATCGCGCAAGGAGATTCTTTCATAATCCGGCGCGTCGCCTCAACGCCATCCATCACCGGCATGATTAAATCCATCAAAATCAGATCGGGAGTATCGCTGGCGCATTTTTTTACAGCCTCGGCACCGTCACCAGCAATCCAAGCAATTTCATACTCCGGTACTGTTACTAAAACTCGGCGCAGGGCTTCTGCTGCAATTAGTGCGTCGTTGACAATAGCTATTTTCATTGGGGCATTGTTCATAAAGAAGAAGGAAGAAGGAAGAAGGAAGAAGGAAGAAGGAAGGAGGGAGAAGGACGAAGGAAGAAGTAATACCAAATACTGGTTTTATAACTCCATTTATTCTTCAGTCCGCGCAGTCGGAATTCGTTTGTATAGTTTGACATTCTACTCATCGAATAACGAGCGTAGCATCACGCCTAGTAGGAGGTCAAATAGGAGCATACAAGCGCTTCGCACTGGCGAGAGCCTACGAGTTTCAGGTCAAATCAAGCGGTTGAAACCACCTAGTATTACTGGGGATATAACCTGCGCATTCTGCTACTTATACCACATTTTGGTTGAATTGTTGCAGAAGAAGGAAGAAGCAAGAAGAAAAAAGGAATATAGCAGTCCTAAATGAGTCGTAAAGTTGTTACCCCACCCCAACCCTCCCCTTACTAAGGGGAGGGAGTAAGAAATTCACAAATGATTTAGGATTGCTATAATATCAAATCCGAGTTTGTGACCCCGTTATGATGGTATGGTGCGTCGCTTTTTAATCTTTGAAAAAATCCAGAATCTTCGCAGCGACGCACCCTACAGATTATAAAGAGGGTATGATACCGGATTTGGTATAAGTAGGTATAACTGCGGTACGTGTAACGGTGGAAACTATTAAAAACACCTAACACCTAACACCTAACACCTATTTTTTTCAAGCTTCGCCAATTAAGTCAATCACCGAATTTAACAGGGTGTCGTCGTGGAAGCTGCTTTTAGTTAAATAATAATCTGCGCCGACTTCCAGACCTTTAATTCTATCTTCTTCGCGATCTTTATAAGATACAATAATCACGGGAATCGACTTTAAACTGGAATGATTTTTGATTTGACTGACTAACTCAATTCCTGTCATGCGCGGCATATCGACATCGCTGATTACCAAATCGAAATGACCCGTGCGCAAAGCGTTCCAGCCATCCATACCGTTAACGGCTATTTCTACTTCATATCCTTTGTTTTCTAAAAGTTTCCGTTCGACTTCTCTGACTGTAATCGAATCATCTACTACCAAAACCCGCTTGCGAACTTTCGATTCAGCAGTTTCTTCTATTTGGCTGACTTTCTTCAAGCTAGAACCTGCCAGCAGTTTATCGGTCGATCGCACCATGTCTTCAACATCAATAATCAGCACAGGCGAACCGTCTTCCATAAAAGCTGCGGCGCTGATATCCGGTACTTTACCCAAACGCGGATCTAAAGGTCTGACAACTAAATCGCGTTCGCCGAGAAACTTATCTACTGCCAAACCGTAACTGCTCGATCGATCGCTAACTATAATGACCGGTAACAAGTCCATTTTATGAGGCGGTGCGGGTAATTCCAATACTTGATAAGCAGTAACCAAACCGATATTTTGATTGTCCAGATTGAAATACTGTCGGTTTTCCGCAACCGCAATTTCAGAACTTTTCACCATCACAATGCGATCGATTCGAGTCAGCGGAAAAGCATAGGGTTCTCCCGATATTTCTACCAACAGCGTCCGAATTACCGACAAAGTTAGCGGCAATTGCAAGTGAAAACTCATGCCTTTTCCCGGTTGAGATACCGCCCGGAGAATGCCGCCAACCTCCTGCACCATGCTTTGCACGATATCCAAACCGACACCGCGCCCCGAAATTTCGGTAACTTGACTGGCAGTAGAAAATCCCGGCAAAAATAGAAAATCCATTAGTTCGGGTTCTGTTAATTTTTCCGCCATTTCTGCACTTACCATGCCTTTAGCAACAATTTTTTGACGCAGTTTTTCCGGTTCGATTCCTTTGCCATCATCAGAGACAGTAATTGATAGCATCCCGCCCCGGTGCGCTGCTTCCAAGACGATCGTACCTTCAGCAGCTTTTCCCGCAGCTAAACGTTCTTCAGGAAGCTCGATGCCGTGGTCTAGAGCATTGCGCAAAATGTGCGTTAATGGTGCTTCTAATTTTTCTAAAATATCTCGATCGACCTGAGTTGAATTGCCAGTAACTTCAAATTTTATCTGTTTCCCTAACTGCCTTGCTAAATCTCTGAGCATTCTAGGGAAAGCTTTAACGCCATCAGCAAACGGTCGCATATTGCTAGCAATTACTTCGCGGTACAAGCGATCGGACAAATTCGCGGAACGGCGGGCAAAGAGTTCTAATTCATTGAGTCGATCGGACAAAATATGGCGGCATTCATTGGCTTTTTTGCGGGCGCTGCTGAGATAATCTTCCGAGCGCTGGTCTAGCGTTCCATCATTTAAAGATTCCTGCAATTTTTCCAATAAATTATAAAGTTGTCCTTGATTGTGTCTCAGTTTTAACAGCGATTCAGCAAAGGGTTGCAGCCATTTTGCCTCTACTAAAGATTCGCCTGCTAAACCCATAATGCGGTTTAAATTTTCGGCATTAACTCGCACCACGCGATCGGCTGCTTTCGATTTAGGAGCGCTATCTCTGAGATTAGAAATTGCAAGTTTTACTGCATTACTTTGAGTGTTTTTCTGCGGTGTATTTATCGGTGCAGCATCAGATTTTAGAGAGATCTTAGAGCGAGTTTCTGTTGTGCGATCGGCATCCTTTAGGGCAGTTGGTTGCGGTGCTGGAGGTTTGGTATTTTGGGCGATCGCAGCGACTGTAATTGCTGCTTGCTGGGATTGTACCGCTGCGGAAATGAGATTGACATCCGCGACAATATTATCTATTTCTGCTTGTCTTTCTGACAGCCAAGCTTCAATTTCTATTTCGGCAACTTCTCGCATATTGACAAAAACGGTTACAGCGGCCAGCAGGCTGTCGATCTGATTTTCATTTAAACTAGCTTTGTACTTCTGCAAAGTCACAAAAGTATCTTCTACAGCGCGAGCAAGTTTCACAACTTCATTGAATTGCACGATTCTACCCGCACCTTTAATTAAATGAGCTGCTTTGATTAGCAAGTCCAAATCTAAAGAGCGATCGGGATTATTTTTTAGTTCTTCTAAGGCTTCGTTTAAGATAATTGATTGAGCTTCTATTTCTCCCGAAAATAAAGCCAACATTGGTAAATCGGCTTTAATCATTATAGCTTCGGGAGATGCTATTTCTGGGTCTGGCGTAACGGGCAATATTTCTAGAGGAAGCTCGGCAACTTGAGTATTTTCTGCGTTGGCTGCTGTTGGTAAGTTTAGAGGATTTTCTAAGTCGATCGGTGCTATAATTTCCGGTTCTGAAGCGGGAGAAGATTCTCTAGGTGTTGGCTCAATTATAGTTTCAGCTATAGTGCTGGTATCTAATTCCTCATTGTTAATAATTGCTAATATCGCAGATTTTAAACTTTCAACTTCCGATCGATGGTCGGTAAACCAATTTTCGATTTCTGTTTCGTGGAGTTGGCTGATGCGTCCCAGCAAATCGATCGCCCGCAGCATCACGTCAATTTTTTCCGGCGAATCAAGAGCGATCGTGCCTAATTGAGCGGCTACAAAACAATCCTCCATGACGTGAGCGATTTGAACTGCAGCATCGATACCTACAATCCGCGCTGCACCTTTAAGAGAGTGAGATGCCCGCATCAAAGCTTCGAGTTCGGTAGGAGAATTGGGGTTATTTTCCAGGACTAAAATATTGTCATTCAATACTGCTATTTGAGTCTCTGCCTCCATGCGAAATAAATCCATCATGGAGAAATTGCTCATATCTCGATCGCTCATTTTTGATACCTCCTAAAGTAGTTGATAGTTGACACGAAGGAAGAAGGAAGAAGGAAGAAGGAAGAGGGAAGAAGGAAGAGAGAAGAAAGAAGGAAGAAGGAAAAATTCTCCCAATACCCAATCGAAAATCGTCAATGCCCAATGCCTAAATCTCAAATCCAAAATCGTCAATCCCCAATGCCTAAATCTCAAATCTAAAATCCAAAATCCAAAATCGTTTGACTGATAACAACTGTCATAAAATCTTTTTAGCTAGTGTATAGAACAGCAATTCATCATCCAAATAACAAACACTTTGCCCCTGCCAACTGATAATTCCTTTAGTATAAGTTTCGGGAACTTTAGAAACAGTAGCCGGGACATTGCCTATTTGTTCGGGTAAGATGCGGTGAATGCCGTAAATCTCATCTACGCCAAACACCCACCTGCTGCCTTCTCTCTCCACAACCACCATCCTTTCGTAAACGACAGGACTGATATTTTGTTTGCCGCCATCTGCAGCTTCCAATCCCAGAAGTGCTTTTAGTGAAATGCACAACTGGATTTCGCCGCGAATGTTCACCAAACCGATAAATATATGATTGCTGCGGTGAGGCAAAGTGTGCGTTACAGATATTTGCGTCACTTCTTTCAACAATCCTGCGGGTAAAGCCAGCCATTCGCCGCTGAGTCGGAAAATGCCGACTGATAAAGTGTTGGCGGTAGTAACGGCGTTAGTTGTTCCTTGAGTCGATCGCAGCAAATCAGTCCATTCGTCGAGATATCCTGCAGGCAATTCCTGTTCCAGCAAACTGCGGCCCGCGTCGGAATATACAGGACAATTGCGGCAGTGAATAAATGTTGTAAGTTGCGAACAAGTGCGATCGCCCGCAACTCCGATAGTATTCCAGCAATCATCAGCCATGGTATTTTAGATTTTAGATTTTAGATTTTAGATTTTGCACCGATTTTTGCTTGGGATTTGAGATTGGGAACTTGAGATTTCCTTAAAAATTATTACTTAATACTCTCAAGGATAACTAAAGCCTTTTTCCTTCTTCCTTCTTCCTTCTTTCTTCTATTTACTTCAAAAACGCTAGCATTTCGCTGCGCAAACCGAGAGTAGCCTCATTAACTTGCCCGATCGCGCCGTTGATATCTCGCAACGCCGCAGCAGTTTGCGAAGAAGCTTCGCTCAACTGCACCATCGCCTCGCTAATTTGCTGGGCACCTTGAGATTGCGCTTCCATCCCTTCATTTACTTCCTCAAAACGCGGAGTTAAAGCTTCTACCCGGCGGACGATCGACTCTAGCTGCAAGCTAATACTTTGCACGTCTTCCACCCCCCGACGCACTTCATTAGTAAACTTATCCATCTCCATTACACCAACTCCTACCGCTGATTGCATTTCTTTAACCATATTTTCAATATCTAAAGTTGCCACAGCAGTTTGATCGGCAAGGCGGCGGATTTCTCTAGCCACCACCGCAAATCCCAACCCGTACTCTCCGGCTTTTTCCGCTTCTATAGCGGCGTTGAGCGACAGCAAATTAGTTTGATCTGCTACCTTAGTAATAGTCGTAATAATACTGTTGATATTGTTAGCTTTGTCGCTAATTACTCCCAATTTACCCGAGATAGCGCTAGTCGAATCTGCTAATTTATTCATCGTGGATTCCATGCGACCGATTTCTTTTTTGCCTCCGCCTGCAGATTGAGCTGCCTCGTGAGACATTTGTGCAACTTCATCCATTGTCTTTACCAGTTGCATAGCTGTAGCCGCAATTTCTTTAGCGGTAGCTACTACTTCATTTGTCGAGGCAACTTGTTGGTTCATGGTAGCTTCTAATTCCTTGCCCGAAGCAGCGATTTGAGTGGTAGAACTACTAATTTTGATGCCAGATAAATCCACTTGATTTTCCAGTGTTTGGGAAATTGCGTTGGTGAGGAAAATGCCGAACAGCCAAGCCGTTAGCGGTCCGAGAATCGTACCCACAATTACCCACAGTGTGGTTTGATTTACGTCGATTTTTGACTGCTGTTTAGCTCTTTCTGCGTAAGTTTGGTTGAGTTGTATGTCTTGCAGAATTAAATTAGTAGCTGCTTCAAAAGACGGGCGGTTTGTTTTTGCTCGATCGCTCAGCCGATCGTAAAATAAACCTGCTCTTCTGGCTGCCTCCAAATCCGGCGATTTTGCCCCCCCTTGACTTATCAGTTCGATCTGCCTTTTAAACGGGTTGAGAATCCCCAAACTCTCAAATTGCCTGTTTAAATCTAAAAAAGCTTCGTGATTTTTCTGCCAGGTTTCCCATTTGTCTCGCAATTCTTTGTAGAGCTTTTCCTCTTCGGGAGATCGGGGCGTATTTTCGTACTCTTGAAAACCCTCTTCGATCTGCTGCCATGCTTTCTGGATTCTACTTAGTTCGTTTTTTCTTTCTTCCGCTCCAAGTTCCAGATCGAGCAGCGCTCTTTCTGAGGACTCGATTTGAGTTTGTCCCTCATTAACTTTCCACAACCCATTAACGCTTGGCAGGCTATTGTTACCCAAAGTATCAATATGTTTTGCCAACCGTGAATTGCCAAGCAAACCAATTAAAGACACAACTAAAACAATAATCGCTAAAATCACAAATGCGGCATTCAGTCGCTGCTTGAAACTCATTTTATTAAACATCTTCTGCTTCCTTACTGCTTATTTGGAATCTGGAAATTTCTCGATCGAGACTGCGGGCTGCCTCATGTAACTGGGAGATAGCACCATTAATTTCGCGCAAAGCGCCAGCCGTTTCCAACGAATTTTTAATTAAATTTACCATGACCTCACTAATTTGTTGCGCCCCTGACGATTGTCCTTCCATACCCCGATTTACCGCTGCAAAGCGCGGCGCGATCGCCTGCACCTGTTCGATAATTTCCGTCAGTTGCCAGCTAACGCTTTCTACATCTTCAACAGTGCGGTTGACTTCTTCGGTAAAGTTATCCATTTCCGTTACTCCATTAGAAACCGCTGCTTGCATTTCTTTTACCATCTTTTCAATATCTAAATTGGCGACGGCTGTTTGGTCTGCAAGGCGGCGAATTTCTCTAGCGACGACAGCAAAACCCATGCCGTATTTTCCAGCTTTTTCAGCTTCGATCGCCGCATTTAAAGAAAGTAAATTAGTTTGGTCTGCTACTTTAGTAATTGTAGTAATAATCCGGTTAATATTGTTGGCTTTTTGACTGATGTCGCTAAGTTTGCCTGATATAGAAATCGTGGCACTGGCTAAATCCCGCATGGTATTTTCCATCTGACCCAAATTTCGCTGGCCGCCCTCTGCCGCCATTGCTGTAGTTTGGAATGTAGAAGTAATTCCCTCAAGTATTTGCGTCAGTTGCTTGGAAGTAACGGCAATCGTTTGGCTGGTAGATTCTACCTCTCTAATCGAGGATACTTGCTGCGTAATTGTCGTGGCGAGATACTTGCCAGAGGTAGCAATTTCATTGGAGGAATCGGAAACTTGGAAGGCAGAACTTTGCACTTGTTTAATTAAAGTATTGAGGCTGCGAATCATGATTTGGAATTCTGCCAGTAATTGACCGATTTCGTCGTGAGAAATCCTATCAATTTTGGCAGTCAAATCGCCAGCAGCTACCTGGTGAGCTACTGCTACAGCAATTCCTAAAGACTGGGATACTTTCCGGACAATTACCCAGAAAATTAAGATGCCAAGCCCTAAAATAGTAGCGGTGCTAGCCCAGGCAAAGTAATTGGAAAAATTCTTGGCCCGCATGGCCGAACTCTTCCTGTCATCCAAAAGTTGATTTTCTGTTTCCTCAATCTCTGTAATTTTTGCCTTGACTCTAGACATAATTTCCAGTCCCCTCCCGGCGCTAACTATCTGTTTTACCTCTCGTTTTTGACCGGATTTTTGCAGTTGAATAGTTCGATCTAAATAATCGATTCTTTCTCTAACTAAGGTTTGCAGTTCGCCGAGTCGCTGTTGCTGTTTTGGATCTCTAATCTTTTGTCTCAATTCTGCTATTTGCACGTTGATTTGGCTATTTGCTTGGTTGTAAGGTTCTAAAAAAACCTGTCGTTCCGTATAAAGATAACCCCGCTGCCCCGTTTCCGCTTCCAGTAAAAGTATATCTAATTGTGCTAATTCTTCTAAAATATTGTAAGTATAAGCTACACTATCTAAAGAGTTAATTAAAGTATTTTTAGCTTGCTGAGTTACAAAGTTTGCAACGATCGCCAACCCAAAAATCGTGCCAAAGCCCCCACACAAAATTTGTTTGATTGTTAATTTTTTCTGCACTGGACTTACCTTCCATACTCAAAACTCAAAACTCAAAACTCCCTTTCAACTATCAACTAATTTTGAATCGAGAAATTTCGCTGCGCAGGCCTTGGGCTGCTTCGTTTAATTGCGCGATCGAACTGTTAATTTCGCGCAAAGCATCGGCTGTTTGCAGCGAAGCTTCTGCCAACTGCGACATAGTTTCGCTAATTTGCTGCGCGCCTTCCGACTGATTTTCCATGCCTCGATTTACTACATCAAAACGGGGAGTGAGAGATTTTACTTGCTCGATAATCTGCGTTAGCTGCACGCTGATATTCCGAATATCATCCATGCCCCGACTGACTTCTTTGGAAAATTTATCCATTTCCATCACCCCAGTAGAAACGGCTGACTGCATTTCTTTTACCATGTTTTCAATGTCTAAAGTAGCGACGGCTGTTTGATCGGCGAGGCGGCGGATTTCTCTAGCGACGACTGCAAAACCCATGCCGTATTCTCCAGCTTTTTCAGCTTCGATCGCCGCGTTTAAAGAAAGTAAATTAGTTTGGTCTGCTACTTTAGTAATCGTCGTCACGATACTGTTAATATTGTTAGCTTTTTCGCTAATAATTCCCAATTTATTAGATATAGAACCCGTCGCATTGGCTAGCTGTTTCATCGTAGTTTCCATGCGCCCCAATTCTTTTTGCCCCGTGGTAGCTTCCCTAGCCGTTGATTCGGACATATGGGTAACTTCATCCATCGTTTTTACCAATTTCCCAGCAGTGGCTGCGATTTCTTTTGCTGTAGCTACAACTTGGTTGGTAGAGACAGCTTGTTGGTTGACTGTGGCTTCTAATTGTTTGCCGGAAGCAGCTATTTGAGTTGCTGAGGCAGTGATTTGCACTCCCGATTTTTGCACTTGTTGGATTAAGGTAGCCAAGCCGCGTTTCATGGTGCTAAAAGCTGACTGCAATTTGCTAATTTCATCTCGATCGTCGCTGATGCTAACTTCCGCAGTTAAATCGCCAACCGACATTTTTTGCGCGACATCGACAACTCCCGATATTTTAGCTCCTAAAGGCTTGGCGATCGAATTGCTGAAATACGATCCTAACAATAGCGCTGTCAAGGGACCGATAATTACTCCTAAAATTACCCAAAACCGACTTTGGGCGATATCTTGCGCTCCTGCTTTCACAGCATTTTCTGTCAGTTGTTTATCGTAGTTCAAGAGAACGAGCAATTTATCTGTCGCTGTTTCAAAGGCAGCGAATTTTTCAGTGAGAGCTTGCTCGCTCATGCGATCGAGAATTGCGATTGCTGCTCTAATTTTTGCTAATTCCGGTGCTTTACTTTTTCCCTGTTCCAGCAAATTGATTTGGAGTTTCCGGGGGTTTTCAACTCCCAAATTCTCGTATTCTTTATTGAGTTCTAAAAACTGTTGGTGCAGGGATTGCCACTTTTGCCACTGCGGTTTAAAATCTTGATAAAGTCTTTCTTCTTCCTCACCGCGCGGAATTTTTTCGTACTCGTTAAATCCTCGATCGATTTGATTCCAAGCATTATCTATTCTGGCAATCTCTCGGCGTCTTTGGTTGGCATTCATTGCTTCGTTGAGCAGCATGCGATCGGAGGATTGCACCTGAGTTTGTCCTTCGTTGATTCTCCACAAAGCTACCGTACTCGGATAAGCATAGTTTGCCAGCTTTTCCAAGCGCCCGGAAAGCGAAAAGTTGCCGATCGCGCCGACTAAAGCTACAATCAGGACGATCGCTCCCATAAACGCGAACGCAGCAAACGTGCGTTTTTGCAAAGTCATATTCTGGAAAAAATTTTGCATGATTGCGTTTCACTTTTTACCGCAAAAAAATAGGTTTTCGCCTCCGGGCACCTGACGGCAGATTGTGTTTTTGGCGGCATTTAAATCCCCACCTCCAAAACATCACCATCAATCGATTTGAGATTTGAGATTTGGGATTTGGGATTTTAGATTGTAGATTTGGGATTTGGGACTTGGGATTTTAGATTGTAGATTTGGGATTAACGATTTGGGATTGGAGATTGAAGATTCTCGACAGTCAACTATTAACTGTCATGAAAGTCAACTGTCAACATCGACCCTTCCTTCTTCCTTCTTCCTTCTTCCTTCTTCCTCCTTCCTTCTTCCTTCTTCCTCCTTCCTTCTTCCTCCTTCCTTCTTCCTTCTTCCTTCTTCCTTCTTCCTTCTTCCTTCTTCCTTCTTAACAACTGTCAACTATTTTGTCATTCGTTGAATGCGCTGGCGAATGATGGTAGCGCCAGAAATATCTCCGCGCTCTTCTCTCAGCAAAGCTAAGTGAATTAACCCTTGATAGTGATTTGGTTTGAGATAAGTTGCTTTTTGAAAGCAATCTTCGGCTCGAAACCGATCGCCCGTTGCCTGGTAGACTTGACCCAATAAAACGTAAGCGTCAGCATTCGTGCGATTTTGACTGAGGTAAGTTTCGCACAGTTTGGCTGCTTCCTGCAATTGCCCGCGATCGGCCAAAAGCTGTGCTGTTTCGAGATCCCCCTTCTCCGATCCCTTATCCGCCGCTGTTGGTGCTGCAGCGCGATTTGTCAAACTTTGAGGCCCACCTGCAATGTCTGTCGATCGAGCCCGGGCTGTGAAGGATTTGCTATAACTGTTTGAAGATTTGTAACTGCCGGAATTCTCTCTGCTGTCGGTGCGTTTGGTTTCCCGAACAAATACCGAAGAATAGGTTTTAGCTGTATCTTTTTTAACCAGCCCCTGCGGGCTGTCTGGAATCTCGGCTTTGCGGTAAGCAAAAGCTAGGGAGTGACGCACCGATACAAATTGAGGAGGCAGTTTTTGTCCGGTTTCTGAGTGACCGAGAAATAATATTCCTTGTTGTTTCAACAACTTATCTAACAGCAGAATCGTCTGTTCTCTGCCTGCACTGTCAAAGTAAATTAACACGTTGCGACAAAAAATCGCGTCGTAAGGATTGCGCTCCGTTAAAAAATAGCGGTCTAAAATGTTTCCCTGGATAAAATTAACTTTACTTCTCACTAAATCGTGCAACAAATACAGGTCTCCCTGACTGGTAAAATATCGATCGCGAAAGTCTAAATTTCGGTCGCGAAACGAGTTTTTGCCGTAAACTCCCCTCAGGGCTTTAGCGATCGCAACTTTGCTGATATCGGCGGCATCAATAATAAAGTTTTGAGGGTTCAAACCTGCATCAAGAAGGGAAATAGCGATCGAATAAGGTTCCTCGCCGGTAGAACAGGGAAGACTGAGCACTCGCAGGATTTTGCCGGGATTTTTGGGCAACCATTCGGACACCACGTAATTGCTCAAAAAAACAAACGGTTCGCGATCGCGGAAAAACCAAGTTTCGGGAATGACTACGGCTTCGATAAGTTCTTCCAATTCTCTGGGCGATTCCTGCAATTTTAGCAAGTACAAATTGATGTCCGCAATGCCGCAATCTGCCATGCGTTTGTTCGTGCATCTAGCAATTGTATTGGAACCAACCGTGAGGGCATCCAAACCAATTTTTTGTCTGAGAAAATCTTCAATTGCTAATTGTGTCATGGGATTTTTGCTAGTAGGAAAGGGAGAGGGGAAGAGTAGGAGAGTGGGATAATCTTTTTCTTGTTTCTTCTTCAATTATTACGAATGATTGCTGTCTGCGGTCAAATGTCAACGAGCGATCGATTTTAGATTTTGGATTTTAGATTTTAGATTGGGGGATTGGGGGATTGAAGATTTTCGAGTCCATTCGTCAACTCTTCTTTCTTCTTTCTTCTTTCTTCTTTCTTCCTTCTTCCTTCTTCCTTCTTCTTTCTTCCTTCTTCCTTCTTCCTTCTTCCTTCTTCCTTCAGTCTAAAATCTAAAATCGCCCTACTGAGACAGCAGGTAATTTTTTTGCGATTCAGGCAGCAGATGTTCTACCCTGACAAATTGGATCATACCGCGATCGTCCGCGATCGTGGCTCCCAGATAAGGAGTGTTGTCAACTTTAATAGTGGGGCTGACGAATTCGGTTTCGGGTTTGTCGAGAGTTTCCGTCACCCTTTCAGCCATCAGTCCCAAAATTACAGGATTTGGCAAAACGCGATCGTCCTCCGAAGAAATATCTGCTAACTGACAATCAACCAAGACGATGCGAGTGCTCAAATAAGCGCGGGCAGGAGTTCCCTGTAGCATTTGGCACAAGTCAATCACGGGTACGAGGTTGCCCCGGTAGTTGAACAAACCGGGAATGTATCGCGGCGCGCCGTGCAGTTTTTTCAAGGTGACTGTAGGAACCACTTCAACTACGCGCCGGCTGTCCAAGGCATACCGATCGTCCCCTACATAAAATAGCAACATCAACATAGGCCATACAGGAAATCCGAGGTGGTCAAAGCAGGTTTACAAAACATTTTTAAAAGATTCACTGAGTTTTGCAACATTTATCCCGTCTTTTGGAATTGTAGGGCTATCTTGGAAAAAGTGTATTTTCAGGAGAATCAACTAACATGGGTTGGTTTAAAAGACTGTTCGGACTAGAAAAGCCAGAACCTCCGGCTGAGCCGATGGCGCAGGTAGTACAGCAGGCGGCCCAGTCGCAATCGATCGCTCCTGCGAAGGTAGGCCCAGACGGGAATTTTGACGAAAGCGGCCTGGCGAAGCGAGTTGCTTTGGCTTTTGACAACGATCTATCAGTTGCCGATATCGATACTGTCTGGGTGGCCCAACTCAGCGGCACAGTGGTACTCAAAGGTCAGGTTCCCAGCCAGGAAATTTTAGACCAGTTGGTGGCGATTGCCTCTGCCGAAGAGGGCGCAACTGGCGTGCAAACAGATCAGGTGACTGTCGGCTAGTTGTTGGCGGGCTATCCTCCTGTCGCCAACCAATTTTCATCGGGGTGAAATCCGAACGATCGGCGTGTTCGATCGTTCGACTGCTATTAACGCCTTTACCCTTTTAACCCGCTGCGGCGGGTTTTTTTGGCTCTTCTGGATGCAGAAACCGGATTTTTGCCACAAATCATGGATTTTTGCCTTAAATTCCCTAAAAATTTGCTTTCTTTAGTCTGAGCGATCGAACTCTAAAATATTAATTTTTTTAAACTTCCCCGATCTTTTCCAAAAAACTGTAAAATTGAATACAGAAACGAAAACAGTTTTACCGAAAAAAGCCGAGCGACTCCGATCGCCCATCTAAACCAAAATTCAGGAACCACAAAATTATGAAACTCACTTATCGCGGAGCTAACTACGAATACGACATCCCCACAGTCGATATGCTCGAAGGCGATGTGGCAGGCAAATATCGGGGTCAAAACTGGAACTACCGCTATCCCAGACACGTTCCAGCAGTCAAACACCATAGTCCGATAACCTATCGCGGTGCCCGCTATAGCAGAACAGAAGACCCCCAAGCGGACGAAGCAGCTTCAGTAGCGCGTAACGCCCGCAAATCCGAATCGGTGGCAGTAAAATCTCTAGCAGCAGAAGCGGCAAAAGTCCACCGGGCAAATATCTGCGACATTCTCAACCGGCGCAAGCAAGTAGCGGCTGCTAAAGGCGATGAAAGGTTGCTGCGGTTGCTAGAAAAAGAGTGGGAACAGATGGTTTGTTAGGATATTGCAGCAGAAATTCAAGCATTGATTGATGCGAGATCGAGTTGAGTAGATCTCGCATTGTAATCGATCGGGGCGGGTTTATGGGATCTCGAATTTGGCTTGGAGATCCGGGCGAACCCGCCCCTACAGCAATTACAGCAATGGGTGTTTTACAATTATTTTGTATGTTTTTGCCAGCTTCAATTTTCACTATAGAAGCGATAAAATGTCAAAACAGTGACGCGAATCAAACTTGCCTATCCCAAAATTCCCGACAGCAAAAATTGTCCGTTAGAGAAGTGCATTGCTTTTGAGAAATACGACGGCACGAACCTGCATTGGGTTTGGGAAAAAGAACTCGGTTGGTATGCGTTTGGCACTCGCCGCGATCGATTCGATTTGGACGATCGCGGAATCGCAGAATTTAATGCGACGCATCCGGGTTTGGAGGAAGCACCGCCAATTTTTATGAGAAATTTTGCAAATTTTCTAGAGAATTTGTTTCGGGAAAACCAACAATATTGCTCCTCAGAAATTACAGTATTTACAGAGTTTTTTGGTGATAATTCTTTTGCCGGTACGCACAAACAGGATGATTCCAAGCAATTAGTAATGTTTGATGTAGAGGTCGATCGAACCCTAATCGAGCCCGAGCAATTCCTGCGAGATTTCAGTTCGGTGAAGATTGCCAGAGTTGTGTATCGCGGCAAGCTGACAGGCAAATTTATTGATGAAGTGCGCGAGGGGAAATACGGTGTAACTGAAGGAGTTGTTTGTAAAGGAAAGAGCAATGCTAGCGGTATCTGGATGGTCAAAATTAAAACAGTGGCTTACATGAAAAAACTGCAACAAGCATTTAAAAATGATTGGGAGACATATTGGGAATGAACCTAAATCTGGGTATCATCAACTCATAAAGGGAACTTCTAATTGATTCGATCGCCCGCAATTTTGGGCGAGCAAAAGTTATTACCATCATCCAAAAATCCTCGGAGTAAATCAATTCCACGTCTCACAGCCAAATTCGGTTAAAAACCAACTGCCAAACCTCAATTAAAATATCGCAATCCCAGTCCTCTTTGAGAGGACTTTCGCTATGAGACAGGGGTTTGCAACCCCTGTCGGACTCTGGGGCTCACCAACAATTTTCCAACTGCAATAATTGATGCGATCGACCGCAATTTTGGGCGAGCAAAAGTTATTACCACCATCCAAAAATCCTCGGAGTAAATCAATTCCCCGTCTCACAGCCAAAGTCGGTTAAAAACCAACTGCCAAACCTCAATTAAAATATCGCAATCCCAGTCGCGGAACACCCGTTATGAATCACAGAAACCCTTTCTCCCCCTCCCCCCCTCTTCCCCTCTCCCCCTCGGTTTTCTGAGGAGGACTTTCGCTATGAGACAGGGGTTTGCAACCCCTGTCGGACTCTGGGACTCACCAAAAATCTTTCACGTTGCGATCGAAAAACTCGATCGAAAATCTAAAATTTCCCATCAAAAACCCAAAAGAGATTGACGCAGGCCCCCCGAGCCGCTACGCTTTGAAATTAGAGGTTGCTGTGCTTTGCCGCAGCAACCCACCATCCACCCAAAAATCTAGTCACTGCCCATTGCTGCGACAACAGCAATAGACAGCTAACCCCCAAACTGAAAGCCCAGTAAGGAGGCTAACGGACTATCTTAACATTGTCCGCGGCCGCCCTGCTCTGTGTTGGAAAGCGGGGCGGCTGGGTTTTTGGGCTTTTTTAAAAAGCCCAAAATCAACGGAGAAAATCACATGACACAAGAATTCGCGCGCGACGAACAAGTAGCTGTTGGCAATATCCACAAAAGCGATGGGTCAAAAAACCGTTCCGAACAACATATCGTTCGCGTGATGGTATCGGGTTCGCCCGAAGCGGTAAGAGAAACAATATTCACTTTGTACCGACTGGGATTTGCTGCTGCGGACGATTGGAGTCCCGCACAACCGGGGGCCAATCCCAAGGAAGTGATTAGCGTGCTGATCCGCCGCAAGAGTGCCGGTCAAGAGAAACAGCAAGCCGCACAACCTAATATCTCGCACAATTCTCAATAACCTCTGAGAAACCGGGTTTGGCACAGATAAATCTAGATTTAGATGCTCTCGTCTTTGCCTCTAACCCGGTTTCTGCCCCGCCGTGCAAGATGTCAAATACAACCGTATTTAGTATAAGTTTCTGAGAAACAGGACTTGCGATCTCAAATTCCTCGTGTATTACAATAATAATACAGAGTTGGATTATCGCAAGTTATGTCTGAATATTTAGCGGGACAAGCAGCTACCCAAGAACAAATCGATGAATGGATCGATTTTTTCCACGCCAACGGCTTTCTCGTCATCCCGAAAGTGCTAGCGCCGCCACAATGCGAAGTTTTGAGACGCGACTTGGATGAAGACTTAGAGCAAGCTGCGCAAGCAGGCGGCAAGCCTCAGAAAATTAGAAAGCGAATGTTCGAGCGATCGCCAGCTAATTTAGACTTATTTGCATTAGAGCCGATCGTCACTTTTGCAGAACAGTTAATCGGCGGTGCTAACGGTATTGGGTACGCGATCGAAGAAGGTATTCCTGCCGCTAATGTCATTCACGTCATTCACAACAATTCCTTTAAAGTTAGTCCCGAAAGCAACGGCTTAGCTAACAATAGCTGGCATCAAGATGACACCCCTCACGTCCTTTCACTGGACGGTCAACCGCTGACGAATATTCGTTTGAACGTTTTGGCTTTTACAGTCAACTATTACTTAACTGATGTGCTGTCACCTGAAAACGGACCGACTCAAGTCATCCCCGGTTCGCATTTATTTGGCAAGTTTTGCGATGGCAAAATTCGCGGGTATGAAGACAAAATTCATAGCTGTTTGGGGCCGATGGGAACGGCTGTGTGTTTTAACAATCAAGTGTGGCATCGCGGTTCGAGGAATGATTCGCAAACGACGCGCTACGTGACGCAAGTTACTTATGCCAAGCGTTTGGTGGGACACAAATACAGCCCGTTTATGAATTATCAAATGCCTCCGCATTGTTATGAAAATGCTAGTCCGAAATTGAAGCAACTTTTAGGTTTTTTGCCTGGTGGGGCGTATGGGTAATTCATCATTTGTTAAAGATTGAATTAACCGCAGAGGGCGCAGAGGGCGCAGAAGGGAGAAAAGAGGAGAGAAAAGAAGAATGTAATCGATCTTCCCCAGCCTAAAAGCATGGGGATTCTTGTTTGTGGATTTGAACATGGTTTTGTTTCAATCCTCAAAGGGTTTCAATCCCCTTGCGGGGAAGTGGTTTAGGAAAGAATAGAGGGGAGTACTTAGACTGGGCTACCTTTAGAGCTAGTGTTTCAATCCCCTTGCGGGGAAGTGGTTTAGGAAAGATACCATGGCTAAGTTTGAAGGAAATGCTGAGCTTTTTTTGTTTCAATCCCCTTGCGGGGAAGTGGTTTAGGAAAGTGTAGTGGCATTTTTTCAGAGAAACCAAATTATGTTTCAATCCCCTTGCGGGGAAGTGGTTTAGGAAAGAGTTCGCTGACAAACCCTTACCCAGCATACGTTTCAGGCGACAAATCGACGCACCGTTTATTGACTCTCAATAAACGGGGGGTCAAGTTCAACAAGCAGTCGATCGAACCTTTTGAAACCCTTGCAGGTACGCCAATCGACGCACGTCAACGAAAAATCGTTGTTCGATCGATTTCCCGAACTGCGTCGATACCTGTGGAGAAACTCGCACCGACGGCGCAACAGCGCCAAATCGCTAGTAAAATTTATGCGGTTTTCAAGGTTCGGAGCCTTTGCTATCCATACAGCATAAAGGTTTGAATCGCTCTTGTCAAGAGGCAAAACCAAGTCGATCGCCCGTTTCGATCGAGCGACCCACAGCAGCCTCAGCCGCTCCGCAGCGGCCGACGCACCTTACCAACCTCGACTGTATACGGGTCGATCGCTCTCCCGATTGTCAATTAGAGGTTGTTCGCGGGAGGGGTTTCAAGATCGATCCGCCGATCCGTAGGTTGGGCCCTTGGAACGAACCCTCCGTTTCACTTCGTTCCACCCAACCTACTGCTGGAATTATGCTCGACGATCGCGATCGGAATCCATTGACAAACATCTCGATCGAGCAAAGATATTGCTGCATCCCCAACAAGTGAGCGAGAAACTGGGTTTCTGGCGATAAATTTCGGGTTTTATGCAACATCTTTGCTCGAAACCTGGTTTCTGAAATTGGTGCAATCGATCGACAAATATCTCTATCAAGCAAACTTAATCTTCAAATAATCATCCTCCATTTTCGCCCCCGAAGGTTGCAGCGCCGCCAAAGCTTGCGGCAAAACCATATTCCGGCGGTGATTTCCAATCCGAACGTTTAACTCATCTCCCGTTTTGCTCAACTGAATCTGATCCTTCGCAATTCCAGGTAAATACAGCTCTAAAGTGTATAAATTGTTATTCTGAACTATTTTCACCGTAGTTTCCTTGTGGTAAACTTGACTCGGATCTTCTCCTGCATAAAGCGTTTCTTTCAAGCGTTCCAAAGCAGGCAAACCGCACATCTCTTCGGAATAAAGCGGAATCTCTTTCACGGGCAAAGGTCGAAAATTCTCGTGAATTTCTTGTTTGTATTGCTGCTGGTTTTCTTTCCACCGCTTGAAGAACGGATCGGTTACTTCTTCGGGAATGATCCGGTTTGCTACAACTAAATCTGTAGCCACGTTGTACAAACTCAAATAAGCGTGAGCTCGCAGCGATTCTTTAATTACCATTTTTTCGGGATTGGTAACTAACCTGACCGACGTTACGGTATTGTCAGTTAAAATCTTTTCCAAAGCTTCGATTTGTTCGTAGAATTCGTAAGGCGCATCCATCACCTCTCGATCGGGCAAAGAAAAACCCGCGATCGGTCGAAAAATCGGTTCTACTAAAGGTCTCAGCGCTGCCGAAATCCCTTGCAAAGGCTTGTAAAATTTCCTCATGTACCAGCCGCCAACTTCCGGCAAACTTAGCAATCGCAAAGCCGTACCTGTCGGCGCAGAATCGATAATTAAAACATCATAAATTCCCTCATCGTAATGCCGCTTCATCCGCACCAAACCGAAGATTTCGTCCATTCCCGGCAAAATCGCCAATTCTTCAGCTTGCACGCCGTCGAGTCCCCGCGCTTGCAAAACTTGGGTAATGTAGCGCTTGACTGCGCCCCAATTGCCTTCTAATTCCATCAGGGCGTCCAATTCTGCGCCCCACAAATTCGGTTTTACCAGTCGCGGATCGTGACCGAGATCCATGTCGAAGCTGTCGGCGAGGGAGTGGGCGGGATCTGTGCTCAGCACTAGGGTTTTGTATCCCAATTCGGCACATCTCAGGCCGGTAGCAGCAGCTACGGAGGTTTTACCGACTCCTCCTTTTCCAGTCATTAATATTAAGCGCATCGATCGTTTAGCTCGCTTGAATGTTCTTTGCTTGCTCTATTGTAACGGATTGTAACAGAGATTAATTTAGCGGGGAAATTAATTTGGGCGATCGAGGCACTGCCGGAGACAACACATTTGGTATGATGGGATGCTTCTTGCTAATTAATTCGATCGAGCGTATAATTTTACCCCATCGAATATCGGGGAGTCTGTCGCTTTGGCGTACCCTATTGCTTTTTCGAGAAATAGTCTTTCCCACTTGCAAGGGTTTACAGTAAGGGAACAAAGGATTGTGAGGGGTGCTCTTGTCGAACAGTTGACCTATGAACCGACTGTACCTACCAAAAATCGTAAAGAAATGCGCCCAAACTTGCTTGCTCTTTAAGAATTGCGGATCGGCAACTTTCGAGTGTATTACGGTGTAGATTGAGGAGGAATCCATCGTAGATATTCGGGCGATCGGAGTTAAAGAAGGAAACCAAATTCGGATTGGCACAGAAATAGTTGAACTGTGAGGTTTTATGAAAACTATCGAAATTAGTGAAATTGCTTTACTGTTAGAGAACTACGATCGAACTGAAGCGCCTCTGATTCTAACTCGCAACGGTCAACCGATCGCAGCTCTGTTTTCAATTGAAGATATAGATATAGAAACACTCAGTTTGAGCGTGAATCCCAAATTCATCAAAATCCTTGAGGAATCTCGCAAAAGCCAAAAGGAAGAAGGAATAATTTTTTTAGAAGACATTGTTGAATAATTTATAATAGCGGTAAGGTGCGCACTGCGCACCCTACATATTAGCGCGATCGCAAACAGCCAAGATCGGGATATCCAGACGAGAAATGAGGCATCGGACAGAAGATGAGCGATCGTCAGATTCAATTCGCGATATCATATCAATTAATCGATCGATTTTCACCAATTTTAAAAGAGGATAATTCACCCATGCAACTCGAAGACTATTTCGACTTTCAGCGCCCCGATGATATTCGAGTCAAAGGAACGCGCATCGGCATTGAAACTATCCTGTATGATTTCATCCATCGCGCTCGCACTCCCGAACAAATTGCTCAAACTTATCCATCTCTCAACTTGGAACAAGTTTATGCTACGATCCTTTACTACCTGCACAATAAAGAAGCCGTTAGTAATTACATTGCTGATTGGTTGGAGTGGAGCCACCAACAACTGAAAGCACAACAACTCAATCCATCTCCTTCTGCTATTCGCTTGAGAAAACTCAGAGCCGAAAGAGAGGCTATTCAGAAAGCATAATGCCTTTAAAATATCTGCTTGATGAAAATGTAGATCCGATCTACAAAGCGGGATTAAGTAAAAATGAGTCCGATCTAATCGTTTGGGCTGTGGGTGAACCTCACTGTCCGCTTAGAGGAACTTTAGATCCAGAAATTTTACTTTGGTGTGAAGAGCATAATTTTATCCTGGTGACAAACAACCGTAAATCTATACCTGTCCACTTGGTTGAACACATCAACGAGTGAAATCAATTGTCACTGTAGTTCCCTCCAGTTTGATAAAACGCCACTGCGTCCCACTAGAAATAATACCGTAGATCGCTTTAATCGATCGCCCCTTATTTTCATTGAATCTCTGTGCGGCTACCATCTCCGCAATACATTGACCTAAACCAACTTTTAGATCTTCTTTTTTAGCTTCTACCACAATAATTGCTGGGGCTTCAATGTCTAGCTGTTCGGGAGAACGGCTAATCAAAAAATCGCAGACACCATTCAGTCCAACTGAGATATCGACGTTAAATTCTTCTCCCGAAAATACACCAATTTGCCGATCAAAAATGCGACGAACCTCTAGCAACACGGGGTTGATAATCGCTTCCGATCGTGCTTTTTCGGTGCTGGTCGCGATCGCCCAAGGTATGTTAGTTTCTAATAGAGTTTGTAAGACTGTACTGGGTGGGACGGGTTCAATTTCAGGGAGAAATCTGATTCCTTCTACTGTGGTTAAATTGAAGGCTTCTTTTACTTTGGTGATGGTGGTGAACTGACTGTATGGCATAAATTTTTGGTTTCGATCGGATTATAATATTTTAAGAGTTGGGATTGGCAGGCGAGTTAACAGCTTTACAGGTATTAAGACGATTAATTGCCGAATCATCAGGCGGTACAATTGTTTCCCCTCAGTCGATCGATCGCACTGGGCAGGCGAGACACCTACCCCAAAACACATTAATCCTATTTTTGCTCTTTTATTTGCTTTTACTAATTCCATCACAGAGATGGCGATCGCTCTCACTTACATTAGGGTTAGTTTTGAGATAGTCGCGCACCTGATTGCAACCACGTACCATCAGATCGTCAAGATCGAAATTCCACAAAGTCACGCTTGAAGGTTCTGAGTTCTTCACCGTCAATACTCCAGAGTTTTACAGTTTTGTCTTCACTCGCAGAGGCAAGCATTTTGCCGTTAGGACTAAAACTTACGTCCCAAACCAGCTTCTTATGTCCTTTGAGAGTTTTAAGTAGGCGACCATCGCGACTCCAGAGCTTGACTGTGCCTCGATCGGGGAAGCCACTACCCGCAGCAATTATCTGACTATCAGAACTGAATTTGGCAGTTTTATAACGGATACCTCCACTCTCAACGGTTTTGATTATATCCCGGATAACGGTTACATCAAAAGTATTGTTTCCTTGCCGAACAATCTTCAAAACAACCTTTGTACCTGCTTCACCTCGAAGAAGATTTATGTTTTCATCCAGACTCATACCCGTAGTGGGATTTCCATCAATTGCTAAAATTACATCGCCTACTTTTATACCTGCTTTCTTTGCTGGTGAATTTTCAATTACCTTGACAACAGTTAAAAACTTTGTATCTTGACTGAATTCAATATTCAAACCTGCACCAGTAAATTCCTCAGACTTTTGCGCTTTTCCTCCAAATTGAGATAAGAACTGTCCTGATAAATTCCAGAGTTTTAAGCCATCCATACCTGCGGTTAAAATCGTTTGACCGTCGGGGCTAAAACTGACATCGGTGACTTCATTATCATGCTTCAAGGTTTTGAGTTCTTTGCCATCTAAATTCCATAGTTTAACTGTTCCATCTTCACTACCTGAAGCAATTGTCTGTCCATCTGGACTGAAAGTGACAAGAAGTATAATTTTACTATGTCCTTTTAAGATAGAGCTTTTTTTACCGTTATACCTAATAATTTGTATCTCATTGCCGTTAGCAACAGCGATAGCTTTACCGTCAGGACTCTCACTGATACTCCAAACTAAATCCTTAAATTTGGAACTTCCAAGAGAAGTACCATAACTGCCATCGAGGCTCCAAACATTTACAGTGTTGTCCCAACTGCTTGAAGCAATTGTCTTACCGTCTCGGCTAAAAATTACGTCTGTTAATGCTAATTGATGTCCTTGGTGCTGAATATAATGATCAGCACCGATAATTTTGCATTCACTTTCCCAAAGCAAATTTAGAGTGTACTGCAATAAGGGAAGGAACCCTTTTTGTCCTTCAACTTCTTTAATAATTTGTTCAACTAATCCCTTTTCAAACACCACACCATATCTAGCTGCTGGCTGCTCGATCGCCTGTCGGAGTTCGTCGGGGTACATCTCTGTGACGAGATGAATATTATTTTGATTGGCAATTGCACCTAAGTCTGGATAAGAACTCAATCGCTCTACAAAATCGGCTCGCATTGCTAAGATTATTTTGATAGAACTATCGCCAGATTTGGCAACTCTGACAATACCTTCAATAAAATTTTTACATTTTTCTGGGTCTTGACAAATGGCGAACAATTCCTCAAATTGGTCGATAAAAATCAACCAACGTTCCTCATTTTTCTTTAAAGTGCCGATCGCTTCAGTCAGTGTATCTGCCTGGGCTTTTAGGGCAATTTCAGCTTGTGACTTATTGAAGCTATAATCCTTTTCTTCACTAAGCAGACACCGATATAGGGAATCAAAGGGATCTTGATTGGGCGTAAAAATGAAATCATAAAATATTTGAGACTCCAGAGATTTCTTTAATTCAGGAATTAACCCGGTCCTGACAACAGAAGATTTGCCACTGCCAGAAGCACCTAAAACTAAACTTAGGTTGCTGCTACTATTCACTGCCTCGAACAATCTAGCAATCAGCTTATCCCTACCAAAAAAACGCTCCCTATCTTGGAAATTAAACTTTTTTAGCCCTTGATAAGGTGAAGTTTTAATTAGCTGCTGCTGCGTTACCTTAGCTACTGAAATCTGGACAATTTGAGTCTCAATCTTAGTGCCTATCTGAACGGGAGCGAAAATTAAGTCACCCCGAAAATTAGTATCTTGAATTAGGTTACTTTGTGCCTGAGATTGCGGATCGGGAATTGGCTGGTTCATAGTAATTGTATCCCCTAGGCTTTCGCGATCGGAAATGCAACTTCGGCGGTTCATTTAGCTAAAGCTAACACTTCTTCTCATCTTTGCGTTCGTCTGTCGAGTCTCTGTCAAACCCAAGCGCTGTCAGGTTTTGGCTTCCTTAACTTTTCTTTCCTTCTTGAACCGGCTTAAATTCAAAGTCTCCACCAACATTCACCCCACTTACAGTGTTGGTTTGAGTTTGATTGATGATATCCTGCCCGCCCGGTTGTTCCTTGAGTTGGTTGAGTAAATCTCGAGCTAACTTAACAATTTCCGGATCGTCATTAACCTTCGCATTTTCTATTTCTTCTTGTAGTGTAGATTTACGACCTTCAGAGTCGGGTTTCTTCTCTAGCTTTTCGATCGCATCCACAAGATCGCTTTCGGAACCAAATTTCTTTTTCAAGGCAGCTTTGAGAGCCTGATAACCGTCTGTAATAATATCCTTAGCAACAGGGATAGTAAGAGTCGTCACAAACGCTGTAGTAATTGGGTCTATATCTTATTGAATTAGTTTGAAGTTTATCAGATTCAAAGACGTTCAATGTACCACATTTATTATAAAAATGGCATCTGGATTTACAAATCGTTAAAAATGCCCCAACCAATACTGTGGATAGTTTTCTGTGGCGATCGCCAGCGCAGAATTTGTAGATACACTTGTTAAGCCCCCGATCTCAAAAAGCGCGAAAGCACCACAAAGTTAAACTATCATCACCCTTTACTTGTAGCGGCGAATACTTGCTTGAGCACATCCAACCGCGAACAGTCCCAGTAATCGATGTGAGAAACAATTAAACCGTCGCCGTTAATTTTCAGTTCGCTTCTCCCGCTAATCGCCATTTGTGGCCGCCAAGGAAGCGGTGCAATCCAACTCAGAGTCCAGCGAGTGTCTATGGTATCTCCCGATCGAGAAATATCGTGCAAATCTAGATTGACATCTTGAAAAAAAGTCCCCATAAACCCAATCATTTTGCGGTAGCGATCGACCCCTGTAAATCGATTCACCGGGTCTTCAAAATAAACATCTTCCGCATAAATACTGTAAGTTTGATTTTTAGGAAACCTGCGGTAGTCCTCTTTAATAATTTCTAGAATATCCATTATTATTACTTAAGTGACTTAAATTACTATAATATAATTATCCCAAAAAATAGGGTCTCGCGTCCGGCTCTCGCAAACTGTCCAAATTACTGCGTCCAAAGTAGTATGTCCAAAGTTGCGATCGCTGGGTATAAATCCCCATCATAAAAACCTGGCTCTCAAGTGTCAAATGTTTGCTGTCAACTGTCAACTGCCAACTGTCAACTATGATAGACCTTTATACTTTTACTACGCCAAACGGCCGCAAAGCTTCCATCATGCTCGAAGAAGTGGGATTGCCGTACAATGTCAAAGTTATCGACATCACAAAAAACGACCAATTTAGCCCAGAGTTCATCGCTATCAACCCCAACAGCAAAATCCCGGCTATAGTCGATCGAGACACAGGCATCACCGTCTTCGAGTCAGGAGCCATCCTCATCTATCTTGCCGAAAAAACCGGAAAACTGCTACCAGCAAACCAAAAAAGTCGCTTTCAAGTTATCGAATGGCTGATGTTTCAAATGGGCAGTGTCGGGCCGATGTTCGGACAACTCAACCACTTCAAACGCTTTGCACCCGAACACATTCCCTATGCAATTCAACGCTACGAAAAAGAAACCCTGCGACTTTACGGAGTATTGGATTCTCAACTAGCAAAATCCGAATATATTTGCGGCGAATATTCGATCGCCGACATCGCAACTTATCCCTGGGTGGCAATTTACGAATTTCAAGGATTAACCCTCGACAACCATCCCCACCTCAAACGTTGGGTAGAAACATTGCAGCAGCGCCCAGCAGTACAGCGAGGCATGGCAGTTCCATCAATCCAAAAATAGCAAGCATAAGGTTCGTAGTGTGGACTTCAGTCCGCAAATTTTTGATGCGGACTAAAGTCCACACTACAAACAGAAGAGTTTCGCAGTAAGGACTTTAGTCCGCAGATTTTTGCAGCAATCCTATCTGCGTTCATCCGCGTTTATCCGCCCTCATCTGCGGTTGCAATCCTCAAGCTCGATCGGAGAAATGTTTAACAATCGCATCCGCAAACTCAGAACATTTGAGTTCCGGCACCGGCGGTTCCATCAACCGCGCCAAATCGTAAGTAACTTCACCGTTAGAAATTGCCGCACCCAAACCCTGCTTAATCAAATCAGCAGCTTCCTGCCAGCCCATATATTCTAACATCATCACCCCCGACAAAATCAGCGAACCGGGATTGACTTTATCCAAACCAGCGTGTTTCGGTGCGGTGCCGTGAGTCGCCTCAAAAATCGCGCATTCATCGCCAATATTCGCCCCCGGGCCCATACCCAAGCCGCCGACAATGGCGGCAGCCGCATCGGATAAATAATCCCCGTTTAAATTCATCGTCGCCAAAATCGAATACTCTGCCGGCCGAGTTTGAATTTGCTGGAAAATGCTGTCAGCAATTCGATCGTTGACCATAATTTTGTCTTTCCACTGCTTGTTACCGTGACTGTCCCAAATTGCAGACAATACTCCAGCAACTTCTTCGCAGATTGCGGCTTGTTTTTCGGGAGTCAAAGCATCGTATCCCGGATCGATTTTGCGCGCGTTGTCTTCTAAACTAATGTCAGGATTGCGTTCTTTATTGCTAAGAATCCAAGATTCCCTTTCTGTCACGCACTCCGCGCGAAACTCTGTAGTTGCCAACTCGTAACCCCAATCCCGGAAAGCACCCTCAGTGTATTTCATGATGTTGCCTTTGTGCACCAAGGTGACTTGCTGCTTGTTTTTCGGCAACCGCAAAGCGTTGTTAATTGCCCGCCGTACCAACCGCTGGGAACCACTTTTACTAATCGGTTTGATGCCGATTCCCGAATCGAGGCGAATTTGTTTCTTGCCGTGTTCCGGTGTCGCCGGAATTAATTCTTTATTCAAGAATTCAATTAGTTTATCGGCAATTTCGGTGCCTTGTTTCCATTCAATTCCCAGGTAAATATCCTCTGTATTTTCCCGATAAATAATGATATCCAGCAGTTCCGGTGTTTTGTGAGGCGATGGCGTGCCAGCATAAAATTTGCAAGGGCGCACGCAGGCATAAAGGTCAAAGATTTGCCGCAAAGCTACATTGAGCGATCGAATTCCGCCTCCGATTGGCGTTGTCAGGGGTCCTTTAATCGCGACGCCGTATTCTTTGATGGCGTCTAAGGAATCTTGCGGCAAATATTGGTAAGTGCCGTAGACATCGCAAGCTTCATCGCCTACATAAACTTTAAACCAGTTGATTTTCCGCTTGCCGCCGTAGGCTTTTTCTACTGCCGCATCCAAGACTTTCTGAGATGCGGGCCACAAGTCAACGCCTGTACCGTCGCCGCGAATGAAAGGGATTATCGGATCGTCAGGGACGATGGGCGAACCGTTTTTGAAAGTAATTTTAGAACCAGTTGTGGGGGGTGAGATTTTTTCGTACATATTTAGTAGTGCCGATAAAAATACGCTCTTATTTTCCCACGATTTCTCGGTTTCAGTTTAAATAAATTCTAAATAATTACCTAAATTTTTGTGTTTTTTATGAGTTTGAATGTATTGTTAAACTTGGGGCGATCGCTATTTTTCAACGGCAGAGTTCGGCAGATAAAAGCAGATTTTTTTAACAATGCCTGCATTTATCTGCGATTTTATTCTTGGCGCATCTTCTTGCGTACCACCCACAAAATACACCAAATTACAATAATTAACGCGACTATTTTGGAAACCGGACCGAGATATTCATCTACAAGTTCGTAATTTGCCCCGAGTTTGTATCCGGCAACAGTGAGGAAAGTTACCCACAAAGTAGTGCCGATTGTTGAATAGATTAAAAACGGGATTAATGGCATATTATTGATGCCCGCTGGCAGGGAAATTAAGGTGCGAACGCCCGGTACGAGGCGGCACAAAAATACGGCTTGGCCGCCGTGTTTGTTAAACCATCTATTTGCTTTGTCGATATCAGCACCGGATACTGTTATCCATTTGCCGTACTTGTCAGCTAAATCCCGCAACCTTTCTTCGCTCAATATTTTACCTGCATAGTACCAAGGAAATGCTCCTAAAACTGTACCGATGACCCCGGCCGCGATCGCGGGGACCATCTGCATATCTCCCCTGGATACAGTGAATCCTGCTAGCGGCATAATCAATTCTGAGGGAATGGGCGGAAACAGGTTTTCTAAAAACATCAACAGTCCAATGCCCAGATAGCCCATGGACTCCATTGTATTAGTTATCCATTCAACCATATTTGCTTAGATAATTTAAGAACAGTTGACAGTTGACAGTTAAGAAAAGTTTTGAGTTTTAAATTTTGAGTTTTGAGTTAAAGACATTTCTTAATTCAAAACTTAAAACTCAAAACTCAAAACTCCCGAGAGTTGATTCCCTCGTTCCCAGGCTGTGCCTGGGAACGCAGATCTAGAGGCTCTGTCTCGATCGAGCTTGCGAGTAGTTTCTGGAGGCAGAGCCTCCGGGCATTCATTCCCAGGCAGAGCCTGGGAACGAGCAAAACGAGAAACAAGAAACGAGAACTTACAACTATTATTAAGTACCCGAAGTCCAAGAGTTCATGTACTCAATTTGCTCGGCAGTCAAGGTATCAATTTGAATGCCCATTGCTTGCAACTTCAACCGCGCAATTTCCTTGTCAACTTCGACAGGAATTGAATGAATGCCGGGTTCTAGTTTGCCTTTGTTAGTAACAAGATGTTCGCAGGCCAAAGCTTGGTTGGCAAAGCTCATATCCATTACAGCGCTGGGGTGTCCTTCTGCGGCTGCCAAGTTAATCAAACGGCCTTCACCCAACACAATAATCGACTTGCCATTTTTGAGGTGGTATTCTTCAGTGAAAGGTCGGACTGTCTTCACTTCACCGCTTTTTGCGCCGAGGGCTTTGAGGTCGATTTCGATGTCAAAGTGACCGGAATTGCAAACGATCGCCCCATCTTTCATCGCATCAAAATGTTCGGTGCGAATCACATGTTTGTTGCCAGTAACTGTGACAAAGATATCGCCGATACTTGCTGCTTCATCCATCGGCATCACGCGGAAACCGTCCATCACAGCTTCGATCGCCCGGATCGGATCGATTTCGGTGACAATTACGTTAGCGCCCATGCCGCGAGCCCGCAGTGCGGTGCCTTTGCCGCACCAGCCGTAACCTGCAACCACAAGATTTTTACCTGCGAGCAAGATGTTAGTAGCGCGAATAATGCCGTCTAAAGTAGATTGACCGGTGCCGTAGCGGTTGTCAAAGAAGTGTTTGGTGTCGGCATCGTTAACGTTCATTGCCGGGAAAGTCAGCACGCCGTCATTCAGCATTGCCCGCAAGCGCACGATGCCGGTGGTAGTTTCTTCGGTAGTACCGATCAAGTCAGAAATTTGGTTCGGGCGGTGCTGGATCAGGGCTGCTACCACGTCGCTGCCGTCGTCGATGATGATGTTGGGGCGATGGTCGAGGGCTGTGTAAACGTGGCGTTCGTAGGTAGCCGCGTCTTCTCCTTTCATGGCGTAGACGGAAATGCCGTAATCTTCAACCAAGGAAGCCGCTACGTCATCTTGAGTGCTCAGGGGGTTGCTGGCGATGAGTACCGCATCAGCGCCGCCGAGTTTCAGGGCGATGGCTAAATGGGCGGTTTCCGTAGTGACGTGACAGCAAGCAGCCAAACGGATGCCGGCAAAAGGTTTTTCTTTAGCGAAACGTTCTTGAATTTGCTTCAATACGGGCATTTCCCGACCTGCCCACTCGATGCGCTGTTTTCCCAAGGGAGCGAGGGATAAGTCTTTGACTTCGTGCTTAATCTTGACGGGTGTAGCAACCATATTATGTTATTTCTCAGAAAGCATCTAACTTTACCAGTTGTACTAGATTAACCCATTGAGCTGCAAGTTCCGCGATTTTAGTGAATTGGCGCTGGCTTGGCTGAGATAAATTTTGCCAAGCGCGCGATCGACTGATTTTCAATCTCCTGATGTTCGATCGCTCTTTTCTAGCCCTCTCGATCGCGCTCAATCTTTTTTGCTGTTGTCGCGTTCTTGATTTAACTCAATAATTAGAGGCACAAACTAGAGGATAATTATTCCTAAAATTATAATAACCGAAAGTTTTAATCAGTTGTGGCAAATCAAAATTCATCTGACTCTCCTAGGATGCAATCGAACTGTATTTAACTGTATTGAATCCTGTTATTGCCGGCATAATTACCCGCCAAATGCAACACCAAACCGCAATGTCGCGCGAAAATATATGGAACGCTAAATGCAACAGGTAGCAACGATCGGGTAAAATTAACACCACATCCTGGTTAAAAACCCCTCGATCGATTGAATAGGGGGAGAGGGCGCGGGACAAAAGAGCTTCGCGACATTCTCAAGGCAATAACTAACCCGGATTTAGTATAACACTATCGATCGAACGCGATTATTTTTGCCTTGCTGTATTTTTAGTAACTGTTTTTAGTAACTGTTTTTAGTTGCGGCGTTTTGGTTCGCTGCGATCGGCACTTGCATCAAACTTACTTGCCTAAAACTTACTTGCCTAAAACTTATCCGAGAGAATCCAACAATGGGATCTGTAATTCAACAAATCCAAACTAGCTTATTAAACCTGCTGGGTCAAGCGATCGAGTCGATGCCATCGTTAGTAGCAGCAATCGCAGTGCTTTTTCTAACTCGGATTGCAGCTAAATTTTTCCAGAAAATCGTCTCGGCTGCTACCCAACGTACAGTTAAAAGTTTATCTTTGCGATCGCTCTTCGTGCAAACCAGCTATGCGCTAGCTTGGGCTGCTGGCAGTTCGATCGCCTGCGTAATTGCTTTCCCGGCTTTGCGTCCGGGAGACATCATCGGTTTGATAGGATTGAGTTCGGTAGCTGTGAGTTTTGCCTTTCAAGAAATCTTCAAGAACTTTTTAGCGGGAATCTTGCTGCTGTTACAGGAACCGTTTCAATTGGGCGACCAAATAATTGTCGAAGATTTTGAAGGCACTGTCGAAGAAATTTCGATTCGATCGACCCAAATTATTACCTATCAAGGAGAGCGAGTTGTGGTGCCGAATGCGACAGTATTTACCAATCCAGTTAGGGTACTGACAGCCATGCCGCACAGGCGGACAGACTTGGAATTAAGTGTAGAGTACGAAACACCGCCATCCTTCGCGATCGAAATCTTAATGCAAGCAATTACCGAAGTCGAAGGAGTTTTATCAAAGCCAGTTCCTGAAATAGATATTTCCAGCATCAGCGACGGTTCTTTGCATTTGATTGTCCGCTATTGGACGCTACCAGAAAAAGCACAAGTAAGGCGCACAAAAACCAAGGCATTAGTAGCGCTTAAAACAGCCTGCGATCGAGCAGAAATTAAAATTCCCCAACCAGTACCAGTAAACTTTAGGGCATAGGGCATAGGGCATAGGGCATAGGGCATAGGGCATAGTTTTTCTCCGTTTCGAGTCGGGAATTAGACACACCACACAAAGGAAACAGTGCTCCGGTATCGCATCACCAGCATTCCTGCCAGTCGCAAAAAACGGTTTGTGCTGTTGAAATGGCTGGTAGAAAAGTTTGAATGCGATCGAGATTATTCCGAGAAAGAAATCAACTCCTTATTGAAGCAACACCACGAAGATTGCGCCACCATCCGACGGGAATTTATTGGGTATCGGCTGATGAAGCGCGATCGAGATGTTTACCGGCGTTTGCCCGAGACGGAATGGTTGAGCGAAGTGAGCAACTTCAATTAAGAAGTGCCGGACGCACCAAGTGTCAGAACCCAGGTTTTTTGAGATAATGCGTAATATCAAGTCCGATCGACTGCCAGTGGCAAAGTTTTAAGAAAGCTACCCATTATTAGCTGTTTGGATAGCTTTCTTGTGAAATTAAATTACGGTTGTCAGCCTTTCGATCGACTCAAAACTATTCATTTTCTACCGCCGCCAATGTTTTCTCCCGATCGAGCTTCAAGATTAACACGCCCAAAGGAGGCAAACAGAGGTCGATCGAATAAGAACTGTTGTGGAACCACCACTCGTCAGTCCACTTACCGCCCAAATTCCCCATATTGCTGCCACCGTACTCCCGTGCGTCGCTGTTAAACAGTTCCGTGTAGAAACCCGGTTCCGGCACGCCTACCCGATAGTGAGAATGCGGCTGCGGTGTAAAATTGCACACCGTTACCACAAACTCATTGCCATCCTTTGCGCGACGCACGAAAGCTACCACGCTGTGCCGGTTGTCGCTGCAATCGATCCACTGAAAACCCTCCTCAGCAAAATCCTGAGTGTAAAGCGCCTGTTCGCTGCGGTACAGATGGTTTAACTCCTTAAAAAAGCGCTTCAACTTTTGGTGCGGTTCGTATTGCAGCAAATGCCACTCCAAATCGCCCCAAACGTTCCACTCTTGCCACTGCCCGAACTCCATCCCCATAAACATGGTTTTCTTGCCGGGGTGAGTAAACATAAAGGCAAACAAACACCGCACGTTAGCAAACTTCTGCCATTCGTCCCCCGGCATTTTCCCAATGATGTTGCTTTTGCCATGAACTACCTCGTCGTGGGACAGCGCCAGCATGAAATTTTCGCTGTGGTTGTACCACATACTGAAAGTTACGTTGTTTTGGTGAAACTGCCGGAACCACGGATCCATGTGGTAGTAGTCGAGCATGTCGTGCATCCAACCCATGTTCCATTTCAGGTTGAAGCCCAAACCGCCTACATAAGTCGGCCAAGATACCATCGGCCAAGAGGTAGATTCTTCCGCGATCGACAGCGCCCCTGGAAAATAGCTAAAAATTACGTGGTTCACCTGCCGCAGAAAATCCGCCGCCTCAATATTTTCCCGACCCCCGTACTGGTTGGCAACCCACTCACCGGGTTTGCGGCAGTAATCCAAATAAAGCATCGAAGCCACCGCATCGACCCGAATGCCGTCGATGTGATACTTGTCAAACCAGAACAAAGCGTTGGCTACTAGGAAATTTCGGACTTCGTTGCGACCGTAGTTGAATACCAGGGTTCCCCATTCCTTGTGTTCGCCCTTGCGGGGATCGGCGTGTTCGTAAAGGTGAGTGCCGTCAAAGAATGCCAAACCGTGTCCGTCTTTGGGAAAATGCCCCGGCACCCAGTCCACAATGACGCCGATGCCGGCGGCGTGGCACTGGTCTACAAAATACATAAAATCTTCCGGTTTGCCGTAGCGGGAAGTCGGGGCAAAATAGCCCGTTACTTGGTATCCCCAAGAACCGTCAAAGGGATGTTCGGCGACGGGTAGCATTTCGATGTGGGTGTATCCCAAATCTTTAACGTAGGGAATCAGCCGATCGGCCAATTCGCGGTATGTTAAAAAGCGCGCTCCGGGTTTGAGTTCGGAAACCTGGACAGCGGTTTCTACTTCTCCGTCAGACCCCACGGGAACTTCGGCAGAGGCGGCATGCAGCCACGAACCGATGTGGCATTCGTAAACTGAAATCGGCTGGGTCAGTTGCTCGGTATGCCTGCGCTTTTCGATCCAAGCGCTGTCAGTCCAAGTGTAAGTATCTAAGTCAGTGACGATCGAGGCTGTTTTCGGTCGCACTTCTTGCTGGAAACCGTAGGGGTCGGATTTTTCGTAGGGGTGTCCGTCTTGGTTTTTGACTTCGTATTTGTAGTGGGTTCCTGCTTCGAGTCCGGGAATAAATAATTCCCAGATGCCGTTTTGGTTTTTCCGCATTTGATGTTTGCGGCCGTCCCAATAGTTGAAATCTCCTAAAACTGAAACGTTGCGGGCGTTGGGAGCCCAAACTGCAAAGTATACTCCAGCGATCCCGTCTACTTCGGTGAGGTGAGCTCCGAGTTTTTCGTAAATGCGGTGGTGGTTTCCTTCCGAGAACAGGTGAATGTCAAATTCTGTGAGTTTGGGCGATCGAAATGCGTAGGGATCGTAGATAAACCGTTCGCGATCGCCCTCTTTGACCCGCAGTTGGTAGTTTGCCAGTTCTGGGGTTTCGATCGTGCATTCAAAAAAATGCGGGTTATGTACCGATTTCATCGGGTATTCGGTTCTTGTCTCCGGAACCACTACTGATACGGCATCCGCATTCGGCAGGTAAACGCGCACGGCCCAGACTGGTTTGCCGTTGGAGTCGATCGGGTGGGGACCTAGCACTTCAAAGGGATCGTGATGCTGGTTCCACACGATACGGTCAATCTGGTCTGAGGGGACGGTTGCGAGCATAAAACTACCTACCTGAATTACTTGACTAAATGGTTATCAAAAAAATTGATGAGCGAAAGGCGCTTTACATTTGTATACAATTTTTTTCGTTAATGTTACTTCTTAACATAAATTTGCCTTGTTGTCGCTGCTGCGGCCGATCGAACCTTAACTGCACGGCAAATTTTTGATTTGCCCGCAGCCTCAATCTCTTGGTGTTGCTCGCAGCAGTATGCAGTTTCCGATGCAATTTTCACAAAGCAAACGGAGTTCCGAAGAACCAAGGCCGATCGTGTTGTGGCTTGTATCCCGCTCCCAGAGTCGGGCAGTTTACAAGCCCCTGCTTTTAGGTATGGGGTTCATGACAATTGAATTAGCCTGTAGGGTTCGCCCCTAGCTGGCTGGCGGGAAAGATTGCGCGTTCTCACCTGAGACACCCTGTCCTAGCTGCCCGTTAAGTAATTCCTAGTATAGAAATATTACAGCACATTGAAAAAATAATTATTTTCAGTAATTTTTCTCGATTTTTTCCGGTCTATGTGATATAATTTTTTGTTTAAAAAAATCGGCACTAGCTACCGAGAGCGGCAAAGACAGACCAAATATCGAGTCACAATATCAAGTTACAAAAATTTGCTTTTGAGCCATAGAGCCGAATCAACGGCGACAAGTGGTCAAGGTCGATCGGGCTGTCCGAAATAATTTTCTAGCCCGGATGCAGCATTTCCCAGGCGGGTCGGGAAGAGAAATGCGGTCGAACAGCCGGAGAAACTGCTGCGAATATTTAAACCATCGAAGAAGAGAGCGATCTTTGCGAGCCACCGCCGATCGGGCTTTTCACAATTAAAGAAAAATTAAAGAACCGCAGCAAAAGCACTCGACAAATAGCAAAACCCAACTTGTCGCTTTTGCCAGCGGAATTAAAAAATGCGAGGAGCAATCCATTTTTCAGCCACTGGCTAGGCTCGTTGGAGTGGCACTGCGCGAGCGCCCAAATTAGGGACTCGTTTTAGGAGAAGGAGAAGCTGTAGGAGAAGCTGTAGGAGAAGCTGCTCCGCCTGCTGGAGTCTTCTCGCCCTTAGGAGTAGGAGATTCCTTAGGTGGGGTAGTAGAAGCCGGAGGAGTAGTAGCAGTACCGCCACCAGCCGGAGGCGTAGGGGGGGTAGACCCGCCACCGCCACCAGTATCACCTGCGCAAGCGCCGAGAGCGGCAGCCAAGCCCAGTGCCAAAGTCAGACGAATCAATTTCTTGTTCATAAACACTCCTTAAGATTCAAAACCCGTCGCAAGGGAGGGATGGTGTACTTGAGAACCAATGCTGGCACGAATGGATCGACGATGGTTAGCTCGTTGATTACAATACTGCATTTACTAAAAAATTTCACACTGATTCTACCCGATCGGCAAAGATTTCCCTTTTTTTGCGAATCCTGAAGTCAAAAAGACCAGTGTTAGGATGGGTTGGTTTGCTGGTAATGCCGTATCCCGACTTTTGTACACTATACTACAGGATTGGGAGCAGCAGAGCCGGAGAGTCAATCCGCCCTCAAAGGACGAAGTTTTAACCCTCCGCTGTGCTGTGTCCGCGCAGCTTTCCGGTGGCCGATCGAACGCCCGACCGTCGCTATCCGAGATCGCCGCCGACCGACCTGCAAACCTATATCGAGCCGAAGCTGTCGCACTTTACGCATAGGTAAATTTTATGACTGCTGCTATTAGATCCCCAGATTCCCAGTCCCCAGATTCCCAGTCCCCCAGAGCCGCCCGCAAACCGACAACCACTCCAACCAACGGCAAAGTTACTTCGATCGCCCGAGCGCGGCGGGCAAAAACTGGACTGATACTGCCAGACTACCCTGCAGGCGAAAAAGTTACAGTCCGACCGCAAATACCCGTTCTCAAAGTTCTGCCCGATCCCCAGCGGCACCCCGCATGGCTGCGATCGCTAATGCGAATGCAGCGCGCCTCCGGCGCGGCAGCTTGCCTGCTGGTGGGAGGAGCCTTGACTCTTTACGGCTTGACGGTTTACGGCGAGCAGCAGTGGAGTCAAGAGTACCAAAAGCTGGAAACCCTGCGCCTGCGCGAACAGCAGTTGAGCGCGGCGAGCGAAGTTATGAAACACCAACTTGCCAAAGAGGCCCAAAATCCCCAAACCGGTTTGGCACCACAAAATCCAGGCAACATGATTTTCTTGGAACAAGCGCCAGAAAGCCGATCGACCCAAGGAACTGCCCTCCCCCATCCAGATCCGGCGATCGAAAACCGAGCCGATGCTGAAACACCCCTAGGATATTGAGAAACAGTGGATAGTTGATAGTTGATAGTCGATAGTTGAAGAGGGACGCTGGAGAGGGCAGTTTTGACGGCGGGGTCTATTGCCAGACCCAGAGGGGAAATTTATTTTTTGGTAAGCTTTAAATTTGAATTGTTCTTTAGTCTGGTGTCTGCTGCGTGCTATTGACTGTTGACTGTTGACCGAAATTTGTAATTTTTATGGGCTACGACTCCCGTTTTGACCGCTACCGATCGCCCAAATCCCAACGCCCCCAATCTCAGGGCGATCGAACTGCTCCGAGCAAACCGACCAAACGCTATTTTGCTGGTAGGACCGGCCAACGCCTGCAACAGCAGCAAGCTCCACCTGCTCCCCAACGCCCGATCGAGCGCTGGCGGCGCAACCAGTTCCGCTTGTGGGCGGTGTGGGGGGTGTTGGTGCTGTCGGGGCTGGGACTGGCGGTAAATTTGTTTTACCTGCAAGTGACGCGGGCACCAGCACTGCGCAAGCAAGCCGAGCAGCAGCAAACTCTCAAAACCCGCCCCTTCGTTCCCAGACGCTCGATCGTCGATCGCAAGGGCAATATTTTGGCCCTCGACAGGCAGGTATACACCCTCTACGCTCACCCGAAGCTATTCAACCGCACCAAGGATGAAATCGCCACCGCCCTGGCTCCCCTGTTGCCCCTGCAAGCGAGCGAGGGCAATTCGGCTGTTGCGGAACTGCTGCGCAAATTTAACCTGGCCGAAAGTGGCATTACCATTGCCGAATCCCTGCCCCAAGAAGTGGCCGATCGAGTTTTGTCGGTGCAAATCAAAAACAGTCCCGTTGACGGTTTGGAATTGGTGCGGCAGCAACAGCGTTTTTACCCGCAGCAGGAGTTGGCCGCCGATATCCTCGGTTATGTGGACGGGGAACGGAAGGGCCAAGCAGGCGTAGAATACAGCCAGCAGAATTTGCTCGAACGATCGATGCCCTCAATTCAATTTAGCAGGGCGATCGACGGCAATTGGGTGCCCGATCGGCTGACAGCGGGATTTATCCAATTGGACGACTTGAAACTGCAATTGACGATCGACAGCCGCCTGCAGCGCGCTACCCGGATTGCTCTGAAGGAAAAAATGGAAAAACACCGGGCGAAGCGGGGCGCGGCGATCGTGATGGATGCTCGCAACGGTGAGTTGCTGTCATTCGTAGCAGAACCTACTTACGATCCGAATCAATATTTTAATTTCGGTTTGGAACGCTATAAAAATTGGGCTGTCACCGATGTTTACGAACCAGGTTCGACTTTTAAAGCGATCAATATCGCGATCGCCCTCGAAGCAGGTACAGTCAAACCCGACACGGTATTTAACGACGAAGGTCGGATTTTCATGAGACCTTGGGTCATCCAAAATTCCGATTACCAAAAAGCAGGCGCGCGCGGTCCTTCAACTGTTACTGAGATTTTGAAGTATTCTAGTAACGTCGGCATGGTGCATATCATGAGAAAAATGCAACCCGATCTTTACTACCAAGCTTTAGAAAAACTCGGACTCGGACAAAGTGCGGGAACGGACTTGCCTTTTGAAGCAGCCAGCCAGCTCAAAAATCGCGACCAATTTATTAACTCTCCCGTGGAAGTTGCTACCACAGCATTCGGTCAGGGTTTTTCGATTACTCCAATCCAGTTACTGCAGCTTAACGGTGCTTTAGCCAATGGCGGGAAGTTAGTAACTCCTCACGTTGTTCGAGGACTTTTCGATCGGGAAGGTCAAGCTTATTGGAAAGTTCCCCGATCGGCACCGAAGCAAGTATTTTCTCCAGAAACAACCAAGCAAGTCCTGGAAATGATGGAAACTGTAGTTGAGGGCGGAACGGGGAAATCCGCGCAAATTTCCGGATATCGAATTGCTGGAAAAACTGGTACAGCTCAAAAAGCTAATCCTGGCGGCGGTTATTCTAAAAATGCGATTATTACCAGTTTTGTGGGCATCATGCCGGTAGAATCTCCTCGGTATGTGGTGTTGGCAGTAGTTGACGAACCTGAGGGAGGTTCTGGCGGGATAGTAGCTGCACCGATTGTCGAGTCGATAATGGAAGCGCTGATTTCTATTGAAAAGATTCCGCCGAGTCAGGTCGATCGCAAACAAACAAAAGAATAAAAATTGGTAATTGGTAAGGAGTTTTGAGTTTTAAATTTTGAGTTTTGAGTTAAAGACTGTTCAAAATTCAAAACATACTCGATCCAATCCGACGCAAGCCCCAACCCGCTCAAAACTTGGAAGTCCTGAAAACAGTCAACTTAAAAAGTTTTGAATGTTGAGTTTTGAGTTATGAGTTAAACTCTTCTTAATTCACAACTCAAAACTTAAAACTCACAACTCCCGCAACTTAAAACTCTCTTGCAACTCAAAACTCCCGAAAAACTCAAAACTCTCTTTCAACTCAAAACTCAAAATTCAAAACTCACAACTCCCGAAAAACTCAAAATTCAAAACTCACAACTCCCGAAAAACTCAAAACTCTCTTTCAACTCAAAACTCAAAACTCAAAACTCAAAACTCCCGAAAAACTCAAAACTCCCGAAAAACTATCAACGATCGACTACAAATGAACGAAAAAAAAGCGATATTGCCACCATTTTTAGTATTAGATCCGCTGTTGCAAAGTTGGTTGATGGAGGATATTGGACGGGGCGATCGCACTACTCAAAGTTTGTTTCCCGATGGTGCACCGACGGGATTTGCCAAATGGATTGCCAAAGAAATAGGTATTGTTGCTGGATTGCCGATCGTGGCGAGAGTTTTTCAATTGCTCGATAGCAAAGTTAAGTTTGTACCGCTTGTAAAAGAGGGGGAAAAGTGCGATCGAGGTCAAATTATTGCCAATATTGAAGGGCCGCTTGATGCTTTATTAACAGGCGAACGAGTTGCCCTAAATTTAGCAATGCGCTTGAGTGGCATCGCTACGCTTACTGATAAATACGTCCAGCAAATTGTAGATTTACCCGCTCAATTGGTAGATACTCGCAAAACCACACCAGGTTTAAGAATTTTAGAGAAATATGCCGTGCAAGTTGGCGGGGCAATCAATCATCGTGCGGGTTTAGATGATGCCGTGATGGTGAAGGAAAATCACATTGCCGCCGCCGGAGGAATTGCAGCAGCGATCGCTCAAATTCGATCGCGCATCCCCTATCCACTGACAATAGAAGTGGAAACAGAAACTTTAATTCAAGTAGCAGAGGCGATCGAGCATCAAGCTGATATTATCATGTTAGATAATATGTCCTTAGAATTGATGCGAGAGTCGGTGCAATTAATTCGGCAAAAAGCTGCTAGAATTAAGATTGAAGCCTCAGGTAACATTACCCTAGAAACTATTCGAGGTGTCGCTGAAACCGGAGTTGATTATATTTCTAGTAGCGCGCCGATGACGCGATCGAGTTGGCTCGATTTGAGCATGATAATCGAGTAGGGTGTGCGCTGTGCGCCTTGCAATGAGTAGCGCGCGTGCGATCGAGCGTGAGAATCGAGTAGGGCGAGCAGCGTGCACTTTATAAATATTATTAGGCAAGAGAAGGTAAAAAATTATGGATCGATCGAAATTACAACATCTACTAGAATCAGTGTCTCTAGGAGAAACTACTATTAATACCGCTACTTAGTCGATCGACCGGACATGATATTAGAATGAATCAAGCTGTTCGATCGCTCCTCGGGGATGTCCGCATTGTGTCTTTTCGCTTTTATGCGTCCTGTTGCATTTACAGCATATTCTATAAAGAATCACTCCTATCCCTAAGACTATTGCGTAAGTTATAAGAATTTTATTTGAGTATTGTTAAAAAAATTTGCGATTGCAGGGTTGAAACTTTTTCCCTAGTAAAATATACCTATTGAGCTGACCAGGAGCATCTTGTTATGAGTGGTCCCAGCAATGACGGTAATTTTTTCGATCTAACTCCCAACTCTGATTACTTCAGGCTAACCCCAGGATTTTTAAATCCCTTCACCATAGGACTGCGGGCTTTAGAAGGTAATGATACTGTGATTGGTTCTGTCTCTCCAGAATTGATCGATGGCGGTAGGGGTGAGGATTTGCTGTTCGGGGGTAGCGGTAACGATATCCTCATCGGCGGTCAAGGAACAGACTTGCTGCGCGGTGGTCAAGGCAGCGACTTACTTATAAGTGATGAGGGCGATGACATTTTGATTGGCGACTTGGATGGAGACACGCTAGCTGGTGGTAGTGGCAATGACTTGTTTGTACTCAGAACCGATCTAAATGCAGCAGCAGTAGATCGGATCACTGACTTCGACCCCAGATTTGACGGGATTGGATTAACTGACAACCTCAGCGAAGCTGACCTAAATCTAGAACCCTTGGCAGGGGGAACTTTAATTAAGGTTCGAGGTAATAACAATATCTTGGGACAGGTGGCGAATGTTTCGCCAGCACAACTCCGGGGTCATTTTGTCTCCTCTACCGATATAGTCTTAGACGACAACTTAAACAACCCAAAAAACCTCGGTACCCTGAGCAATTCAATTGGGGTGAATGACTTCGTAGGTGAAGACGACTTCCAAGATATTTACACTTTCACCATTGACACACCCAGCACTATTAAATTGGAACTCAACGGTTTAAGTGCGGACGCTGATTTATTCTTGGCGAGGGATGCTAATCGCGATGGTAGCCTGAGTCGAGATGAAATCTCTGCCTCCCGAAATTTGGGAACTTTACCAGAAGTAATTGAAAATCGCTTTTTTGTACCGAGCCAATACTTTGTCTACGTTCAACAGGGTGTACGGGGAGCTAACACTAACTATCACCTGGATATCAATGTCAAGCCAATTCAGTTCTTGCTGAACCAAGTTACTCCTCAACTTGTTGGCGCATTTAGCGGCGAAATCAAGTATTCGTTGGACGACGTTGTTTATGAAAAGCAACCTGCGAAACTCTACAAATTCGATCTCCCACAGTCCAGTAACCTTCAAGTCAACTTGCGGGGAATGTATCCAGGTACAGATGCGGATTTAGTGCTTTTTCAGGATGTCAACAAAAACAACAAGGTTGATTTTGGTGAAATTCTTGGCGTTCCCTAACAGCAAGGCAACAATCCAGAGGAAATTTCCTTTACAGGTTTGTCGGCAGGTACTTATTATCTCGGAGTCAATTCTTTTGCAGACGACACGCCCTACAACCTCAGCATCTTAGCTACACCTACAGCACCGACGGAGCGTTTCAACAGCTTGTTCGGCTACGGACTTGTGGATGCAGCAGCGGCCGTTGCGGCTGCCACTGGTAAACAACTGTTGGATGCTGCTGACCCGCTCACCAGTGCAGCTAATCTCAATAACATAGGGGAGTTAAACCTCCTCAATGTTGCCCCAGCCTGGAAAGCAGGATACACAGGTAAAGGTGTTGTGGTTGCGGTACTCGATAGTGGCGTTGACTTGGGTCATCCCGATTTAAGGAACAATATCTGGCGGAATCCTAAAGAAATTCCGGGGGATGGTATTGATAACGATGGCAACCAAAAAACTGATGATGTAAATGGGTGGGATTTTGTGGATAACGACGCCAATCCCTCCCCAAATTTAAGAGATTCGGAACAGAATCACGGAACTGATGTAGCAGGAATCATTGGGGCGAAAAGAAATGGAATTGACATCAATTCTCCCAATAATACCCTGGAAATGAATGGGGTTGCTTATGATGCTCAGATTATGCCAGTTAGGGTGGCAGGTTTTGGAGGTCGGAGTCAGCCAGATAATGTTGCTGCTGGCATTCGCTATGCGGTTGACAATGGCGCAAATGTTATTAACATGAGTTTTGGCGGACAGTTTGCCAGTCCCGAAGAACGAGAAGCGCTAAAATATGCCAAGGAAAAAGGAGTTTTTGTGGTGATGGCAGCGGGAAATGACAGGGACAAACTCAACCCGAGCGAACCAAATTTTCCAGCATTTTATGCTTTCGATAATTTGGGAATAGCTGTCGGAGCAGTAACAACTCCGGGCAAACAGGTGACAACATTTTCCAATCCTGCCGGTCCGATACCAACAAATTTTGTGGTTGCTCCGGGTCATGAAGGCATATCTACAGTTCCGATTAAGCCGGGAAAAGGAACTTATGACATATTTAGCGGAACGTCTATGGCTGCTCCCTATGTTGCGGGTGTAGTTGCTCTCATGCTTCAGGCGAATCCAAAGCTAACTCCTGACGAAATTTTGAAAATTCTGACTGAAACAGCAAAACCTGAAGGAATTACCCCGGCAGTTAGTTAATCGTTTGCGGCATCGGAATTGAGTCCTTTGAAGCGGACTCAAGTCCTGACTGCAAGCTAATACCAATTACCCAAAATTGTGCTACAATACTAATTCACGAGCATTGATGAAATTAAATTTATCGGTATAGGCTTGGGTATAGACTACTGTGGCACGATTTGGGAGAATCGGTATAATTTTATGGCAGCCGATCGAGCAGATACAACCAGAACTTAACTGGGAGAACATAATTAAGTCGCTAAAACGTAAAAATTCAATCATTTAAAAAGGGTGTGGCTGTTATGAATAATCTGAAGTCTCAAATAACTGATTATCTAAATGCTCATGTCGCCGTCAATAATTTTACTGGTTCTGTTTTAGTTGCTCGATCGGGCGAGGTTATCTTCTCCCAGGGCTGCGGTATGGCTAATTATGAATTAGATGTACCGAACACGCCTCAGACTATTTTTAGACTTGCCTCGATTACGAAACAATTTACCGCTTTGGCGATCGTGCAATTGCAAGAACAAGGCTTGCTAGATGTGCGAGACACTATTAGTAAATACATACCCGATTATCCTGAAAGTGGTAAAATTATCAGCATTCATCATCTTTTAACCCATACTTCAGGCATCCCAAATTACACGAGCTTTCCCGATTATCTGGAAACTATGATGTTACCTTCACCTGTGGAAAATACAATTGCTAAATTTAAAGATTTACCTTTAGAATTCCAGCCGGGAGAAAAGTTTAGCTACAGCAATTCTGGCTATACACTCTTGACCTACATACTCGAAAAAGTATCGGGCAAATCCTATGAAACTTATCTCCAAGAGCAGATTTTCCAGCCTTTAGGGATGCAGAATTCCGGGTACGATCGCCACAATCTAATTATCAAAAATCGGGCGTCAGGCTATGCCGCTGGCAGCAACGGACTGGAAAATGCTATTTATATTGATATGTCTGTGCCTTCTGGTGCGGGTGGTTTGTATTCGACTGTTGAAGATTTATATCGGTGGGATCGAGCTTTATATACAGAGAAGTTAGTCAGTAAAAGTTCTTTGGAGATAATTTTTACTGCTGACAAAAATGAGTACGGCTATGGTTGGGTGATTGCCAACACCTTTAATCGCAAGCTAGTCTGGCACAATGGCGGTATTAATGGCTTTCGCACAACTATTATGAGATTTATCGATGATGGTGTTTGCGCGATCGTTCTGAGTAATAGTGAAACTGCACCTGCAGAGAGAATTTGTCAAGATTTAGCGGCGATTGTCTTTGGGGAAAAATACGAGTTACCTCAGCAGCGGGTGGCGATCGAAGTTGATTCGCAAATCTATGATGCTTATGTGGGAGAATATGAATTAACGCCAGAGTTTATCATTACTATTACGAAAGAAGATAATAAACTTTTTGCTAGGGCGACGGGACAAGATAAGTTTGAAATTTACCCAGAATCTCTCACCAAATATTTCTACAAAATAGTAGATGCCCAAATTACGTTTGTGCAAGACGATCGGGGTTACGTGTCGCAGTTGATTTTGCATCAATGGGGCAAGGAAACGCCGGGAAAGAGGATTAAATAAACACAGCGTATTCCTGGTTTGTAGGGACATGGCACTGCACATTGGTGTCAACTTAAGGTTAAACGGAACTTACCCCCAGGCTCGATCGCTCCTAGATTTCAAACCAAGAACTCACAGGCAATCGGGGTGAGACTCCCCACCTGATACATGACTACAA
>JALOON010000142.1 GCA_025454405.1 Oscillatoriaceae cyanobacterium Prado104 | reverse complement strand
GCTCGCCTACGATAGCGCCAGTCCAAAAGAGCGATCGTCGCACAACCAAAAATATTTGTTTAGGTACTCGATCGAACAACGAAAAACAGCCCGAAAGCTCTGGAACCAGGTCAACTGGAAAAAGATAAACAAGCTCGTTAGAAACCTACGGAGCGAGAATCTTTCATGCGAGAAAACTTGGTAATTTCCGCAAGCTGAGGAGCTTGCAGAAGGCGAACCTTTATTTAACGGACAAGAAATCGAAACCCATCATATAGTGCCTGTGGCTGAAGGGGGAACAACAGTATTTTTGCAAAAAACCCGGTTTCTACCCATACCAAAAACTTTTAGGATATAGGTATTTTTACAGTCCTTGACTTTGATTTTTGGAGAAGTCTATTATACTTCAAACCTAGATTTTCTAAAAAAATCGATTGTTTAAATCTGTTAAGCTCTTGGTTCGCTGTTCGCTCATTCGGGCGCGGCAAAAGTTGCTATTCGTCCGGGCTAGAGAAACTTCAAACTTGCAATTGGCATCTCGAAAGGCAATCCAGTTTCTTTGTACTAGCTTCAGTTTGTTTTG
Organism: Oscillatoriaceae cyanobacterium Prado104; assembly: GCA_025454405.1. Taxonomy (GTDB): domain Bacteria; phylum Cyanobacteriota; class Cyanobacteriia; order Cyanobacteriales; family Microcoleaceae; genus Microcoleus. The sequence goes on along the minus strand of JALOON010000142.1, from coordinate 7,093 downwards.
AGATTGCGGAGCAAGTTTAGACATTATTTGTTTGTAGATTTGGTTCAAGTTGCGATCGCTCCCTTGCAAGCTAGGACTAATCGGTGCTGGAATCTTGCTTTGCAGGTACATTTCTAACTCAGATGTTCGCTGTTGCGTTATATCTGAAAGACAGCCATTGAACATTGTGGGGGCGATCGAACCGCCTTCAAATAAACTCTTTTGAAACTCGCAATTGCTATCTCGAAACACAATCCAAGCTGTTTGTCCGCTAATTAATTGCTGTCGCGAAGTACCTGTTAATTTGCTGCGGAGTCGATCGTACACTTGCTGGAGCTTTTTGTCGGCTTGCTGGTAATCCAATCGCGAGCAAGCATTCATTTCCGGTTGAGTTTGGGGGTTTTTGCAGTTAGGTTGCTGCGCGATCGAGGATTTTGGCAGTGAATTGGGAGTAGGGGCGAATTCCTCCGAAATAGCTTCTAACGAACTTGCCTCTAAACCCGCGATCGTCACCGCACCAATACCGACAGCTAATAAGACTTTCCGCAGAACCATAAACCTCAAACCTCACACCTAAGAACAGACACCTCACACCTAACACCGATTAACTCAAATTGCCTTCATATTTAAATCGATCTCGACATCAAAAACACCCGGTACGCTTTTTAGACCTTCTAATTTCGATCGAGCAACTTCTCCAGTAATGATGCCACTAATCGGTAGCACCAGCTCTATTGTCATTCCCGCCGATTCTAAGGCTGTAACAACAGATTCAATTGTCGATAAATATCGATCGTCAACAGTCACTATGATGCGCTCTACTTTTTCATCAGACATAATTTAGCCTCCTTTGGGGATTGGGGATTGGGGATTGGGCATTGGGCATTGGGCGTTGGGCATTGGGGATTGGGGATTGGGGATTGGGCATTGGGCATTGGGCATTGGGCGTTGGGCATTCTCCCACTCTCCCCCACTTCCCCACTCTCCCCCACTTCCCCACTCTCCCCCTCTCCCACTCTCCCCCTCTCCCCCTCTTCCTTCTCTATTCAAGGAGCTTGTAGCAGCCCACTTCCCACCCGATTGCTTGGTAATGGTAGCGGCAAAGCGTGGGAAGCTAGCAACTGCCAAAGTTGAGAACCCCGTTTGCCAGTCCATTGGGCGTACAGGGCCGCGAGGCCGGCTACGTGAGGTGTTGCCATGCTGGTGCCGTTGTAAGCGGCATAACGCCCTTGATTCACAGGGATTGATGAATATACTTTCACTCCGGGAGCAGCGATATCAACTTTGGCCCCTGGAGATGTGCCGGAGGGAGACGAAAAGTTAGGCACTTGGAGGCAGTTATCGACGGCTGCAACGGCCATAATCGACGGGCTATTGGCTGGTTGTCCGACAGTTCGGGGTCCGTGGTTGCCGGCGGCTGCGACGATCAAACACCGATTTTGCAGTGCCCGACGACCGATTGTTTCGTAGGCGGTAGACGGTGTGGGAACGGTGTTGCCTAAGGACATCGAGATTACTTGACACCCGCTGGCGATTGCCCATTCCATCCCAGCCAGAATCCAGCCACCCTCACCGCTACCCTCATTGCTCAAGACTTTACCGGCATAAATGGTCGATTCCCAGGCAACCCCGTACCGCCGACCGTTGAGATCCTTAAACCCGCAAGCTGTCCCGATGCAGTGCGTGCCGTGACTGTTGCCATCTTGTATTTCTTCCCCCGGCACGAAGGATTGCGACACGATCGATCGGCCTGCGAAGTCGGGATGCAATAAATCCAGCCCGGTATCGAGCACGGCAACTTTGATGTCTTTACCAGTCAACTGAGAGTTCATCACCTTTGTTGCCTTCAAACCCCAAGTAGATCCGAGATCGTCAGCAAAACATTCTTTAGCCTGACTTTCTGCTGCTTCTGTATCGGTAGCTTTCTCGTACAGGTGATTCACCGCATCGCGATAGCCCCGCAAATAATCTGCTGACAAACCATCGTTAATGGCGTAAAAAATTCGCTCCGGTTCGATCGCCAGAATGGCCGAATCCTCTGCTGCCGATGTCATGATGTTGCTGGCGGCCACTTGTTCTAAGGAGACAACAGCTACGCCGAGAGTGGGAAATACCGCTCCTCCCGAGGTTGCGAGTTGGTTCGAGTCTAAAGCCGATTCTGGGAAATCGGCAGCGTTTGCCAGTCCTGTTACGCCTGCTCGATCGCTCAGAATGCCTAATCCTTCTGTCACTGCATCTTCACGAAAAGTAATAATATACCGGCCTGTTGTTTCATTCGCTCCAGCATTGTCTGGAATGGGAAAACTAGGTTGTTCTGACATAAAATACCTCTTATTAATTGTTTGGTCCTGTGACTCTTTTAGGAAATCTCCGATCGCTCGTCTGACACGGGATATAGTTTCGATCTGTCATTACTAACCAATAACACTCATTCGCTGTTAGTTACAAGTCGCGCGATCGAGCGACTTGCATAATTTTGATTTTTGTGTTAATAGCCTTCAGGGAAGGTAAAGTTATAATTCGGATGTTTTCTATTTCGTTACATCTGAAAGACAGCTATTGAGGATGGTCGGGGCGATCGGTATAATTACCTCGATCGCGATGACATTTTTAATCCATAAATACCAAAAAAATTGTCAAAATAGATAGCAAGCCGATCTAGATCGAGCCTTGCATTCCTCATATTGGAAAGCACAAAATGCAGACAGTAGAAACCCTTCATCGCGAAGCAATGGAATTGGTCGATCGAGCAGTTCTCGCCCGCCAGCACGGCGATATCGAGCGATCGCGCTCACCAAATCCGCCTTTGTTAAAGAACGCGCGGCAGCGGATTTAGTTCGCTATCATCGCTCCAAATCAAATGTCGCAGTATAATAGGAACTAAGTTTCTCTGGCGGTTTTTCCGGTGATTTCTAAGCCTCTGTTGCAAAATTTGCCCAGCAGTGCTGACTTGCCCTGTTCTGACGATACGCCCGTGGATAACGAAGACCAAAACCTGCTACCCAATTTGCTAAGGTATCGATCCCGATCGATTACCGGATACCTAAAGCGATCGGTAATCAGTCAGATATTCATCTAATTATTCCCTACCTTTACTCATTTGTAAGAGTGTTTCCGTGCTGCACGAACCAAGAGAGACTAAGCCCTTCAGCGATTAATTGTTCTTCATTGAGAATCCGTTTGAAAGGAATGGAATCCGACATTTTCTGACGCTCCCAAAACATCGACGAGCTCTAATAAAAAACTCTCCCGCAGCTCGATCGATGTCCGCAATAATCGATCGAGCAAAACCATCCTTGAGTAAGGAATTACTAATTACCAATTACCAATTTCCTCAGTTCGCTCGTTCATTACCCAAAATTTATTTTTAGTGCAACGAGTACGGGAGAGCCAAATCGTCATGCCTCATTAACTATTGAAAGCGGCAAGAGATGCTGGGCGGCACCCCTAATTGAATGTCAACAACTAAATCTTTTAAAATCGAAATATAGGCTCCCTCTAGCTTTTGGTGGATATTTTTTGCCATTAACACCGCTTTGAGGATGGCAACTAAGAGCTTATTATTATCGTGTTCGGCAATGAGACGTTCGACAGCTTCATTTTTGATATTCTCGATCGAACCAACTAAAGAGGCTTGGATTTTGGGTAACAATCCCGCTTCAATATTAAAGCTGGCGATGCTCAAACCCAGTTCTTCTGCAAGTGGCAGCATTTTGTTAAAATCTTCAATCAGGTCGTCAATTTTATCTTGGGCGGCGGTGGAAACTTCAGTGGCCTTGGCTTGGGCCTGATTCGCAATATTTTTTAACATGGGACAACAATCTTCACAACGACATCTGAGCTGGATGGTATCACAATATACTATTAGAATGAATCCGTATTTTTTCTGAAGTTTTTTGAAGCTGCTTGTTTCGCTTTGCACTGCCAGCGCCATTCTAATTTTAGTAGGAATTGCGCATAGATGGTCGGGAACTGGGTTTCTGAGAAGATTTTTCGTTGGAAATCTGAGATTTTGCACGGCAACCCAGTTGATAAGCGTAAGCCTTGTTTAGATGGAGACCGATCGCTCTTACAAAATTATCCGTTGACTCATAAGATTCCTGTCATACTGTTGTTCTCTTTTCTCTCTTAAAGTCACTTAGCTGCTTCTTTGCTAGAGCCAGAATTCCTACCGTCATCTTGCTATTCAAAAAAAATTGCTAATAAAACACCTGTATGGTATAATAGAAGATTGTGATTATTAATCGAAAATAAACTAACCATCCGGGAGAAAGCAAAATGACACAGCAAACCCTGCACGGAACCAGCCGCAAAAGAAAAAGAACCTCCGGTTTTCGCGCCAGAATGCGCACCAAAAACGGTCAATTAGTCATCAAAGCGCGCCGCAGCAAAGGACGCCACCGCCTCGCAGTCTGAGGCAGCATTAAGGTTGAGCGGAACACTCGATCGCGCCCCCATGCTGCCACCCGCAAACCGACTCAAGCACCGCAACGACTTCAGCGCCGTCTACCGCAAAGGAATTCGCCGCAACTCGAATCACCTGAGTCTGAGGGCTCTGCGAAAACCAAAAACTGCCGGCTCGCCGACAGCAGCAGATTCATTGCAGCCAACTCGCACAGGCATTTCCATCAGCCTGAAAGTCAGCAAAAGCGCTGTAGTTCGCAACCGGATCAAGCGCCAGATTCGATCGGCATTGCGAGAGCTATTACCCAGATTAAAATTCGGGTGGGATTTAGTAATCGTAGTGCGACCGATCGCCCAAGAGTGCAATTATGCCAAAATTCTGCAAGAATTAGAGCAGTTGTTGGTAGAAGCCGAGGTATTAAATGGGAATTAGAGAGGAAGTATATTATGAAGGCGGCCCGGCAGTAGGGGACTTAATAATTAACCTACTGTTGGGGTTGACAGTTGTGGGAATCCCGCTGACAGTAGGAGCGATCGTCCGCGCCCTGTGGTTGCGCTACCGGATTACCAACCGCCGAGTATCTGTAACTAGCGGTTGGATGGGTAACGATCGCACCGACATCATATACTCGGAAATCACCAAAATCGTCACTGTACCGCGCGGTTTCGGCACCTACGGAGATATGGTGATTACCCTGAAAAACGGCGGTCGCTTGGAACTGCGATCGATTCCCAAATTCCGGGCAATGTACGACTACATTAACGAAAAACTGTCCCCAGCAGCTCAACAAGCAAATGCTGCCAAAACAAAATAACAGTTTCTCTATCAAATAACGGGAAAGTCAGCGCGCATATTGACAAACCGATTGCCAAAAAACCGCAGTGCGGGCGGTCGATCGAGCGGCAATGTCCTAAGATAAAGACAACAGCCCAAAAATTGAAGCAGCCCGCAGCCAGCGGATGCCAACAGTTATCGACAGCAAACACCGTACAAACACTGTATAAATACAGAGCACCTCAACTAAATCAAAGCGAATGGATTTTGGTATCTCGTTTCTCTCCAACAACCTAATGCTGCCGATCCTAGATTTTTTCTACGGGATCGTGCCAAGTTACGGTTTAGCGATCGTAGCTCTGACGCTCGTGATTCGCTTTGCTCTTTACCCTCTAAATGCAGGTTCTCTCCGCAATATGCGGCGCATGAAAGTAGCGCAGCCGCTGATGAAAGAGCGAGTCGAGCAAATTCAGAAACTCTATAAAGACAATCCTGCCAAACAGCAGGAGGAAATGAGCAAAGTATACAAAGAATTCGGCAATCCTCTAGCAGGATGCTTCCCCTTGCTGCTGCAAATGCCAGTGCTGTTTGCGCTGTTTGCAACTCTCAGGGGTTCGCCGTTTTCAGCCATAAATTACAGCGTTAACCTGCAAATCCTGCCTCAGGAACAAATCGAAAACATTCAGCCGCAAGCCTTTGCCACACCGCCCCAAAATATTTACGTGACGGGAACTTATCACGCTCCAGTTGTGGGCATACTTCCAGGCGGCGACAAGATTGGCATCGGGCAAAAAACCAAGATCGAATTTCAAACCCCAGAAGGCAAACCGCTGCAAGAATTAGCGGCAGAAAATAAGAGCGAAATCGACTTTATACCTACTTGGAAAGTCATCAAAGGGGAAGAACGGGTACAGATAGACGAACAAGGCAACATCATTGCCTTGCAGCCCGGTGAAGCCACGATTCAAGGTACAATCCCCGGATTGGCTGCCGACAAAGGATTCCTGTTTATTGAAGCCCTCGGCCGCGTAGGCGCGATCGACCCAGACGGCACGATCCACTGGGACATTTTGATCATGATTCTCGGCTTCGGCGTCAGCTTGTATATCAACCAAACACTCTCGGGACAAAGCCAAGGACCTAACGACAATCCACAGCAGGCTACAGTTAACAAACTCACCCCTGTCATCTTTTCCGGGATGTTTTTGTTCTTCCCATTGCCCGCTGGAGTGCTGATGTATATGCTGATTGCTAACATCTTCCAAACAGTTCAAGCATTTATTTTGTCGCGCGAACCGCTGCCGGAAAATTTGCAAAAAATAGTAGATGAAGCAGAAGCAAAAGAAAAGAAAGAAAAAGGATTAGACGCACTTCCTTTTGAACCTGGTAGGTCAAAGAAAAAGGCTTAATTCCAACTGTAAAAAACTCTTCGCGATGCAGAAATCGGGTTTTTATGAAATACCAGGACTAAGCTATTTAATCCCTGTATAAGACCCGGTTTCTAGTCCGATCGCATCCCTGACTGTAAATTGTTAGATAAAGCCTTAAAAATATTCAAAGTTTTGTCTAACAAAATTTTTTTTGAGTACCCAATGAAATGAACGAGACTGAAATGCAGCGGGGACAGCAGTGGTTAGAAGAACTGCTGAAATTGGCAAAAGTTCCCTCAACTGTGGAAACTCAACAGCAACAAGATTGCTGCTGGTTGACAATAAATGAAACCAATCTCACCCGAGAACAGGTGGAAATTATCATCGGACCCAACGGTACTGTATTGGATGCAATTCAGTACCTGTGCAACACGGTGCTGAACATAGATCGCGATCGGGAAGAACCGATCGCCTATACTGTAGAACTTGATGGCTATCGCATCCGCCGAGAAAACGAACTGCGCGCGATGGCCCAAGAAGCAGCAGATTACGTCCGCGAAATGGG
>JALOON010000072.1 GCA_025454405.1 Oscillatoriaceae cyanobacterium Prado104 | reverse complement strand
GTTTCAGCGATTGTACCCATGCGCGAGCGACTCTAAAATACTTGGAAGTCGCACAGTGAGACAGTTTCAAGTTTTTGCCAGGGGGGAACTTCAGTTTAAACTACAAGTTGCCCGCTAGGTTAAGTTATGTAAAATTTTCTCATATAATATCCAATTATGGTAGATTGCCACATAACACGATTGTGGAGATATGTTAAATGGTTTTTGGACCTGCATCTCGACTTGGAGTCAGTTTATTTGAAGAAACACCCCCTTTAGAACTGATTCCAGGAAGTTCATCAGAAGAAGTAGAAACCATTATTCGTGCCGTCTACCGGCAAGTTTTAGGTAATGCTTACGTAATGGAAAGCGAGCGAGCGACAATTCCCGAATCGCAATTCAAAAGAGGCGAATTAAGCGTCCGCGAGTTCGTCCGCGCTCTAGCAAAATCAGACGCTTACCGTTCTCGCTTTTTCGATACTTGTCCTCGGTATCGGTTCGTTGAACTCAACTTCAAACATCTCCTAGGTCGCGCTCCCGACGGCTTAGAAGAGATGAGAACCCACAGCACAATCTTAGATACTGAAGGCTTCGAGGCAGACATTGATTCTTACATCGACAGCGATGAATATCAAAATGCCTACGGGGAAAATATCGTTCCCTATTACCGAGGCTACAAAACCCAACCCGGACAAAACATGGTTGGGTTTACTCATATGTTTGCTCTGTTGCGGGGAGCTTCCAGCAGCGATTTAAAGGGTTCTCTTTCGGGAAAAACTCCTGTTTTGAACAAATACGTCATTCAGGAAACTCCGCTAGCAATAATTCCCCCTTCCGGCGGTTCAGTTGGCGATGGTTGGGCATTCCAAGAGCCAGTTACCGGTGCGCGCACTCGTTTGGGTTCCGGCGCAACAGCAGAAGGCAAAGTTTACCGCATTGAAGTAACTGCCTATCGTTCTCCAGGTGTGGTTAACCGAGTCTCCAAATTCCGTCGCAGCAATCAAGTTTATCTCGTACCGTTCGATAAACTTTCTGAAACCTATCAACGCATCCACCAACAAGGCGGCGTAATTGCCAGCATCACTGCTGTCAACTAAAAATCGCTGAAACTTTTAGCTTAACTGCTTGGGGAATTATAGCAGCCGTCAAGACGATCGAGACAAAGGTGACAAGCCAACGATCGAGTCCAGCTTGCGAAATGTCATCACAGTTGCTGCAATTGCTATACCTCCCCGAGCGGGCTTTGAGGCAACCCTGATTTCCCTGTTTTTAAACCGTTATTGAGTCAAAGGAGAAACTCCATGAGTGTCGTATTAGATGCGCCAGTAGAACTTTGGTCTAGCAGCACTTCCGATGATACGCAGGCGGTAATTCGGGCCGTTTACAAACAAGTGTTGGGCAATCCCCACGTGATGGAAAGTGAACGACTGACTGTGGCAGAATCCCAATTGTGCGATCGATCTATCACTGTACGCGAATTTGTCCGTGCTGTGGCAAAATCCGATTTCTATCGCAGTCGCTATTTTGAATCCTGCGCTCCCTACCGCTTTATCGAATTAAACTTCAAACATTTGTTAGGTCGCGCTCCCTTAGACCAAGCGGAACTTGCCGAACACATTCAGATTTGCATCCAAAAAGGCTACGAGGCAGAAATTGATTCCTACCTCGACAGTCAAGAATATCTTGACAAATTTGGCGAAAATACAGTTCCTTATTATCAAGGAGCAAAAAGTCAAGTCGGACAAAAGCAAGTAGGTTACAATCGCACTCTTTCCCTGTATCAAGGTTATGCAGGAGTTGATAGTGCTTTTACCGCTTCTCGCTTGGTTGACTTCGTAGCTGGCAATACCGGTAACAAGATTACTTTACCAACAACAGGCGGTCGGATCGGTGCTCGTAAAGATGCAACTGAAAAAACCTTCAAAATTTTAGTCAAGGGCGCTAAATTTGATAGCCCCCGTCGAACAAGCAACACTGAATATCTGGTTTCTGGCGCGAAGATGACTCCGCAAATTCAGCGAATCCATCGCGCTGGTGGTAAAATTGTCAGCATCACTGAAGTTGTTTGAGCAATCAAGAGATTGGGTGAGCCTCCAATGGGGACTGTAAAATCTGTTGCAATCCCCTACTTCAGGAAATCGATCGAGGTGAATTAATCCCAAAAACTATTGGTAAAATCCCGAGGATTGAGGATTAATGAATTAGCTAAATATTCAAACCTCAAACCTCAAACCTATTTTGTCAGTTGCGCCAAGAGAACCTTGTTGTTTAAAATAGTGTTTAAAATAGATCGAAGTCCTGATCTGTAGAGGTTTCTGTAGTGGTTATGGATATTCACGAAATCAAAGCGAATCTAGAAAAATCTGATTATCAATATCGACTCAAGGCGATCGCAGCTCTTAAAGACTATACACCAGAAATAGCCGTTCCTTTGCTAAAATCTCAACTCAACGACCCGGAATTTTTAGTACGTACCTTTGTCAGCAGGGGGTTCGGACAACAACAAAGCGCCGAATCTTTTGCTGCTTTGCTCCAAATTATGAAATTTGACGACACTCCTAACGTGCGGGCCGAAGCAGCAAACTCCCTGTCGCTGTTTGGCAGGTGCGCGGCTTCTCATTTAGTGGAGGCTTTTGTTCGGGATGACCACTGGCTGGTACGTCGCAGCATTTTGGCGGCACTGGTGGATATGGAGTGTTACAACGAACTTTTTGAGGTGTGTGTCGAAGCTTTGGCTGGCGAAGATATCACCACTCAAGAAGCAGCGGTTGATGGACTCGGTGCTTTAGCTGGAACGAGTCAGGAACAAGCTGCACTTTCTGAGTTGTTGGCGCTGGCTGCTTCTGAGTATGATGGGATTCGCCAGCACGTTGCATCTGCCCTGAAGCATTTTGATGCGCCGCAGGCGAAGGAAGTATTGGGTCAACTGCAGCAAGATTCCTACCATCGAGTGGTTGCTGCTGCTTTAGAAAATTTGCTTGACAAGTAGAAGGAAGAAGGAAGAAGGAAGAAGGAAGAAGGAAGAGGGAAGAGGGAAGAGGGAAGAGGGAAGAGGGAAGAGGGAAGGTGCAATTAATTTAGAAAAATATGCTCGGGTGGCTAAACCGAGCCTGGACACGCTCGGGTTAGTTGCGCCGTCGCTCCCCGTTGAAGTGTCAACTCGCTGTCAGGGAATGTCCTGGTTTTAGATAGCAGAAGAATGACTGATGACTCTTTTGAGTCAACTCTCAACTCTCAAAATTCTAGACTAGAATTATGAGAAATTTGATTAAGATTTATTACAAACCTCAAATCTAAAGATGAGGGTATGGTAAAAAGCCCTCGTTTATGAGATAAACCAGCTCGGATCTCGTCGAGTTCATAACGAAATATTACTTTGTTATTCAAAAAAGAGACGGGGCTTGTGGCGATCGCATATTATCCAGTTTTCAGAGAGAGATTGAAGGAGCTCGATTGCAGTATATGTTTAAGCCATTTCAGCAATTTCTCGAAAGAGAACTGTTTGAGAACTTTGCACTAGAGAGCCGTCCCATTCCCTCTGGATTGGAATACGTGATGAGTGAGAGGGGGAAAAATCCCGCCACGATTCAAAGTTGGTGCTATCAATGCCCCGAATTGCGCAAGATTCGCTACACCTACATCGATGCAGGAGAAACGGCGCAAATTTTCAACAGCGTCATTTATCCCAGCCACAATTACGATTTGCCGCTGCTAGGAATTGATTTTTTAGCGTTCGGGCAAAAGAAAATTTTGGTAGTTCTAGATTTTCAGCCGTTATTTCGCGATCGGGCTTACATAGATAAGTATATCGAACCTTTGACCGCAATTCGCCGTAAATACAGCGCGTTGGTCCAAGACTTAGAAATGAAGTTTTACGATGCCAACCAGTATTTTTCCAAGAATTTGCTCTTTGCCAAAACCGACGCCGCAACAGTCGTCAACCAATTGTTTCCCGCCTATCAAGAATACGTCCAGTTGTATTTGAAAATGCTGCTGCAAGCTAATGCGCTGGAAACTCCCAAGGAAATTCAGCGGATTGTCAAAGCACAGAAAGATTACGACCAGTATAGCGCCGAAAGAGATCCGGCCTCGGGGCTGTTCGGCAGCTATTTCGGTCATGAATGGTCGGAGCGCTTTTTGTACGAGTTTTTGTTTGAGGATGCTGTTCCCTTAGCGGTTCCCGCCGGGGCAAAATAGCCCGAGCAAAATAGCTGGAGCAACATAAATAAAATGACTCTCTACCAGCCTTTTTTAGATTGCGCTATCCCAGCGCTCAAAGCACGACTCGACCTAGAGCCATATCCGATTCCGGCAGGTTTTGAAAGGAAAGAAGCTATAACTGGCAAGGGAAAAAAAGAGCAGTTGGTTGTTACTACCAGCCATGCTTTTAAGTCTGCCAAACTGCGGCAAATTCGGGCGGCTCACGTTCAGGGAGGCGATGCGCTGCAAGTGCTTAATTTTGTAATTTTTCCCCAAATTAATTACGATTTGCCTTTTTTTGGAGCGGATTTAGTGACTTTGCCGGGGGGGCATTTGATTGCTTTGGATATGCAGCCGCTGTTCCACGATGCGGCTTACCGGCAACAATATTCAGAGCCGATTTTACCGATGTTTCACAACTATCAAAAAGATTTGCCGTGGGGAGGAGATTTTCCCGATGAGGCAAAACCTTTCTTTTCTCCAGCTTTTCTGTGGACTCGTCCCAGCGAAACTGAGGTCGTGCAAACTACTGTCTTTGCAGCTTTTCAGGATTATTTACAAGCTTATCTCGATTTTGTCGATCGAGCCGAACCGGTCACAGACAATCAGAGATTGACCGAGATTCTGCAAGCGCAACGGAATTATATCAACTATCGCGCTGCGAAAGATCCGGCGCGGGGGATGTTTGTGCGGTTCTACGGTGAAGAATGGACTGAGGAATACATTCACGGTTTTCTGTTTGATTTGGAACGGCATTTATAGGATAATGACGTAGGTTGGGTTGAAGAATAGACATCTGGTAAAAAGATTCTGTCAGGCTTGCCCTGTCAGGAAAAAAACCTAATTTTGGGAGATGACTAATGAACCCTCTGTTTCACTCCGCCCAACCTAACAATCTGAAAGCGCCTTTTGAGCAACCCAACACAATCTTCAAGTTGATATTGGGTGTAGTGAAATGTTGAGTGTGTGAAATGTTGGGTGTAGTGAAATGTTGGGTGTAGTGAAATGTTGGGTGTAGTGAAATGTTGGGTGTAGTGAAATGTTGGGTGTAGTGAAATGTTGGGTTTCACTTCGTTCAACCCAACCTACGAGTCTGCGCCCTCTGCGGTTAAATAATTCAAAAAATACCGCAAAAAATGCAAAAATCGATCGACTGAAATCAAAATCTAACCCGCAAGACTTTGAGCCGTATTGTTCCGAGTGAAAGAATTCCAAGTACCTAACTCCTGGGAACTGCGACTGCGCAGCATCGCTCTCGCTTCCTCGCTCAATCCTTGTACTAAACTAAAATCAGCACCAGCAATACTTTGCAACTGCTCTAAATTCGCTCCTGTCAAATCGGCCGCCCGCAAATCTGCTCCCTGCAATTCTGCTCCAATTAATATCGCGTTCCGCAAATAAGCACCAGTCAAAAAAGCATTTTGCAGGTTGGCCCCGCTTAAAGCCGCTCCCTCTAAATTGGCTCCCGTTAAATCAACTCCGCTGAGATAAGCACCTCGTAGATTGCTGTAACTCAAATCCACGCCCCTGAGGTTTGCCGTACTGAGAAAAGCCCCGCTGAGACTGGCTTTCGGTCCGACAGCTTCGGATTTTTGGTAATTGAATCCAGCAGGCCACAGAGTATGGCGATCGTACAAAGCTAATTTCAATTTAACTGATTCTAAGTTAGCATCTACTAGATTGCAGCCCTGCAAGTTCGATCGCATCAAATAACTTTCTTCTAAATTCGCGCCGCTCAAATTGGCATCTCGGAGATTGGCGCGCCGCAAATCAACTCCTTGCAGATTTGCACCGGATAAATTGGTTTTGCTGAGGTTTGCTCCGATTAAGTTTGCTCCGCTCAAATCAATCCCGGATAAATCCATTTGGCTGAGGTTGATTCCTTGGAGGTTTGTTTGAGCTAGATTTTTGCCTTGCTCGATAGCTTGCAAAACTTCTGCGAGTGCCAGCGGTTCAGAGAGGAAAAATGAGTGTTGACGGATTGCCATTAGATTTTTGAAGCTCGATCGATGTAATTGCTCAAAGTTGTCCGGTATCAATTATCCTAGAATTTAATTGTTAGTCGATCGACTTTTGTCACTTTTCTTAACCAAAATCTTCTCGGATTGCCTTCCCCACCCCCTTGACAAAGGGGACATTCTCAATCTATTTCGCTAAGTTGATACAGAAATGCTGCTAACACCGCCGATGACAATGATGGATTTCTTTCGCAAGAGTGAGGGCGTTTGGTTCACTCAGCGAACAGTCCACAATTTTGATAGTGCTGCTGTTGATGAGTCGGGAGAATCCAATGTCATCATTGATGTTTTGTCAAGAGACGAACCCAGAGTTTTAGAGGTTTGCCAACAGCACGATGTAGACCCTGCTTTAGTAAGCGGGGGATGCAGTTTCATGTGGCAAGATAATTTGGATGATGCCGTCCCGAATCAAAATTATGCGGCAATTTTGATCGATGTCCCCAATCCTAATAATCCGAAGATGGGCAAGTTTCTGCGCAATCGCGGCTATGTTGAAGGGATTCCGGTGATTGGGATTTACAATTTTGCTGCTGATGGGGTGTTGACTATTGAGACGGAATATGAGACAAATCAAGGACAGGAACGCTGTTGGTTTATTAACGACCATTTCCGAGTGCGGGTGATGACCGTTCAAATGAGCAATGGGGTTAAACAAATGGCTTACTGTTCCGAGCGCCGCTGCATTTCTCAGTCTGTTTTAGAGGAAATGTTGGAACGGAATCGCTTGAGAGCTTCTGAGATGGCTGCGGTGTAGCTTAAAGTCTCTGGAAAAACTGAATTTCGATCGAGTTTTTATGGGGATTGGCGATTTTTGAGAGCTATTCGCTCTCCCGCTATTAATATTGAGATGGTGCAAGTCGATCGAACAATCTGGTTTTTCATGTTGTAAAAATCAACTCGCTAGCCGAGAAATGAGAAATTTTCACTGATTATCAAACTATCACAATTATGTCGGAAAACGAAGAACTTACTATGTCCGATCGCGATGAATCTGCCGCAGATTTAACAGAAGATTCCACACAGGTAGGAGCTGAAGAATTGGCGGAAGTTATTGCAGAATTTGAGCGCTATCGCGAACGTTTGGTCAACGAGACAATGGCAGCAGCCCAAAAGGCAAAATTGCCGCAGAAATCAGCAATGGCCAAAATAGAGCCGGAACTGGCTAAAATAGATGCCGGACTGGCAAGTCTCCGCACTCAATTGGCGGCGGTAAATGCGAATAATTAGGTGATAATAATTAGGTGACAATAATTAGGCGATAATTAGGTGGCGATCGTGGTCAATTCCAATACTCAATCTCAGGACAATTCACTTGAGGCGGCTCAGGCAGCAACAGATGCTTTGCTGCAAAAAGTTACCGAACAAATAGATTTAGATACTTTTGATGTTAGCGATGCGAATCTGTTGCGCTGTCTGGTTGAATGTTTGGGAGATTCGCGGGGAATGACTCGACTGCGCTGCGCGGAAACTATCGCCGAAATTGGCGAAGCAGCGACGCCTTTTTTGCTAGAAGCTTTGGCCAATCATGGGAATCCTGTGGTGAGGCGTGCTGCTGCTAAAACTATTACTTTGATTGCCGATCCGGTGGCTGTTCCCGATTTAATTCATGCTTTATTAAACGATGAGGATACTGTCGTTAAGGGTTCGTCCGTTGGGGCGCTGGCGAGAATTGGCGAACCTGCTGTACAGCCTTTGTTGGATATTTTAGCATCTACCGACGTGCCGGAAAGTACGATCGGTCATGCGGCTTGGGCGCTGGCATTTATTGGGGCGGGCGCGAAGGAGTATTTGTATCGGGCGATAGCTTCAGATTCGCCTGTGGTGCGCGGTGCGGTAGTAGGTGCGATCGCTAAAGTAGCACAGGAAGAACCGAAAGCGGAATTATTCGAGATTTTGGTGAAATCTTTGACGGATTCTGATGTTGACGTGCATTGCGAGGCTGCGGTGGCGTTGGGAAATTTGGCTTATAAACCGGCAATTCCCAATTTGATTGAGTTGTTGGATAGCAGTGACGGGGAAACTCGCAGGGCAGCAGCTTTGTCGTTAATGAAAATTGGAGATCTAAGTGCGATCGAACCGTTAGAATCTTCATTAGCTAAGGAATCGGAAGCGGCGATTCAAGGGGTGATGAAGTTGGCAATTTCTCAATTAAGCAAACAACAAGATGACTGAATCTAAAACCGGGCGGATGTTGCTGTCTCATAATTTCGATTTACCTGAGGGTGTTTTTCCGGTTTTAAGTCGGGGAGATTTGACTCAGGTATTTGCCGAGGGTTTAAGTCAGTATTCGGGGATTAAATGCCGTCAATTAAATCACCCTCACTGGATGGTAGAAGTTTTATTTTCTCAGGATTTTGCGCCGCCTCAAGTTGGGGAATTTTGCGCTAAAGCTTTGGTAGATAAGCGAAAAAGTCAAGGAAACGTTGATGAATCTTTTCCTGATGTTTTGATTTTAGCGGGATTGAAGAAGACTCCGCCATTGAGTGACGATCCAGAAGCACTGCAAACAGGAGAATGGGGAGTTGATGTGGTAGAAACTCTGTCTGCCGATAGTTTTTTGATGGCGCTGGCGTGGGAGGAGAAGACGGAGGGGAAAAGTATTGAGGATGTTTTTAAAGTTGACATGAGAAAAGGGTTAAATAAAATTTAACTTGGCACAATTTTGTTTGCCATTTTTTAACTTTCCTCATCATCGGTAAATTTAAATCAATCATTACGCGATTAAGTTCGGCAATTTTTACATCTGAAAGCTTTCCCAAAGATAACATAATTAACAAGCGATCGCCCTGATTTTTAAATAACTCACAAATTAAAGCGATCGCCCTTTTAATATTAAATTAAATGCCAACTTCACCTCCAAAAATCCGCCACATCATAACCCATTTTCCGCAACATTTGTCGCAACAAAGGCAAACTCAAACCGATAACATTAGTATGACAGCCTTCAATTTTATCCACGAAAAAACCGCCCTTACCTTCTAGGGCAAAACAGCCAGCACATTCCAAAGGTTCTCCAGTCGCGACATAAGCAGCAATTTGCTTGTCGCTGACATCCGCAAAATAAACCTTAGTAACTTGACAGCGGACGATCGACCTTTCCCCTTCCATTGCAAACTCAGCGAATTTAGTATTAATTAAAGCATGACCCGTATAAAGTTCGCCAACTTTCCCGCGCATTTTCTTCCAGCGATAAACAGCTTCTGCAGCATCCTTAGGCTTGCCGTAAATTTCCCCATTCACGAGCAAAATCGAATCGCATCCCAACACCAAACACGCTTTAGGATTTGGAACTTGCGGGTGAGAATTAGTTCGCAAAAAATCAGCTACAGCATCAGCTTTTCCTTCAGCTAAAACCTGAACTAACTTAGTAGCATCTCTCATTTTTATTTGATTTTCATCAAAATCGCTAGGGCAAATCACAGCTTTAATGCCAGCACTTTCTAGCAGGCTGCGCCGTGCGGGAGAAGCTGAAGCCAATACAAAAGTCGGCATCTTCATAATATAGCCTTTCTTAGTAACATGAGGTGCACCCGGTCATAGGGCATAGGGCATAGGGCATAGGGCATAGGGCATAGGGCATAGGGCATAGGGCATAGGGCATAGGGCATAGGGCTTGCTTGACAAGTTTTTTGTACCTCATGTTAATGAAAACCGCTATAGTTGACAGTTGACAGTGGACAGTTGATAGTCGATCCGAAGAAAGAAGGAAGGTACTACACGGATTATTACACGGATACACGGATGAAAAATCGATCGTGTTCTTGGGTCATCAGGAAGAAGGAAGAAAGAAGAGTGATTGGTAATTTACTGATGTAATAGTTTTTAATTAATTATATCCAATCCATGCTAAATCTAGCGCTATCTGGGGGACGCAACAGTGCTGTGTCCTAGCAATCGATCGAGCTAAATCCGGTTTCTGCAAATTAATAATATCAAATCAGCACCAAAGAACTCTGTGTCCCCAGGTACATATTAATCCAGAGTCTTGTCTCATTAATATTTGTAGGGACACAGCAGTTTCGATCGCCATCCTTGACTCGCTCTGAGATTAATAAACAGCGAAAGATTTAACCACCTTTTCAAAAGCTTCTTTTACCTTCGGCCAGCGGTCTTCCGTAGTCGAAACATTCAGAGTATAAAGTTTGCCCCGACTGACAGCTACGCTCGCTAAATTGTGACGTTCTTGGTTGGGAAGTTTGACAGCGTATTCTAAAATGTAATAGTTTTTTGCCCGCGATTCGCGAGAACCTGCATTGACCAATTCAGCTTCGCGACCGGAATCTGGAGGGGCGATCGCGGTTTTGCTGAGAGTATATCCTACTTCGGTCGGCGTTCCCAAATCCGCCAGAGTTTTGTTGTCGCTTACAGGGCTGATGACCACGCTAACATTTTCAGTCTGCTCGATCAAATCGCGAAACACCACATCGGGCCCGTTAGAAACCGCGATCGGCAACCAGCCGTTAGGATAGAGAAATTGATAGCCGTCAGCAGTATCCACATAACTTTTTAGTCCGTTAGCACCAGCAGATATGCAACCGGTCAAGGTGATACTGAAAACTACCAGAAGTATTGCCGCAATTCGTTTAAGCATTCTTTTTTCGATCGGGTTAAGGTAAAACAAAAAGATTTCTTCCTAATTGTCCCACCAAATCAACACTCTTCCCACTTCCCACTTCCCACTTCCCACTTCCTTTTGCCTTCTTTCTTCTGACTAATGACGATCGCGAGTTTCCGACACTTGCACTTGTGACAACTGTCAACTGTCAACTCTTCCTTCTTCCTTCTTCCCCAAAATAATTAAGCTGCTGAACGCATTTTGTATATCTCTTGCGAACGGCAGCCGGAAAAAGAATTATTTACGGGAAACATTATTGCAGGTTGGTGAGCCAGCTAATCAATCCGTGCTTGGTCGAAATTTCGATCGCCAGTAAAGAAACAAAACCGATCATCGCAAGGCGGCCGTTCAAGCGTTCTGCGTAGGCAGTGAAGCCAGTACGTTGCACATCATCTACATATACTGTAGGCTCGATCGCAAAATTGTTCAGTTTGCCATCGTTGTCGATTCTTAAGCCTTTGCTAGTCATGTCTTTTCCTAAAATTTGTTTGCTCTACTGTAAATAAATGTAACAGACTCGTTAAGAAATGTAAAGGTGCGCAACAAATTTTTTTTTAGGTTCGGATCTGGCTGCAGGCAGTAGACTCCGGACGCCCAACGCGGGAGGATAGACTTGAAAAGCAAAAAAATCAAAGGCCTGTAGCAAATCCAGTCTGGGTTTGATAAAAATTGTGGAAGGGAGGAAAAAATTATGCGGACCAGTCTGGAAATGCGGTGGTTTTGTAACGGTATGCTACCAAAGTCGATCGCCCAGTGGTTTAGCAGCGACAGTCTGGGCGGATATCTAGCGCCTCTGGAAGAGCGGGAAGATATCTATTTGCTAGTACCTAGCTGCGACTACTTGGGAGTGAAGCTGCGCGGGAAAACCTTAGAAGTCAAATGGCGACAGGCAGAATTGGGTGCCATGCGGTGCGGCAATCGTTGGGAAGGCAAAGCTGAGAAATGGTTGAAATGGGTATGTGCCGACACAATCGCGCCAGTGCCTGCGGATATTATAGCGACGGGCAAGTGGGTGAGAGTCAAGAAAAAAAGATCCTTGCGCCTCTACCAAGTTACAGCACCGGGATCGCTGGTAGCTGTACCGGTAGAAGCTCCGATTCCCCAAGGTTGCAACGTCGAAATTACTCAATTGAGCATTAACGGCAGTGCGTGGTGGACTTTAGGATTTGAAGCATTCGGTTACGAAAGTACGCTGACAGAAACCCTACAAACAGTAGCAAATTGGGTCAGCAAAAGCGATCGAGGTCAAAAACTAAAACTTGACGATTCTTGCGGTTATCCGAGTTGGCTTGCAGACAAATAAGCTGAATTGTTAGAGCAAGCACACCAGAATTATGAAAATCAAATCACTAACTCGCTTAATCAAACCTAATCCCTTTGGCAATTTAACGATCGCCCTAGAGAGGGAAATCCTGCCGGGAATCAGCCGCTAAGCTACGAGTATGCGATCGCGAGAATTAACAAAGGTTCGTAGTAAGGAATTGACTCCTTAGATTTTGCGGACTGAAGTCCTCACTACGAACAATTATTTTATTGCGCGTTCGATCGCTCGCGATCGCATCAACTCAGTCGAACCGGAATCGTAATCGCAAACTCCGTACCTTGTCCCAACTCAGAAATACATTCCAAACTGCCGCAATGTCGTTCTACAACGATCTGATAGCTAATGGACAGTCCCATTCCTGTACCCTTGCCTACAGGTTTGGTAGTAAAAAACGGATCGAATAAGCGCTGCCGTACTTCTGCACTCATGCCCGATCCGTTGTCTTGAATGTGAATGGCGATTTGATTATCTTCGATCGACCGAGTATAAATAGTAATTTTACTGGGGCAAGCGACAACTTCCAGAGGCGATCGCTGGAAATAGCGTTCCTCCAGAGCATCGATCGCATTGCTCAGAATATTCATAAACACCTGGTTAAGCTGTCCGGGGTAGCATTCGACAGGTGGCAAAATGCCATACTTCTTAACGATCTCAATAGCAGGATAATCCGATTTTGACTTCAGACGGTTTTGTAAAATCATCAAGGTGCTATCTAATCCTTCGTGAATATCTACCTCTTTAATCGCAGCTTCATCCAGACGAGAAAAGTTGCGCAGCGATCGAACGATTTCGCGAATCCGATCGGCTCCTACCTTCATTGATTGCAACAGTTCGGGCAAGTCCTGGCGCAAAAACTCCAGATCGATCTCTTCCTCTTTGTCTTGAATATCCGGCGTTAGTTGAGGAAGTTGAGTTCGATAGAGTTCCATCAGTTCCAGTAAGTCCCGAGCATACTGGTCGGTGTGGGTGAGATTGCCATAAATAAAGTTAACTGGATTGTTTATTTCGTGGGCAATTCCCGCTACTAACTGCCCCAAACTTGACATCTTTTCTGCCTGAATCAATTGTAGTTGAGCTTTTTTGACATTCTCAAGTGCGAGTTGAAGTTCTTGGGTGCGCTCCTGGACTCGAAGTTCTAGTGTTTGATGGCTCATCTCCAAGGCATGGGTATATTCAGCTACTTTCAGAATCAGGCTGTTGAAGGCAACTGCCAAAATTCCCACTTCATCGTGCGTGAGAACGGGAGCCTGCAAATGAAAATTTGACTCGCGGCTAACTTGTTGTGCTACCTGAGTGACCGCTTCAATTGGCCGCGCGATCGCCCGACTCGTGTAGAATGCCAGCAGGGCTGCGATGCCTGCTGCAATGAGCATGCTCGCCACAACAATTTGCAGTCGCAAGTTTTCAGCAGCCTGCAATTGGATATCAGCACTATCCTGCTGCTTTTTAGCAACTTCAAGGACTTTATCCAATTGTTCTTTGAGCCGTTCAAATGTAACTTCCAGATCGATCGTTTGGTTTTGTCGCAGGGATTCCAGGAGCATTTGTTGTGCTGCTAGAATCTCTTTTTGAGTCAGATTGCCCGGATTTAGCCGTTCCCAGAGGGCTTGCGTCCGCTGGGTGTAAGCTTCGATATTCGTCGCGTACTCCCCCGTCAGATCCTGCAGTTCATCTGCCGCCAGTGTGTGATAGTTAGAATTATCCCCGACAAACGTATTGAGTTCGTTGAGAACCTCGCGTGTGCGGTGGGTATGACCGAGAAATGCGTTTCGTTCAAAGTTAAACCAGATAGCATCTCCAAACACCATTGTCAGGCGCTGGGGATGAGATCGCAATTCTAAAACCTCTACTCCCAAGTCGTTCAAGAGAGTTTGCTGTTTGCGGGCGATCGCCAGTCTTGCCTGTGCCTGTTTTTGGTAATAGTCACCAACTACTAAACCTACTGTGGTTCCTACTGTGGCGATGCCGATCGCCAGGGCGTAGCCCCAAGCAATTTTTTTGGCAATTCCTGGTTTGCAAACCCCAACCCACCATTTATTGAGGGAGATTTTCGCCATACCGGGCATACCCAAACTGACGCAGAGGGAAGGGCAATCGTTTGCATCTGGTTCTAGAGATTTATCGATTAACATATACATAAAACCCATACGACTCAGACTAATTTTGCAGGAACGATCCCTGCCCGATAGCCCGGTAAACGTCGCGAATCGTGTCGTAATCCGCATCCTGTACTTCAACCATTTTGGCTCCAGTAAACTTATTGCCATCCGCAGGCGCGATCGCCTGTAAAATCTTGTCCCGGTTTTGCAACAATCGTTGCTGCATTTCTGTGACAAATTCGCTGTCCAGCTTGCTGTTGGCGACAAATGGATCGGCAGGAAAATCTACCCCCTTCACTAAGATTGGCAGGTCTTTCCCGGTCAGGTTTTCAGACTCCAAAAATTTATCGTACCGACGCACCGAACCTGCCCAAGCATCGACTTTGCCGTCCTTGAGAGATGCCAGCCCCTTCTTGCCAATTAATTCGATTTTGACATCCGTTTTCGGATCTAACCCGGCATCTATTAATAGCTTCGTCGGTCCTAAATAACCGCTGGTGGAACCTATTTCCCACATGGCGATCCTTTTGCCCTTTAAATCCTCGATCGACTTGATGCCGCTTTTTGCTAAAACCGCGATTACTGGATAATACTTTTCCCGTTTGATGGCAGCGATCGGAACAGCATTAGTGCGAGCGCGCATGACTACATACTCTGAAGGACCAGTAAACACCAAATCCACCCGATCTTGTTGCAAAGCAGATGCTGCCGCGATGTAATCTTCTACCGGGAAAAACTCAACTGTTAACCCCAATGTTTGTTCCAAGACAACTCGCAACGCTTCATAATCCTTCCTCAAGTCCTCCATACCTTTGACATCAGACACAGCAAACCGCAGTTTTTCAGGTTTGTTAATTGCGGCGATCGCACGTCGATCTCCGGTATCGTTATTCGATTTTGTAATTGAAGTCGTACAACCAGATACAGCGAATAACGCGGAGTAGGTTATGAATTTACGTCGCTTCATTCGATTACTTTAATGTAAGGGTAAACGCTCCGCTTGTCAACAGGATACTTTATTAAGTTTATTAGGAAATCGTGAAGTTACTCATATTTTCCCAGACAAGTAGGAACTTACATCTATTCTGGAGGTGGATTGTTAAAACCAGGCAAACTTAAGATTAAAAAATGTCGATCGTCCTCGTTGACTGCACCGTAATATTTTATTGCTCAGCTCTTCGCGATGAGCGCATCTAATTTGCGCTTGGCAAATCGCTTAGCTAGCACAATTCCCTAAAAAAGGGGTTATCAAAAGGATGTAGCATAACAATAGCAAACTGCCAAGTGTCAACTTAAGAAGTTTTGAATGTTTGAAAAAGTTTTGAATGTTGAGTTTTGAGTTTTGAGTTAAATAAAGTTCGCGAGTTCGCGAAAGTTTGCGCACTCAAAACTTTTTAAGTTTTGAATTTTGAGTAGTGTTGAGTTGTGAGTTAAACTCTTCTTAATTCACAACTCACAACTTAAAACTCTCTTTCAACTCAAAACTCAAAACTCAAAACTCCCTCTTCAACTCAAAACTCAAAACTCAAAACTCAAAACTCCCTCTTCAACTCAAAACTCCAGAGAAACTACTCTGTAATTTTCAGCTCGTACAAATTCCAGAAAGCACCACCTATAGCGCTGTACCGAATTCCCGAAACACGATCGCGCACCGCCTCAAAAGTCAGCGGATTCACCATATAAACAAAAGGCACTTGTTCCGCTATAATCCGCTGCGTCTCCTGGTAAAGTTCCTTGCGCTTCGCCTCGTCAAGTTCCTGGGAAGCTTTCACGTAAAGGTCATCAATCTGCTGTTCCCAATCGTAAATTTTGCGACCCGGAATTGGTGGTTCTCCTGCCTGCGGTCCCTGATTGAAACTGTGCAAAGTTCCGTTAACCGACCAAATATTGTAGCCGCTGTGCGGTTCCAAACCACCCGTAAAACCGCCGAGGTAAGTATCCCAATTTTTCGTCAAGCGCAGCTTTTCCACATAAGTGTTAAAACTCAAAAATTGCGTGTCTATTTGCATCCCGAGCTTGCCTAAATCTTGCTTGATTTGAGTTGCCATTTGTTCGCGAACTTTTTTACCCGCAGCTATCAACAAAGTAAACCGCACTTTGTTACCTTCAGCATCCAACAATTCGCCGTTAGGATTGTACTTGAAGCCAGCACCTAACAGCAAATCTTTCGCTTTTTGCGAGTCGTAATTGTAGGTTCTCAATCCCTGTTCGGGAGACAAATAAAACGGACTTTGCGCCGGAATTGGGGAATGAAGTGGTTCCCCGAGTCCGCGATAGATATTGTTAGTCATGGCGTCGCGATTGATGCCGTAAGCGACTGCTTGCCGAAATTCCTTAGTTGCAAACCAGCGAGACTTTATCGGGTCCACAAACGACTGATTTTGAGCGTTGCGACCTTGATTCAGATTGAAACACATAAATACGCTGCCAGTATCGGGACCGCCATTGAAAACAGTATATTTGCCCCGTTTTTCCTCCCGTTTCAGTAGCGGAAACACTTCTGGTTGCACGTCCAGAGTATCCAAATCGCCCGATCGAAAGTTCAGCAGTTGATTGTCGGTATTTTCGATAATTTGCCAGACAATTTGCTGGATGTAAGGCTGAGCATTTCCTCCAGCATCTTTGCGCCAAAAATAAGGATTTCGCTCCAAAACAACGCGCTGGTTGGGAGTATAGCTTAGCAATCGATATTGACCGTTACCAACAATTTTTTGCGGGTCAGTATCAGTCCCCCAAGTAGTTAAAAATTGAGGCTTGCCATCGGTATCTGTCTTGGTAGCAGCTTCTTGTAAAATATGAGCGGGTAAAATCGGAATTCCGCCCGCAAACCTAATAAAAGGAGCGAAGGGTTCTGCCACTGAAAATTCAACGCGACGGCTGTCAATTTTTTTAAGTTTTGGAAATTCGCGGCTCATGCCAACTCTCAGAGTATCTTTTAAGCCGCTAGGGATTTTGTCGTTGTAGTAAATCTTTTCATAGCTGAAGATAATGTCATCGGTGGTCATCGGTTGTCCGTCAGACCATTTCAATCCTTCTCGCAGCGTAAAGACAATCTTTTTGCCATCTTTAGAAACTTCCCATGATTCAGCTAAACCGGATTCCAATTCTGATGTCAACCCGTTTTGATTGATTAATCCGTCGTAGATATAACCAAAAATGTCGTAAGCCGATTGATTTAGCGGGTAGTTAAAGGTAGCCGGGCCGCTGGGAGTGGGAACGATGAGCCTGTTGACTAAGTTCGATCGAGCGGGACTGCAAGATGATAGAGTTATTGCAGCAATTGCAGCCAGCAATACAGCCAGCCAGCGGCGTCTTGAATTTAAAATAGCGGAAATTTTCATCATAATTTACCAAAAAATATGGTATCGCATCCGGGTCTAAATTCCTGTCATCAAAGCTGACTTGTTAACTATCAACTATCGACGATCGACGATCGACTGTCAACAGTTTACTGTATCGTTTGCGTGCAATTATGGCTGAGATTGCAGCCAGCCGAGAAAGTCTTGCGTGCGCGAAAAATACTTGGTTATCCCAGCGTCTCGCAAAGCATTTTGAACTTCGGGAACTTTGCGAAATTCTTTGACGTTGCTGCTTAGAAATGCTTTGGTTTCGGTAGGGTGCAATCGCGCATGACTCAGGATGCAGTGTAAAATCAAATTGTCTGTTGGGTCTTTACCAATGATAGTTGTGTTTAAACTTGCTTGAATAATCTCTAAATTTAACACAATCATTTCTGCATTTTGCGACATGAGAGAAATTGCTTCACGAAGCGCGTTCTAATTTCATCTACTCGAGTACGATAATAAATTAATGACTCTTCTAGGTGCAATGATAAAGATGCAACTTGTTCGGATGTCACATCTCGCTTGGTTTCGCTAATTTGAAGGCTTAGCTGTTGCTGAAAATAGTTTTGTCGTTTCACCTCGTCCTCTAAAGCCGACAGAGACTCCATGTAACAAATGCTGGGTACGACCAACCGAACTGATGAGGATAACTCGCGCAGCAACATAATTGCTTCAGCTTCGCGCCCCGTAGCAATAGTCATCAAAAAGTTGGTCTCGATATATAAAATTGCCACCTAATTTTACTCCAGATCTTGTTGTTCCACCTGCTAGCAGTGGCAGCAAACCGATTGCTGCTATCTGTTCGGATGCTGGCGGAATTGCTGATTTCCAATGATACGCTAAGTCGTGCAACCATGATTCTACCAACGTCTCAATGGTATCTTCAAATACCTGCTGGCTGCCATAACCTGCATAATAATAGCGAAGTATTTCAGCAGTATTTAGAGAGCCAACAGGAGCGGACAAATTCACACCATCCCATTTAAATATCAGGATTTGTTCGGTGTCAATAAACATAGCATAAGGAATAACTGTGCGCAGTTCTGACATTTTAGCTAATGCAGCTTTTAGCCAATCTATCATGTAATCGGCAATCTTCTGCTTTTCTGCTTTTTCCTTAGCTTCAATAATTTTGACCTCAATCAGCGCGACTATGCGATCGTCCTTATCCAACGCAATAATATCCGCATCTATGGGTAATTCGATGTCCGAGATTTCTGTTTGCATTTTTAGCTTACCTCAAGTGTAGATTTGATTAAATTCAACTGACTTGTTGCGTCGTAAATTTTCGATCGCTCTTTAAACCGCAGATCGTGCAGATAAACGCAGATTAACGCAGATTGGTTCAACATGGGAAAGCGAATGCTAGCTATTTTGTTTTATTTTTGAGCTAGCAAAACTACAGCATAGGCTGCAATTCCTTCTTCTCTCCCCACGGGACCCAATTTTTCATTTGTAGTAGCTTTGATGCCAATTTTGTCTGGTTGTAATTGCAGGACTTCGGCAAGTCGATCGCGCATTTTGGCAATATGCGGTTTCAGCTTTGGACGTTCGGCCACTACTACCGAATCAATATTGCCGATTTCCCAGCCTTTATCTAATATTAACCGATTGACTTGTGCCAGCAATACCATACTATCTGCTCCTTTCCATTTCGGGTCGGTTGGCGGGAAATAAAGGCCGATATCTCCTAAACTCAGAGCTCCCAGCATGGCGTCCATAATTGCGTGGGTGAGTGCATCTGCGTCGCTGTGTCCCAACAATCCTAATTCGTGGGGAATGTTCACGCCGCCGAGGATTAGGGGGCGATCTGGAACTAAGCAGTGAATGTCGTAGCCGTTGCCGATGCGAATGTTCATATAAAGTAGATATTTGAGAAAAGTAGATCGCAGATAATTATTTCACATTCTGCATGGAAATAGATGAATTTATAGGGCGAGCGACCCAGGAGCATGTCAACGATCGCAACAGCATTTTTTAGAAGTGCGATCGGCCTCGCTCGCTTGTGCATCAGTTATAGCAGGACGATCGCACTTATCTATCAGCAAAACTCCAGATGCTTTCATCGACCTTTTTTTACTTTTGCTTCGGCATTGGAGGAATGCGATCGGCTGTTAAAATTATAACTTTTCCATCTTGCCAAACAGCAATAGATTCACCCAATTTTCGGTGTCTTTCAATAGCTGCTGCAACTGCTGCTTTCACTCCTGCATCAATTTTTGTAGATAAAAGTTTTCTAGGCTCTGATTCGTTCATTTTATTTTTGATTTATTTGATTCCAGATTTCTATATTATAGATGCTCTGTTCTCGATCGATACTTCCTTCTGCGACTAACTGGGCAATTTCGTTAGAGTTATCATAGATAATCCAATTATCGCACAGCGGCAAATATAAAGCGTTCAAGTTTCGCAGTCCTCTGTCATAACGACGGCGGATGACATCTTCGGGGATAGAATGACCGCCACTAGCTACTCGTCTGGCTACTCTTGCTACAGCTAGTTCGGGCGATCGCAGCCAAAAGTAAATTAAGTTAATTGTATAATTTTTAGTTTGGCAACTTCTAATAAAAGTAGCAAAGCTGCGGGCCGCCAGAGTAGTCTCAAAGGCAAAATCAGTTCCCGAATCAGATAGAGTTTGCAGTCTTTCTAGCATGATGCGTCCGGCACTCAGGGCTACCGACTGTGAATTGAATGGGGAAAGTGCAGCCGCGATCGCGTCAGCATTGACATATTCAAAACAGTCAAGAAAGTTAGGCAATAAACTTATTGCAGTAGTGGTTTTGCCGGAACCGTTAGCGCCGCCAAAGATGTAAAGATTCGGCATAGATGCAACAGTTAAATTTATACTAACTTGAGTTAACTAATCCGCCAACAAATCCGGTCGCTTTTGGCGAGTTTTTTCAATCTGTTGTTCCCTGCGCCAGCGCGCAATTGCTGCATGATTTCCCGACAGCAAAACATCAGGTACTTTCATACCCCGAAAATCCGCGGGTCGAGTATACTGCGGGTAATCCAAAAGTCCGTCCTCAAAACTCTCAAACTTCAGCGAATCTTCCTTCCCCACCGTGCCTCGCAACAGCCGCAAAACTCCATTAATTAAAGCTAAAGCCGGAATTTCGCCGCCGGTGAGTACAAAATCCCCGAGAGATACCTCGCGAGTGACCAAATGCAGCACTCGATCGTCCACACCCTCGTAATGCCCGCAGATTAACACTAACTGATCGCGATCGGCCGCCAACTCCCGAAACATCTCCTGCTGCATCACCTCGCCCTGCGGAGTCAGCAAAATCACCTCCCGCCTCGGCAAAACCGGCAGCGACTCCACCGCAGCAAAAATCGGTTCCGGCTTCATCAGCATCCCCACCCCGCCCCCGTAAGGCTCGTCATCGACGCGGTGGTGCTTATCTGTGGTAAAATCGCGGGGATTGACAAAATTCACCTCAGCAATATTTTTAGCTAAGGCTTTGCCCATCAGTCCCGACTCCAGAGGAGCCTGGAAAAATTCTGGAAACAGCGTAACAACGTCAAATCTCACAATCTCATCTCACAATTAAATCTCACAACAGTCTGGATTTTATTGATGCAATTTTTATTTTGACCTTTAGAGGGAGCTCGGTTTTCCCCAATTGCTCGATCCTTCATAATTACTTAAGGTCTTTGCAATTTAAATTTAATTCCTTTGTCTGGGTGCCGATTTTGCACAAAAATTATCTGTTGTCAGGATAGGGCTTAGTTGAAACTCGCACTCAGACGTTTGCCGGATCTCGCGATCGCCCGATCGAACCCCAGCTAGCACGAAAAATTAGTATTTAAAAACGCGAAGCCCTATTTTACCCCCAGCACGGCACAATTTAATTCACAACCAACAGAGGAAGACACACCATGCAGCAATTGACATCTCAAGCCCTTGAACGCGATATCCCCCAGCGCACGAAAACCTCGATTATGGTAATTGGAGGGGCCGAAGACAAAGTTCACGGACGCGAGATTTTGAACACCTTTTTTTACCGCGCTGGAGGTAGCAATGCTAGGCTGGCGATTATTCCCTGCGCCTCGCGAGATCCGGAAGGAATCGGCACCCGCTACCGCACCATTTTTGACGAAATGGGCGTCACCTCTGTCAAAGTAGTAGATGTCCGCGAACGCGAACAGGGTGAAAACCCCGTTTGGAAAGATTATTTAGAAGACTGTACGGGCGTCTTCATGACAGGAGGCGACCAACTGCGGTTGTGCGGCTTGCTGGCCGATACCCCGGTGATGGAGAAAATTCGCAAAGAAACTCTCGAAGGTAAAATTGCCCTCGCAGGCACCAGCGCGGGGGCTGCGGTGATGGGATATCACATGATTGCCGGCGGCGGTAGCGGGGCATCTCCGAACCGCTCTTTAGTAGATATGGCAAACGGACTGAACATTATTCCTGAGATTATCGTAGACCAGCATTTTCACAACCGCAACCGCATGGCTCGCTTGCTGTCGGCCGTCGCCTGCCATCCCGATCGAATTGCCATTGGTGTTGATGAAGACACTTGCGCCCTGTTTGAGGGAGACGACACGATGAAAATCCTAGGTAAAGGCACGGTGACTGTGGTCGATTCTAGGGAAATGATTTATACCAACGAGCCTTACGTAGGAGCGACAGACCCCCTGAGTATGTTCAACCTGCGGCTGCACGTCCTTTGTCACGGAGATTCCTACAATATACCCCTAGGCAAACCCATATCCTCAGCAGCTTCGAGTCGCGCCGATCTTGAGAATGCGGCACGCCTAACTAACAAAGAACATAATAGTTATTAGTCACGAGCCATCAATTATTAGTTGCTAGCAAACAATTAGAGTTGACAGTTGATAGTTGACTTTCCAAGCACGAGGTTTTGAAGGGGGGGGATTTAAACCCACCTCTAAAAACAGTCCGCCGTCTGACGGCGGGGGGTTGTCACTGCTAACAACCCTGAATATTCGATCGGAAAATTTTAGTTGCGGGCAGAACAATTTTAGATCGCGGAAACACCGATCTGAGATATTTGGCAGTTACCCGGTTCGCAAGACCGATCGATCTAAAATTGATTGACTCGCAGTCGATCGCCGTTTACGACTGCGACATGAGTACAAGACAATCTTAAATTGGATAGCCAATAACTGAAAATCGATCGCAAAAATGTTCTCAGCGAACAGTTTCTTAGTCAATCGAGCTTGAAATTGAATAAATGCTCAAATTACCAATAAAATTTCCGCGACCTCTACCCTTGTGTGACTGCCATGAAAATACTTAAAATCCAGACCTTGCGCGGCCCTAACTACTGGAGCGTCAGACGCCACAAACTTGTCGTCATGCGTCTAGATTTAGAGGATTTGGCAGACAAAACCACATCCCAAATTCAGGGCTTCTACGAAGGATTGACTGCTGTGCTACCCAGCTTGGTCGATCATCACTGTTCTCCCGGCTGTCAGGGAGGCTTTTTGCAGCGCGTCCGAGAAGGCACGATGATGGGACATGTCATCGAACATGTTGCCTTAGAACTGCAGCAAATGGCAGGAATGCCGGTCGGATTCGGCCGCACCCGCGAGACTTCGAGTCGCGGCATCTACCAGGTAGTAATTGAGTATCAAAACGAACAAGCAGGTCGCTACGCCGCTAGGGCTGGCGTCCGGCTTTGCCAAAGTATAGCCAGTACCGGGACTTACCCGGCGTCGGAATTGGCACAAGATTTGAAAGACCTCAAGGAATTTGCTGCGTCGGCGGCCCTGGGACCGAGTACGGAAACCCTCGTCAAGGAAGCAGAAACTAGGGGCATTCCCTGGCTGCAGTTGAGCGCGAGGTTTATGATCCAGTTGGGCTACGGAGTACACCAAAAGCGGATTCAAGCAACTCTGAGCGATCGCACGGGGGTTTTGGGGGTAGAACTTGCCTGCGATAAGGAAGGTACGAAAAATGTTCTGGGCAATGCGGGCGTACCGGTGCCGCGAGGAACGGTAATTCACTACTTAGACGAACTGCAAAGCGCGATCGAAGATGTGGGCGGTTATCCGATCGTGATTAAGCCTCTAGACGGCAATCACGGACGGGGAATTACGATCGACATCAATTCCTGGGAAGCGGCTGAGGAAGCCTACGATCTCGCCAGCGCGGCCTCGAAAACCAAAAGCGTCATCATCGAGCGCTATTACACCGGGCGCGACCACAGAGTGTTGGTAGTCAACGGTCAAGTTGTAGCTGTCGCCGAACGAGTCCCCGCCCATGTCGTCGGTAACGGCAAATCTACAGTAGAACAGCTCATTGAAGAAGTAAACAGCGACCCGCAGCGCGGAGACGGACACGATAACGTCCTGACCCGGATCGTGGTAGATAAGCTGTCTTTAGATTTGCTGCAAAAACAAGGATACACTCTCGATTCAGTGGTGCCTGCTGGCAAAACAGTATTTTTGCGAGCAACGGCAAACTTGAGTACGGGGGGAATTGCGGTCGATCGCACCGACGAAATCCACCCGGAAAACACCTGGCTGTTTTCGAGAGTCGCTAAAATCATCGGCTTGGATATCGCCGGCATCGATGTAGTGACGGCCGACATTTCCCAGCCCCTGCGCGATGTCAACGGCGTCATCGTCGAAGTCAACGCCGCACCGGGTTTCCGAATGCACGTCGCCCCGAGTCAGGGACTGCCCCGCAACGTCGCCGGTGCCGTCATGGATATGTTGTTTCCCGCCCACCAACCGAGCCGGCTGCCTATTTTAGCAGTAACGGGGACAAACGGCAAGACTACAACCACTCGCCTGCTGGCTCACATTGTCAAGCAGACAGGTCAAACAGTCGGCTACACGACCACCGACGGCACCTACATCGGCGATTATTTAGTAGAAACCGGGGACAATACCGGGCCGCAAAGCGCTCAGTTGATTTTGTCCGACCCAACGGTGGAAGTGGCGGTGCTGGAAACGGCGAGGGGCGGAATTTTGCGATCGGGCTTGGGGTTCGATCGGTGCGATGTTGGCGTTGTGTTGAACGTCGCGGCCGACCACTTGGGCATTGGCGATATCGACACCGTAGAACAACTCGCTCACCTCAAGAGCGTCCTCGTCGAGTCGGTGGAGCCCAAAGGCTATGCAGTTTTAAATGCCGACGACCCGCTAGTGTCAAAAATGGCACAGCGCGTTAAGGCTCAAATTGCCTATTTTTCAATGAACCCGGACAACGAATTGGTTGCCAAACATACCGCTGCGGGCGGGCTGGCAGCAATTTACGAAAATGGCTATTTGTCAATCTTAAAAGGCGATTGGACGCTGAGGATCGAGCAGGCGGCGAACGTGCCGCTGACGATGGGCGGGCGCGCGCCGTTCATGATTGCCAATGCTTTAGCAGCTTGCTTGGCCGCTTTTGCCCAAGGATTCAAGATCGAGCATATTCGGGCTGCTTTGTCAAGCTTCCAAGCATCAGTCGGGCAAACTCCCGGACGGATGAACCTGTTTAATTTGGGCAAATATCACGCTTTGCTCGATTACGCGCACAATCCCCACAGCTACAAAGCTTTGGGCAGTTTCGTCAAGAATTGGGAGGGAATGCGGATCGGAGTAATCGGCGCGCCGGGGGACAGGCGGGATGAAGATTTTGTGACTTTGGGCAAGCTTTCGGCCGAAATATTCGATCGCATTATTGTCAAAGAAGATGTTGACAGGCGCGGTCGGGAACCGGGTGTTGTGGCAAAGTTAATTTGTCAGGGGATTGAAGAGGCTATTGCTGCGGGCACTGCTGACAAATCTAAAGTTGAATACGAGTTGCTGCTGGATGAAACAGCGGCTGTTAATAAGGCTTTAGATGCAGCGCCTGCTGGCAGTTTGGTGGTGGTTTTACCTGAAAGTGTCAGCAAGGCTTTGAGTTTAATTGAAGCCCGGAAACCGATTCAGGAATCTGCGGTAAATCAAAGCTTTGTTGCTGCCCCTTCGGAGTCGCAAGATAGTTTAAAACCTTCCGCGGTGAAGGGTGGCTAAACTCTGAAGTCTCATTTAATTAATAGGTTGGGTTGACTTGTGTTGAACCCAACCTATTTTTTTATACATGAGTAGTTTTCACTTATTCAGTTGCGGGTTTCAAACAGATCGGGGCGATCCGTACCTCTATTTATACCAAATCCAGGTATCGTACCCCCTTTATTCATGAAACCCGCGCAGGCGGGTTTTGTTTGTATAGAAGCGGTTTAAACCGCCGAGTTCGATCGGGGATATCTAACCCGGATTTGGTATTACTCGCCGCTTGTCAATCCCAATCTAGCTCGCACTTCTGCTGCTGAAAGGGTTTTGGTTTGTTGTCCGCGCCCGTTGAGAAACGCCATTAACTCTTGATTTTGTCGGGTCAGTTCAATTTCTCGATCGAAGTTGTTAATTTCTGCGAGAATAAACTCTAAACCATCAGCAGTTATCAGGATGATGTTTTCTTGTTTAGCTGCTGTTAATAGCGAAGTTAGGGCTGTCGAATCGATCGACAAATCAATAATCTTCATAATTTAAATTCTTTCCCTCGAATATAAACTTTGTTGTGTTCCTTAATGTTACAAACTTGGCTGTGACAATCGAGAAGAAACTTTGGCGATCGAGGTTATACTAAAGTATAATCAACAAGAGCGCTTTTGAACCATACTGCTAGGGAATCAGTGCTATGTCTATTTCGGAACCTGAAAAGCAACAGTCTTTGAAATCCGTTAATCCCGCCGATCTTCAAATGCGAGCGATCGCCTACAGTTTAGATGCTTTAATTCCAGGCTTATACTTTTGGCTGGGTGCACTTAAAATACGGATTGGTGGTAGCGAACCCGAAGAAAACTATCCGGGGACAATTCACAGTCCGATCGGCATTGCTTTAGTACTTCCTGGCTACCGCATCTACAGCACTTACCAAGGTAGCTATGACCCTTGACAAGCATCAACTTGATGGTATCCCTCAAATTACGGCGAAAACTTTACCATCGACAGAATTTGAGTTACTTCTATTGACAGCAGGCTACGGTAAAATTGGTACGGCTCCAGCCCAGGGAAATCGCCTAAAAGTATGGTGGACTCATTCTACTTTTAGACGAATCGAAGCTATTTATAGTGCTGATGGAAAAGTTGCTATTACTGCTTATCACGTTTAGAGTTGTAGTTAAACAAGCCGAGAACTTTTTATTTACTCTTTTGATAAGAGAGCGATCGAGAGGATTCTACGATTTAATAAAAAACAAGCGGAGGCAGATTAAACCATGACCATAACTACTGTAAAATGGACGCTATCACAATACCATCAAATGATAGAAGCGGGTATCTTAGAGGATTGTCACGTAGAACTAATTAGAGGAGAAATTGTCCAAATATCCCCCGAAGGAACGCCCCACGCCAGCAAGCGGATTAGCACTCAAGAACGTCTCAGTCAATTACTCGGAAATAGTGCTCAAATTCGTCCGGCAGCACCCATTACATTACTTGATGGTTCCGAACCAGAACCCGATTTAGCGATCGTCCAACGAGTTGAAGATAATTATCTCAGCCATCACCCTTATCCAGAAAATATTTTTTGGGTAATTGAATACTCTAATACCAGTTTAGCAAAAGATTTGGGGATTAAAGCAGAAATTTATGCTGCTGCCGGTATTCGCGAGTATTGGGTAGTCAATCTTCAGGAAAACAAACTGGTCGTATTTCGCGATCCGGTAGATGGTGAATATCGATCGCAGCAAGAAT
Source organism: Oscillatoriaceae cyanobacterium Prado104 (assembly GCA_025454405.1). Lineage (GTDB taxonomy): Bacteria > Cyanobacteriota > Cyanobacteriia > Cyanobacteriales > Microcoleaceae > Microcoleus. The sequence continues at coordinate 4,049 of JALOON010000072.1, read as the reverse complement.
TCACTGCAGGAAACATTAGCCCCTTAGCATTTCCCGATGTCGCCGTTTCGGTTTCCTGGCTGTTGCCCTAGGATCGAGATCCTGTCCGATCGATTACCATACTATTACGTAGGTTTGCTGAAACAAAATCTAAAATATAAAATCTATTTAACTACCGCCCACTGAGTCACTGGTGCCATCGGTTTCCAACCGAGAAAAGAACCGATCGCCCCGGTTCTTTCAATCCCAATTCTAATTAATTCGCCGCCATAAAGCTCGTGCCACTGCAACACTTTGAGTTCGCTTTCAAGAGTCACCGCATTCACCACCAATCGCCCGCCTTCACCTAAAGCATTCCAACAAGTTTCAAACAAATTGCCAGCAGTAGCCCCGCCGCCGATAAAAATTGCATTCGGCTGAGGCAACTTTCCTAAAACTGCCGGCGCTTCTCCCCCAACAATTTTGAGTTCGGGAACGCCAAAATTAGCAGCATTTTCCGCAATAAATTGCAGCCGAGTTGGGTGGCGTTCGATCGCAATTGCCCGACAATTACGATGGCTGCGCATCCATTCGATCGCGATCGAACCGCAGCCCGCACCCACATCCCACAGCAACTCTCCCGGAATTGGCGCTAAGGCTGACAGCGTAACGGCGCGAACTTCCCGCTTTGTCAACTGCCCGTCGTGGCGGTAAGCAGCATCCGGCAAGCCGGAAGTGCGGGGGAGAACAAGAGTTTCGCGATCGGCCGCAACTGCGATCGCGATCGCGTTCAAATCATCTAAATCCGGCGCGTTCCAGGCTGCTGCAACCCCCTCGATCCGGCGTTCCGAGTCCCCCCCCATCCGCTCGAACGCGGTCATCAAACTGCTGCCAAACCCGCGCTGCGCCAACAATTGGGCAACCTTAGCCGGCGTGTGGCGATCGGCACTCAACACCAGCAAGCGCGCCCCTGGGTACAAAGCAAGGGCGATCTCGGCAACTGGACGATTTGTCAAGCTGAAAGTCTCAACTTCCGCCAAAGCCCAGCCGAGGCGGGCGCACATCAGGCTGAAAGCCGATGCTGCGGGAATCACAATCATTTCGGCAATGGGAATCCGGCGCGACAGCGTGACGCCGATGCCGTGGCACATCGGATCGCCGCTTGCCAGCACGCACACTGGCTGCCCCCGGCGGCTGACAATTTCATCAACTGTAGTTTGCAGGGGCGATGCCCACAGCAACTTTGCGCGGGTGTCTGCAGGCGGCAGCATTGCTAAATGGCGGGCACCGCCGACAACGACTCGGGCTCGATCGAGTTCGCAACGGGCAATTTCGCTCAATCCTGACAGTCCGTCTTCCCCAATTCCTATTATTGACAGCCATTTTTCCATGGCGATTAAACTGTTAATTTGGTGGTCATAAACCTGGTCTTTTACGAAAATACTTCGTTTTAACTGATATCTTGTACCAATATCAATTGGGGGTTTTTCGTGGGGTTGGGGCGGGTTTATTTAACCTGTCTGCTGTCGGACAAAGCTGTTGGCGAACCCGCCACTACAGTCTATTGCGAATGATGCAAGATGTCAGTTTTAACTGATATCTTGTACCAATATCAATTGGGGTTTTTCGTGGGGTTGGGGCGGGTTTATTTAACCTGTCTGCTGTCGGACGAAGCTGTTGGCGAACCCGCCCCTACAGTCTATCGCGAATGATGCAAGATGTCATTTTTAACCAACAGATTGGTAAAAAAACTGTTTTTTTTGGTCTGATACGTTCAAGGCTAATAATCTGATTCGATCGCCATTCAATCAGTTTTCACCGCACAAGATCGATCGCCCAAAGGATGCACCATTGTATCCATTAGTCTATCGAGCGCCCGATCCAGGTTACTGCAAAAACCCGTATGTATTCGGGATGTTTGAATAATTGTACTTCGAGGTGCCACAATCCAATGAAAGCGTTCTCTGTGCGGGAGTTGCCCGATCGCTCCTGCTTGCTTTCCCCCAGTGCAAATGATAGGAATGACAGCTAGATGGTTGCGAATTGTGTCTAAATCCACTGTCGGATCGAGCGCCAGCAATCGCTGTTCGTTGAGTGCAATTTTGGCTGCGAGAAATTTTTGACTGCCGCAAGAAACGATCGCTCCCACATTAACAAACTCTTCGCGATCGACTCTAGGAACGACGCGGATAATTGCGTAATCATACATGAAGCGATCGGGCACGCAGAGCTTCCTCCAAAAAAAATTGCGGTGATTTTAGCCGATTTAGCAAGTAATTTAGATAAGCTTCCCGATGTTCGCTGCAGGTGCTAAACGGAGAGTTTTCCACCAGCCAAAGATCGGGAATCAGTTGCAGGATGCGATCGATAGTATCGGACGCGAGCAATTCTGTCAATTTTGAGTCTACCGCTTGCAGGTTGCTGGCAAAAGGCAGCAGAACGTGGTCTTTAACCGCGCTAAAAGAATCGCGACTGCGATCGAGATAATTCTTCCAAGTGTGATGGAAATAAAGCGCGGCCCCGTGGTCGATCAACCAAAGTTTTTTGTGCCAGATCAACATATTCGCATTGCGCGGAGTGCGATCGATATTAGTTACAAAAGCATCAAACCAGACAATTGCCGAAGCAAGATCCGCATCACACTTTTCTACCACAGGATCGAACGTCACCGAACCCGGTAAATAGTCGAGGGCGAGATTGAGGCCGGCACTCGCCCGAATCAAGTCTTGAATCTCCGGATCGGGTTCAGTGCGCGCCAAATCTGGATCGAGTTCCACAAACACAATTTCTGGAACTAGAAGCCCCAACGCGCGAGCAATTTCTCCTGCGATTAACTCAGCTATCAAGGCTTTGCAGCCCTGCCCCGCGCCCCGAAATTTGAGGACGTACATACCATCGTCATCGGCTTCTACGATTGCCGGCAGCGATCCACCTTCCCGCAAAGGAGCGACATATCTAGTAGCAGTTACTGTTCGCAAGTTCATCTTTTATGCAGTCTGATACTATAAGAATATAGCATTTTTCAGTAAATTATTTAGTGGCGATCGAACTCGATCGCGCGGTCGCTTACAATAATAAAAAAGGTTCGTAGTGAGGAATTCATTCCGCAAAATGCAGCGGACTTAAGTCCGCACTACAAACTATCTGATTGCGGTCGATCGAACGGACAGGATATCGGAGGTGAATGTGACTGTTCAAATTGGCGAAAAACTTATTTTTGACGGTACGGAAACATCTATATCTTTTTGTCCTCCCCTACCCGATCGACATTCCGGTATCATTCAGTTAGAAGTTAAAGATATCGAGTTTGATAACCCTGTAATTGGTTCGACTGCTTGCGGGCGGGGTTATATCGGCACCTGGGCGATCGAAAACGGATATTTTTACCTTGTTGACTTAGTTGGTCAATACAAAATGACTGACAAACATCCTCTTCTTGCTGATTGGTTTAGTGGCGAAATTCAAGTTCCTCAAGGAGAACTTATATATTGCGATCGCGCGGGTTTGAGAGTGTACGATCTAGAAATTCACATAAAAATTGAAAAGGGGAAAGTGATTGATTCAAAAATTATCGATCGCCGCGATCGCAAATTAAATCAGGTTTGTAGTGTGGACTTTAGTCCGCAGCATTTTGCAGGTTCGTAGTGTAAACTTTAGTCCGCAGCATTTTGCAGGTTCGTAGTGTGGACTTCAGTCCGCCTAATATGCTACGCTCGTTATTGAACTGTTACCTTTAACCCTACAATAATTATGTTTTTTAACCAAATATGCTCAACTGTCAACTGTCAACTATCAACTATCAACTATTGAAGACTTATCGAGTCTAAAGAACACTGTGGGATTGTCATCAATCGTTCTTTCTTCTACTTGCTGCATGCCGAGTCTTTCTGCTACTTTTTGCGATTCGATATTCGGGCGATCGCAACTTGCAATCAGATACTCAAAACCAAGTTCTTCAAAAGCATATTCGATAATTCTAGTTGCTGCTTCAGTACTGGAGTTTAGACTAAACAGACCCGATCGAGGTATCTCATCACTCCACTCAAGAACGGCAACGGTCGCTGGCGACCAACTATGAGGCTCAACGATTA
>JALOON010000071.1 GCA_025454405.1 Oscillatoriaceae cyanobacterium Prado104 | reverse complement strand
TAATCGTTGAGCCTCATAGTTGGTCGCCAGCGACCGTTGCCGTTCTTGAGTGGAGTGATGAGATACCTCGATCGGGTCTGTTTAGTCTAAACTCCAGTCAATAACTATTTGAGGATATTAATCTGGCAGTGCGAATTGTTTGGTCATTCTTCATCCTCAAATTCGATTCCAGCTTGACGCAATTTTTCAGCTAATTTTTCAGCGCGAAGGTGTTCTCGATCGGCCCGCTGCCGTTCTAATTCTAATCTTTCTTCCGACCACAACAACAACTCACCTTCTGCATTCCACCACCTCAACCAACGACCAGTTCTGCCTTCGTGGGTTCCTTCCCACATTCCTAAAAACAAGTCCAATCCCGGTATCCAATAACGCCCGTTTTCATCTGCTTTTAGCCACTTATAGCTGTCCGATCTTAAAGCATAAACATCCAAACGAGCCGTACTTTCTTGAAAAACTACATAGGTAGGGACTTTAATTACCTGTTCGTAAAAAAACCACTTTCCCACACGTTCAACCGACTCGCAGGAAAATTCATCTCCGTAGGTTTCTGCAAGAAATTCGATCGCGATTTGGGGGACGCTTCCTTCTGCATGTGGCGTGTAACTGCGACGGATGCGAGAAGCATCTTGAGGATTGACCGGTTTGACATACATCCAATCCGGCCATTTGCAAACAATCCGATTTTCGTCGGTGAATGGTGGCAAGCCTACTCCGGCACACAATGCCAAGTTGGAAACTATTAAAGCATCCTGCATCAATTCGGGAAATGCTGTTAGCGGTTGGCGCAACGCTGCAGCTAACAACGGTTGGATTTCGTCTCCCATAGAGTTGTCTGGTAGTTCAAAATCTTCTGGCAGCAGCGGCCAGGTGATTTTCATTTTTACCAAGGAGTTTCTAGGGGGTAAATTCATAGTCGATCGCAGGTTTAATGTTTCAATCAATCTTTCATTCTTCATCGTCTAACGGTATTCCCGCTTGACGCAATTTTTCAGCTAATCTTTCAGCGCGGAGTCGTTCTTGTTCTGCGCGCTGCCGTTCTAATTCTGCGCGCTGCCTTTCTAATTCTGCGCGCTGCCTTTCTAATTCTACTCTTTCCTCAGACCACAACAACAAATCACCTCCCGCATTCCACCACCTCAACCAACGACCCGTTCTGCCTTCGTGAGTTCCTTCCCACATTCCTAAAAATAAGTTTAATCCCGGTATCCAATAACGCCCGTTTTCATCTGCTTCTTGCAATTTATAGGCCCCCGATTCTAAAGCGTAAACTTCCAAAAAAGCTGTTTTTGCTTTGAATATGACATATTGGGGAACTTTGATTATTTGCTCGTAAAAAAACCACTTTCCCACCCTCGAACTAAATTCTTTTGCATATTCTTCTCCGCGTGTTTCTGAGAGAAATTCCATCACGATTTGAGGAATTGTACCTTCTGCATTCGGAGTGTAACTGCGGCGGATTCGAGATACATTTTCAGGGTTAACAGGTCGGACGTACATCCAATCTGGTGCTTTGCAGATAATTTTTTCTTCTTCGCTGCTGGCTTCTGGCAAACTCACTCCGGCACACAGGGCAAAGTTGGAAACTATTAAGGCATCCTGCATTAATTCGGAAAATGCTGTTAGGGGCTGGCGCAATGCTGCTGCTAACAACGGTTGGCTTTCGTCTTCCACTGGGTCGTCGGGTAGTTGAAAATCTTCTGGCAGTAGCGGCCAGGTGATTCTGAATTTTGTTTCTGGATTGTTAGTTGCTACTATCATAGTTTATCCTACTTAGGGAGTTGATTTCTTAAATTATAACCCTAGGTTTTTGAGGTTCATTTTAATCGCAACCTACTCGCGAGGCTTCAGCCTCTAGATCTGCATTACCAGGCAGAGCCTGGTAACGAGAAAAACGATGAAACATGAGAAATCTATTAGGGTTTTCTGTAGGGACACGGCACTGCCGTGTCCTGTATCTTAAGTTATAGCTTTACTTCTGAATTCATTAGTTTTACCGATATTCTTAACTATTAGTTAATGACTAATAACTAATAGATAGACAGCTTCAAAAAAACATCTGAAACCTTTGTTGTACCCGGACTAACACCCAAGTTATCCAGAAGTCTCATAACAGATAACTAATCACTGATAACTAATGACTTCTTCGATCGACTGTCAACTGTCAACTGTCAACTGTCAACTGTCAACTAATTAATGGTTCCCAAGGTGAAAAACGATCGCCATAATAAGCCAAAATGCGATCGACCCGCTGGCGACCGGCCAAATCGAACCCTTCAGGATACTGTATCCACAAGCCCCCAACTTGACTGTCGCCATAATCAAACTGCTGCGACTGCTGCGGAATTAAACCCGTTTCCACTCCTTCAACTTGACGCAAATGGGCGGCCACTTCGCGATACACAGCAAGTGGCAATCCCGGGCATTGAATTTGATAGCGCAATTGTTTTTCTAGTGCCGTTTGCATCATTACTTTTGTCTGTCCGCAACCTGTTCGCCTACTTTAAGATACTCCTTTATCGATCGGCCCCGGTAGAGGGCAGCAGTTAATATTATCCAAACATACCTTGCCCCACTGCAAAGCCCAACGCACCAGCGCGACTCGATTGTCCGCGCCGGTTTTAGTCAAAATATTGCTAATGTGGTTGTCAACTGTACGCTTGCTAATATCTAACTTTTCGGCTATTTTCTCATTGGTCAATCCCGAGGCTACCAACTCAACTACCTGCAATTCTCTGTCTGACAGGCTGACAGGGGTCTGAGAGACGCTCCCACTCATAAACTTTTCCTATGTCTGCATATTTACCTAGCTACAATTCTAGAGGATGAAGGATCGAGCATGAATATAAAATTCTGTGTTTTTGTGTTAATCTTTGTACCTGTCTCAACGTTAAGCCTGCGCCCGCAATAGCCGAACCCGCTTCGCTAAGGCATTGACGGCAAAGCAAGGGATACTGGCGCAGCAGCCAGGGAAAATTGCCCGGTAAGGAACCTCAAGTTTTTGGGTGGCTCTCCGACATCCGTGTTTGGCAACTCCCGCAAATGTTTGCAAGCAAGCTTCGCGATCGCAGACTCCCGCAAGGAGTGACAAGTACGCCACTTTTGAGCATTTACAAATCTAGTTAGCTGGCAAATCTAAAATCAATCTAAAATCTCCGATCGACTGAACTCGCAAACCTACAATCTAGTTAACTCTAAAATCTAAAATCTAAAATCTAAAATCTAAAATCGCAAAATCGATATGTCTTATCCTCGCGTTCTGTGTCTCGGTGAAATTTTATTTGATTGTTTGGCAGATCGACCCGCAGCCTCTTTAGAAGAGGTAGAATCTTGGACTGCTTATCCGGGCGGTGCGCCTGCAAATGTTGCCTGTGCCTTGGTTAAATTGGGGACACCTGCGGGATTTATCGGTGCTGCCGGTGCTGATGAATTGGGGAATTCTTTAGTACATTTATTGCAAGAACTGGGAGTCGATACAACTGGAGTGCAAAGGCATCCTACAGCGCCAACGCGGCAAGTTCGCGTCCTGCGAAATGCAGCGGGCGATCGCTCTTTTGCCGGTTTTGTCCGATTTGATAATGCGGAATTTGCCGATACTCGCCTGCTGGCATCCCAACTGCCGGAAGAATTGTTTGAAAATGCGGAGTTTCTAATTTTAGGAACTTTAGAATTAGCTTATCCTGACAGCAGAGATGCAATCGCTCGCGCGATCGAACTTGCAGAAAAATACGATCTGAAAATTGTCATTGATGTGAATTGGCGACCCGTGTTTTGGTCCAATCCAGAAGAGGCAAAACCGCGCATTAAAGAACTGTTAAAAAAAGTGGATTTTCTCAAATTATCTGAAGAAGAAGCTGAGTGGTTGTTTGACACAACTGACGCTGGTGCTATTACTTACAGCCTCGATGTTGCAGAAGGTGTTTTAGTCACGGCTGGCAACAAAGGCTGCTCTTATTGTATCTCGGAAAATGAAGGAAAAATCCCGGCTTTTAAAGTAGATGTTGAAGATACAACTGGTGCCGGCGACGGTTTTGTGGCTGGTTTGGTGCGGCAGTTGTGCGATCGGGGAATTAAGAGTTTAGCAGATCCAGAAATAGCGAAAAAAGTTGTAACCTATGCGAGTGCGGTAGGCGCGATGACGGCGATGAAACCGGGGGCGATCGCCGCTCAACCTACTGCTGCTGAAGTAGAAGCTTTTCTGTATTTGTACAAAAACTAATTTGGGATTTCGATACTCCAATAGAATTAGTTTGCTGTTAGCAATCCGCTTCCTTGCGGACTTAATTCCTCACTACAAACTGTTTTTTAAATTATTTACAATCTGGGCGACGATCGCCTCGGGTGACTGCGCGGCATTAATGACAATTACATCTTGAGGTTCTTCAAGAGTTGCAAATTGACTTGACAACAAACAGACTTTCATGTAGTGATTTTGGCGCTGCTGCAAGCGCTGGGAAAATAACTCAAAATCACCCTTGAGATAAATCAATTTTATTTGAGTCCGTGAAGCGAAGCTATCCCCTAGGGAATCGCCAAACAGCAAGTCCCGATAACTAGCTTTCAAAGCGGAACAAGCCAAGACAACATTCTTTTGGGTTTCCAACCAATGGGCGATCGCGCTTTGCATTTGCAACAGCCAGGGCATTCGATCGGCATCGTCCAAAGGAATTCCCCGACCCATTTTTTCTATATTAGCCGCTGGATGAAAATCGTCGGCATCTTGAAAATCCCAATGCAAAGATTGGGCCAGCAACTTGCCCGCAGTAGTTTTTCCCGAACCAGAAACACCCATCACAATAACTATCATTTTTTTGTGCCCCGAAACATACTATGATAACAAAATTTTGCCCGATAAAAGTATCTGTGGTAGCTATTTTTTACCGACTCATTGTGTTAAAATACAAACCGGCCAACAACGAACTTAACAATTATGTCACCCATAAAACGTTACGCAGCGGAGTGCATAGGCACTTTCTGGCTTGTTTTCGGCGGTTGTGGCAGTGCAGTATTAGCTGCAGTGTTTACGATCGACGCAGCAAAAATCTCGACAGATGCTGTATTCCCTGTCGGTATTGGATTAGTGGGTGTATCTCTGGCTTTTGGTTTAACAGTCATGACCATGGCCTACGCGATCGGACACATTTCCGGCTGCCACCTCAATCCGGCGGTTTCCTTTGGTTTATTTGCGGGCAAACGTTTCCCATCCCGGGATCTTCTCCCCTACATTATTTCTCAACTGGTGGGTGCAGTTATCGCCAGCGTTGTCTTGTATTTAATTGCTAGCGGTAAACCCGGATTTGATATCGGCGGCTTTGCAGCTAACGGCTACGATGAAAACTCTCCAGGCAAGTATTCAATGCTGGCTGCTTTTCTGGCAGAGTTTGTCCTCACATTCATTTTTTTAATCGTGATTATGGGTGCTACAGATGTCAGGGCACCTAAAGGTTTTGCACCGGTACCGATCGGTTTTTGCCTGACGTTAATTCACTTAATCGGCATCCCCGTTACTAACTTGTCAGTCAACCCGGCACGCAGCACCGGACCTGCTTTAATTCTAGCTATTTTTGGCGGCAAAGCTTGGGCGATCGCCCAGTTGTGGCTGTTCTGGCTAGCACCAATTTTAGGCGCAGTAGCAGCCGGATATCTCTACTCCTCATTTTTTGAGGAACCCAAAGAGAATTACTAGCATTTCCCCCGATCGAACATCCGGCGAAAAGCTTGTCAGCAGCAAGCCCTATGCCCAATCCGCAAAATTTTTTTGAATATTTATGTGGTGAAAAAGTTCGATCTATTTAAACACAATAGCCCGCTTTACATTCGCAGTAAAGTGGGCTATTTCAACATTTGCCAAATCTGGCTGTGGCAAGGTGCTGCACGGCCCGAATCGCCCCACAACATTACAGATTGTTAAGCCGATCGGGATCGACCCGTTACAAGAGATCGAACCCAAAGCCCTGGGGCTTCAGCAAGCGCGATCGAAGCTAGCTACAAGATTTATTTTGCCAGAGTATTCCTCGCTCTCCTGCTCTTGAGATAACAGACATTGCGATCGAGGCAAGCGCGAACCCATCTACATGAAGAATGGACGGAATACATTTACAGATTTTTGTTCGATAGGGAACGGAAGCTGCCACAATTGGTAAGTAACAAGAATTAATTTGTAGTTCGGCTTCTGCCACTATACTGATAGGTGTAGGTTGGCATAAGGAAAGTGCCAATGGTAAAAAAAAATCGCAATCCAGTTAGTTCAAATCCAGAAAGCAAAGTCAAAGTCGGGCTTTCGCTGACTTCTGCTAGTGCCGATCGATTGAACTCGATCGCTCGCAAACTCGGCATATCCAGATCGGAACTCCTAGAACGCTTAGCACAAGGCGCTCTGAATATTTCTAAGGACAAGGCACAGGTTACCGTAACTTGGAAAAAAGATCCAGATACTACGGCAGAAATTGCCGAGTCTCAAGGGGAAACAGTCTCAGAAAATGAAATAGGCGATCCTGCAACTGCTCAAACTCGATCGCCCGATGCGATCGCGCAGCCAAATCCCCTGCAAGAAAGTTACGAATCTTTACAACAGCAGTTAGCAGAAAGAGAAAGTTCGATCTCTTCTTTGGAACAGCAATTGGCCGAAAAGGAAAGTCTGGAAAGCCAATTGCAGGAAATGGTATCGAAGTCAAGTTACGAATCTTTGCAGGAGCAGTTGTCGGAAACGGAAAGCGCGATCGCTTCTTTGCAGCAAGAGTTGTCTGAAAAAGACAGTTCGATCGCTTCTTTGCAGCAGCAATTGACTGAAAAGGAAAATCTGGAAAGCCAATTGCAGGAAACGGTATCAAAGTCAAGTTACGAATCGTTGCAGCAGGAATTGTCAGACAAGGAAAGTTCGATGCAACATCAATTGTCGGAAAAAGAAAGTTCGATCGGCTCCTTGCAACATCAATTGTCGGAAAAAGAAAGTTCGATCGGCTCCTTGCAACATCAATTGTCGGAAAAAGAAAACGCGATTGCTTCTTTGCAGCATCAATTGTCGGAAAAAGAAAACGCGATTGCTTCTTTGCAACATCAATTGTCGGAAAAAGAAAGTTCGATCGGCTCCTTGCAACAGCAACATCAATTGTCGGAAAAAGAAAGTTCGATCGGCTCCTTGCAACATCAATTGTCGGAAAAAGAAAGTTCGATCGGCTCCTTGCAACATCAATTGTCTGAAAAAGAAAGTTCGATCGGCTCTTTGCAACATCAATTGTCTGAAAAAGAAAGTTCGATCGGCTCTTTGCAACATCAATTGTCTGAAAAAGAAAGTTCGATCGGCTCTTTGCAGCATGAGTTGGTGTCACAAAAGCAAAATCTGGAACAGCAATTGCAGCACACCGTATCGAAGTCCAGTTACGAAACCTTGCAACAGCAGTTAGCAGAAAAATCAAGTGCGATCTATGAATTACAAGTTCAACTTACCAAGCTGCCAGATCTAGAAAATGAGTTGAGCAAGAGTCAGGGAAAACAGCGAAATTACGACGCCCTGCAGCAGCAATCTCAAGAACAGCTAAGAACCATCAAAGCTTTGCGGGAACAATTAGCTCAAATGCAGTCTGTGGCATCAATTGGAGAAGCTTGTTTGAACAAGTGGCGTCGCCGTTTCTGATGCCAATTAAGGCATTAACACCAAATCAAAAACCGGGCTTTGAACAAAACCCGGTTTCTACTATTCGACTATTTGATACCACATCCGAGTTTAAGACCTCCGTTATTGTCATTGCGAGCGCAGCGAAGCAATCGCAAAGACTCTGGTTCCAAACGAAGGATTTATAAAGGGCGTAGGATACCCGGACTTAGTATAGCGGTAATGTGCGCCCACCAGCACCCTACGTATAGATTTTGTGCCTAAGTCCCCAACAATCGACGATCGACTATCAACTATTTTTGAGCATCTTTCGCAGCCGGAGGCAGCGTTACGAAATTGCCAAAAGCTCCTACCGTTTGATAGCTTTTGCCGCCCAATTCAGTCGTGTAAATGCTAGCAACGCCGAAGTTTTGACGTTGGGTGGTATTGTCGAGCAAGCGTTCCATCGTATCCCGCTGCGAAGTCACCAAATTTTTGCAACTGCCGATCAAAGTATCTGTAACGCCGCTCAAAGCTTTAGGCACCCGAGAATCAGTACACACAGCGTTTTCCAATTCTGTTGCCAGTTGGCCGGAAGCATAAGTCAGGTATTGGTCCCTCGCTGGATTTGTCAATCCCATGCCAGCAGCCAGCAGAATCAAGGCGATGCTGATTTTTCCAACATTGCCGAAAAAATTGGAGCTTTGCTTGTTAGGATTCATGGCGTTATCAATAATCATTTTTACTTACCCCGGTTGAGTTCGTTGATTTATAAGCTTTTCTTGATTTAAACTACACGCCCTCAGAAACAGATTTCAGAAATGAGCGTATAATTTTTAGGCTTGAGACAATTGGCGATCGAGCTTTCCGCTTGCCCACCTTCGTTATACGCTCCTCCCTTACCCCATCCGGGAAATTTTTCCAACAGATACACAACTTGAACACAAGCACAGTCAGAAAGCACAGTCAGAAACCGGGTTTTTTGCTTCAATCCTGAGTCTTCACCGCAAGTTCGGGTAAAAAACCCGGTTTCTTGGACTAGATCGATAGTCAGAAACCTGATTTTTCTCTTCTATATTAACTTTGCCGGGATTTGCGCCGATCGATCTCCCGCTGCAACTCTTCAATCTGCCGCCGCAGCCTCTCGGCTTCCTCGCTCTCAGGTGTTTGAGCATTCACATCAACTGCACCCTCGGAGGTCGCCCGCTTGTAGTTCCCCAGCTTGATTTGGCGGTATTCCTCCGAACTTGCCCAATCCTGCAAATACCGCAAGCGTTCCACCGGGAAGGGATGGCTCAGCATCACTCCTTGCCCGCCATTGTACAGTAAAAATTTATACACCTGATTGAGATTATCCCGATCGAGTTCTTGATAGTTGTCTGACTGGCGGATAAATTCTTGCAAACTGCATTCGCTAGCATATTTGCTGCTAACTCCAGCCAGTTTCATCATCGAATTCATCACATTATTCAAATCATCAGTTGCCAATAAAGCAGCGCGATCGGCCGACAATTCAGCCTTGCGCCGCCATTCGTAAAAAGCGTAAATTAAACCGCTGCTGACCACATTTCCCAAACCAAAAGTCAGCTCCCCGATCGTCGAAGCAAAATTCATCGCCCACATTGCCATTTGATTTAAAGTTGGATGACCGCATTTAATGTGTCCCAACTCGTGAGCTAGCACTGCCGAGAGTTCTGCTTCGTTTACCAAATCTAAAAGACCCGTATTTAAGACTACATAAGGCTGATTTTGTCCCAGAGCATAGCTGTTAACTGAAGGATTTTGAGAAACAAACAAACCAGGTTCGGGAAACACATCTAAACTTTGCACGCACTCGCGAAATATATGATAAATACTCGCATATTGGCGCGGTCCGACTTGAATGCTATTTCCCATTAAATAAACAAACTGCGGCCGTTCGTAGACAAATTCTACAAATTTGCTAGCAATTAAATCGAATCCGGGTACGCTCCGCAAAGCTTGTTCGGCTTCGCGATCGAGCGGGTGCCGAAAAGCTTCGCTAGAAATTCCAGTGTAAGTAGGCATAGGGACGGTTGTGAAAGTTACATTCAAGCGCTCGGAGACAAGGCACGCAGCGCGCGCCCTACCAGTAGTAGGTTGGGTTGAACTGACATCTTGCACCAATGTCAATAATGCTGTAGGAGCGGGGAAAGCCAACAGTTTCAAACGCAGCAGACAGGTTAAATAAACCCGCCCCACCCCACGAACAACCTTAATATCAATGTTGGCAAATTCACGGAGAGATTGTGTTGTTGCCCGGTTAACCGACAGCAGGCAAAATATAAGTTAAGATTGTTCTTCTCGAACGATCGCGCTCGAGCGCGACTTTTGCAGTGTCTGCTTTCGGTCTGCAAAAACAAAAATATCGACCCACAAACTAGAAAAAAATGGCTATCCTGCGACTCGAAGACGGTACGACCTACACTCAACTGAGCGACATTACCCGCGAACTCGCTCCTTTGAACATTCAGCTCAACCGCTGGCCGACGGGCGACAACCTGGAAATCCAAAACTTGCTAGCAAAAGACGCTCTCAGCGATACTGAAAAAGAGCAAGTCCTGCAAGGTCTCGATCGCTACTTTCAAGAACTCAAAGAAACCGCAGGCTATCAGTCCCGCGACTTAATTGTACTGCACCCGGACATTCCCAACCTCGACGCCCTGCTTGCCAAATTCGACAAGTGCCACACCCACGCTGACGATGAAGTCCGCTATATCGTAGCCGGAGAGGGCGTTTTCGGCTTCGTGCGCCCCGATGGCAGTCAAGTGGAAGTGAAAGTACAGCCTGAAGAATTTATCAACGTGCCGGCGAATACAGAGCACTGGTTTTATCTCACCCCAGCCCGGAAGATTAAAGCGGTGCGCTATTTTACCGCCACCGAAGGCTGGACTCCTCAGTACACGGATACCGAAGTTCGATCGCACTTGGCTGCTGTTTCGTAATCTCGCATCTGGTTAATTCGCTCCAGGATCTCTACAGTGCGAGCGTCCTCAATTTGAATCGCTCGAAGTGCGAGCGTCCCCCCTTGCGAATTTCCACCTTCCAGCGGACTGAAGTCCTCACTACGAACGCAAAGAGCGTTAAAATAAGCAAAACATAAAGTTTTGTAAATAAACCCTTGACTGCAACATTTACACCCACAAACAGCCGCACCTGGCACGCTCTCAACCCCCTATGGCAAGGAGCAGAAGACGCTGTGCAGAAGGGTTTGCCCCACAGCCAGCTAGCGCCGGCATGGCAGATACTGCTCCTCGGCGATGGTTCTCCCACCCGCCACCTGCAATTGCTGACTGGGGAACCTACAGAAGTAGATGTAATTGATATGTCCTTGGTGGGCGGAAACTCAGACGGCGCGCCCGAGCAAATTGTAGCGGTTCCCGGGCCGCGCCTGCGGAGGCAAGTGTGGCTGCGGACGGCTTCAGGACAGCGACTTGCCTATGCTGCTTCTTGGTGGGAAGCGAGTCACGTAGATGAATATTTGGAAAATAAATCTTTGCCTATTTGGGCAAGTTTGGCGCGGTTGCGGACGGAATTGTATCGCGACGTGCAAGGCATTTATTGCGGTCATTCTGTGGCTTTGGAGGCAGCTTTTGGTGAGTCGGGACCTTTTTGGGGCAGGCATTATTTGTTCTGGCATCACGGCAAGCCGCTGACACTGATTTATGAGGTGTTTTCGCCTTATTTGACTAAGTATTTGGGACCGACGGAATTGACAGATTGAGTAGCAGGAAAAAGGAAGAGTTGAGAGTTGAGAGTTAAGAGTGCCAGCGTCCCCGCTCGCGAGCGTTGAGAGTTGAGAGTTGAGAGTTGATAGCGATCGCTTAAATGAAAAAATAAGGTGCGTTGCGACGCACCTTATTAATTAATAAATAGCTGAAAAAAATCAATCCGATCGCCGAGTTCTATGCGATTCGTAGTAAACCTTAGAGCCTTCATTGGCGACAAAATGACAGTCTCTGTAAGAGCGAATAAAACTCTTCCAAATTGGCTCGCTTGAGGAGCGATAATAATCGCCCAACAAGGGTTTAATTGCCTCTGTCGCTTCTTTTAAGTGATAGTGAGGCATGGTAGAAAAAATGTGGTGCGCTACGTGAGTGCCGATGTCGTGATGGATGGGGTTGATAAATCCATAATCGCGATCGATCGTAGATAGTGCGCCTTTGAGGAAATACCAATCATCGCCGCGATACCAGGGAATATCCGGTTCGGTGTGGTGCAAGAATGTTACCAAATCCAGCCACATGACAAACACTACGTAGGGAACCAGATAAAACTTGAGTAAAAACAGCCAACCAAATTGATAGGTTAGTACGCCCAAAAAGCCCACCATTGCGATTAAAGACGCCGTGCTGGTTAACACGTCCCATTTTTCTGAAGGGCGGAAAAGATCGCTGCTGGGGAGGAAGTGAGAACCGGTGCGATCGGGCGAACGGCGAAACAGGTAAATTGGGTATGCAAATAACAACAAGTGAAAGCGTCCCAATTTTTCAGACCAGTGCATCCGATCGTACTTGCTTTCGGAAACCGGATACCAGCTTTCATCTGTGTCTAAACTGCCAGTATTTGCGTGGTGGGTGCGGTGACTGATCCGCCAACCGTGGAAGGGCACGAGAATTGGAGCGTGGGAGAGGTGCCCGATGAGGTTGTTGAGCCATTTAATCTTAGAAAATGAGCCGTGCCCGCAGTCGTGGCCGACTACAAACAATGCCCAAAACATGGTGCCCTGCATCAACCAGAAAATTGGGTAAAAGAACCAGGAATCGAGGGTGTAGGCGATGGCGTACAAACCTGCAATAATCCCGATATCTAAAAAGAAGTAAGCCAGAGATCTCCACACTGAAGGTTCAAAACAGTGGGCTGGAATAGCTGCCCGAATATCTTGAAGAGTAAAAGGTAACTCTGTTGTACGAGATGGGGGGGCCGTAACCGCCGCTTGATTGAGAAGAGTATTTGATTGCACGAACTTTCCGATTTAAACTTACTTCAGAAACCGCATTTTGTCTTTTACCAGTCACTCTCAGCTTTTTCGAGCTGTGATTTTTACTTTTCAAGGGTTCCTAAAGTTATTAACTGAACTTGCATCTAGTTCGTAGTGAGGAATTCAGTTCGCAGCCGGGACTTTAGTCCCTACTACAAACAAAGTCCTAGCTCATCAGGACTAAATTCCTTACTACAAACCAGTTTGATTGTGAGCGATCTATCGGACACGATCGCGCGTTCTATTTAATTCGCATCCTTTTGCCTGCCCGCGATTCTCAACCAAGTTTGCTTGTTGAATGCTGGTACTGGGAAAATTAGTGCGATTGACCTTGTTTGCTGAAAAAATCCGCTGAAAAAATTCAATGTGCCTGTTAAAAATGTGAAATGCGGCTTCTACGTGAGATTGCAGTTTTGGAGGCAAAACCTCCAGTCAGCAGGTGGCAGAGCCACATTATGTTAGCATTTCCAGGCAAAGCTTGGAAACGAACTGCAAGGGAAAATTTAGAAAACATAGAATGCAAACAACGACCTTAATCCTGTTGGCATTTCCCGTTTTTCTTTGTTTAGGTTGCAGCCTTTTCCAATATTAGCTTAGAACGCTTCACAAGTTCCGGAACGTCGATCGGATAATTACCGGTAAAACACGCCGAACAGAAACTTTGCGGGTCTTCGTTAGTTGCCTTCAGCATTCCTTCCCAACTCAGGAAAGCTAAAGAATCTACCTCAATTTGAGCTGCGATTTCTGGGACGGACTTAGTAGCGGCTATCAACTGATCTTGATTGTCGGTATCGATCCCGTAGAAACAGGGATGAGTTACCGGCGGCGAAGAAATTCTCATGTGAACTTCGAGCGCGCCCGCATCCCGCAAGGCTTTGACAATTTTGCGGCTGGTAGTTCCCCGGACGATCGAATCGTCGATAATGATGACGCGCTTCCCTTCGAGGACATCTCGCAAGGGGTTGAGTTTCATGCGGATTCCCGACTCGCGCATGGTTTGAGTCGGCTGAATAAAAGTGCGTCCGACGTAGCGATTTTTAATCAGTCCTTCTGCGTAGGGAATGCCGGAAACTTGAGAAAAGCCGATCGCCGCCGGGATTCCAGAATCGGGAACCCCGATGACTATATCGGCATCAACCGCAGATTCCTGTGCCAAGAAACGCCCGATCCGCAAGCGATAGCTGTACAAACTTTCGCCTTCCATGATGCTGTCGGGTCGGGCAAAATAGATCATTTCAAATATGCAAAGTTTGCGTTTTGGCTGTTGGCTCCAGTGGAAGGATGCCATACCTTCTTCTGTAATCCAAACTAATTCTCCCGGTTCGACATCTCGCAAATATTCTGCACCAATAATATCCAAGCCGCAAGTTTCCGATGCCAAAACATAGCGTACCGGAGTTGTAGGGAGAGTGCCGATTACTAGGGGGCGAACGCCGTAGGGGTCGCGGACTCCCATCACGCCTTGGGGGGTGGCGACGGTTAAACTAAAGGCTCCCTGACACATCCCAAAGGCCGCGATCGCGCCTTCCAGCCAGTCTTTACCCCTGTCTATCTCCGAGCCGATGGCTACCGCGATCGCTTCTGAATCCGTCGTGCTGGCAAACTCGCAGTTGCGAGACAGCAGTTCTTCCCGCAGTTCTTTGGTATTGACAAGATTTCCGTTGTGTGCTAAAGCCAGACTTCCCAAACGGGTTTCAACGACCACGGGTTGAGCGTTAACCACGCGCGACGAGCCGGTAGTAGAGTAGCGAGTGTGACCGATCGCCAAGTTACCTGGCAAGTGATCTAAGCTGGATTCGTTGAAGACTTGGGAAACCAGCCCCATATCTTTGTGCAGGTATACTTTATCGCCTTCAAAGGTGGCAATTCCTGCCGATTCCTGCCCTCGGTGCTGCAAGGCATACAGACCAAAGTAAGTCAACTTGGCAACATCTTCAGCGGGTGCGTAGATACCAAAAACGCCACAAGCTTCCTCGGGCTTGTCAGGTTTGCTCAAATGCTCGTCAGCCGCGAGGGAATGGTTGGGAATCATGATCTGGGTTGGCTCCTAATGGGAACGGTTGGTTAGCGGGAGTTTCAACGAGAAGTTACGATCGGGAGATGCCGCATAACTTAATATTTCCTTAATATTGGCACACATTGTAACAGTTTAGAAATAAATTTTAACCGATCGCGCGCGTTGGGGGAATAGAGAGGGTTGCAGGGGCGATCGGTCGCTAATACTATATTAACTTCGATTAACCCGAGGTTAGTTTGCGAGGGCTTTCCTACCCTGCACCGAACGCCTACTCTTCGAGAAGGGCTTCGCCCAACGGCGAACGGATCGCGGCCAAGCTGAAATTATTCGCAAAAACCCGTTTCTTGCCACTGAGCGAATGAAGTGCGATCGGACAAATCTGAGTAACCGGGTTTCTTTCTCTAGGTTTCATACTGGGCCGAAATTATTCGCAAAAACCTGTTTCTTGCTACTGAGCGAATGAAGTGCGATCGCCCATTTCCGCGATAATTAAATCTGGTTGGCGAACCCGCCCCTACGATAATTATGTTAATGCAAATGGAAAGTCACGCCTGGGGAAATCTATCCTCTATATCACTTGGTGCTAACCTGCTGAAATAAGATAGGTTGATGAACCAGGAATTCTAGAAATAGGAACGTCAATCATTAAAATTACATTTAACCAATCCTCTCCCTCTAATGGTTTCAGTAGAATCCCCGCTCTTATAGAGCGGGGAGTGTCAACAGATTATCAGACCGATCGACTTGCACCAGCAGCGCCAACGGGAGTCCCGTCAGTCAATCCCACCAACTTAGCGCTTAAATCCCACATCCGCCGAGCTTTTTCATCATCGCGGGCTTGCGGCGAAACTTTCTGCACGAAGGATTTGCGGTCTTTTTTCTGGCGGTTTCCCCAACTCCAATAAGCACCCGATTGCTTGTATTCCGGATCGGCAACCACCATCGCCAACCTTTCTCCAGCCAACTCCTGCGATACGTAGCCTCCCGTGATATTTTTTTGGAACAGCGGGAACAGCTTCTGAAACAGCGGGTAGTGATTGCGGAACAGCGGCGTGTCGGCGACGCATCCCGGATACAGCGAAGTGAAAGTAATTCCGGTGGATTCGTGGAAGCGGCGGTGCAATTCCCGCATCGTCAGCACGTTGCAAACTTTGCTGTCTTTGTAAGCTTTGACGGGTTCAAAACTCTTGCCGTTAGCCATCGTAATCGGGTTTTTAAAGCCTGCTTCAAAGCCCTCAAAATTACCTAAATCCGGCTGCGGCGGAATCTTGCCGCCCAATTCGTCTGGATTGTGCGTTACGGTTCCCAAAATGACGATCCTCGCATCTTGATAGTACGAAGGCTTCAGGTTTTCCATCATCAGGTTGCACAGCAGGAAATGACCCAGGTGATTGGTAGTCATCGTCAACTCGTAGCCTTCAGGGCTCCATAATGGTTCCTTAATCAAAGGCATATAAATTGCCGCGTTGCACACCAAAGCATCCAGAGGCCTACCGCTTGCCTTGAATTCCCTCGCGAAGCGCCGCACGCTTTCTAAGTCCCCTAAATCGATATGCGCGATCGAGAAACTGCCTTGAGGTATGCCCAACTCTTGGGCTGCTTCTCCGGCTTTCCCCACGTTGCGGCAGGCCATGATTACGTGCCATCCCCTATCTGCAAGGGCTTTGGCCCCGTACAAGCCGACGCCGGAGGATGCGCCTGTGATGATAACTGTTGGTTTGCGATCTTGTGCCATTTTGTTAAAAAATGTTGAGAATCTCAGTTGCTTATTTTCGGACACGAAAACTGCTGAGCTGGCAGCTCTGAGGTTTTGAGATGCCCTTAGGTTAATAGGATTTGACACTCTCCGCACTTTTAGGGCGGAGATTCTTTAAAAGGAGATACCAAATGGCATTGCTCGAACCACAACTTCCAAGACCGTTTACCCGTATCCCAGTGTCGTGCGATGCGCGGTGTCAATTGCGCCTACTCCCTCCAAACAGTGTGTAAACTGTCCATTGGGTCTACTTTGCGTATGCTTGTTGCCTCACTCGCTCAATTGTCTTTACTTGTAGGGGCTGGAATTGGAGTACGGAGTACCGAGTTACTCATTTCGAGTAACAGCCTTTTAACCAGAACGTCCCACTACTGGGAGTCTCACCCACCAATTAAGGTCTTTGTGGCTGTGTTAACTATACCATGTAAAGCCGTCGTAGAATGACGGGGTTTGGGACTCAAATTTTCGATGATGAAACGTTCTGCTATTTCAAATGTAAAGTTTTGCGATCTGAGGGATTTTCGATTTTCGATTTTCGATTTTCGATTTTAAATGGGAGCAAAAATTTCGGATAACCCGGTAACTCGTCAAAGAAAATGGCAACGGCCGCACCGAATCAGCCTCTTTTTTGAGCTGCATCGCTTGAAGCGGTGCGACCGTTGCCGTTAGGAACTAACACAAAAACGCTGTTTCTCAGAACACCTTGACAGGGCTGAGTGGCCACTGCGTGCCTTACTGCAAAAATTCGCGCGGATCGGTTACGTGTCCAGTCAGCGCCGAAGCCGCCGCCGTATAAGGTGATGCGAGGTAAACTTGCGCTTGTTTGTTCCCCATCCTGCCGGGGAAATTGCGGTTGGTTGTAGACACGCAAATTTCCGGTTCGTTCATCCGCCCAAAGGTGTCTTTCGGTCCGCCCAAACAAGCGGCGCAAGAAGGTGCGGCGGGTTCGATGCAGCCTGCAGCTAAGAAGATTTCCGAAAGTGTTTGACCGTCGTATTTCGTGACAAATAAATCTTCGTAAACTTTCTGAGTTGCCGGTACTAAATAAGTCGGAACTTTGACTTGATTTCCCTTGAGAATTCTGGCTGCATTCAAAAAGTCGGAAGTTTTGCCACCGGTGCAGGAACCGATGTAAACTCGATCGATTTTGACATCGCGGCAGTTGCGAGCTAAGTCGCGGTTGTCGGGCGAGTGCGGTTTGGCGACGACCGGTTCTAGTTTGCTGACATCGTAAGTGCGATCGCTGTAAAATTTCGCATCCCCATCGGTGTAAAATAAATCGAAGGATTTGTCGGTGCGCGCCGTAACGTAATCGAGGGTGGTTTTATCGGCCGCCACCGTGCCGTTTTTGCCTCCAGCTTCGATGACCATATTGCACAGCGTCATCCGTTCTTCCATCGTCAAAGCTTCGACTGTATCGCCGGCAAATTCCATCGTCCGGTAGTTGGCACCCGCAACAGTGATGTCGCCAATTATTTGTAAAATCAGGTCTTTTGCTAACAAATAATCGGGCAATGCTCCATTGAGTACGAAGCGCATTGTTGCCGGAACTTTGATTAACAATTTGCCAGTTCCCATAATAAAAGCCGCGTCGGTATTGCCGATTCCCGTGGCAAATTGTCCGAAAGCGCCGGCATTGCAGGTGTGGGAATCCGTGCCGAACAAAACTTCGCCGGGGCGGGTGTGACCTTCTTGGGCGAGGGCGATGTGGCAAACTCCTTTATAGTCGGGATTGGCTTTGAAGTTCGACCGATCCGTGATGTCGTAGAAGTATTTAATTCCTTGTTCTTTGGCAAAATCGCGGAGGATATCGACATTCCGATTAGCGCGTTCGTCGTTGGTAAAAATATAGTGGTCGGGAATGAGGACGATTTTCTCGGGATGCCAAACTTTAGCGTTGCTGCCGAATTCCCGCTTGAAAACGCCGATAGTACCGGGTCCGCAGACATCGTGGGTCATCAGCACGTCTGTTTCTACCCAAATGTTTTCTCCGGGTTCGACTTTAGCGCAACCGGATGCTTTGGCTAATATTTTTTCGGTGAGAGTCATTCCCATAGTTTTGATGCTCTTTTTTGGTTAGATGCTAGATATTGTAATTGTAGGCGAAACATTCCCTGTTACCCAGTATATTAAGATAGGAATAATGTTTCGGAGCGTTAGTTTAAACTTAAGACTGAAACGCGCGATCGAGATATGCAACGATTCTTGACACATAAATTCTCGCTAACTCGTTAGATTGCCAGCAAACAAACTCAAGATAGATTGACACTAATTTATTGATTCATATCTTATTTGTTCCTAATAATTGTTTTGATTTATCGAAAAAGCTGTTATGGCGATCGCTTGAGTTCTGCCCACATTGCCGTGCTGAGATATCGTTCTCCCGCACTGGGTTGGACGATCGCAATTCGTTGATTCTGGTAGTGCGATCGCTGACCAATTTGTAACCCCGCGCAGACAGCCGCGCCCGTTGAAATGCCGCTCATAATCCCTTCGACTTGCGCCAATTGCCGTCCCGTCTCGTAAGCCTGCGCTTCGGTAACTGCCACAATTTCATCAATCAAATCCACTCGCAAAACATCAGGAATAAACCCTGCTCCAATGCCTTGTAGATTATGGAAACCCGCCGGTTTCTCACTCAGCACAGCACTATTTGCCGGTTCGATCGCAACAATATTGTCTGGCATGGTCAAGATCGGATGATAGCCTTTAGCTGCACAGGCCATTGCTAACCCGATGCCAGTATTCCCGGAGGTTGCTTCAACGATCGTAGAAATTCCGGGTTGAATCAAACCTGCCTGTTCTGCTTCTAGCATCATGCTGACGGCAATCCGGTCTTTCACTGATTTTGCCGGATTCATCCCCTCTAGTTTGAGGACTATTTCGGCGACGCAGCCAAATTGCTGCGGTAATCGTTGAAGTTGAACTAGCGGCGTGTGACCGATGATTTCAGTAATGTTGGCATAAATGTTCATAAGCAAATGAAATACACCTCAAATGATTAGCCAGAAACTCGTCACCGTCAGTCCGGCAATTAACAGCAAGTGGGGAAGATTGCTGAGCAAGGGGCGTTTGGTGATTCGTAACAGAGGATAGACACTGAAGATCGAAGCGGAAAGGAGCGTTACACCCTGAAGGAAAGCTGCAACATTGGTACTCCTTGAGGAGAGTCGATAAATCTCAACCGCGCCCCACTTCAGCAGGTATAGCCCGATCGCGGGTTGATTCGTTTGATAGATGAACGTTCTCGGTTCGACCTCGAGCAGGTGCAGCGAGCGGGCAATGTCTTGCAGTGCTAGATCTGGCAATTGCCCCCAAAGCCGATTGAATTTCAACCAATTGCAGCACTCTTCAACCGCCGCTGGATCTGGGAGCGGCAGTCCATCCAGCCCTGTGCCTAAAGGCGGACATTCTACGGGTAATGTAGAGGGCGAACCGAGTGTAGAAACCATAATTTCACTTTATGCCAAAATATCCGACCTGTAACCGTTCTCAATCATTTGTAAAGTAAGGAAAGCTAGAGGTAGCGATCGCTACTCCTGATTTCATCAGCCTGACTAAGTGGGGTAAGTCAATTAATTAATTATGGCATTGAATGTGTAACCAATACTGATAATGCCAATGGTCATTAACCCGACAAATACGGCTAATAATTGGGGTCGTAGCACTTTTTTGAGAATCACTATTTCAGGAAGAGATAGTGCTGTTACTGCCATTGTAAAGGCTAAAACTGTACCCATAGGCATTCCTTTATTGACTAAAGCTTCAGTAATCGGCATTACACCCGCAATGTTTGCATAGAGTGGAACACCCAAAATTACTGCGATCGGCACTGCAAAAGGATTATTCGCCCCTGCATATTTGACAATAAAATCTGTCGGTACATAACCATGAATCCCTGCCCCGATCGCAATTCCACCCACGACATAGAGCCACACCGATCGCACAATTTCGCTCGATTGGAACCATCCTTGCTCAAATCTTTGCCCCCAAGTTAGCATCACTGGTTCTAGATTGTCCTCATCACCTTGAGGTATTTCTTGACGAGATTTTTGCAGTTCCCAAACAAAGGGTTCCACCCATTTTTCTAATTTTAGTAATCCGATGATATATCCAGAGGCGATCGCCAAACCCACGCCAAAACCGATATAGATCAGCGTCACCTTTAGTCCAAACAATCCCCACAAAAGAATAACAGCAACCTCATTTACCATTGGCGCTGCCATCAGATAGGAGAAAGTCACGCCTAAAGGTACACCGGCTTCTAAGAATCCGATGAATAAAGGAACCGCAGAGCAAGAACAAAACGGTGTGACAATTCCTACCATTGCCGCCAAAATATTTCCGGCAAAAGTGCGCTTTCCTGCTAGCAAAGAGCGAACGCGCTCTGGTTCTAAAAAGCTTTGAAATATCCCAACAATCAAGCTAATTACAATCAGTAATGTTAAGACTTTTGGCACATCATAAAGAAAGAAGTGCAGACTAGATCCTAAATGCGATGCGATCGACAAGCCCAAGATTTGGGTGACAATCTGGGTTGCCAACCAATCAAATGGATAAAACGGATCGAACATAACTTTGCCTCTTTAACGCTGTAATAGGGGCTGAATTTGTTCGGGACTGAGCACTTGACCTTTGCTGACAACTTTGCCATTGATTGTCATGGCGGGAGTAGACATCACACCTCGTTTAGCAATTTTGATGGGGTCGGTAATATGTGAAACTTCAGCAATTAAATTGAGATTAGTTACAGCTTCTTTAGCATTTGCCTCTAGCTGTTGGCATTTTTTGCAGCCTGAACCCAAAATTTCAATTTCGATCGCATTCATGGCATAACTCCTTTTTTGTATTCTGTAATTCAGTTCGGCTAATGTCCAGATTCTCTAGACTTTTTTCTCAAAGTAAGTATGAGCAAAACTTCCAAGAGGACAGTTAGGCTTCTGGTCAATTCCCAACGTCTGAAATTGCTCAAAATATTGCGCCTCTGTCCAGCCTTCTTGTTCTGCCAATACCAATAAGGTAAATACGCCCGCCCGCAATCCAGAGGCACAGCGAGTATAAATCGGCTGGGGGGATGCTTTCACCGCCTGTTTAAAAGCTTCTAGTGTTTCGACTGTCAAGTTTTTGAGTGAAACGGGAACACTGACATATTCCAAAGCCTGTTCTTTCACCATTGACGCATCAAGCTGATTTCCCTCAGCAGCAGGACACAAATCAATCACAGTCTTGTAGCCTTTTTGGGCAATTTCTTGCAAGGCTTCAGACTCGGCAATAGAACCAATGGCTAGGGTATTGGTGATGGTTTTGAACATAATGACGCACTCAATAGACGCTCGTCTTGGTTGATTTAACTATAAACCTTATACCTATGTATAATGTCAAGGGGTTTTTCAAAATATCTGGTTTTTGATTTTGACGATCTTTAAGTAGGGTTTTTTATTGTTCTGTGTCAAGGACGAGGCATTGATAAGCTGGATCGGGATGGTCAAAGTTGGTTTTGCATTGCTCGACTAAAGGTACTAGCTCATTATGGAGCGCTCGCAATTGGTCGATATTTTCCTCAATTTCCTTAACTTTTTTGCTGAGTCTTTCATAAACAGCTTTACAGGTGAGTAATTTCCCTTCCTTTAACGATAGAATCTCCTTAATATCATCCAAACTCAGCCCTAAAGACTTGGCACGGCTAATAAAGACAAGTCGATCTATATCTAACTGGCTAAAAAGCCGATATCCGGCTTCTGTACGCTGGGGAGATGGAATCAGCCCAATCCGCTCGTAAAAATACAGCGTTTGGGGATTGATTCCTAAAATACGGGAGACTTCGCTGATTTTGAACATTGATAAAACGACATAGCAATCTAGTAAACTAATACTCAATCCTCTACCAATATATAAAGTTAAACTCTAGACCAACAAGTTGAGGAAATTAGGAGAAATTCATGCTGCCACAGATTCAGAAACCCATTCAAAAATTACATCAGCTTATTCTCAATCTCTTTCTAGTATTTGGGTTTACTCTTTGATACATCAGGGGTTTATAATAGCTAACTGGAAGAGAGAAGAAAATTTGAAATTTGACATCTTTACAGCCTTCTTTGCACTATCCAAGTTTATGTCTCAGCATCGTTTTACCGCCGCGCAAAAAAACAGGAAGTTACGCTCGCTCGCGATCGTCATTATCGCTCTAAGCTTGCTATCTTGTCAAATCCGATCGAGCAAAAAACCAGATAGCGATTTTGCGCGCCTGACTGAAGAACTTAAAGCACAAAATTGGCGGTCCGCTGATGCGGAAACTCTGCAACTGTTGCTGAAAAAAAGCGATCGCGCTGAGGAAGGTTGGCTGAATATAACAGATGTGGAAAAGCTAGATTGCGCGGCCCTGGTGCAGATCGATCGATTGTGGACAGAACACAGTAAAGGTAAATTTGGTTTCAGCCAACAGCGACTGATTTGGCTGTCTGTCGGCGGTACTGTCGGCCAATACAATCCTCAAATAGCAGAGAAATTTGGCGATCGAGTCGGTTGGCGCGATCGAGGGAAATGGCGGATTTATGACAAACTAGATTTTTCAACCCAAGCGCCTCAGGGGCATTTGCCTGCGATTACGGGGAATGGAGTTAGCGGCAGTGTTTGGGGTGGAGTTGCCGCGATCGGTAAAAGATTGCAATACTGCAGTTATAATGCGGTCGATCGCGTGCCGATCGCACTTGCTCGCAACGAATATTATGCGGGTTGCGATCGCAATTCCCGCGAACAACGCTGTCTCCTCAAACAAGCAGCCGAACGTTGGGGCGATACGCCGGATTGGGGAGGTAAAGGACTTGCGAAATTATTCGATCGACTGGAGCAAGCACTGGCAAAAAAACAGTGGATAGAAGCAGATAAAATCACTAGAATTTTGTTCGATCGCTATCGCCAAGCAAACCTTGCAGAATTTGGCAAATCAGACAGCCACGAAGTCATTCCGTGCTACTTACTAAAAGCTGCGGATGATTTGTGGATGCAGTATTCTCAAGGTCAATTCGGGCTGAGCGCTCAAGCCTCTGTTTTAGCAGAAAAAAAGATTTTACCTATCAACCAAGAGCGTCCCAGTTATGAGATAGCTACCGCATCGTATATAGCTCTTGGTTGGAACAAATCACCCTCTTCTTCTGATGATTTTCGTCGCCTGCACAGGCTTTATAACTCAGCATTCAATGCCATAGATCCGCAGCGCGTTCCCAAGGGTTACTATCCCTATGATATGGGATATAGCTATTACACTTACGGTTCGGGTTATGTGGGCGGTTGGCGTTTTTTTCTCAATCCAGCTTGTGGATTTAACTGATCCATTCACGGTCGATCGAAACGACTCGATCGAGGTTGAATTTCCAGTTTTATTGAGGCATTGCCAGGGCGATCGCATTAACTGAAAAAAAATCAGATTTCTCTTGACTAACGCGCAGTTAGTACAATTGTCGCCGCGAGTCCGTAGGATCGCAGCAGAGGACAAAAGGCGATCGCAAATTTAGCGCCCACCCGTAACTCCAAACCCCGTTGGGATTATTAGTGCGAGAGAAATCGGCACCAACATCCCCAGATTGATGGGCTATTTTCGCCATTAAGGCTCTCAAAGTTCCATATTTCCAGTCTCGATCGCGATCGGCAGGAATTGATAAAATTTGTTTTAATTTAAGGTGTTCGTAGAATAGTTCCCCCTTTAGGAAATATTTGCCAATCATCTACATAAAATTTGAGTTCGCTGTCAAAAAGGTATCATCCTACAGATCCGGTAATCGATCGAGATCGATTCCTTGCGCTCTAAGCAGTTCTTCTAAGCGTTTTGCACGTTCCAGGGCTTGTTCCTTAGCCAGTCGCTCTTGTTCCGTGCGCTGTCTTTCCCGCTCTTCAGGATTCAATTCGCGATCGCCCGCAGCATCATACCATGCCAAAATCTCCTGGGACAAACCACCTACGACACCTCGATAGCGCCCGATTCCCAAGCCTACCTCCGGCATCCAATAAGGTTCGCCTATTTGCAGTTGATAAACGCCATTTTCTAGTTTGTACAATTCAAACGGTTGGTGTCGATCGCGCCTCCAAAATTCTGGATTGTAAATTAGGTAATACAGTACGCCTAACTTCGTATATAGTTCCAGTTTTTCGTCATATTCGCCTCCCGGACGGTGGGATACCATTTCCAACACAAAAATTGGCACAATATCGTTTTCTTCCCAAGTTGCATAGCTGCGCCGGGATTTTCCTCCCTTCTTGCGTTCGACTCCCAGACTCAGGAAACCATCAGGAACTACAGGTACTTTTGGACTGATGCCGGTGGTGTGATACACTGCCATATCGACGCCGAAGTACCAATCCATCCGCGCTGACCAGAGGTAAATTAATGACATCAGCAACAGATTTGGTAGCAGGTTTTGGTCTTCGTTATCCACGGGCGTATCGTCCGAACAGGGCAGGTCGGCAGTGCTGGGTAAATTTTGCAATTGGGGCTTGGAAATCACCGGAGGAACCGCCAGAAACAGTTGATTTATATGATAAACTTTACCAGAGTTGGCATACTATTCTGCCAAACTTAATTCGCTCGAGCGCAAATGCATTACAGAAGGGTAAACATCCGGGGTATTTTGTCGTAATTTTCGCTAGCGATCGAACAGAAAAAAGACTGCCACAAAACTTGCGCATAGGAGTTCAACTCCTAAATATGTGTTAATTATCCCCTCACTTTTCTTCCTCTCTCTCTGCGCCCTCTGCGTCCTCTGCGGTTAATTTAAAAAGAGATAATGCCAGCGAATCGGGTATTGTAATTGTGCAGTTTGCAGTTGCGTCTGAAAATGCTCGTTCGCAACTGCAAACGTGTTTTTTCAGCTTAACTGATGCTCAACAACCAAGTACCTAAATAACGCAACAAAGGAACATCCCCAGGAGTGCGGATGCGGACGTTAAAATGATACATTCCACCCGGACTAGGATTTCTGACATTAGAAAGCACAATTTCCACATTGCTGCCAGCAGGAATCGGATCTTGAGGATAAATTTCAATGAAGCGGTTTTCTTTATCCCAAATTACTTCTTGCAATGCGATATCTTTGTTTTTGACGCGGACTTTAATGTCTTTTTCGTCGAATTCGCCTTTGTAGTAATCAGGATAGGAAATGTTGATTTGGGCGATCGCCAGACTTACTTTTTTGGCAGGAATTCGCAGCCTGTACCTGTCACCGTTCATCCCGGCTTTGCCGTAATCCAAGCGGTAGCTTAACTGATTAGCTCGCTCTGGTCCTCCGAAAATCGTGAATCCCGGCATTCCTTGAGCTAAACCGATCGCGGGCAACCCTGCCAGCAAGCAACCTGTAACCGCTAGTGCCGAAAATAACCGTCGCATAACAACTCCTCAATTAAACTATAGGTGAAACATAAATATCGATCGCCCGAAATTTGCTATTTCGCTTCTAATGTTACCGAATATTTCCGCAACTTGATGAGTGCGATCGATCTCTGGCCCGGAGCGATATATTTTGCCTGCAACATTAACAACTGACATTCAAAATACAGAATTAGCCAGTCAGATATTATATCATACTCTGCTGCAAAATTTAACAGTTTAGCAAATTTGAATCTATAAGACAAGTTAAAGAACCGACTCGAAATTTGGGGATCGGATTTAGTATCGTCGTGAGACGTTTAAGGCGGCGGCTCAAATTAAGGGTTAACTAGAGTACGAGGAGAGTCCATGAAATTAGCGATCGCTAAAGAAGTTGAAGCAGGCGAACGCCGGGTGGCTTTAGTCCCCGATGCTGTAGCCCGCTTGGTAAAACAGGGCGTCGAGGTTTGGGTCCAAGCCGGTGCGGGCGCGAAATCCTTTTTCTCGGATCTTGCCTACGAAGAAGTAGGAGCAAAAATTATAGCCGATACCGGGATGCTGTGGGGCGAAGCCGATGTCGTAGTAAAAATCGGAGCCCTGCAAGAAACAGAAGTGTATCAGCTTCGGGAAGGAGGAGTATTCATCGGATTTTTGAATCCCCTAGCAAATCCGGCGTTAGTGCAGCGGTTGGCCGATCGGCGCGTTACTGCATTTAGCATGGAAATGATTCCGCGTACCAGCCGCGCTCAAAGTATGGACGCGCTGTCGTCTCAGGCTAACGTCGCCGGTTACAAAGCGGTACTGATTGCAGCCGCTGCATTGCCGAAATACTTCCCGATGCTGACAACAGCGGCAGGTACGATCCGCCCCGCGAAGGTATTGGTAATGGGTGCGGGCGTTGCGGGCTTGCAAGCGATCGCGACTGCACGGCGTTTGGGCGCTGTAGTGGAAGCTTTCGACATCCGCCCGGATACCAAGGAACAAGTGCAAAGCTTGGGAGCCAAATTTGTTGATGTGGAATTAAAGGAAGAAACTGTAGCAACAGGCGGCTATGCAAAAGAGTTATCAGAAGCAGCTAAAGAGCACACCCGCCAAGTTCTTACCCAACACATCAGCACTGCTGATGCAGTAATTACAACCGCCCGAGTTCCAGGTAAAAAAGCACCTGTTTTAGTTACCCGAGAAATGGTTTCTCAAATGAAGCCCGGATCGGTAATTGTCGATTTGGCGGCAGACCAAGGTGGCAATTGCGAGTGTACGGAAGCTGGTAAAGAAGTTGAATGGAACGGTGTTAATGTCATCGGCACGATTAATTTGCCGTCGTCGATGCCAGTTCACGCGAGCGAAACTTACTCGAAAAATATCTTGGCTTTGTTGCAGTTGATGGTGAAAGATAAAGAGCTGAATTTGAATTTTGAGGACGATATTATTGCTGGTGCTTGTGTCGCTCGGAATGGCGAAATTACAAATCAGGGAGTTCGCGATGCTTTGACAGCTCAAACTTCAGCGGTCATCTAAACAATCTTCGTTCGCAGTAGGGACTGAAGTCCCCAAAAGTTCGTAGGACTGATTTCTTGCACCATTCTCCATGAGTCCAAAGAAACCGGGTTTCTGGCAAAGACTCTGCACAAAAACGTATATTCCCCGTCAGAAACCCGGTTTCTACCTCAATTGTTGACTGCAGGTGCAAGATCTCAATAGTAGGGACTTAAGTAACCAAAAGTTCGTAGTAGGAAATTCCGCGTTCAAAAGCAAAATAATTAATCATTATTAGGCATTAAAGAAGGACTAAAGTCCTCACTACGAACCAGACTGCGAATCTAATAACCAATTACCAATTCACACTTGTTATGACAGAAGGACTGATTGCTGGTTTAGTTGTGTTTACCCTCGCGTCGTTTGTGGGATTTGAAGTAATTAATAAAGTCCCGCCGACGCTGCACACGCCCTTAATGTCTGGCTCGAATGCGATTTCGGGAATTGCGGTTTTAGGCGCAATTCTGATTTCTGGTCAAGGCAATATAACTGTTACTTCGATTTTGGGGACGATCGCCGTTGCCCTGGCTACAATTAACGTTGTTGGCGGTTTCTTAGTGACCGATCGAATGCTGCAAATGTTCAAGAAAAAAGAGGCAAAAGCATGAGCGATTTTCTTCCTAGCGGCATTCAACTAAGTTATTTAGTTGCCGCATCTTTATTTATTGTCGGTTTGAAGCAGTTAGGTTCTCCGGCAACTGCGCGTCAAGGAAATGTCGTCGCCGCGATCGGGATGTTAATTGCGATCGTCGGTACTTTGCTAGAAAGGCAAGTTATTAGTTACGAGTTGATTGCTGTCGGCATTATCGCCGGTTCCATTTTGGGAACAATTATGGCGAAAACCGTGGCGATGACTGATATGCCCCAGATGGTAGGTTTGCTCAACGGTTTTGGAGGTGCGGCTTCGGCACTCGTTGCTGTGGGCGAATTCTGGCGCTATCTCAGCATCCCGGAATCGCCGTCGCCGGATGCCACAATTACGATCGTCCTGGGCGTTTTAATCGGCGGCATTACTTTTACTGGCAGCGTTTTAGCCTTTGCAAAATTGCAGGAATTGCTGACGGGCGCGCCGATTTCCTTTCCCTTCCAACAGCCGTTAAATGCACTGCTGGCGATCGCGCTGTTAGGCGGTAGCGCTTATTTGGTAATGAATCCCGAAAACGTGCCGGTATTTTTGGCTTTGGTGGTGATTTCTAATATTTTGGGAATCATGTTTGTGCTGCCCATTGGTGGCGGTGATATGCCGGTAGTCGTTTCGCTGCTTAACTCCTATTCGGGGATTGCGGCAAGCGTAGCCGGGTTCATTTTGATGAACAACATGCTGATTATTGCTGGTGCACTTGTAGGCGCGTCGGGGATTATTTTGACGCAAATTATGTGCAAGGCGATGAATCGTTCCTTGGCTAACGTGTTGTTTGGCGCGTTTGGTACTGGCGGCGGGGCTGCTGTTGCTGGCGGTGGCGGCACTTTTGACAAAACTGTGCGCAGCATTGATGTTGAAGAAAGTGCGATGATGTTGGGTTACGCGCGATCGGTGGTAATTATTCCGGGTTACGGGATGGCTGTAGCGCAAGCGCAACACTCGGTACGCGAGTTAGCCGACGGTTTGGAAAAAATGGGTGTTGACGTGAAATACGCGATTCACCCGGTGGCGGGGCGGATGCCGGGGCACATGAACGTGTTGTTGGCGGAGGCAAACGTGCCTTACCCGCAGTTGTACGATATGGATGATATCAACCCGCAGTTTGACGAAACCGATGTTGCTTTGGTAATCGGCGCGAATGATGTGGTGAATCCGGCGGCGCGTCACGATGCGGCGAGCCCGATTTACGGGATGCCGATTTTGGATGTTGATAAGGCAAAACATACGATTGTAATCAAGCGCGGGATGAATGCTGGTTTTTCTGGCGTTGACAACGAGTTGTTTTATCACGATAAGACGATGATGTTGTTTGGTAGTGCTAAGGATGTGGTTGCGAAGTTGGTTTCTGAGGTGAAACAGTTGTAGGATTGCAACCGCCGATGAGGCGGATTAACGCGGATTAACGCTGATATTAAACCCGGTTTTTTGGATGAACCGGGTTTTTTGTTTTTGATATTGAAGCACTATATATATCGTCTGCCAAATGAATTATTGCAATGGGATAAATTCAATCCTATCTTGATACTCATTTTCAAAAGATGCTCCGGCAATTTCAATTAATTCCTCAATTACTTTGCCCATATCTGCATTCAAACGGATTGTGAGAATTCCTGGAATGTGACGGCTTTGGGCTATATGTTCCGATAAATGAACTGGCATCGATCGTCGGTTATTAGTAACCAGGATAAAATTATTTTCCTCGCACCAACACAAGATTTCTGGATCTTTCGTTCCTTTAGGCGGAATACCTTCATCGCCAACCATCAAAACGACGATCTCGGATTGATGGTACAAAAGCTGCACCCGATATTCAGGATCGATATTTTCGTCTAACAGGTATTTAACAGTCATTATTGAACTAGATCCAGTTTTTGAGATTGTTTTTTTTGTTCCTTAATTTGACGCATTTTTAAAACAAAAGGGGATGGGTTGCGATCGTACTCAGCCTCTGTTTTTAGGCAATATTCCAACCAATCTCCGACGTATTTACCTACAGTTTCTTGATTTTCCAGATAGTAGAGAATCGTAGCGTAAACCTGAGCCATAGTTAGCGTCCGAAATTTTTGAGCTATGGCTTCTGGAGTTTTAGCGCAGTGGATGTACTCGTAGAGAACGTGTTCGATACCTACGCGGGTTCCTTTGATGCGGATATCTTCGGGTGTTAAAAAGTCAAAGTAATCTTCTAATTGCATGATTTTCGATCGTGTTCCATAAATTCACTACGCAGCCGATTCGGGACTTCTGAAGGATCTGCTGTTTCAAAAAATAGTTGCAGAGCTTCGATAAGATTCCGTCGCGCTTCTTCTATATTGTCACCTTGACTGGCAATATCGAGTTCCGGGCAAAGGGATACATATCCATCGCCTTCTCGTTCAATTATTGTTGTAAACTGTTGTATTGAGTTCATAATTTGAAGTGGCGGACTGCCAAGCTCAAACAATTATAGTTTTACTTGAGATTGTATCATATCGATCGCACTTTTTTGGAGAAGGTCGATCGCCTCATGCAATACTAGCTTGGTTTAAATAGTCAGGGGCGATCGGTGTATGTAAAAATCCAACTTGAATTAATACTATAATAATATCATTAAACCAATTCAGTAAATATTTCCGTGACGATCGAGACACGGCAATGCCACGTACATACCAATAGGGCGATCGACTTGTCGGCAAATTTTTCGGGAATATGTTACTTTGCGGATGTAGAATTTCTCAACTTATTATCGCACAACTTACCCGTTGCACGACGCCTAGAAACCGGGTTTTTTACCGAATCTCTGGGTGAGTGCGAAGTGTTGTCG
This sequence comes from Oscillatoriaceae cyanobacterium Prado104, assembly GCA_025454405.1. Classification (GTDB taxonomy): domain Bacteria; phylum Cyanobacteriota; class Cyanobacteriia; order Cyanobacteriales; family Microcoleaceae; genus Microcoleus. The sequence continues at coordinate 2,596 of JALOON010000071.1, read as the reverse complement.
AAAAAAACCCGGTTTCTGACTCCCGGTGCATCCAGAACTATTATCGCTTTTGCAGTCTATTAAAATTTGATGGAGGATGCTGTACCGTGACTAATGGTGGAAAGTTTTGGAACGTTACACACGCAACTATTGGTGTATTCGGTGTGTTAGCGGCTGTTGTCGGTGCGGCCATTGCTTATACTCAAGGTTGGCCACCCCTGCTGTTTGGAAAAGATGCTCGTTTTTCCTGCCAACTTCGACCGGATACTCAGCGGGGTGGTGAAGTTTGGACTGTAATGTACCGTCACGATAAAGGTCAACAACCTTGGCTAAAAATGGTGACAACTTTAGGCGGCGATTTTACGCCTGCAAAACGCTGCGAAATAATTTCTGAACGTTTGGAAGGTTTTCGCAAAGATGGTTTGATTCGCTTAGGTTATCGAGGCGATCCTAATACGCCAAAGCAATACGTGATTTGTGCTAAAACTAAGTTGAGTGGGGATAGTTGTCCGCTGTTGGTGACGTTGAAACCGGGTAGCGATACGGAGGCTTATAACGCAATGCGAGATATGACTGAAAATCTGCTGAGTGGTACTGGGGTCTATCAAAATAGTGAGGGTAAGTTGGCAACTTCTAAGTTTTCTCAGGATTCGCCAGAGATTGATTTAAGTCCTTTTTTGGCAGAAGCGGATCTGGTTGCTGGTTCTAATTCTGCTAAGTGATATTGAACTTATAGGAATTACGCTTGGAGTTCAGAAACCGGGTTTTTTGCGAAAATACTTCGTTACATCTCGCAGATTCGGAAAAAAACCCGGTTTCTTTGGTCGGAGTGCATAAGTCCTGATTCAGTGAAAAGTTTATTTTGGCTATAGGTTACAATTTAGAATTCTCGGCATTATAGCAGCCGAGGAAGGCGTCAACCAAAAATACCAGGGGAGGTGACCTTCGGGTGCATTGATATTATAAGTAGCCTTTATTTCATTAGCAGTCACGAAGCTGGTTTTATCGCTAAAAGCTAACCATACCTCTCGATTATACTCTTTAGTACCTCCAAGACTTTGATAAATACGCTTTTGCACAGAAAAGCCAAAGCGCCCATTACTATATTTTACCCAAAGTCGATCCATCGCCCGCAAATCAGGACACGAAAAATTTTCCATATCTTCCTGGGTTAGCCTACGTTCTTTTTGCCTCCCCGCCACCTCTACCATTTTACTAGCAGTTTCCTCATCTGCGGCTCTCCACTGCCCAGCCGCCAATAACTCGCGCAGTTTAGTGTAGTCTGCTTTAGCAAAGGGTTGATTTTCCCAAGACTGATTTGCCAGATAAGTTTTAATGGGAATTCCCCACCGAAAAGTATTAACTTGTACCCCTCCACCAGCTACTCTGGCCGCCGCTTGTTGCAGCGCCGCTTGCTGCTGCGGAGACAAACTTGCTTGCTGGCTTTGCAAATCTGCAACAATTTGAGCGTCCGTCTTCCCGTGAACTGCAACCACTTTTCCGCTAGTATCTAAAACAGGCCCGCCACTCATCCCGCCATAAGTAGAAGCATCGTAAGAAATCCCATAACCCTGTTCCAACACATCCAATCCCGATACAAAACCTCGCACAAATTGTCTCACTAATTTGCCGCCACCAGCCCTGTCTGGAAACCCAGAAATATAGATTTGGTCTGTTTGTTTCACGCTATCGGAATCGCCAAGATTGAGACTCGGATAAGGACATTTCTCCCCGGCTGACTGAAATGTTACCACTGCTAAATCCAGATTGGGACTTGCTTGAATGCTGTCAGTTTGATGAAGTTTTTGGTCGTTAGTTTGCAGGTTCAAACTGCGCCCTGCCACCACATGACGCGCCGTGAGTACCGTGCAAACTCCTGCAGGCCCCGGCACAATAAAGCCCGTACCGTGTCCGGCTTCATTTTGGTAGGAAATCAGCACGATGCTATTTTTAACTGTTTCGGCAATTTCTTGAGATGACTTCTGCTGCGAGCAACTTGTTAAGGAAAGTCCGATAAGGGTAAAAATTAGCCAGCAAGAGCGGGATTTCATAGATTTTGCTGAGAGTTTTAGGGAATAAGGGAGTAAATAAATAATTTCTACAACAGTGATGCGTTGTTTTCCAGGTATGAGATTAATATGAAAGTATACCATTTTTTTGTCATCGTAGCTACTGGTAAGGAGATGGGAGCGATCGAAGGTGACAAGTTAAGATTAAAAGCCTCTCGATATCTCGCTGGTAAGCAAGTCTAGATCCCCCTAAATCCCCCTTAAGAAGGGGGACTTTAAGAAGACTCTTGTCCCCCCCTTCTTAAGGGGGGCTAGGGGGGATCTAGATTTTGTGGACTCACTTATAGCCAAGTCTAGCTCCCCGTTTAAGTGCTGCCGATGCTATAATCCTAAAATCATTCCCCGATCGCACCGCCACTCACTTGATAAATGCCTGGGCTGATGACAATGCTTCCCCAGACTAAATTGAATAAACAATTATAAAAAATGATTGAGATAGCAAACAATGGCACTGAAAGAATTAGAAAAACAACTCCTTGCCTTAACTCCCGCTGAAAAAACTCAGGCAATACAGCTATTAGTTCAAAGTTTAAGCAATACTTGGCAAG
>JALOON010000012.1 GCA_025454405.1 Oscillatoriaceae cyanobacterium Prado104 | reverse complement strand
TCCCACCTTGACCTTTGTTTGATTATCATTATTATTCAATCTGATTTCTATCCAAAAGGGTATTGACAAAATCTCCTCCCTTCTAACTTGTTACCAATGCATCATTACTGGTAACGTCAACAATCGATCGCGCAGTTTTTTGTCCCCTGGAGTTAAACGTGACGGCTTAAAGCTAGAAGGAGTCAGCCACTGCCACAGCAGAGCTTCTATTTCTGCGATCGGCGGACCCGGTAGTTGCGTGGCTCGACGCAAGTCTGGATTGCCCGATCGTACTGAACCTTTTCGACTCATACAATTGAGTGCCCATGCGACACAGGGGCGATACTTTTTCTGATTTTAACCCGCCGCATGAGGTGAGTTGTCGTCAGGAGCGATCGTCACTTTCATTGAGAGTGCGATCGCCTCCCAAATTTCTTAAGTTGATACCAATGGGCATTGCCATGTCCCTACAAACATCTCTACAAATCTATCGAACGCGATTGGATGTTCTTAGTGCGGATTTCAGTCCGCTCTTCTCGGACTGAAGTCCGCACTACAAACCTTTATCAACTATCAACTTTAGCCGCCTGTTCCGGCCACAAATAAATCGCCCCAGAAATCAAAGTTAAAGCAACGCAAACCCAAAAAGCAATTATCGCCGGCAAATTCCATGCTTCAGATAGAGGTGCGATGAGAATGGAGATCGCGACAATCTGACTTACTGTCTTCAATTTGCCCCAAATATTGGCTCCCGAAATAGTTGTTTTATTAACGCGCCAACCTGCAATTGTCAACTCTCGACCCAAAATCAAAAATACTCCCCAAACAGGCACTTTTCCCAATTCAATTAAAGCTAAAAGCGGTGCTATCACTAACAATTTATCTACTAATGGATCGAGAAATTTTCCCAAGTCGGTAATTTGGTTAAGTTTTCTAGCTAAATAGCCGTCCAACCAATCCGTACTCGCAGCTATTACGAAAATCACCACGCAAATCCAGCGGCTTTGTACGGTTGGTTCGGACAAACCGTAGAGCAGAAAAGGCACTCCTAGCAAGCGAGAAAAAGTAATCAGATTGGGTAAATTCATAACATGAAGGAAGAAGGAAGAAGAAAGAAGAAAGAAGGAAAATGCAATAATATCATGTCCGGCTGATTACCATAACAAAAACCGATCGATCGTGCGGAATGCGAGTCCGCTCTCAGGCTGCGGACTAAAGTCCACACTACAAACGAATCTTATTGCGTGCGATCGTCCCGGGAATGTCGCAGTCACTTTACCGCACCATTAAATTCATTAATTGTCGATCTAATTGTATGATATAATCCCTGCCGTAAGCTACATTTTCTAATCCTTGCACCAAATTTTCTGGCAGGTCTTGGGTAATTTCTCCGCAGCAGGAAGCAGCGGCTAAAGCAATAGTTGCTACTGTATCCACATCCCCAGAAAAAGCAATGCAATCTTGCAGGAGTTTGCTCAGGCGATCGTTCCGCATGACAGCAGTAATAGCCACTCTAACGCAGTCTATACCTTTAGCGCTCGCTTTCCCTACCCAAGGAACCGACCATTCACCTGATACGTGCTGTTCCAGGAAATTGCCTAAATCCTGCTTTAAACCTAGCTGGTAAATAAAATAATGCGACATCAAAGCGGCCGCTCTAGCTGCATTAATGCCATCAGTCGTATTGTGAGTAATTGCTGCTTGAATTGTAGTATTTTCGATGACTTTTTCAATAGTTGGAAAAATACCGATCGGACTGGCCCGCATCGCCGCGCCACTGCGATCGCTAGCGAAGTTAATCTTTTCTAAAAATTCTTTGCCATCTCGAACTTCTAGTAAAAAATTGTAAAACTTGCTTGCATAACCAACTCGCCGATCGCGCTGAAAAGCTTCCACAAATTTCGCGGCTAAAAGTTCCGGCGTCCAAGGTTCTTGACTGATAATAGCTTCTGCTACAGCCAAACTCATCTGCGTATCGTCCGTGTAGCATCCGGGTTTAATGTCGTGATGGGGATGTTTTAGATAACCGTTAAGATTGTTATGCAGTTCGATCGTCTCTTCACCAACAAACTCAAAACCAGCACCGTAAGCATCCCCGATCGCCAATTCGAGTAACATACTTTTTTGCGTTATTATATTATTTATTATATACAGAATGTAGTTGCTCACTGACAACCTTCTTCCTTCTTCCTTCTTCCTTCTTCCTTCTTCCTTCTTCCTTCTTAACCAGACAACCCACAACAATCTACCCATTTAACACGCGCCGCTTTTACTCAGCACCACCCACACCGTTTTGCAAATCAAATTAAAGTCGTAGATCAAAGACCATTTTTTCTGATAGTCCAGATCCATCCGCACGATATCCTCAAAATCTTTAACTTCAGAACGCCCGTTAACTTGCCACTCGCCAGTCATGCCCGGTTTGACATTCAAACGCTGCCAGTGAGAACTATCGTAAGCAGCAACCTCATCGGGAGTGGGCGGTCGAGTTCCCACCAAACTCATGTCTCCTACCAACACGTTCCAGAATTGAGGCAATTCATCCAAACTCGTCCTCCGCAAAAACCGGCCAATGCGAGTAATGCGCGGGTCATTTTCATTCTTAAAAATATGGCCCTTAGCTTCGTTAATAACTAAATGTTTCAGCTTGTCTGCGCCCACCACCATCGATCGAAATTTCCAGATTTTGAAACGCCGCCCCCTAAAACCGCACCGCGTTTGGCTGTACAGCAGGGGGCCGGGACTGTCTAACGCCATCGCTACTGCTACCGGCACCGCTATCGCAGCAGTAATCGCCAGTCCCAGCAGTGCACCTAAAATATCGATCGACCGTTTTGCCTTGCTGGTTACGGATCGGTGTACTGGTCTTCTTGATACACGCACCTGGTAAGTATTTTCCCGAACAAATAAAGAAAGCATTTGAGATAATTTGGTTGATTTAGAGCCGATCCGGATCGAGACGATCGGCGTTCCTTTAAGGAATCAAGCAACAACCGGATTTGTTCGCTAAAATACAGGATCGATCGCCTTTAATATCGGCAAACAACTCGATTTCTTGGGTCAGAGCGCGCAAGTCCTAGATTGCTTATGCAACCTATCTTACGAGACTCTCTAACCTTTACTGCTGAGGTTTGCACAATCTTTAAACAAAACCAACAGTTTTGTAAAGTTACTGTGTATTTTTTATTAATATATGAAAATTACAGTGAAATTACTGATACATCCGGGCGCGACTCTCCCAAGCAATTGTTAGCGGCTCTAACAGCTTTTGCTGGCTGTCAGACGCGATTTTGCCTAAATATTCGCGGACAACAGCGGCATGTTCCACATTCAAGCGATAACCTGCAGGCACCTCTTGAAAGAACAGCGGCTCTGCCAAAATTTCTTGCCAGTCGGGATTTTGCCTCGACTCCTCAGTTAGCAGCATGAAATCTGCCTCCCGAGGCACCATGCCATCGGGCAATTTTCCTTCCAAAATTGCTAAAATCCGGGGTTCGCAGTTGCGGGTATTGACACCCGCGCGCTGCAATAATTGCACAATTTCTTCAAAGCTGAAAATTTCTGCTCCCATAACCCGCATTAATTCCCACAGAATAAAAAAGTCGCTGTATTGCTGCCGCGATAAATCTAAAAGTTGGGGGTAGAGAGGCAAACTTGCCAATCCGCGAGCAACGCGACAGGTTTTAAAATTAAAATTGGTGTTTTTGTATTCTCGATCGAACTCTAATTCTGAGTCTTGAATGACGATCGCGTTTGGCAGTTTTTGCCGCAGCCAGCGGGCAATTGCCGGCCAAGTACCCATCCCGCCGGTACAAATCGCCTGATTGATTCCCACCGCCGACATTCCCACCAGGCTTAACAAAGCATTTAATTCCCGGTTCAATTGCTGTACGAAAGGCACTAAAACTTCAGTTTCCAAATCCCGGCGCTTCACTTCCCAAAAATGCCCATCGACTTCTAAAATAAAGCTTTCTTGATGCTGCAAAATCACTTTCAAATTTCTCGCCGCAGCTAGCAGTTGCCGCCCGAGATCGGAACCCTGCAACTGTTGCTCTAATTTATAGCGATCGCTCAAATCTGGATGTCCGGGGCGAGGCGCAGCAAGCTTCATCCCCAATAATTCATTTTTGGCAAGCAACTGACAGATGATATCCCGACAGAAAGCATCGCCACCAAAATCAAAACTGTGGCAGGCAAAATCGGCATGAGTTAAATCTTGAATATTTTCCGGCAAATCGACTAAAGCTAATTCCACCGTCGTCGCGCCAGCATTAATAATTAAAGTTCCCCCGCTAAAAGAGGAAGGGCGAAGCACCAGCGGCGCGGATTGCCGATCGCCAGCAACAGATCCGCCACCAGCAGAGTCGATCGAATTTGGATTGTTAACAGGAGTTACAGCCGATAGCAAAGTCGCGATCGCATCTTCCACCACAAAAATCTGCGAACTCGAACTTACCAAGCCCGCGCCCAAAACAGCCTCCCGCAAATTAAACCGATAAGCATCAGACCAACCGGCCGGAGTTCCCAAGATAACGCCCCGCAAATCCAGCAGCGCTGTTTCCAAAACGGACTGCTCCAGTCCGGCAGCCTTGCAGGTAAAATCGGGAATCGAGATTGCAGGCTCGGAACTTTCAGCAAATTGTGCCGGTCGATCGGAAATTGACGGATTTTGCCTCGGATTTAAAGTAGCGAGCAAAGCCCGCAAACCTTGCAGCGGCATGGCGATCGATACTTCCCGATTTGGGGACTGCAAAAACACCGGTTCGTAAACTCCCCCAGCTTCCCGCAGGTAAGGAACGCCGACTTTTAAAGGCAGTTTGAAATTGGGCAGGGCGGATTCCTCGCTGCCTGCAAATCGCTCTCTGTCCCCTAACACAGCAGCCGGGGGAATCCGAAAGATTGCCTCAGGTTCGGAAACCTCAGACTCCGAAGTTTCCGAATGCTGTTTCGGTTCCCAGAAAATCGGGTACAACTGGCCGCTAGCGCGATCGAGCAAAGCAGCCGACAGCCCGGTAGTGCCGAAGTCAACGCCCAAATACCAGTTAGAATGCCAGCCTTTGCCAGATTGAGTTTCAGATTCCGGGAATCCAGGGGCGATCGCAGCAAAGCCAACACCCGCAGCAGTTTCAGGCGGTTCGATCGAAATTAGCTTTTTTTTTTGACTGTCGGGAAGAGTTTCCCCGACAGTTCCATGCTCCGGATTGAGAGTCCTCACGGGCTCTGTGTCTGGTTGACCCAAACTCGCCAAAATGTCATCTAAAGTAACATTCGGGTCTTCAGATTCGGCAAACAACTCAGCATCGAGTTCCGCTTCCAAACTAAAGGCTTCATCTAAGGCTTCATCTGACGGCGAACCTGCCAACACATCTGCAAACAAATCCTCCAGAGTCCCGGATTCTTCCCCGGCAGCCTCGGTGAACGGATTGTCTGCACCCGCCTCTGAGTAATCGAGTCCCAGTGGCGCGCGGCCGGATGCAGAAGTTTCCAGTCCTTCCAGATTGTACAAATCCGCTTCCAACTGTTGCAGCGTGTTGTTGTCTAAATCTATACTGCGGTCTTCCGGTTCCTGGGGTTCCTCCAAAACCGGTAACAAATTTTCGTCCGGCGAAGCATGAATGTAAAAATCATCAGAATCCGAGCCGAATTCGCCCGTTTGAACGTCTTGGGCGCTGGGCACTCGGGCCTGCCTTGGGGCAGGGCTAATTTCTGGGGCCTGTGTTGCAGCAACCGGCTGCTGGGGTACTGAAGGTGCCGAGCGATCGCCCGTATCAATTTGCAGTTCCCCTGTCGGAATTTCGGATTGTGGAACCTCAGGTGGTGCAATTTGGGGTTCAAATAAATCCGAAGTATCTAAAGTTAGCTCCTCTACAGAATTAGCGATGACAAAATCTGAATCTTCTCCTGCTAGAAAATCGCCCAAAGATTCGCCTTCATCCAACAAATTTGCAAACAAATTTTCAGTAGTTAGAAGCTCTACAGTTGGGGATTCAGCAGGAGTTTGAGAGGTTTCGGCTGACATTTCTGCAGCAGTTTCGGTATTTTCCAGAACGAAGGGTTCGAGTTCCAGGTCGGCAATTTCCTCTGTCGCGAACAAACTAGCATACACATCTTCAACATTGTCATCTGTTTCTGATGCGGCAGTTTCTACTTCAGCCTCTGAATAGGCTGGTGGTGGCGAACCCATCGGTTCGGTGCCGAACAAATTTTCTTCCAAATCCGGCAGCGAGATGGGGGTGGGAGTGCGATCGCGATCGCGCCTCAACTGTCCGAACTGCGGGGAAACTTCTGAACCCGCATAGGGAAATCTGTCTTGTTCTGCGATTTCGTCACTGCTGCGGTTTTCCTCGACCGGCTCGGGAATTGGCGTCTCGACAGGGCGCGATCGGGCTGTGTTTGGCAGCATCGACTCTGCAGCAGTGGGGTCGATCGTTCTTGAGGCGTCGGCTTCTCGGCCAGTCAGGTCGATCGGGCGTTGAGTCCAGGAATAGGTTTCGCGTCCCAACTGTTCCGCCAAACGGTTTACCCAGGCCGCGAACATTGCCTCGCTTTGCTGCCCCAAACCGTGCATTCTGTCAAGTCCCTGTTCCAAAGATTCTTGATAGTTTTGCAAGTTGTCGTGCAAAGTCTCGAACACCACATTCAGCGTCGAATCGAGGCGCATCATCAAGCTGTCAGCGCGGGCTTGGAACTGCTGCATTTGCTCTAACCTCTCGGCCGGCGTCAGCATCGGGAGTTCTCCCGCCATTTCCTGACCTGCCGCCAGCCCCGAGTCGGAGGCAGCACCTAACGCCATTGGTACGCTACCTGCCTCCAAATGCTGAGTTGACAAATTCCCCGGCATTGGGTAAGCGCTGCGGGCGAAAGCTTCTTGCAATTGACCCGTCAGCGCCTGCATGAATTCGGAAATAATTTGCTGTTGGTTGGCTTGCTGCTGCGCGAGGGATTGCTGCTGCTGGCGTCGGGCTTCAAGCTGTTTGATTTCTTCAATTAGAGATCTGTGTTCTTGGCGCAGGGCTTGGATGTCCTCTTGGAGGGGCTGCGTCAAGTTGTCGCGCAGGTTGCCGATTTCTTCTGTAACAGCCTGCACGATTTGCTCGGTGGCGGAGGGTCTAGCTGCGGCGGGAGGCTGCGGGGGACGCGGTGGCGGTGGAGGCACCCGCACCGGTGCCAGGGGTAAATTTTGGTTGTCGGGCGGCTTTTTGCCCGCCGGTAGCTTCGAGTCTTGGGAAACAAGATAGGTGCGAACTCGCTCTAAAAGATGGCGCTGGTGGACAGTATCGATCGAACCAGTCCAAGGCAAGCGGGGCGCGGGCTTGCTGAGTACCTCGTCAATCTCAGCAATTAGAGCTTGAATTTTGTATTTATGAGAATTCAAGGCGGGGACCTCTGGGAATGCGGCTTGCAACAAACTTACCTAAAAAAGCTGAAATCATTCGGCGGCGGTACTTATTATAGATAGAAAACTTTGAGATGCAAGCACCTGTTTCGCTACCAGAGTTGTCAGCCCGAGGATCGATCTGCGGGGTTGCTTCTGCCTGTTGCCAGCTACTATCTACTGTTTGCTGTCGGATGACTCCATATTGCATATGATAGGTTAGCAGAGGCTGGCACACCAAGAGCGCAGGTCAACAAAAGCATCTCGTCATGGCGATCGCTGAGTCTATTTTTTCATAGCGAAATACTCTAACCGCCCCAAAAGACATTTATCGCTCCAGGGATAGTAAATACATCTGGCTGCTGGGGGGTCAGAAACCGGGTTTTTAGCGAATCTGTCCGCTACAATCAAGAATTTTCCTCAAAAAACCGGTTTCCTTGGTTGAAATGCGTCTGTGGCTGGCCAAGCCATCGCAGCGTCTATTTTTCATCGATTTAGATCGAATTCGATCGAACTTGACCCCTCTAAATTTTTCGCCAAAAATCCCGAAATTTTCCCGCAAGTCTTGTAGATTTTCTTAAACTATAAATAACTCACTTTGTAAGATGAAACTCAGCAACCGACTTGCTTATTCGATCGCCCTGGCAACTGTATTCGCAGCAGGAATCTCCCCCGCCTTCAGCAATCCAAATTATTACGCCCAATCCCGGCAGGACGACATCACAATTATTTCCAATAATATCGAACTGAATCGCGCGAAAAATTTAGCGCGTCAAGCAGCAGAAAAAATTAACGGCGGTTTGGGCAATTATCGAGCGGAAGCATCGATGCACGGTACTTCTGCAGAATCGCCTTTTGTAGATAACGGCAACGGCAGTTGGACATTTACTTTTAAAGGATACAGGCCCGGTTCATCTGTTTATTTTGTAGAGACAGTTGTCACCGTTTCGCGAGATGGAGGGGTGAGAGTCGATTATAACGGGCGAATTCGCAATTAATACCAAATCCGGGTTTGAGACCCCCTTTATTTTAATCGCCAAACCTTTAGGGACACGGCACTCCCTCCGCTTGCGCTTCGCCCATTGGTGTCAACTTAAGGTCAAATCCTTTCAGAGACTACTGTTTGGCGATTAAGGCTAGATCCCCCCTAGCCTGGGGCGGGCACGGGGGCACCGCCCCTACAGAAGGGGGGGACAGGAGTCTTCTCAAAGTCCCCCTTTTTACGGAATCCACCACGAGATGGAGGTGCGATCGAACAGAAAAAGTAGTGTTTTGTTTGCCACAACAATTTCGTAATTGCTATATAAGCTATCGCAAAAATTAAATCAATATAAAGAGAAACGGCAAAAATAATTTTCCGAGATATAGTAATATTTTTGCATAAAAATAAAATTATGAATTTAAGAAATTTACGATGTCGGAACTCGGCACCCTATTTAATATTCATTGTTTTGACCGCTATATTTTTTACTGTTAGCTCTGTTTTTGCTTACCAAATAGAGTTCGATCCGATCCCTCAATTGAAAGGCATCCAACAGTGGTTGAGAGGAGAATCTAGTTTGCTTAACTGTCTGGTAACAGCAAATCCCAAAGACATATCTCAAAACCTGCAAACTTGGATCGTATGGCACGCTCCGGGTGTCTCAATGGCATTTTTACCTTTAACTGCGATTGGCTTGCCTTTAGGAGTCGCAGCCAGAACCACCGCATACATTTTGTTTGTTGTCGGCGGGATAGGGTGTATTAAGTTAGTAGAGGCGATCGGCTCCGATTTAAGAGCAAAAATAATTGTATCTTGCTTGCTCTCTGTTTATTATCTAGAAATTGGATGCGCGTTTATTTTTTATGCCGGAGATATCATCCCGTGGGCGGTATTGCCGTGGTTGTTGCTCTACACTATTTATTTTTGCTGGCAACTCGATTTCCCCAGTAAACCTTTCAACCATCTGTTAGTTCATTCAAGTTTATTAGGTCTGCTTTTGGGAGGAGTTTACTGGTTAAAATATTCCGGATTCTTAGTTTCATTAGGTGTGGCGACATATATAGGTATTGATTTGTTATTTTTCAAGCGAAACTATCCCTTACGCAAGCGCTTAATTTTATTGGGAGTTTTTGCGGTATGTACTTTATTTCCTGTTTTGTTACTGACGGCAATCCACCGATCGCTGGCGGGAGTAAATAGTGCTGTAGAACAGTTTGAAGCTGCTATTCAATCTCCATCGCCTTATACTAGAGGATTCCGTTTATTGGTAGCTTTACTGGCTGCTCCAGGTTTGGGTCTATTCAATTCAGAAATTTTTGCCGAAAAAAGGCTTTTGATGTATGCGAATGCAATTGTTGAAAATTTATTTGGTTTAGATATTTCTCAAAAAGCTGAGATTTTTAAAACGATTGTAGGACTCGGCGGAACTTTAGTAATTGCTTGTTTTTGCCTGTACTGCGCCAAAAACATATGGGACAAAAAAGCTCTGACTTTTTGGTGTTGTATCACGGGTATTCCCTTTTTATTCATCGCATATATATCTCAAAAAACAGGAATAAATCTTTTAAATTTTGGGATCGGTCGTTATAGCTCGAGTGTTTTGGTAATTACTGTATTTTATATTGTAACTTCATACCTGCACTTGATTTTCAATCTGCAAGCATCCAAAATATCAAAAGTTTTAGCATCGCTGGCATTGATGTTTTTTTTATTAATGCCACCGCTAAGTTCCTTAGCAGATGCTGCTACGGCAGCAAACCTGCGTAAAGATTACGTGTCTGGAGATAATTTTCTCTATATGCCTCTTTTATCAAAGCACGATGTCAAGTCGGTAGTTGCTCGAATTAATTCGGTTGTAACATCCCCTAAAGATGTTGTGGTTTTTGTTAAAGACAATCGAGATATTCGTTTCTCTTGGTGGTTGGAAATCAAATCTAGGTTCCTCCCGCTCAATGAAGAAGCTGAAGGGCAGGAGACTAATCGCAAAATCACAACATCTCAAGATTTAAGAGCGATACTTGTGCTTGCTAAAAGTATAGATCGAGATGAAAAGAGGCGGTTGCGAATCCAGAAGAAATTTATCCAAGCAACAACATGGACTAAGTTTAAGGACAATCGAGATGATGAAGTTGCTATTTGGTTTGCAGATTTGAAAGCTGTAAAATAAGCTGTTGCATATTTAGCAAATAGTAATATTGCTTTTCACTGCGATACTCCGGCTGTCAGTAACCCTGCTGCTTCGCTTTCATTCATTTCGTCGAGTTGCTGCCACACTTCTTGCATCAATTCATCCAATCCCACTCGACTGACAGCGGAAATTAACAAGATTTGCACTCCGCTAATTTCTTTCAATCTAGCTATTAAATTCCTAATTTCTTCGCTTTCCAAGTCGATCGCATCTACTTTATTCAATGCTAAAATCTGCTTGCGATCTGCTAAACCTCGCCCGTAAGCTTGCAATTCTTCTTGAATCGTGTTGTAATTCGCGATCGGATCTGCGTCTGTAATGTCGATTAAATGCAGCAGCAATCGCGTCCGTTCGATGTGCCGCAAAAATTCGTAACCGAGTCCCGCGCCTGCATGCGCGCCTTCAATCAATCCCGGAATATCGGCAAATACTGTACCGTCGCCGCTGGGTTTTCTCACTACTCCCAAATTCGGAATTAAGGTTGTAAACGGATAATCTGCTATCTTGGGTCGCGCTGCCGACAAAGCTGAAATTAGCGTTGATTTTCCGGCATTCGGCAAGCCGATGATTCCGACTTCAGCTAACAGTTTCAATTCCAAACGCAAAAATTTTTGTTCTCCTTCTCCTCCTAGCGTTGCATAATCGGGGGCGCGGTTGGAATTGGTTAAAAAACATTTATTTCCCAAGCCGCCTTTGCCGCCTTTGGCAGCGCAAAAAGTCTCTCCGGGCTCGACTAAATCTGCTAAAGGTTCGCCGGTGAAAGCATCGTAAACTACTGTACCGCAAGGAACTTCGATCGCGCGATCGTCCCCGCTAGCACCGGTCATATTTTTCGGGCCGCCCTTTTTCCCATCTTGACCTTTAAAAATGCGGTTGTACTGAAAATCCAGCAGCGTTTGCAGGCTTTCCACCGCTACTAAAAATACGGAACCGCCGCGGCCACCGTTACCGCCGGAAGGTCCGCCTGCTGGCACGTACTTTTCCCTGCGGAAAGCTACCATGCCGTCGCCGCCTTTGCCCGCGACAACTTGAATTTCGGCTCGATCGATAAATTGCATAATATTTTAGTCAATAGTCTTTAGTCATTAGTCGGCACAGCATTAAAATGGCTGGCTAACTCGAATCTGATATTATACCAAATTCGAGTCAATTAAACCACGATCGCGAGCGGGGACGCTCGCACTCATAAAAACCCTCGCGAGCGGGGATGCTCGCACTCATAAAAACCCTCGCGAGCGGGGATGCTCGCACTCATAAAAACTTTCGCGAGCGGGGACGCTCGCACTTACAAAAACCTTCGCGAGCGGGGATGCTCGCACTTACAAAAACCTTTGCGAGCGAGGACGCTCGCACTCATAAAAACCCTCGCGAGCGGGGACGCTCGCACTTACAAAAACTTTCGCGAGCGGGGGAGAGGGGAAGTTCTGAGTTTTAAGTTGTGAGTTTTGAACTTCAGAACTGTGTTTAACTCAAAACTCAAAATTCAAAACTCAAAACTCCTTACCAACTGTCAACTAGCAATAGGACGATATATCTTCTTTGCAATCATCTGCCAAGTAGCTCAGCGCCCGAAAGCGCATCCCCACTAACTGTTCGTACAGCGGGTTAATTTTGCACATCGGCGGAACATGCACGATTTTGCGGCCGAACAAAACTATATCCCGCTCGAAGGGACACTGGGGCGGAATCATTTTGCAGACGAAGTGCGCGACTCTGGGATCGTGAACTTCCCAGCCGTCAAGCCAGTTTTTGACCGGCTGCAACACATCGTGATGGTGTTGCTGGTGGTGCAGAGTGGCAAGGTTGCTAACTCCAGTATTTAAGGGAACGGCTGCTTCTTTGCTGGGCCCGGGTTGCGGCTTGCACTCGGTGTCTTCTATTGTGTGCCTCAGCGATTCGAGCGCCGCGGGGCTGTGTCCCAACGCAGTACAAAACTGGTAGAGTACCTCATCTTCGCAGAAGGAGTACGTGCCGTCTGCTAAAGCTACCATTACTGCAGTCCTCAAAAAATTCTCGCCTGCAGCGGTGCCTTTTCCTAAAACAGCAGCTAGTTCCTCTGGGGGAATGGGTTCAAAACCTGCTTCAGCAGATACGGGAAACGAGCCGTCGCTTGCTAAAGAAGCAATTAGTTTTTGCTCGTCTTCGTCAAAATTGCCGTCCGCCCAAGCTACTGTCAGCAATCCCCGCAGCCACGCAGCAATCTCTTCGTTGGTGCAGGAAGATTTCACATCACTCATCAGCATCTCCATTTGGATACACCAGTCTATTCGTTCTTTGGGAGCTGGAACAATATTCGCCCCCGAGTAATTTTTACTACGTTTTTGGTCGATCGTTCCAATACTTGAATCTTTGTGTCTCAAGATTGCTTCCAATGCTTGTAGAGGATGTGTCAATACCATATGTTTTCCTCAGGAGCATCGCTTGGTTAGCGAGCCTATCAATTTACTGAGTGCTTTCCTCCAAAATGTCATCTATCTGGAGGAATAAGTTTGTCTGAATTTATCTTAACATTCTGTGCACCGAGACGATCGCAATTCAGACTCAATTGTTTATATTCTAACGCAAGCTTTATTCATGTTTATTTACAAAACCTTAAAGTTTTGCAATCGATCGCGACAGCATAAGGCAAACAGGGGAAAAAGCTTGAATTTAAGAGGGTTTTAGACAACGAGCTTGCCAAGAGTACAGCAGTTTATTGGCGAAAAAAGTATCGAAAACAACAGTTTTGTATTGTGACAAAGGATGCGCAAATCTGCCGGTATCGCACGGCACAACGTTGCCAAAAAATTTGGTAATTAAGAATTTATACTTACTTAAAATAGGGTGGTTTGTGGTAATTCTTGGTTTGAGCGGTTGACTGGGGTTAAACCACAAATTTACAGTTTTTGAAGTGCGTAAATTCCGCATTGCGGAGTACGGAAAGTTGGTGTTAGCAAATACGAATTCTACAATATCGGCTGCGAGGCGGCTCAAAATCCTAACTGGCTGGCGGCCCGCAGTTTTGAAGATTGCCGCCGTTACGCTAAGCCGGAGGAAATTGAGCCCGTGCCAGAAAATGCTACGATCGCAGTTTGATATTTTTTGGCGGGCGATCGTATTTTTGCGCGCAATGGAAGTTCGATATCATTCTTCCAATTCATAACCCAGTTCCTTAGCTAAAGGATTTACTGCACTGCTTAACAATCTCAATTCTTCTGGCGGTACCGCACGCTTTGTGCTGTATATAACCTTTGCCAGCGTGCTTTTATTGAGCTTGAGTTCCAAATAATTTTCTAAACTCGCAAGATCGAAGTTTTCATTGCATAAATCTTCATATTTGATGAGCATTCCATCTACTTTATGACTGCTTGCGATGTATCCTTCAAGTAAATTTTTCCAATGCGCTCCAAACTGCTCTGGCGTGTATACAGGCTCGATCGGCCATCTTTTGTACCAGTAAAATCCCTGAAATGAAGCATAACAATTGTAAGGATTCCTATACAAAAACAGGAATTTTGCCTTGGGAAACAGCCATTTTAAGTAAATAGCATTATCTACAGTCAGCCTCACTTCTTTTAGACCCCAACGATCTATTCCCCTTGTCTTTGCTGGCTTTTCAAAAAGATTGAGCAGGAAGGAGATATGAGATTCAAGTAAGTAATGTATTTCGGGATAAAGATTGGCAATCCATTCACCTGCCAAGTCAGAGGGTGAAGTGCGATCGGTTAAAATTTCATCAATAAACCATTGAGGAGCGGGATAGTTATTGGTAATTGATGCGATCGAGCTGGATAAATTGTCGATTAATCCGGCGCGCCCGTAGGGTTCGCCCCATACGATAATAGAACCGGATGACATTACTAACCTTTGCAAAAGTGTTGAACCCGACCTCCAACCGGCAGAAAATATGAATACAGGACTGGAATCGCAATTGCTTTTTAGTTCTGGCCATCTGAGAGAAATATTATTCAGAGCTTCTTCGACTGTGGGGACTATTTTCAAGTCCTCTTCATGTTTTGTTTGAAAGTCCATGTTTAAGTTTTAGCCTCTAGGAATTATAAGAGATTGCACCTAACCAAATTCGATCGCGCTACCTGAGAAATTCGATCCCCCTAAATCCCCCTTAAGAAGGGGGACTTTGACTACCTCCAGTCTCCTCCTTCGTGAGGGGGACTTTGACTACCTCCAGTCCCCCCCTTCTTAAGGGGGGCTAGGGGGGATCGAGACTCGGATATTGACGAGCTAACTCACCCAACAATACTTGACAAACTCCCTCAAAACTCTGGAACATTTCAACATTTGTAAACCTAACAACTTTGAGTCCGTATCCCTCTAAAATCGCTGTTCTTTCTGCATCAGATTGTTTTCCCTGTTCCGTAAAATGAGTTTCCCCATCAACCTCAATTACCAACATTAAAGCAGCACAATAAAAATCTACAATAAAGTTATCGATCGGTCTTTGTCTCAAAACTCGAAAAGGGAAGTTTCTTAGAAAATCCTGCCAAAGTTTCTTTTCAGCAGGAGTGGGATTTTTCCGAAGTTCTTTGGCGATCGGGATGAGTTTTGGGTTGTAAGGTAGGTGGAAGTTGGAGTCGTTTAGTTTGTGCACGATTCCCCCATCATTAGTCAGCTTAAGCTCAAATCTAGTACCAGTCTACTGTTTTTCGATCGAGCGTTCTCTATTTTCTGGCGCTGATTTGTGAGTGGAGATCCCCCCCAGCCCCCCTTAAGAAGGGGGGAGTAAGAGTGCATTGGGTTGGTTGGTGCGATCGAGCGTTCTCTATTTTCTGGCGCTGATTTGTGAGTGGAGATCCCCCCAGCCCCCCTTAAGAAGGGGGGAGTAAGAGCGGTTTCAGTTCTTCGGGTCGAAGCAGAAGATCTCAAAACACCTCCAGTCCCCCCCTTTTTAAGGGGGGCTAGGGGGGATCTCGACGCCGCAGCAAAAAATCTCAAAGCACCTCCGGTCTCCCCCTTCTTAAGGGGGGTTAGGGGGGATCTCACCTCCCGCACCCCACCCTTCCTCCTGTGCCTGCTGGGCACTGACAATCAGATCGAACTAGACTAGACTGGAGTTCCCAAGCTCAAATCCTTGCAGCGCAAATCTTTCGGCGAATAATATATTGTCGCTTAAGTGGGTTGCGGATTTTCGGGTTTTATTTTTCAGCCAAAGTACACATTTTGTGAATTTGTGCAAGGGGCTGATAAGAAGTTTGGGAAAATTGGGAATCCTAGAAATAGGATCGTACTGTCAAGCAGTCTCTACCTGCGAGACCATCTCTGAAAAGATTCGGGAAGGCGTCATGTATAAGAGCAAATTAACCAAAGTTATCGTATCGCTGCTGCGCCGGATTCTCGGTGTGACTCGATCGGGGGCGAAGCGGCTGATGAGAGCAATGCTGCGAACTCTGGCGGCGATGGCAAGGCGATCGAGATTGCCGGTGGCGGGTTTCGTGCTGCCGACGGTGACTATGGTGTTGCTGGTGGTGATTTTGCTGACAGTGGCGATTGTACTGCGATCGTTCGATCGGGCGAATACGGCGCGCAACGTGCGGGTGAACCAGCAGGTGCTGGCAGCGGCAACTCCCGCGCTCGATCGGGCGAAGGCGAAAATAGAATTTATGCTCGGGGAAGGTCGGCAAGTGACGGGTACTCCTACAGATGCAGAATTGTATCGAATGCTATCAGCAATTCCTGCAGCAGGGCAAAGAGACTCGTATAGCTTTGGGGACGAGGAGCGTTTAATACTTAGGTATCCCGTCAATAATGGAAATAGCTTACAGGCTGGCGCAAGCGACGATCCTACAAGACCTCCGCTGATAACGATCGACAACACACAAATAGAAAGTGAGGCGATCAATACAGGTTGGAGATATCCTGTCGATACAAACAACGACGGTCGATTTGATACTTTTACTCTATATGGAATATTCTTTAGAAGCCCTCCCCGCATAGCTACTGGCGATCCGAATACTGTTGGTAATTTCTCAAGGGTGAGACAGCCATTGGATGCCAGAACCCCACCGATGTCTTTGGGAGCGTTAGATCCTGCTTGTGCTACACAGGATTCAGGGAACACCGTGGCTACCTTGGTGGGAGATTCTGGGTGGTACAAACTCGACGGCAAACTGAAAAAAAGTTTCTTTGTCTATACGGTAAACGTACCGATTACACAGGACGATATCACAGCAAACGGCTTAGATAATAGGTTTCAAGCTTTCACGGGGATTAGCAGCATATCAGCACTAGAATACCAGCAAGATCAAGTTCGGGTTCCCCTCAGCAACAATGCAGTTGTATATGAAGACGATCTGGATATATCTCCGGGACCTCCGCTGAACCTCAACGGACGGATATTTACCAACAGCAACTTATTGGTAACGGGATTAAATGCTGCTAGAAGTGTAAGACTATTTGAAGTTAGCAGCAAGCGCTCTTGTTTTTACGATGCAGAAAATAGCAGAATAGCTGTAGCGGGAAATGTAGTAAGTGGGTGGGCAGGAAATAGCACAACCCGAAACCCTGTAGAAGTACATCTTTTCAAAACTAAAACAGATCCAGCCCAGCCAGATGCAGGGTCACCGGCAATTGACACCACCAATCAATCCATTACCAACACTAGCCTTGATGTACTTTACAACAGCAACGCTTACTCGCAAAGGTTAAACGCATTGGTACAGGGTCACAAGGAACTCGATCCAACAGGTGATAACGACCCTGTGTCAGTTAAGCTAGCAGTAAATCCTCCTGCCGGCAGCGCAAACCCGCCCCAGAAAAGGGATGATGCTTTGGAAGCATATTTTAGAGAGCGACTGCGGAAAGTGCCTTTTGCAGAAGCATCGCTCGTAAGTGATGCAGGAGTTGTTGCTGGCACAGCAAAGAGTTCTTATATTCGAGAAAGTGGCGATAAGCTAAGACCTCAAGATGAATGGAGCTTTCCTACAGGAGACTCTACTACTGATGAAGGCAGTACCTCAGGTCCGACAGAACTCTCCTTAGATGTGGCTCAGCTAAACACAACACACGCTGATGGCTCGCCACTACCATCTAATGTAAATGAAGAGCGGTTGGGCGATCGCGTAGTGGTAGGCAATAACCTACCAACACAGCGGTGG
This sequence comes from Oscillatoriaceae cyanobacterium Prado104, assembly GCA_025454405.1. Taxonomy (GTDB): domain Bacteria; phylum Cyanobacteriota; class Cyanobacteriia; order Cyanobacteriales; family Microcoleaceae; genus Microcoleus. The sequence continues at coordinate 94,335 of JALOON010000012.1, read as the reverse complement.
TCTGAAAGCGGTCAAAAGTTTTTAGGTAAAGATCCACAATATGTAGATGGCAGTAGAACACGCCAGCGGATCTCTCAACTCACCAAGCTCGCTGACGTGGGAGAAACAGACCGGGGCAACGGTTGGGGAGAAACATACGACCCTGCTAATCCCTTCAGAGACGGTTTTTGGGAAAGAGTAGCAGCTCAAATACCGCGAAATCCTCTAGACGGCATTGGCGGTCTCCGGGTCATTACCAGTGCCGGGATCTACGATCGCACTAACTCTTTCCTGCCACCGCCCAGGTGGACAGATGCAGACGGTCAAAAACGAGGTCCGGCAATTGCTACTGCTTCCCCCCCAGCCACCGAGACTTATGACGACCCAGCAACTACGACTGATGAGCAGTACCGCGTTGTCTGGCCTGACACTATGCCGATGTCGCCTCTGGGACCTGGTTCTCAAGTATTTGACAACGTAGCAGGTAGTTGGTTGCAGTGGCCAGCTGCAGCGGACATTACAAGTTTGGGTACAGCAGCTACATCTGTTGTAGGTATTACTGATACCACTGCAAAGTATGCCAAAGGCGATTTGCGGATGCGAGCGTCGGCAGTGTATCACTACGCTAACAGTGGCTTCAGAGATCCTACAACTCCAAATCCAGACCAAACCCCTTTTGCCTGTGTCAGTAGCTACTATGACCCCAGCACTGCTTCTACAGCCAAAAATATTTCTGGTCTACCCAATACCAGTGGAGATCCTGCGATAGGAACTCAACAGCCAGTTATCGGCTCCAACAACGGCATAGCCTATGACTTCCCAACATCACCACCATCCGGTTTAACAAGTTTACAACCTTCGTTTTCAACACCAGACACCTCTACAGGCTTGCTGAGCGGAGGAGATCCAGTTTTGGAGGCTCAGGCAAACATGGTTTTTCCAGATGGTAGATTTGCCAACGGACCATTGAGAACGGCACTCCAAGTACCCCAAGAAAATCGCACTCTGGCACAAAAAGCTGCAATTGACTCAACTATTTGCGCGCTGGCAATTCTAGGTGGTGCTGGCCCTAACACCTCACTGATTCCTAACGGAGCAATTCAGGAAGTAGCTTTTTTAAATGCCCGAGAAATCAAAGCAGTCGATCGAGATGACGACACAACCGCCGTTAACGAAGCTTTTACGCTCAGCAGTCCTCTACCCGCTAACCCCCAAGCACCTGTTTCTCCATCAGCATTATTGACAGGCAATTACAACCAGCCTCTAGAGGAAAGACAACCTCTAGAAATTCGAGTCACGCAGTTAGATATCGGTAGGCTGCGGGGAGCACCATTTACAGGACCAAATACTACTGATACTGAGTGGCTGCTGCCCAACAGTGGGATCGTATATGCTAGCCGGGATGATGCACTGCCCGATCGTAGTTATCGTGCTGCCAGTTCAGCAGGGTTTGACGAAGCCACCAGCAAAAGACTCAGCCCCTCAGACTCTCGGCTCGATCCCACCCGCAAGCCAAACGGCATTATGCTGATTAACGGTCAATTCCTCTTTCGGGGTACGGGCGACACTCCCGCAGCAGTAACTGGCGTAGCAGATGTAGTCAGGGAAAAAGGTTTGACCTTGGTATCGAACTTGCCAGTTTACATCAAAGGACAATTCAACCCCCACGGACGAAATGCACCTGTAACTCCTGGTGCGCCAGTGAGTTTTAACCCTGTTGAAGAATTTACAGATGTCGTGGCATCAGATTGGGGAAATTTTTACACCCGCACCACTCTAGATCCCAACTTTGCCTGCCGCGCGGGCGACCCCAGACTGCCTAACTGTGGGGGCGACTATTGGAGACCGGCAACAGTTCTAGCAGATGCTGTCACACTGCTTTCAGATAATTACCGCTTTGGGTTCCGCAACGAGGGAGATTTCGATCTGAGAAATAATGCTGGCGCTGATGCCGTACTGCGCCGCCGACAAAGAGGCTTTTTCAACAACAACTTTGTTACTAATGGACTGTCCAGCGGAGCATTTGCAACTGATGGCAATTTAATGGGTAGTGGTATCGCAGGTGCTAGCATTACGCCGCTGACAGATGCTAATTACGTGAGTGCACCAAATGTGGCACCTGCTGCAGGCGGTCCGCTATCCAGCTCCTACTTCAACAACTTTGTCACTCCCGTGCAGCGACGCGGACCTTTCCCAGAATATCTGATGGAAGTTTGCACAAAACTACCGATTTCTGAATGTGCCGATGGAGATTGGTATGTCAATCCACTGGCGACATCCCCACTGACAGCAGCCAATGCTGGCACAGCTTACACCACGCCTGACTACACTGCGTTTGATGGTGGCACCGGAAGCAATTTTAAAGCTGGATCTACAGTCGATCCGCCCGTGGCAGCATTGCAGCGATTCCCTCGCCGCGTAGCTTTTGACAGAAATTCTGGGACTAATCAGTTGACAGATACAGCAAATCCGCAGCCTTTAGGAATTACTGGAGGCACTACCATTGGTGCTGCCTCTACTCCCCCTGCTGTCACCCCTGGCAGAACTTCTCTATGGTTTGCGACGGGAACTAATGGGACAGCGGCGACTTACGATGGCAGCACCATACCTTATATGGTCAACACCAATACTACTATCCCGGACACTAGAGATGGCAGCAACACACGGCTTCCGACTTTAGGAGCTGTAGCACTAGCAGAAAACGAACCAACTCCTCCCTATGCACCGACACTATATAACGGTTCTCAGCCTTTGTTGCTCCCTCACCTGCAGCTCCAAAACGTAAGTCCGGCAGTATCTGGCAATTACGGGGGCGATCGTTCTGTAATCGCAACAGGGTGGATACCGCAAGCTGCAAACACAACTTTCAATCTCATCATCGGAGCTAACGATACTCCGTCAAGGAAGCTCAACAATACGCTCGGCGAGTTTAACGGTGGCTTGCAAAACCTACCCCGATTCTTGGAAAGCTGGGGGAATGGAACATTTACTACGAATATTCGAGGCAGTTTCATTCAGTTAGGTCGCAGCGCCTTTAATACCGCGCCGTATCAACCTATTTTCCTGCCTAGCAATGGCTATGCACCAGGGTTAATAACCAGTGTTTTCTCTCAACTAAACCCCTCTGTGACGGTAACTATGACCGGTCAAACTAATTACAACATTGGGGGTTCTCGGATTCCTTTCTTCATCCCGCCTGCTCGGAACTGGGGTTATGACGTGGGTCTACTATCTCAACCGCCGGATTTGTTCACTCAAAAGCTGACTACTCCTCCCTCAGCGAATCAGCCTGCCGAATTTTTCCGGGAAGTCCCTCGGAGTGACCGATGGGTAAAAACTTTGATATGCGCAGTCAGAGCAACAGACAACACGCCAGCAGACAACCCGCCTGCTACCTCTAGTAGCACCAATGAAAATTGCGGGACATTCCCCTATCAATAACTTTTTGTCACGCAATTACTGGAGTTCAAATTTATGAACAGACAAAAACAACAGCAAAATTTATCCAAGTCGCGAGATGGTGGCTACACAATTATCGAGTCATTGGTAGCGATGATCGTGGTTTCGGTGCTGATGATCGCGATCGCCCCTGTCATGGCTTTCTCAGTAGCGACTCGAGTGCAAGCGCGGCGGACTGAACTGGCTACGCAGGCGGCGAGAGCTTATATTGACGCTCTCAGGACGGGGGCGCTGCGACCACCAGGTTCAACCCCTGCTAGTCCGCCAGGGTTTCCCACCATCCGCGTCCCCGCGGAGCAGCCAGTGGCAACGGCAGCAGTTCCCAGCGGTACGGCCGATTTATACTGCGTTAACTTGGACGATCAACCGGGTTGCCAAACTGACAGCAGTAAAGACTTTTACGTGCAGGGTGCTTGGCAAAGTCGATTAGATCCTCCTGCTCCCAATACTAACGATCCGACAACCATAGGTTACGAGCTAATGGTGCGGGTTTACAGGGCAGATTCCTTCGCATCTGGCGTGAGTTTGAATCAAAACCCCAGTCAGGCCAAAAAGCAATCTGTTGTGGGGTCGGGATTGGGCGATCGAACAATGCCTGTTGTAGAAATGACTACACAAATTCCCCCAACTGCAAATGGAAGCTCGTCCGCCTATCGTTCGCTCTGTTCTCGTCTTGCAGGTACAAATAGCTGTCAGTAATAATGCAGTTTCACCCTTCAAAAATAGAAAATTTTCTCAATTACTTGGTAAAGGAAGAAGTCAAAATGAAAGCTTTACTTAGGTTGCTTCTGAAAAGTCAGCACCGACAAAACCGCTCTCCGCAAGCTCAACTAGAAAAGGGGATGACCCTGATCGAGCTTTTGATCGGAATGGTGATGGCATTTTTAATCATCACGCCGATGCTCGCTTTTGTAGTCGATATGCTAAATACCGATAGGAGGGAACAAGTCAAGGCAAACACCGAACAAGATATTCAGGCGGCTGTTGATTTCATCGCCCAAGATTTAAGCCAAGCTATTTATATTTATGATAATAATCCCGCTACTGTCGGTGGTTCCAGCCCCCCCCCTTCAGGCATCCCTGCACTATTAACAGGCGGTTTCATTCCACCTCCAGACGCAACCCAAACCCCTATTTTAGTATTTTGGAAGCGACAGCCTCTCCGAAATTCTCTTCCTCTGACAGCGGGCGAGCAACCAAGAGATTGCGAAGTCCCACCAAGACTAACCGGTCCTGGCGCGTGCAACGATACCTATGTTCTAGCATTAGTTGCGTATTACCAAGTTCGAGACACCAACTCTACTTGGTGTCAGCCATCAGGAACCCCTTGTACCCGTATTATTAGATATCAAATTCAGGATGGACTGCGAGATCCTAACTCAGTAAATCCAGATCCATCACAACGTTATTTTACTGATGTAAAAGACGGGCAAGAGCGCAGTTCAGCTTTTTATATAGGTTCTGCAACTTTACCAGGTTTTGACATCAGCAAGCCTACTGAAAATGTGACGAATGGAGCAGCTAGTTTCACAAATCTTGATGTAAGAAGCGAGGTACTGGTAAATTACATAGACCACAGCACGACAGCCCCGCAACTCATAGGAAATGAATGTACTAGCGCTCTCGGTAATCCAACTACCCAAACAGGAGCTACAACTACAGCAATTCCAGAAACAACTCTACGAATAACCGATGGTTCAACAAATAGTTTCTATGCTTGTGTTGATAATGCTAGAAACTTAGCCAGAGTTACTATCAGAGGAAACAGCCTACGTCGCATTCAAACAAATGCTGATTATAACGCCAACAATTCGGCATATTTCCCAACAGCAACCGTTCAAGTACAAGGTTTAGGTGCGCGAGGACAATAACCTATGTTTGAGTAATAATTTACTCAGTACACAAATCTAGAATGAAAACAGGAGATTACAATGAAAACCCCTATATTATTAATTTTGCATAATTATGCAGCCACAGTCAACCACAGTTACAAACATAAAGGATCAAAAAAGAAAGATTCAGGTTTCACCATTTTAGAATTGCTGGTAATAGTTATTCTATTAGGCACATTGGCCGCGATCGCCGCCCCAGGCTGGCTGGGATTCATCAACAGACAAAGAGTTCGCACCGTGAACGATCGAGTTTTCCAATCTTTGCGAGCTGCACAAAGCGAAGCCAAGCGAACTAAGAGCAGTGTCATGATAGTATTTAATGCTGTTGACCCACCAACAGTTACGATCGGCAGCAATACTCAACCTTTAAATGCTGAAGGTGAAATTAAACCAGGACAGGTTAAACTTGTTGCTCAAGCGAATGGAGATAATGGAATAAACTCAATCACTTTTGATTATCAAGGAAACATCGAAAGCCCCACAATAGCAAGCAGAACTCCAAGACAAGTAACGGATGGTTTTACTGTTACAGTATCTCCCACTCAAGGCTCTGCTAAGCAGTGCGTAATAGTTGAAACTCTTATCGGAGGAATGAGAACTGATGAAGGTACATTCAATCCCTCAACAGGACAAGGTTGCCCGTAGACTGCAGATATTTTGTAATCCATAACAGCGATTCAGCATAAGTGCAGAATTGCTAAAAACTATTAATTAAAATTAACAGCTCCGCCTCCAGATTTAGCCATAGAAATTGACCTCACATCCCGCACTCAGCTCAACAACTATGAAGCATTAGGAGTTCCTGAATTGTGGCGCTACAACGGTCGCAAGTTGGAAATTAGCGTATTGCAAGATGGAAAATATGTTAAGGGCGATCGCAGCCTGCAATTTCCCAATTTGCCGATCGCCCAACTCATTCCCGAGTATGTAGATCGCAGCAAAACAGCCGGCAGAAACACCGCCATGAAAGCATGGCGATCGAACTTTCCGCACCCACCCCCCAGATCCGCCGGGGGTTCAAAACCCCCGTCTCATAGCGAAAGTCCTCTGGAAGAGGACTGCAGAGGCTCAAAAAACGATCGCACCAACATCGAACATTCTGCAGTCGGTTTTCAACCGACTTGCCCTATGAGACGGGGAATTAATTCCCCGGCGGACTCTGCCGCAGTGCGAATATACAAAGCCCGCAAAGCTTTCGCCGCCCGATCGCACCCATAGCAGAATTGGCAAGGGCGATCGAGATTTCAGAACACTCACCAGCCCGCGGCTCGTTCAAACAAAATAAGATTAGTTTGTAGTGAGGACTTTAGTCCCCTGAATCTGAGGACTTAAGCGGACACTACGAACCATTTTCGATCGCGGTGTCTGTCTAATGTCTAACCGTGGAGAGCAAGATGACCCAAACCCAAGCTCAAGCTATCACCAAAAAAGTCACATTTGATGAGTTCGCAGCCTGGTATCCAGAGAACTCCGTCCGCCGCTACGAACTACGCAATGGAGTTATTGTCGAAATGCCTTTAGGAACAGGAGACCATTCAGACGTTACGGGCTTTATATCCAGCGAACTCAATTTTGAAATCAGGCGACTGCAATTGCCTTACTCGATCCCCGGTGACTGCCTGCTTAAACCCGTCCGCGACGAGGCCGGCTACCAGCCAGATGTCATTGTCCTCGACCGATCGCAACTCGCAAATGAGTCGCGCTGGAAAAAAGAATCGATCGTCACGATCGGCCTTTCGGTACAGTTGGCTGTAGAGGTAGTCAGCACAAATTGGCGGGATGATTATTTTCTCAAAGCTTCCGACTACGAAGAGATGGGCATCCCCGAATACTGGATCGTAGATTACCTCGGTTTGGGCGGTCGCAAGTTTATCGGCAATCCCAAACAACCCACCCTCTCCGTTTGCCAACTGGTAGACGGCGAGTATCAGGTCAAACAATTTAGGGGCGAGGACACAGTTGAGTCGCTGGCTTTTCCAGAATTGAACTTGAGGGCCGAGCAAATTTTTCGAGCTGGCTTGCCTCCTGGCGAGCCAAACTAAGAAATGCCAGCCTCAGCGTAAGTCCTCTTCGAAAGGACTGCAGAGGCTCAAAAAGCGATCGCACCAATATCGAACATTCTGCAGTCGGTTTTCAACCGACTTGCGCTATGAGACGGGGAATTAATTCCCCGGCGGACTCAAACGCAGCGCAAACCCCGCAAAATCCACACCGCCCGATCGCACCCATCACAAAGGCTTGCGGGCGATCGAGATTTCCGCACCTATCCCAGCAGACTAGCGGATCGGCATACATCCAGGCTCGATCGCCCCAAAATCCTTGTCGCGCAACCACCCGCGCGCGATCGAAATTCCAGCACCCACACACCTGTACGCAATTTTTATGTAAATTTGTATAAATTTCTCGACAAAAAACCAAACTCGACCTTTAAAATGAGCGCAAGAAAAAAACAGCCATTGCTAGCTGTTGTTTTCCCAAGCCAAACATCAAGGAGTGCATTGAAATTGTTAACCAATAAAATGCTAGGAGAGAAGTTTGATAAATCTGCCGCAGGTTATACAACGATCGAATTATTAATAATCGTAGTAGTATTAGGAATAGTCAGCGCGATCGCTGCCCCCGCATGGCTGATGTTCATCAACAACCAACGTTTAAAAGTATCGCTCGATCGAGCATATTCCGCAATGGTAACGGCCCGCAGCAACGCAAAACGCGACAAAATAGCATGGCAAGCCACTTTTAAGCAAGTAGGAAAAACGGTACAAGTAGCAGTCCACAAAGCGGACATTTCCCCTGGACAAGTACCAGCTAGCCAATGGAAAAACCTAGAATCACAAATTCAAATATATGCAGATAGAAACAGCAAAGGAGAATTTGAAACAACATTGCTAATAGTTGATGAGACAAACCAAGAAAGAAAAAAGGGAACAATCTGGCGAGCCATGTTCAACTACCAAGGTTGCCCCGTATCTCGCAGCAACCACGAATGCGGGCTAACCAGCATCAATGCAAAAGGAACGCTAACACTAATCCATCCGGATCTAAGAAACAGCGAACGCTGCATCATAATTTCTACAATTTTAGGACACAAACGCATCTCCCAAAGACAAAAGAAGCCATATAAAGGAAGATTTTGTTATTGACTGTTTGGAATGTAACTCAGGGAGAATGCAGTCACAGATTGCTGTTTAACCACTAGATCTAGATCCCCCCTAGCCCCCCTTAAAAAGGGGGGGACCGGAGCGTTCAAAGTCCTCTTGCAAGGGGAGACTGGAACTCAAAGTCCCCCTTCTTAAGGGGGATTTAGGGGGATCTAGGCCTTGTATGTACGCTGTATGCTATATGCTACCAAATATCAACTATCAACGATCGACGATCGCGAACTCTGACGCTCGCACTGCTAACTGATGACTAACATTAAATGGCTGCAAAAAGGAGATTTATTAAGGGCGATCGCGCCCAGCGGCACGCTGCGAGAAATCGCTAACTTTGAACGCGGTGTAGAAATTTGGAAATCCCGCGGCTATCGAGTGGAATTAAGCCCCGGTTATGACGATCGCTGGGGCTATTTAGCAGGTTCCGATGACAACAGAATCCAACAGCTAGCAGGCGCTCTCAATGACCCAAATTGTCGCGGAATTCTCTGCGTTCGAGGCGGTTTCGGCAGCACTCGACTCTTGGAAAAAGCACAATTGGCCAACCCAGAAAAGTCCCAATTACCAATAGTTAATTCCCATCCGCCCAAATGGCTGATCGGCTATTCAGACATTACAGCTTTGCTCTGGAATTACGAAAAATTGGGGATTTGGGGCGTTCACGGGCCGCTGCTGACAGGTGTGGCTGGGGAACCAAATTGGTCGATCGATCGACTTTTTGACTGCGTAGAAGGACGCCCTTTGCAACCTTTATCCGGTCAAGGATGGGGCGCGGGAAAAGCCACGGGGAGGCTGTTTCCTGCGAATTTGACAGTAGCTTCTCACTTAATCGGCACCCCCTACCAACCCGATTTAACCGGGGTAATTCTTGCATTAGAAGATGTTTCCGAGGCACCTTACAGGGTCGATCGAATGCTGACTCAATGGCGGATGGCGGGAGTGTTTGCGGGCGTGCGGGGCATTGCTTTGGGGCGCTTCAGCCGCTGTCAAATCGATGAGAACATTCCTAGTTTTAGCATTCAGGAAGTTTTGCGCGAACGGTTGGGAGATTTAAATATTCCGATCGTCTCTGATTTGCCTTTCGGGCACGATGGAGTTAATGCTGCTTTGCCAGTGGGAATTGATGCGACTCTCGACGCTGCAGCGGGATTGCTGATTTGCGGGTAAAAGTTGTAGGATTTCACTCCTCAGACTCCGACTCAAAATCCACGCGATCGTACATTTCGCCCAAAGACATCTCAAACTCCACGCAACTCAATTTCAACACCGCATCAGCACCATCATACTCAGACAAAACCCACTTATTATCATCTGTCTTGCAAAATTGTTCGACATACATCTCGTATTGGTCTATCAAAACATACTCCCGAAAACTAGGAATCGATCGAAAAAGTTTAAATTTGTCACCCCGATCGTAACTTGCTGTCGATTTCGATAAAACCTCAGCCACCATCACCGCATTAGTAATCGTATCTTTACTACCTTCAACAAACTCCAGCTTACCCGCAACCAACATCACATCTGGATAAGTATAAACCCGCTTCGACGGTATCCACAAACGCAAATCGTTCATAAATACTCGGTATGGCTGTTTTTTCGTCGCATAATTTAGCGTCCCACTTAAATTTAGGGCTATTTGATTGTGATTCGGTGTTTCGCCTGTCATAGGAATAATCTTGCCATCGTGATATTCACTTTTAAATTCTGCCCCCTCTTCCAACATTAAATAATCTTCAGGAGAGTAATAGATTTCTACTTTCTCCTCAACTTTTTGGTCAACTACTTCTTTGCGGATTTCTATTGATGTTGTCATAATACATCCTCATTAGCTCTCGATCGCACTCACAATTATAGCCAAATTATCGCCAAATTATCGAAACCACCTACAACACGAAATCCTTCGTTTGAATTACCTTTCCCTCAAACTCAAAACCCCGTTTCAAACCGTCAAGATACTTCTCAATATTAGGCTTAATCCACTGCGCCGCTTCCTCGTGTCCCAATTCCACAGCTTTCTCAACTACCTGATACCAAATTGTCAGAGAAACTCCCGCAGCTTCCACCGCCGCCAAACAATCCCAAACCATCTGCGGTACGGATACCGGCGACACCGCATACCTCAACAATTCCGGCGCGCCCTCCGGGAAAATAATCTGATTGTTTGCAACCCAAATCATGCCTCGATCGCCCGCTGTTTCCCCCTGCCAATTCACCTCACCGTCGAGCGCGTAACCCCAATATTCAATAAAATGGTTAATAATATACTGCAACCATTCCACGTAGTAATAAAACTTCTCCCCACCATTCCACTGAATCCCCCCGCCGTCATCAGTCGGAATCCACTGACACCACAATCCCGGCTGACTTTTCGGCGGGCGGTTGTAATTGACAATGGAAATTTCCGAATCTTCATCCCATTTTTCATTAACAAAATAGCAGCCTTCCTCGCCTAAAGGCAAACCCACCGCCGTTCTCGCCGGATCGGGAACTGCTTGCAAAATTGCGGGATTTCGCTTCATCCGTCTCGTGCGAGAAAACTCCAATAAATAAAGAACTTCGCTGTCAAATAACCGCTTGTTTAAATGAAAAATTCCGTCAAAAGTTGTAGTGTACCCCATAATATTTAACTCCTCGATTTGCGGGCGATCTGTTAGCGATTATTTCCCTGCGTTCTTAACCGCTAACCGCTAATAACTTACCTATTATATCTAGGACTTACGCACGGCAGTCAGAAACCAGGTTTTTTCCGGAATACTTCGTACAAAACCGCAGATTCGCCAAAAAACGCGATTTCTTTGGTCTGATAGCGACGGACTAATATTAAATCCGGGTTTGTTACCCCCTTGATAATGAGCAGGAACGTAGGGTACTTCGCCACGAATAATTCTCGCGCTTCAACCGAGATTAAACAAGCGACGCACCATACAATTTATAACGGGGATGAACAAGCCGGATTTGGTATCATCCAAAAAACGTCGTAGGGACGCAGCATTGCTGCGTCCCTACAGTTATCTGGCGCGATCGACCTAATTCAATTTTAGCCGTTGTTACCCATCAACAATCTTATTTCGTCTTGTCCAAAGCCCGCGACTCCAACCAAATAGGAACTGCAATCCAAGCCACAACCAAAAGCAAAGCCAATACAGCAAATTGCGCCGCCCAAGCTACCAATTTCTCCAAAGAAACAACCTGTCCCAAGAAAAATGACAAACTTACCATTACCGAGGCCCAACTTGCAGCGCCCAGAACATTGAACAGCGAAAATTTCCAAAAAGGCATTTCGGCAATACCCGCTAGCGGGCTGGCAAAAATGCGCAGCAAAGCAATAAAACGGCCCAAAAATACAGCTTTAGCCGCATTTTGGCTAAACTGTTCTTTGAGATCGTATATTTGTTCTTCCCGAAACCGGAAAAACTTGCCCAGCTTCAGCAGCAGAGGCCAGCCGCCGAAACGCCCGATCGCGTAACCAAAATTTCCGCCCAAAGTAGCACCGGCGATCGCGCTTCCGAGTACGAACCAGTAATTCAATTCCCCGCTGCCGGCTAAAAACCCGCCAGCAATCGTAATCGTCTCGCCAGGGAGAGGAACTCCCAGATTTTCCAGCAAAATTCCCAGAAATACCGCCCAGTAACCGTAATTGCGGGCAAATTCCTGAATAGTCTCTAACGATAAAAACTCAAAAGACATTCGATACGGCCTTCGTAAACTTTTGCAAAGCTAGATACATTTATATATTGACTTGATTCACAGAATACTGCAATCCTTCGCAGTGATGAAGAACACAGCACAGTCGCGATCGCTCACCAAACAAAAAATTACCATTCACGAGATTATAGACTCATCAGGAATTGCTGCGGTTATCAGACCGATCTACAACCAGTCATCCTACTTAATATTGCCAGTGCGAGTTCCCCCGATTTTAGATCGGGCGCGATCGCCTGTTGAAACTCGGACTCAAAATCTAAAATTATCCAAAAAAAATCAGCTAATCGGCTGACCTTATTTACACTTAACAAGTTTACTAGGTTAACGGCTATGGCATTATCCACCTGCGAGCGACACATTGTCCTCCAACCTCAAAACTGCCTCGACTCCCAAGCTGGCAGCCTCCTCCAGCAACAATTAGCCGAGATTTTGTCCGATCGCCACAAACTTTGGGTCATCGACATGGCCGCCGTAGATTTTATCGACAGTTCGGGGATTTGCGCCCTTGTCGGCGGACTCAATGCCGCCCGCCACCGGGGATGCCGCCTGGTTATTTGCAATCTCTCAGCAACAGTCAGACTAATATTTGAACTGACTCAACTCGACCAACTTTTTGAAATTTTCGACTCTTTCGAGCAAGTTATTTCAACAGAAACTCCTGCCTTAGTTGCTTGATAAAACTTATATGCAATTCCTAAATATTAGCTGGGGAGGGCGATCGATCGGTCTTAAGTACCGACTAATGTAATCTCATCTATCATCACTACCAAATTTTCATCAACTTGTTTCCACTGCCGATCGTTTGTAACAATAAAACGCGATTTATAGACCAAAGCCGTGGCAAGTTGAATTGCATCTGCTGTCTTGAACGAGTAGGTCGATCGCAGATTAATTGCTTGTTCTGAAATCTGGGTATCGACAGGTATCAAATCTATATTTCTAGAATTAGTAAAATAGTTACGATATTGTTCGACCAACCTTGCGTCCCCTCTCCTAGCAGGTAGTGTGGCGATTTCAATAAATGTGATGACTGACGTTATAATTCGAGCATCTTTTTCATACACTTCATCGAATAAAGCCTCAGTATAAGGAAAAAAGCTGGGATGTCTCTCAAAGAAATAAATGAACGGTGAAGTATCCAAAAATACGATATCTCCTTGGTTCAATCCTAATCCCATGACTCCCGTTCCTGCTGAATATATATTTCCACATCAACACTTTGCCAAAGTTCTTGTCCTAAACCTGCGGCTTGGCGAAAATCGAGCAAAGGCATCTTTCTTTCATCGATCGATCGATCGACTGATTCTCGATCGTCTTCAGTCTCCTGTAAACCGGGCGCAATATCCAACAACTCTGTCACTCGGTACTTTGGCTTAGCATTGGAAATTTGCAGCTTCACCCGGTTCGCCGCATAGGTCAAAACTTCGATTTGGTCTTGCAAAGACAATCGATCGATCTCTTGAAATATTTGCTGTAACAACAAACTCATAAATTTACTCCTGTTCTCGGTATCGAGCAAGTCTTTAAATTGCTTTTAGGTTAGTATCGAGAATGTATCGAGTCATACCGCCTCAGACTCTGGAAAATCCAAATCAGTATTTCGATCGCGGCGGTAATCTTCCACATATTTCGTCACTTCATCCAGTAATGGATTGCATCGCAACAAAGGTGAAATATTCAGCATCGGATGTGCCTCATACCAAGCAATTCGATCGTCAATCTCCTGCTGATTATCCAAGTAAAAACTAATCGCGTCAAAAACTTGAGCTGCAGTAACAAGTTGCAGTAGCTTTTGTGGAATCTCTTCAGGTTTTATCCCCGATTTCCAGAAGACAACAATATCTCGCACGGCAACTTGCGTTTCGGCAATAATCGGTTCGCCCTGCAAAATATTAGAATCGCGAGTGACGTAGCGAGAAAGACTCGTTGGAGACATCAAATAGGTCATAACAGCTTTACTATAACTAATCTTTTTCATAGGGTAAAACATTAACCGTAGCCCCGCTATCCACCAGACCAACCGCTTCAATCCTACGATCCTCTCGACACAGCAATAATGGAAGTCTTGGCAGGCTATCAAACTCGTTTTGGGTTGAGCTAGTAGTTGAATACTGAAATCGCATACATTACTGCTGGCTAACATCTGTCCGTCCGAAAGCTTCCATCAACGCTGCACCGGCCCCAAAACAATCATAGGGAGTCGGCAAATCATAGGTTTTGAAGGGTTCTAGCGGTGCAATGTCTTCAGACATATCCAAATCCTCAACCAGAATCCGGATTAATTTGAGTTTTTCCATTGCAGAGAGCCTTCGCGCAGCAGGAAGCACTTCAGCTAATGTCATGTTACGCACCTCTTTTAACAATTTGTACCTACAGCTTACTTCATACCAAACTGGTTCTGTTCAAAATAGATATGTTAGCTGGCTAGCACTTGAATGGCGTTGTTTTCCATCGATCGAGTGATTGTCCGCCGGAAGTTGATACATGACGGTGGCGTGAGTCGCAGTAAGGAGGCTCCTTAATCAAGGCTTTATCAACTTATAGACTAAATCCAAGTTTACCGCCGCTTTTTTGTCATTGTGTTACAAACATTGCAAGTCGTAAATAGGCACGCCCGTCAAGCAATACCAGTGACAGGCGAATAAATCCGGTACTTGCAAGCCCGCAGAAGCGATCGCGGGTGCAGCCGGAAAAGGCCACAGTCGATCGAAACAAATCCCTTCCCCAACAAACCCAAACTGCATCAAATAAGTTGCAGGAGGCGCATTTAAAAAATCGAGCAAACGGTAAGCTAACTCGTACAATTGCTGCCGCCAAACATCCGACAAATGCACCGGCTGGCGGTAACTCAATTCACCAGATTGCTGTGGGTTTTCCCCACCGATAACCTCACCGTAAAGAGGACCTTTCAACGTCCAAACTACCGGCAGCCAAAAATTGCCATCACCCGACGGTACGCCAAATTTTTCCGACACTCGATCGCGCGCCGCCCCGACATCCCGACAAAATCCAAACACTTCTCGCCCCGGAAACGCTAAATCCTCGGGCAAATCCAGCGTCAAAGGACAAACGATCGCCCCCGAAAGAGCGATCGCGCCCGAATGCAGTTCGGAAACCGCACAGATATTTACTTCAGTTGCAGGATGAGAACTCGCGATCGCCCGCGCCAAATCGGAGGCCCCACCAACACCAGCACCCGTTAAAATCAAAACCTCAGGCATTACCAAAGCTAGGCATCTGAATGCCCCGCGCCTCATCTTCCCCAACCGTCGGCAAATCCAAACCTTGAGCCTTGCGATTGCGCACCGCCAAGCGGTAAGTAACGCTTTGCAACTCAGTATGCAACTGGCGGTTTTCCTTTTGCAATTGTTCCAATTTTTCCTTAATCGGTTCGATCCGTTCGGCAAACTTCTGGCGGTAAACCCCCGGCAACTCCTGAACCACCTGTTCCAGCATCCGAGATCGATCGGTCAACTCCTGTACCGACTGCCGCAGTTGGTAAACCTCAGCATCCCGTTCCGCAAGTTGTTCCTGATAAAAACCCACCTGTTCCTCAACAGCTTGCAGTTGTTCCCGCATCGCCTGCATTTGAATCTTGTGGCGGTCTGTAACTTCCGGTGCCGGCACAAAACTCGAATTTCCCTTAACCAGCCTGAAAAGTTCTTGAGACAACTGCTGCACCAATTGGTCGCGCATTTGTAGCTCTTCAGTCAGGCGAGACACCTCAGATTGCAGTTCTTTCGTGCTTACAAGTTTTTGGTTCACGATTACCCTCAGCTTCTCCGATAAAATATGTTTCTATAAAAATATCTTTCCCTTACCGCAGAGGCAAGAGCGCAACGGCAAATTTCAATTGCAATTTATCTGTAGGATGCGCAGCGCGCACCTTAGCGCTAACTCAGATATGTACTTACTCTACCGCAAGTTAGTAGGGTGCGCAGCGCGCACCTTACCGCTAACCGGGATACCTGCTTACTCGGCCGCTTCTGCTTCCGCTTCCGCTTCCGGTGCAGCCGGAACATCCTGCTTGATCGTCAAATAGCGGATCACCTCATCGCTCAAACGCATCGCCCGTTCCAGCGCGAAGATCGAACTTCCCGGCGCTTGGTAATTCATCTGAACGTACACTCCGTCCCGGTGCTTGCCGATTTCGTAAGCCAGACGGCGCTTGCCGCGGTGCTGGGTTTCGATATTTTCTGCACCCCGATCGCGCAAAATAGTTTGATATTTCGCGATCGCCTGGTCGGTCATTTCGTCACCCAGATCCGGGCGCAAAATGTACATTGTTTCGTAAATAAACGGTTTCATGCCAATAATCTCCTTATGGACAGCTCGGCTTCTCTCGAAGCAAGGAATTACCATCATATCCCAGCAATGAACCATCTCAAAACCAAAAAACCAAATTCTCCAAACTCCCATCTCGCAGGGTTGAAAAAAATTGCGACTTACGCCATCATGAGCGCGATCGCCCTGTTAATGCTGTTCCCTTTGCTGTGGCTGCTGAGCACATCGCTCAAATCCCCAAGTGAAAACATCTTTCAATTTCCCCCCCAACTTTGGCCGCAACAGCCAACCCTGCAAAATTTCATCAAAGTTTGGCAAACCAACCCCTTCGGGCGCTACCTGTTCAACAGCACTCTGATTGCCGCCCTGACAGTCAGCACCAACATCATCTTTTGCGCCCTTGCGGCTTACCCCTTAGCCAGACTCGAATTTCGCGGGCGGGAAGCAATTTTAACAGCAGTCATTTCCACGATCGTAATTCCCTTTCAAATCGTGATGATTCCCCTGTACGTGCTCACCGTGCAATTAGGATTAAAAAACAGTTATTTAGGCGTAATTTTTCCCGGACTTGCTTCGGCTTTTGGCATATTTTTACTGCGACAAGCTTTTCTGGCAGTTCCCAAAGAATTAGAAGAATCAGCGCGCATCGACGGCTGTACAGAGTTAGGAATTTGGTGGCACATCATGATGCCAGCAATTCGACCGGCTTTAGTTACGTTAGGAATTTTTGTATTTATCGGTTCTTGGAGCGATTTTTTGTGGCCTTTGCTAGTTTTAGACAGGCCGGAATATTACACTTTGCCTTTGGGAGTTGCTAATTTAGCCGGCACATTTTCTTTAGATTGGCGTTTGGTCGCTGCCGGTTCGATTATTTCTATAATACCAGTTTTAGGATTGTTTTTGCTGTTGCAAAAATACATCGTGCCGACCGAAGCCGCCACCGGAGTTAAAGGGTGACATCGGTCTTATAGTTCCCCCAGACCCCCTCACCAGACCCCCTCACAAGATAAAATGATTTGAGATTTGAGATTTGAGATTTGAGATTTGGAATTGGCGACTGGCATTGACTATCGTCGCAATTCTCCTTTGAAACATCTGGGATGGTAGTTAAATGGGTATGGGGCAAACATCCAACCAAACCCACTTTCCTCTAGTTCCTACATCAACATCGTTAGCAATCCTTGCTGACCGAGAATCATTTCCCTCAGCAAGCTGCAAATACCCACCCAAATAATCGGCGTAATGTCCACACCGCCGATCGGAGGTACAATCTTTCGAGTTACCGCTAAAAAAGGCTCCGTCGGCCAAGCGATTAAGTTCCAAGGCAATTGGTTGAGGTTCACCTGCGGATACCAAGTCAGGACGATCCGGAAAATGAACAGCAACGTCATCAGCACTAGCACCGAACCCAGAATCCAACTCGCAACCGCAATACCTGTCATAGTTCTTCCGCCCAAATTTTAAGTTTTATTAAACATACCTCTCATAATTTTAACCGTTTGGCAGGCGCGATCGATCGTCCGAGAAAAACTTTTCGCCCGCCCAGCAAACCTCTATCCCAAATAACTCAAGCTTGCTTCCCTCTTCCCCCTTTCCTCAAACTTCTTGCTTCTTGCTTCTTCCTTCCCCGAACCTAGTGCTGATAAAATTAATAAAAATCAAACTGTTGTAACAGAGGGCTTTGAATCCATGACTCCTTCACTCGCGAACTTTTTGTACAGCCTGCTGGCGGGCGCGCTAATCGTAGTGGTTCCCGCAACGGTGGCGCTAATCTTCATCAGCCAAAAAGATAAAATCAAGCGGATCTAACTATTCTGCAGGGCTTCACATCCGAGACGAGAGTCAATTCAACGGCCTCGTCTGGCATTCCCCCGCTTGCGAAACCTCAGCAGGGCGCAACTGAGAAGACCAAATCTTCAAGGACTGCCGAGCTGAGGTTTTTTCCCGTTAAACTCAAGAGGATCGAGGTCAATCCCCAAGCTGCAACGCTGACGGGACTCTGACCCAGAAAGCAGGCTCTGATAAGAAACTCAAGCACAGATGCAATATCTAAAATCGCTAATATTAAGACAAACATAGGAGAGAGGATAATGGTCAATTTAGGATTGAACTGGAGCAGCCTGCTAGGCATCATCCTAGCAGTAGCTGGGGCGGGGCTTTACTTCCTGCGATCGTGGCGTCCGAAACTAGCCCGCGATCACGACATTTTCTTTGCAGCAGTTGGCTTGCTTTGCGGTGGCATCCTGTTATTTCAAGGTTGGCGGCTAGACCCCATTTTGGCTTTCGGTCAGTTCCTGCTTACCGGTTCCGCGATATTTTTTGCGGCCGAAAGCATCAAACTGCGCGGGGCGACCACAGCCCAAGCCAAAAGTCGCGCTCAATACATTGATGAAGACAGACCCGTCAGCAACGCTTACGCTTACGACGGCTACGATAGCGAACTAGAAAGGATCGAAGCAGAGGAAGACTACCCGCCGCGCCCCCGGATTAGAGGCTCTCAAGATTACCGTTCCTCGCGAGAAGCCTACGACGATGAACCCCGCCGCCGTCCCTCGAACCGCAGCAGCAACAATACATCCGATCGAGAACCGCCAGAACGCTCGTCCCGCAAGCGTTCCTCTCGGACTGAAGCCCCCGATACCGATCCCCTGCAAGACAATTGGAACGTTTCAGGCGACCCTGAAGAAAGACCAGTTCGCAGTCGCAGCAATCGCCCTCCAGCTTCAGAAAACCGCAGCCCAGATGCGCCTCCCAGAAAGAAAAAAGTCCGTCCTTCAGAAGGATCCAGGTCTCGGACTACCAATCGCGACGCGGAAGCAGTGCCTTCAGATTACGTCGAATACCGACCAGTAGAATACCCGGAAGACCAGCCAGAAAATTCAACCAATTTCGACAAATAAACGAAGGGATAATACCAGAAATAGGAATTATCCACAAGACGCAGAAACCGGTTTTTTACGAAAATACTTCGCACTCGCATCGGATACTCGGTAAAAAACCCGGTTTCTTTATTTAAAAAGAGTACCAGACCGAACAAATCAGTTTTTTTGTCTATCCATAGAATCGAAAATATAAAATAAGCTAACTTGAAACATCAACCTCAAATCTCAAATCGAATGGCTGGGAACATTAACGAGGGATTTAAAATCTTAAATCTTAAATCTTAAATCTTAAATCTCAAATCTCAATATGTCACCACTAGAAATAGGCGATCCAGCGCCTGGGTTTTCCCTGGCTTCTACAAACAATCCCTTGTTTCATTTTTCCACAGTTGCGGGTCGGCGAAATATACTATTTTTCTTTGCCAGTACAGCTTTTCCACAAGTCCAAGTTATTCTCAAAAGCTTTCAAGAGCTGTCCGAGGAACTCAAAAATCTGCAAGTAAACCTGTTTGGAGTGAGCGTCGATCCCGCAGATCGAGAACAAAACAGACCGACGAAAATAGCTTCCTCGTTCATCTTTTTCTGGGATTTGGACAAAACTATCAGCCAACTGTACAGCGTTTGCCGAGATACAGAAGAAAATGGAGTTGCGGGAGTCCAGTATGCTCCCCAAACTTTTGTTCTCAATGAAAACCTGCAAATAATTAATATTATACCGATGGGCGACCCGCACCAGCACGCCCAGAAAGTTTGGGATTTTGTCAAGAGTTTGCCTCTCTTTGAGGAAGGTAGACCTGCTGTCCGCCACGCTCCTGTATTGGTAATTCCTAATGTTTTGGACAAAGATTACTGTCGCTTTTTGATCGACCTGTACAAAACAAATGGTGGCAGTCCCTCTGGTTTTATGAGGCAAGTAGGCGGAAAAACAGTCGGTCTTTTTGACGATAATTTCAAGAAACGTCGGGATTTCTTTATTGAAGATCCGAAGTTGCAACAGCAATTGAGTGCGATTATTTGGCGGCGCGTGAAACCGGAAATAGAAAAAGCTTTTCAGTTTACAATTACCAGGTTTGAACGGTATTTGGTGGGATGTTACGATGCCCAAAGTGGCGGTTTTTTTCGGCCGCACCGCGACAATACCAGCAAAGGTACGATGCACCGTCGGTTTGCGATGACCCTCAACTTGAATGTGGGGGAATATACGGGGGGATTTTTGCGGTTTCCAGAGTACGCGCCACACGGGTATAAAGGAGAATCGGGAACGGCAATTATTTTTTCGTGTTCTTTGCTGCACGAAGCTACACCGGTGATTAGCGGCGAGCGTTTTGCTCTGCTGTCATTTTTCTACGGAAATGAGGATGCTAAAGTGCGGCAAGCTAATTTTAAGTATTTAGCTAACGCGCCGAATTCTCAAACCGCCGCAACTGTTGAAACGGAGGAAGAAGGAAGAAGGAAGAAGCAAGAAGCAATAGGGAATAGGGAAGAGTTGACAGTTGATGTCCATGACAGTTGACGGTTTTGGAGCGAGGTGTTTAAGGCAGGGATTTCAACTAAGGTCTAAAAACCATCCGCCGATCGGGCTGGAGACCGATCGAGATTAATAATTGATAAAGACGGCGAGCGCGATCGAGCATCTGTACGCGCCTGCCCCAGAAATCTCCACCCTTGATTTTTCACTATCGCTTTGCAAGTTCTAAAATAATTACAGCAGTAGCTAGCGGTTGGCCAGCAAACCCGATTACTGCTTATCCGATCGCTCAATCCCAATCGATCGCCATGAATTTCAAACTTCTAAGTTTAGCAGTTCCAGCAATCCTAGCAGTTGTGGCAGGTAGCGCCGTCGCTGTCGAAACCCCCTCCCAAGTTCCCAAACGGCGAGATTTAACAGAACTTAAGTCCGCGCCTTTGGCAGGCGCGATCGCCCAAAATGCCGGAGAACAAACCAATATTCGCGTCTACGAACGAGCAAGCCCCGCAGTGGTTACTGTCGATACAGACAAATCTAACGGCAGCGGCACGATTATCAGTCCCGACGGCATGGTTTTAACTAATGCCCACGTTGTTGCCAGTGGCGGTAAGGTGGACGTAATTCTGTCAGACGGCAGAAAACTTGCAGCCGATGTTATCGGCTTCGGTACAGATGGTTTGGACTTAGCAGTTGTGAAAATTCGCGGTCAAAACAATTTGCCCACCATTCCTCTAGCCCGTCCGGGTTCGGTGAAAGTCGGACAGCAAGCCTTCGCCATCGGCAATCCTTTCGGTCGATTTCAAAATACTTTTACCATCGGCATTGTCAGCCGCCTCGACCAACAGCGGGGATTAATTCAAACGGACGCCGCCATCAATCCCGGCAATTCTGGAGGGCCGCTGCTCAACAGTTCGGGAGAATTAATCGGCGTCAATACTTCTATTTTTACTCGCGGTAGGGGCGGGGGCAGTATCGGAATCGGTTTTGCAATTTCTGTCGATCGAGTGCCGGCGTTCTTGGCTGCGGTGCGGGAAGGGCGAGCTCCCCGTGTTGCCCAAACCCGATCGCCCTTTGGCGGCACAACACCCGAAAAACTATCACTCAACGGACCAGCAGTCAGGGGCAAACTTACCGATAGATCCAGCGTCCTACCTGCCGACAACAGCTTTTTTGACCTCTACTCCTTTGAAGGCAGGGCCGGCCAGCAGATTGCCATTGAAATGAACAGTCAAGAAATTGACCCTTATTTAATTTTGCTCGGCCCCAACCAGCAGGAAATTGCCCAGGACGATGACGGCGCAGGCGGTAAGAATGCCAGAATTACTGTCAGACTGCCAGCAAACGGCACTTACACCCTGCTGGCCAATTCCTCCCAGGCGAGGCAGTTGGGTGCTTATACCTTAGAACTGAAAGCAAGCGCTCCCACCGCGCCGTCAAGGGTAATTTTGCAAGAAGAAGGTGCTTTAGTTGCAGGCGGTCCGGTACTGCCTTCTGACAACAGCCTGTATCGCGAGTATACTTTTGAAGGTCGATCGGGCCAGTCCGTGACGATTTCCCTTGAAAGTACGGATTTCGATCCTTACGTGGCTATTTTTGGTCCTAACGGCAGATTAGTTGCAGAAAATGACGACGCCAGCCAAACGAGTAAAAATTCGTTTTTGGCCGTTACTTTGCCCGCTACAGGTCGCTACCGCGTGATTGTCAACGCTTACGATGCTTCGGGTCAAGGTCGTTACACTTTAACTGTTCGTTAAAAATGGGAATTGGGAATTGGTAAGGAGTTTTGAGTTTTAAATTGTGAGTTTTGAGTTAAAGACAGTTCTTAATTCAAAACTCAAAGCTCAAAACTTAAAACTCCCGAAAACTGTCAACTCACAACTCAAAACTTAGAACTCCCGAAAACTGTCAACTCACAACTCAAAACTCAAAACTTAGAACTCCCTCTCAACTCTTCCTTCTTCCTTCGTTGCAAATCGAGGTAATTCATGCGTCAAATTCGATTTTGGGCGATCGCGCCAATTGTTCTGCTAGCTGCTTTTTCAAGCAAATCGGTTGCTAGCTTTCCGGTTGCAAATTCAGGTACAGTTTTGGCTGTCGGTCGCTCTAGCCTCATTTTAGCAGAATTTCCTCAGAATTCACCTGATGCAGTCCGAGGGGTCGATCGTGTTTTAGCTCAGGCAACTCCAACTGCACCGCCATCGGGGCAGTCATCACCAACTATTACTCCACCAGCTTCTCCGAGTCCTGCAGCAGGACCATCTAAGATTATTCTGGAGCAAAAAGGAGAACTTACTCCTTCTAAGTCTGCTGTACTGCCCTCCGATGGTAGTTTGTACGACGAATATACTTTTGAAGGCAATCAAGGTCAGACGGTGGTAGTTGCTGTTGAAAGTACCGATTTTGACACTTATCTTGCTATCTTCAACTCCCAGGGCGAGTTGCTCGCAGAAAACGATGATGTCACCCAGCAAAATTCCAATTCTGAACTGACTCTTACTTTGTCTGCAAGCGGTCGCTACCGCGTAATTGTCAATGCTTACGAGCCGCCTCCAAAGGGTCGAGGCAAGTACAATCTGACTGTTCGCGAAACAGTCAAAAATTAGTTGGTGCAAAACTTCGGAGTCAGGACACGGCATTGCCGTGTCTTTTTTGTCTCTAGTGGAGTATTTGATCGCATGGAGCAATAATAATTTTCAGACAAGTTCGCAACTAAAAAAAATTTTCTAAGTTCGAGCAGATTTGATGTTGGATTTGAAAAAATATATTCTGTCTCAAGGATGGACGCAGAAGTCGCAGCGTTTTTTTCTGAGACCCACCCCCGTATGAGTAATTTGATGAACGGGGAGATTGACAGATTTAGTGCAGACAAGCTGATTAATATGTTAGCAAAAGCAGGTATGGAAATCAGGGTGGAGGTTTTTCCAAAAGTGGCATGAGCGAGAGCAACCATCTGTCACAATATCGATATCCTTAAATGCCAGAAACCCGGTTTTTTCAAAAAACCGGGTTTCTTGTATGGTGGCTTTGGCTTGCATGCAAACTGCAGAGGAAAAATGGCTAAATTTTCCTCTGTCATTTCGCTGTTATTGTAGATAGAATTAACGCAGGCCCAGCCAGGTAAAAAAATCCTCGCGGGTAAAGAATTCTAGCAACAAAAGTGCAATGAATCCCACCATTGCAAATCGTCCGTTGATTTGTTCGGCGTAAGCAGTCCAACCAAAGGCGGGTTCTGGTTGTTTCGGGGAATCGGGCGTTGGAGGTGTTGGGGTTGGAGGAGTTTTCGCAGTCATTTAAAAGTTTGTGTTGGGAATTTGTGTAAAGATTTATAATAGCCGAAATCTCGGAGCGGACGATCGACAAATCTGCGTTGTTCGATCGATCGCGATGAATAAATGTAGCGTTGACGGCTCCGAGCGGGCAAAATGCTCGATCGCTCGCCTGAAAGTTTGTTGCAGCAGTGTTAAAGAGCCCTACAGTACGCTCTGCCTTCGGGAACCCTGCGGTAGAATTAAGTTATACATAAAGATCTGCGTGCGACACCGCACAAAAATAAAAACAGGCTTTAGAAGGCGGTAGCTGTGAAACCAATTCGTTCGTTAGAAGATGCTTTAAATCGCTGTCAGGGGATGGGTATGCGCCTGAGCCGCCAGCGTCGTTTTATATTAGAACTACTGTGGCAGGCACAAGAACACCTGTCGGCTCGCGAAATTTACGATCGCCTCAACCAACAAGGAAAGGCGATCGGTCATACTTCTGTTTATCAAAATTTAGAGGCGCTCTCTAGAGAGGGGATTATTGAGTGCATCGAGCGATCGGAGGGTCGCTTGTACGGCAATATTAGCGACTCTCACTCTCACATCAACTGTTTGGATACGGCTCAAATACTGGACGTTCACGTCGAACTGCCGCCAGATTTGGTCGCGCAAATCGAACAGCAAACAGGCGTGAAAATCGTGGATTACCGGATCGACTTTTTCGGCTACCGATCGCCCGAGTCTGCTAACTCTAGCGACAGCGAGACCCCAAAGGCTTCTTGAACTGCAGAGTGTGAGTGTTGTTTTTTCCGCCCCTTTAGGGATGGGGAGACCGTCAAAAGGAATTTTAGGGAAAGTTCTTGCCGATCGCCCCAAGATCTGTTAAGAAATTTTCAGTAACCGTGCTTAAATGAAGGATGCGGGACAAACCCCTAAAGTTTGTACAAATCCGCAACCGTAAAAGCGCGAGTTTTGAACCGCAGCAAACATCGGATTCACACTCTGGGCTTTGGTTCTTTTAACCAATTATGTAGTGCTACGGCTGAAGTAATGGCGAGACGACAATCAGACCGCTCCCGGAAACCACCACAACCGTACAACCCGCCTGCAGAACCGGTGGCACAGTTTGCAGAGGCGACGGGAGATTTTAGTTCCCCCGCAGCGGTAGCGCCGGTGGAGGGCAAAAGAACTTTTTGGCAGTGGCAGCTCATCTGGCTGAGTCTCCTAGCGGGATTTGGAATCACGGGTGCGGCTGCATTTCTGTGGTTGCTGACGATGCCGCCACCGCCGAACTGCCAGCAACTGTCTCCCCTAGCGGCGGACGGAGAGCGACTGTATTGCGCCCAGCAAGCAGCTAAGTCGGGCAAGCTAGAACAGCTAGAATCGGCAATAGCTCTGGTGCAGAGTTGGCCGAAAGAACACCCGCTATACCCGCAAGGCCAACAGTCGATCGGGGAATGGTCGAAAGTTATCCTTGGTTTCGCCAGGGCAAAAATCGAAGTGGGGGATTTGCCAGGGGCTTTGGAGATTGTGGCAAAAATTCCCAAAACCAGTCCGTCTTACCCGGAAGTACAGGAAGCTGTTAATTCTTGGGAGAAAAATTGGCAGGAGGGTCAAAAGCTCTACGATACAGCCCAAGCAGCTTTGAAAGCTCAAGATTTGAGGAAGGCCTGGGATTACGCTCAAGCTCTGTACAAGCTGGATAATGTGTTCTGGAGTCAGAAACGCTACAACGAGCTGATCCAGCAGATAGCAGTAGAAAGAAACGGCTGGCGGCGCTTGGAAGAAGCTAGGGAGTTGGCAAAGGAGGGGACGCCGCAGAAGTTTGCCGAGGCGATCGTCCTGGCTCGCAAAATCGACCCCCAACTATTCGCTTACAAGAAAGCAGAAGAGGAAATCGTAGCCTGGAGCAGAATTTTGCTGGGGATGGCAAATAAGCGTTTGGAGGCCAAAGATTTGCCGGGGACGATCGCGGCTGCTTCTGTAGTGCCAGCCGATTCGCCGCTGTTCCCCGAAGCTCAAGATTTGATGCAGTTGGCTAGAGCGAAAGCTGTGACTTGGGATCAGTCGATCTCGACGCCCCTGGCGCAGCACATCTTTAGCTTGCTCGAAGGCAAGGGGGCTGCCAGTAAAATCGCTCCGGGACGCCCGCTGTACAAGCAGGCTCAAACTCAAATCGACAATTTGGACGTACAGTTTCAAGATTTGGTGCGCCTGCAAGTGGCAAGTACGCTCGCCAGTTTCGGTCAATCGCTGACTTTTGCAATGGCGATCGACCAAGCGCAAAAGATCGGACCCAAACAGCCCCGCCGGGTGCACGCCCAAACTTTGGTCGCTTCTTGGCGTCGGGAAATTCAGAAGATCGAAGACCAAACTTTTCTGATGCTGGCGAAACAGTTGGCAGAACAGGGAACGGTTGAAGGATTGAAAGCGGGGATGGCTCAGGCAGTCCTGATCTCTCTTAACCGCCCCCGCCGGGTAGAGGCTCAAACCCTGCTGGCGGCCTGGACGAAACGCATCGAAGTTATTGAAGACCAACCTTTTTTGGAGGCAGCGCTGGCCCTGGCGAAGCAAGGAAAACTAGGCGAGGCGATCGATAAGGCTTCGGCAATTAAGAGCGGTAGGAGCCTGTACGCTAAAGCGCAGGATAATATCTATAAGTGGGTGGGCGAACTGCAAGTCGCTGAAGACAGACCGATTCTCGATCGAGCAGCAGAATTGGCTTCCCAAGGCCGTCTGTCAGCAGCTATTAATGTGGCTTCTCAGATCGGTTACGGCAGGGCGCTGCATGGGGAGGCGGCAAGCGCGATCGGACGGTGGAGTGCTGAATTGGGTGCTAATAGCGCACCCCCGCCAGTAGCAGAACCGGTTCGCGAGTACGCACCGGCCCCCGCCGAACAGTACGCACCCCCTCCGGAGCAGTACGCGCCACCACCTGAGCAGGAGTACGCACCACCTCCCGCCCCAGAACCAGAACCGGAGCCTTATTACCCGCCACCCGCACAAGAGGCCCCGGCACCGGCACCAGAACCTTACTATCCGCCAGAGCCGGCACCGGAACCTTACTATCCTCCCGCTCCAGAGCCGGAACCTTACTATCCTCCCGCTCCAGAGCCGGAACCTTATTATCCTCCCGCTCCGGCACCGGAACCTTACTCCCCGCCAGCAAGACAAGAGGCTCCGCCCCCGGAACCAGAACCGGCTCCGCCACCTCCTCCCGCGATTCCAGAATCGGCAGGACCTCCTGATGCTAGTTTGATTCCCGAGTAGTTTGGTTAGTTGATAGTTGATAGTCGATCGATTGATAGTTGACAGCAGAAGTGCCAGGGTTTGTATCTGTTGACAATTGATAATTGACGCTTGACAACAGTTTGCTATCAACTGTCAAATGCCAACTCATACTTGCCCCAATCCGATCTCAACTGTCAACTCTCAACTGTCAACTGTGTAAGGATGACAAAACTTCAACTGCTATCGATCGGGGATGACCCCATTTTCCGGCTGGGGCTGGGCATCGCTTGCGATCGCTATCCCGACTTGCAAGTCGCAGCCGAGGCTGCACCCGGTACAGAGGCATTGCAGCTTCTAGAAGCTCGATCGACTGCCTCCGGCACCGCCAAGCCGGGGGATTTGGTAATTTTTGATTGGGATACCCAAAATTTGCCATCGGGTGAAATGGGGCTGGGATTTTGCACGCAACTCAAAAGTCTTTACCCGAACCTGCCCCTGTTGCTGCTCGGCGGACCTCCAACACCGACTCTGCTGGCTGCTGCCCAACAAGCAGGCGTCAATGGCTACTGTCCTAAAGGTAGGGATATTTCGCTGACGATCGAAGCAATTCGCTTGGTAGCATCGGGTCAAACTTATTGGCCGGCGGATGCAGCAGCTATTTCGGAAATTGCAGTCAATGCAGCGACAGTTTCCCAAGTGGAAAACTCGGTAGCAGGTACTGGGGAAAATGCTAGCAATTCAGCTGTTTTGCCTCCGGCAATCCAAAATTTGCTGGTCGATTTTTGCCGATCGGGCTTGCAGCAAATCGATGGAGCTTTGGCTGCAGTCAAAGCCGATTTACAAAACACCAGAGATACAGGCGCGACAGATTTGCCATCTATTTTAGATGGGGTTGTGTTGAGCGGGCGGCGTCGAGAATTGCTGGCGGCTCGCTGGATTGTCAGTCAATTATTGTCTTTTGAGAAGGAAGAAGGAAGAAGGAAGAGGGAAGAAGGAAGAGGGAAGAAGGAAGAAGGAACAAAGCAGGGGTTATTAACGAATTTGGAATTGCCTCAAATTACTAATTCCCCAATTGTAGCTGCCTCTTCGGATTTAGCAGCTAATTGGCAAGCGAGTTTGTTTGATGCAGCAGCAGCTAAATTGCAGTTCGATCTGGTTAATTTGACAGGCGTTCCTTTGGAAATCGATATATTGGGATCGTCCAAAAAACGCGAATCGATCGAAATTATCCTGAAAAAATTACAGGAGTTATTAGAAGATTTGCATTTTTCGCAAGTGCAACCAGCCCAAATTCCAGAAAAAATACCCGCTATTGTGCGCGATTTGTGGGAAGCAGCAACAATAGAATTTTTTGGCAAATACTATACTTTGCCAGCTGCAGACGATCGGCCATTTAGCGACAGCAAAATTAACTTAAAACTGCTAGAAAGTTCGACTTTTATAGTTGCAGAAAATGGGGTGGAAGTTGTACCCGTATTGCTGGCAGATGCCGAGGCAGTTGCAGCAGAAATCCTTGACAAAATTCCTCTGACAGCAGATCTGTTCTCTCATTTGCTGTTTCAAACTCCGCTAATAGCTGATAATTTGTCTTATAATGCTGGCAGCCCGCAAGCGATGCGGCGCGCTGAAGCTTTATTAGAAAATTTGGCAATTCAAGTTGCTAGCGGCGTGGTGCAGCCACTGCTAAATAATTTTGCTGATGTTGAGGAAATCAAACAAAAGTTTTACGACAGCAAGTTAATTTCAACTCGCGAGATAGAGCGGTTTCGGAATAATTTATCTTGGAAATATCGCTGGAACAGCTATTTTGTGGAACCGAAAGCTATTTTTGAAAGCCAGTATTGGTTGTTTGTTTTGAGCGATCGCGGAATTCAGAGGATTTCTATTTATGCTCCGCGAAACCAGGAGTTGGCAGAGCTTGCTGGGTTGCAGTTGGCGTTTACTTTGGTGCTGGAAACGAGAGATGCGATCGCTCCTAGAGTTCGGGCAGTTATTTCGCTGTTGGGTACTGGTGTTGTTTACCTTTTAACTCAGGTAATCGGGCGGGGAATTGGTTTGATCGGACGGGGAATTATTCAAGGAGTTGGCAATTCTTTGCAGGATAGCAAATTGGGTAAAAATGGGTAAATAAACGGTTTTCGAACTCGATCGACCGGACACGATCTAACTGAAAATTATAAACAATTAGGTTGACATTTTATGAGTATTGTGGTAGAGATTAATGCCGATCGCATTAACAATTTAGATTTATCTCCGGTGCGGGAGGTAGTTGACAAGTGGCTGGAAGCAGGGGCGATCGCATCTGGGGAACAGCAAGTAAAATTTGAAATTGACTATCCCCGCGAAGAGTTAGATCCGCGAGAATTATCAGAAATTCCCGAGCTCCGGCTGTGGTTTATTCGCTTGGATTCGTGCTATCCTTGGCTGCCTTTTTTGCTCGACTGGAAAGCCGGGGAATTAGCGCGCTATACGGCGATGTTAGTGCCGCATCAGTTCCACCGCACGGAGGGAATTCAGTACAATCCTGAAGCTTTGGAAATCTTTTTGATGAACAAAATCTTTGTGTTGTCGGATTGGTTTGCTCGGCAGGGAATTGCTGGAAAATCGAAGTTGATGGCGATGTCTCAGATGTTTGGCTATGACTTGGACGATGCTTTTTTTGATGTGATTTCTCCTCAGATAGCCGATCGATAATGGTGCGAGATTTCAGTTAAATAGGGCTTGCTGAATAATCGATCGCACTTGACGTGGCACTTTCTACCTGGTTGCGCCAGGTTTTTTGTGTGTTTTTAGATCGATGGGGCATAACAACACCTGTTTTTGGATTGAGCATAATCCCAGATTATATTTAGAGGATCTTAACACAGAGAAATCTTATCTTAAATCGAGCTTTCAGATATCGATCGCACCTGTTTTTGGCTTGCGATCGATTATTCAGCAAGCCCTACATACTGTTGCACTGTTGTACGAATTTGGAGAAATGGTATAACAATCGCAGAATTATCTGTGACAGCAATTGGAAATCCTGCACAATTTATTTCCATACGGGAGGGTGCTTTGTCAATAAAGTATTCCCAAAAATCGATCGCCCGTCCTTAATTGTTCTGCCTTATCCGATCGCAAATTTCCTGTCTTTTGATTTCCAAATATTGTTGAAATTCCGGTTTTTCCAAACCGCTGCGCCACATTACCAGAGCATCTTCTCCAGTTTCTTCATAATATCCTTTTCGCCGTCCCGCCTCTTTAAAACCAAACTTTTTGTACAAAGAAACTGCTGCCAAATTAGAAGCCTGCACCTCTAAAGTTGCCCGTTCTAATTGCCTGTCGCAAGCCGATTTCAACAAAGCCCAAAGCAAAGCTTGTCCGAAACCCCGACCTTGAAACTGAGGGCGAACAGCCAGCATGATAATGTGAGCTTCCTCTAAAACTGCCCACAAACAACCCAAACCAATCAACTCCGGAATTTGTAAAGGCACTTCCTTCGCTAGACGCTCCGCCCCCGCGTCCGTTTGGTTTAGTAGAGTTGGCGTTCCGCTGTCCTCGCCATTTTGAGGGGTGAAGATATCGAATGAAAATTTTGCCGGCGATTCCGAGCCTGCTGTTTCTACTATCCACAAACCCAATAAATCGCTGTTAGGGCTTTCTAATTCGCGCTTGTAGCCTTCGATCGACCAAAATCTACCAAAACAAAGTCGATCGAGTTCTACAGCCGATTGCAGGTCAAATGCTGCGAGATTCTTAATTTCCAAAAAACGCGGGACGTTCAATTGTACACTATAAAATACACTAAAGATAGTTATTGTACGATGGTATCAACTCAATCGATCGGAACACCAATGGGAAATCGATCGCCGAACCAACAACTGTTACCTCTGACAGCTAAAATTAACAGCCGAGACAGGTTAGAAATTGGAGGCTGCGAGGTAACGGCTTTGGTAGAGCAGTTTGGCTCGCCCCTGTACATTTTAGACGAAGAGACCCTGCAGACTACTTGCGGCCAATACCGAGATGCTTTTAAGCGTTACTATGCGGGAGAATCTCAAGTGCTTTACGCTTCCAAAGCTTGGAGTTGTTTGGCAGTTTGCGCGATCGCGGCTCAGGAAGGTTTGGGCATAGATGTAGTATCTGCAGGCGAACTCCTAACAGCACAGCTAGCGGGCGTTAATCCCGACAAAATCTACTTTCACGGTAACAACAAATCCTGCGAAGAACTTCAGGGAGCTGTCGAAGTCGGCTGCATTACCGTAGCAGACAACTGGCGGGACTTAGAAACTCTAGCAAAGTTGGCAGCATCAGAAACACCGGCGCGAGTGATGGTGCGGTTTACTCCAGGAATTGAATGCCACACCCACGATTACATTAAGACAGGCCAACTCGACAGTAAATTTGGCTTCGATCCTAACGAACTCGATGAAGTATTTACTTTCATCCGGCAGCAAACGACTTTATCCTGCATAGGAATACACGCTCACATCGGATCTCAAATTTTTGAACTGCAACCCCACTACGATCTAGCCGATGTTATCGTTAAGGCTTTCGCAAAAGCAACTCACTACGGCTTGGCCCCGACAGAAATTAATATTGGCGGTGGGTTGGGCATTCGCTATACTGAAGCGGACGATCCTCCCAGCATCGAAGCTTGGGCTAGTACAGCTTGCACCGCAGTGGCAGCAGCTTGCAAGAAGCATAAATTGCCATTACCGAAATTGCTGTGCGAACCGGGTCGATCGCTCGTGGGTACGGCTTGCGTTACAGCTTACACCGTGGGATCGCAAAAAGTCATTCCGGGAGTGCGGACTTATCTAGCTGTCGATGGCGGGATGTCGGACAATCCGCGTCCGATTACCTACCAATCAGTTTATCGAGTCCTCGCAGCCGGCAAAATGTCCGCTCCCCTAACGGAAACAGTGACAATTGCTGGGAAACACTGCGAATCTGGCGATGTTCTGATTAAAGATGCCACGCTGCCAAAGTGCGAAACAGGAGATATCCTCGCCGTTCCGGCTACAGGCGCGTACAATTACAGCATGGCTTCTAACTACAACCGAGTACCAAAACCGGCTGCGGTTTTGGTGAGAAATGGGGAAGCAAACATTATCATCCAGCGGGAAACTGACCAGGATTTGCTGAGACATGACCGCCTTCCCGAAAGACTCAGAACTCAGGAGTAAGAAGTAAGAAGTAAAAAGTAACAAGTAAAACCGTCAATTTTAAATAATCGAAGGTTGTCTTGTAACTTTTTACTTTTATAGCAATCGGCTTGACGGTTGGGACATTCAGGGAGGTTGAAAATATGCTCTTACTGCATTTGGCTTCTTCCAACTTCGGTCTTCCTTCTGACGAATGACGAAGGACCTACGGATAATTCATCCGTGTATCCGTGTTATCCGTGTAGTACCTTCCTTCTTCCTTCTGTTATACATTGTTCAGTCACGCGATTGGAATAACAACTGTTCATGGTTCACGGGTTCGAGTGCATCAAAGTTCGCGGTTCGCAGGCGGTAGCTGTCGATGAACCATGAACAATCAACAATCTGGCTATGATTTTGCTCTCATTCAATCCTTGTTGATTCAGGCGATCGATATTGGATTGGTATTTACCCTCGCGTACTTGGTACTTGTCATTGTCGGCGAGCGCCGGACGCTGTGGATGGTGCGGGGATTTATTATTCTGATGCTGGCGTCTGCTGTGAGTAACTGGGCTGGATTGAAGCTGTTGCACGTTGCTCTCAACAGTTTGGTAACTGGTTCGGCTGTGGCTATGGCGGTGATATTGCAGTCGGAGTTTCGCCGATTTTTGGAACAATTGGGCCGGGGAGAAATTTTGCAGTTGTTTGGGCGCGATCGCCGACCCAATCCAGAACCGGATAGCGTCATCGATGAAATTGTACACGCCGTAAAAGAACTTTCCCAAAACCGCACTGGTGCTTTATTAATTATAGAAACAGATTCTCCGATCGACGATCGGGATTTTTCAGTGCCGGGAGTGAAGCTTAATGCTGAAGTCTCTAAGGAGTTGCTGCAAACTATCTTTCAACCGCAAACTTTGCTGCACGACGGGGCTGTGTTGATTCGGGCTTCCCGGATCGTGTCGGCTGGAGTGATTTTACCTCTATCCGATCGCAGTGCGTCGCGGCAGTTGGGGACCCGCCACCGGGCGGCGATGGGGATTACAGAAAGGGTACAAGCTTGCGTGTGCGTGGTTGTGTCTGAGGAAACGGGTTCTATTTCTTTGGCCCAGATGGGAACTTTAAATCGGCCTTTGACTAGCAACAAACTTAAGGAGTTGCTGGAAGCCAAGCTGTTTCCGTCGGAGGTAGAAAGAACTGTGACCCAAATTCCCATAACCAATCTCGGCCGCCAGATAGGATTGAAGGGATGGACGCTGTTCAAACGGATACTGCGCCGTCCGCCGTCAGCTAATCGGGAGAAGTGATGAGTCAAGGAATTTGTTTGGAAAAGTTGCCTCTGGATTTGGAACAAGAGCGATTGCCCAATCACGTAGCGGTGATTATGGATGGAAACGGGCGCTGGGCTAAAAATAAGGGGCTGCCGCGGATTGCGGGCCACCGCCGGGGGGCCAGCGCTCTCAAGGAACTGCTGCGCTGCTGCAAAGATTGGGGAATTCAAGTTTTAACGGCCTATGCTTTTTCGACGGAGAATTGGGGTCGCCCTGCAGGGGAAGTGGATTTTCTGATGAGTTTGTTTGAGGGCAAGTTGCGCCAAGAATTGCGGGAAATGGTGGATGAGGACGTGCAAATTCAATTTATCGGGAATTTGCAGGCTTTACCGAAGTCTTTGCAGGCGGAAATCGAGCGATCTGTAGTGGCAACCGAGCACAATCGAGGGATTCGATTTCGAGTAGCAACGAATTACGGCGGGCGTCAGGAAATTGTACAGGCTTGTCGGGCGATCGCGACTCAAGTACAGCAGGGCAAGTTGCAGCCGGAGGAAATTGATGAGGTTTTATTTAAACGCTATTTGTATACTGCTGATGTTTGCGATCCGGATTTGTTGATTCGGACGAGTGGAGAAATGCGGTTGAGCAATTTTCTGCTGTGGCAAATGGCTTATTCAGAAATTTACATTACTGAGACGCTGTGGCCGGATTTCGACCGATCGGAGTTTCACCGCGCTTTGTCTGATTACCAACAGCGCAGCCGTCGATTTGGGAAAGTGTAACGATTTTAGATTTGGGATTTTAGATTTTAGATTGGGAATTTTGGATTTTCGATTGTGCGATCGAAAATGTAAGGATTTTCGATTGAGGATTGTTGATTTTCGATTGTGCGATCGAGATTTTGACAATTTTCGATAGATCGAAAATCTCCGAATCGAACCATTCAAAATTGCTGGAAAATACTCAATCCAAAATTTTCAATTGACAATCGAAAATCTTCAATCAAAAATTCGCCATCGAAAATCCAAAATCCAAAATCGAAAATAAAAATCAGGGTCCTGAGAAGACGGCAGCTTCGATATCTTGGCGCGAGAGGGAATATTTAAAAGCTCGATTAATATCTTGCCCGTCAGCACCAGCTTTGATGTAACGGACGGTAATTTGGTCGATATCGAGGGCGATTTCAGCTTTCCAAGTGGGTCGATCGACTTGCCAGCAGTGAAGTTCTTGGCTGTCTTGCTCGCAGCCGCGACTTTTCAGCCAGCCTTCGATTTCAGGTAGCGGATGATTGTACAAAGGAGTATCTGCAGGAGGAAGAGACATGGGATTTTAGATTGTAGATTTTAGATTGGGGGATTGGGCGAAGCGTAGCGGAGGGATTGGGCATGGGCATGGGCATGGGATTTTAGATTTTAGATTTTAGATTGGGAGATTTTTGAATAATTGTTAACTGCCGCGAATTAAGCCGATCGCGATCGCCATTGCGAGACATCCGATTAAAGTAGTTGCCATCATAAATAGGGCGAATATTTCTCCAGCGGAAAGGGGACGATCTGTAGGATCTAAATAAGCCGAGTCGAATTTTTTGCCCCGCGATTCGGAAACCGGAGTATTGAAATTCGATGGCTGCTGGATGGCATTTACGCGCGAATAGCCTATTTTGAGATCGTAGGCGAGGCGGCGTTCGGGATTGCTGAGAGTGGCGTAGGCATTATTTAACTGCTGAAATTTTGCCGTAGCCACTGCAGGCGACAAGTTGGTAGTATCGGGATGGTAGAGTTTGCTCAATTCGCGGTACGATCGCCGAATGTCGATCGCGGATGCGGAAGGATGCAGCCCTAACAAGCCGTAATAGCTGGAACCCAAGGGGGTTTTGCTCGGTATTTTCTGATTTTTGGTGTTTGCAGTTCCCTCGTTAGGAGTCACCTCAGAGCCTCTGAGCCGATCGAGAATAATTTTCGATCATTTTAGCCCAAAGTTGATGGTTAATCAACTTCATCAGTTTGTGATGTCGCTTTCTGGGTATTTGAGATTGCTGGTTTGCCGATCGCTCTTGCCGGCCGATTTCGCCAGAATCTTTTCTCCACACTGCGAATATTTTCTACTGACTTCAGTTGCTCTAAATAAAGTAGCAAATACTGCAACTCATTATCCGTTTCATCGCCCTCAAAGGGATGTACTCGTACCAAATTGCCATAGCTGCGTTCCCACTTTTGAGGTGTATCGTCAACTACAATTATTGACTCTAGAGGATATCCTTTGCGCTTGACTTTTTTGATGTTTTTGCGATAGTAATACTCAAGCCATTCTATGTCATAAACTATCGTGCAGCGATCGCGCGCCCATACAAACGATAAATTTTCGGGATTTTCAAAGATGGCAGATACAATTGCGATCGCGTAAGATGATGTTGAAGATGTCCAAACTGCCACCTCAAACCACTCGAAGCATTTTTTCAAAAAGACATCGAGAAACGGTCGCTTGTAAATATAATATGGCTCTACTAAAAAGTCAGCTTTGCGATAAAGAGATGTTTCATTGCCATAAATTAAAGTTTCATCTAAATCTAGGATTAAGAGTTTTTTGCGATCTTTCATGCTACCAAAAACTTTATCAAATTATCGACATTTTGACAAGTTAATTATAGCGGTTAATTGTGCAGTGCGCACCTACAAAATTTTGCTTGCGATCGAGCTATCTCACATCAATTGTTTTCATAAATTTTTCAATTGCTTGCAAATATGAGTTATTTCCAGGTTGATAAATTGCATAATGTCTCGCTCCGGGAATCAAAAATATTTGCTTCGGTTCGGGAGCAGCTTTGTATAATTGGTCGCTCATATAGGCAGGAACAATATCATCAGCAGTTCCGTGAATAAATAACACCGGAATTTGCAGCGATCGCACTTTTTTCAGCGAATCAAACTTCTCGGTAAGAATCACCTCAATCGGAAACAACCGCATCCAATTTTGTTGCGTGACTACCTCTGCCATTTTTGTAAACGAACTTTGAACAATAACTGCTTTTGCTGCGGAGTTTTTCACAGCTAGATCGAGCGCGATCGCCCCTCCTAACGATTCTCCATAAATAACGATTTCTCTCGCTGGAATTTGCCTAACTTTTACCAAATAATCCCAAGCTGCTTGACTATCTTGATAAAATTGCGCTTCCCGAGGAAATTGCCCTTGACTCGCTCCAAAACCACGATAATCAATTACCAATACCGAAAACCCTAACTGTCGCAGGGCTTGCACCCTTGCTAAATTATTGTAATAACTTTTATTGCCACCAGCCCCGCACAAATATAAAATTGTCATCCGGGATTTAATCACTTTTGCTGGCTCATTTTGGATGGGATGAAATTGCTCTCGATCGGTCAAAGCCTCCACCCACCAAGCGTGCAGGTATTCTCCCGTATTAGCAACAGGTATCTGCACTTCTCGATAGGGCATTTTAAAATCGGGAGAGTTGGGGAGTTCTGAAATTTTATAACTCGGGCGAAAAATCAAATAACGCTGTCTGAAAAACAAGAACAAGCAGCACGAAATATAAGCAATGGCTAGTGTTAAAACGAGGGCGATCGCTAGTTGACGCCTGCTAAGATCGAGCTGTAACTTATCTCTCAACTTCATTCTTTGCGCAAATCTCCAATTTCCTCAATACTAAGTCCTGTAGTTTTACTGATGGTTTCATCGTCTAAAACTAAAAGTAACTGTCGGGCGATCGCGATCGCTTTTTCTCGCATTCCTTCTTCTCTTGCTTCCCCAGCAGCCTTAAGAATCGCTCCCTGTTGGTCGTAAATATACTGTTCTCGCCGTTCCAATTCTGTTAATTCTTCCTGGCTTAACCGAGCTTGATTGGCAATCTCAAATGCTTGGTGGATTTCCGGTATGCTATCCATGCTTTCGGGTACTTCTGTCAGACTCCTGGCATATTTCATGAAATATATCCATTTATCTGTTAGCGTGTCGAGTTGGCTTTCTTCTTTGTGGAATTTCGGCAATTCTACAAAGACTAAATCTAAATCGTTTTCGGGACAAATCAAGTTAGTATTGACTTCTTTGAACACAAACCGCGAAATTAAATTAGTGCTATTCGGAAACATTTCAAAATCAGTAATCGTTAAAGCGATGACTGGCTTGAGCATCCGATAGCCTGCGCCTCTTGGCAATTGAAATGCATAAGTTTTGGCGGCATTGTACAAAACTCGCTTGCCAAAAGATTGCACGTTGAGGACTTGCATTTCAATAATTACTAAGGTGCCATCAACTAGCTTGGCCTGAACGTCGAGATAAGTGTCTTTTAAACCTTCAAGTTGGGGCGGTAAGTTCGGATTGATGATTTCTAAATATTCGATCGTGCGTTCGCCTTCGTAAATCATGGCATTGAGAAAGCTAATTAGAATGTTTCTACTTTCTGAGGAACCGAAGATTTTTTTAAAGGCAAAATCGGTTTTGGGGTTGATGAATGTCATGGTTTTCAACTCGCTAGTTACTAGAGTTCGGTATTTTTTTAACTGAAATATTCAGGTTTTTAAAGATTTTTAGGGTGAGATCGCCCTTAATTTCCGCACTTCCTCTACGCTAAGTCCTGTGGTTTGGCTGATGGTTTCATCGTCGAGTCGTGAGAGTAATTGTTGGGCGATCGCGATCGCTTTTTGTCGCATCCCTGCTTCTTTTCCTTCTTCTATTCCTTCCTCTTTTGCCTTAATAATCGCCCCCTGTTGGTCGTAAATATATTGTTCCCTGCGTTCTAATTCTGTTAATTCTTCCGGGCTTAACTTGGCTTGATTTGCAATTTCAAATGCTTGGTGGATTTCCGGTATGTTATCCATTGTTTCCGGTACTTCTGTTATGGTTCTGGCATATTTCATGAAATAGATCCATTTATCTGTTAGCGTTGATAGTTGGCTTGATTCTTTGTGGAATTTCGGCAATTCTACAAAGACTAAATCGAGTTCGTTTTCGGGATAGATTAAGTTGCTCTTGAATTCTTTAAACACAAACCTCGAAATTAAATCTGTGCTATTCGGAAACATTTCAAAATCAGTAATTGTCAGAGCGATGACTGGTTTGAGCATCCGATAGCCTCCACCTTTTGGTAATTGAAATGCGTAGGTTTTGGTGGCATTGTACAACACTCGCTTGCCAAAAGATTGTACGTTGAGGACTTGCATTTCAATAATTACTAAGGTGCCGTCAGCCAGCTTGGCCTGAACGTCGAGATAAGTGTCTTTTAAACCTTCAAGTTGGGGTGGCAGGTTCGGGTTGATGATTTCTAAATATTCGATCGTGCGCTCGCCATTGTAAATCATGGCATTGAGAAAGCTAATTAGAATATCTCTACTTTCTGAGGAACCGAAGATTTTTTTAAAGGCAAAATCGGTTTTGGGGTTGATGAATATCATAACTTTGACCTCTCCCGGTTCAAGTAACGCAAATTCAAAGGGTTATTTCTATTAAATTGCATGTAGTTATTTTAGCAGGCTAAAGTCAGGGTCATAGTTTTCAGCCCCGGCATTATAAATGCTCGGGGCTGTCAACCTATTTTTTGAGAAGATAGAGTTTTGAGATTGTGGGTTTGGCGGCAAATTAATGAGTGCCGATCGCCCTCAAACTGCTGATTTTGTCTCGGGCAAAGTCTTGATATCTTCCGGTAAATGTGAATTAGCGATCGCCATTGCTGGTTCTTCCTCGCTGCGATCGCCCTCAACAGGCATCGGGCAAGAAATCAATTCCGCGACAATTCGATCGCCCAAAGCATCTTCCCAATCTTGCAAAGGTTCGATCGCTTGAATCGGAGTATTCACAGCTACATCCACGCCCATTTGATGGAGGTTGAGACTGTGAGCGGTCGATCGGCGGTTGGCACATTCTACCAGCCAAACACTCAATCCCACTGCCGCCATCAACGGCAAAACAATTCGGTAATCTCTAGTCAATTCAAACAACAATAAAATAGATGTCAGCGGTGCTCTGGCGCTACCGGCAAGCACGGCGGCCATTCCTACCATCGCATAGGCAGGAGGTCCGGCAACGCGATCGGCCAAAACCGGCACCATCCCCCAAAACATTCCGTAAGCTGAACCCAGGGAAGCCCCCAAAAACATTGCCGGAGCAAAAATGCCGCCCACTAAACCGCTGCCGAGGCTGATTGCTGTCATGGCGAGTTTCACGAACAGCAACAACAGCAGCAGCGGCAGGGAAAACTCGACATTTTGCAGCATGGCTTCAACTGTTTCGTAGCCGACGCCCAAAACTTGAGGCATCCACAGGGCTACCAAACCGACGCAAGCACCGCCGATTACTGGATGAAACGATCTCGGCACTCGTTCGAGCAAGCCAAATCCCCGGACTTTGCCGTGAAAACAGCGTTCCGCCAGTTGAATTGCTTCGGTGTAGGCGATCGATACCAAACTCGCCAACAGCCCCAATCCCATGTACAGCGGGAGTTCTAAAGGACTGCGCGCGTCGTAAACGGGCAGGGCAAAGGCCGGTTGAGCGCCCAAACAAATTTGAGCTAACAGTGCCGAAACTACAGCGGCGAGCAAAACCACGCTGACTGATGAAGTGGCGAAGGTGCTGCCGAGAACTACTTCCAGGGCAAAAAATACTCCGGCGATGGGAGCGTTGAAGCCGGCCGCTAAACCCGCTGCGGCTCCCGCTCCGAGAAGCAAGCGCTGCCTTTCTGGAGAAAGCTGCAGGACTTGGGCCAGCAGCATTCCGAAGTTGGCACCGATTTCGACGCTGGGGGCTTCCGGGCCGAGGGACGCCCCCGTGCCGAGAGATACGGAGGCGGCCATCATTTTAGTGATGGGTTTGAGGGGCGAGAGTTCTTGCAGCCCGCGGGTGGCAGCGATCAGGGAAGACATATTCGGGCCGAAGTCCCGAAACCGCCAGCGCATTAAGCCGATGATGATGCCGCCGATGGTGGGAATGCAGGCTAGCGTCCACGGACCCGCTTTGGCGATTACTCCCATGAAATCTTCGAGCATCAGGGCGTGGATGAGGCGGATCAGGTAGTGAAAAGTGATGACGCCCGCACCGGTGACTCCCCCGATGATTAGAGAAAGTACGAGCAGTAAAGTTTCTGGGCTGGGGTGCAGGCGGTTGAGAACTCGGGTTAAGAGGGAGGCATGGGAAGTTTTGGCGGCTGGGCCCGGTGGCTGCAGCTCCACGGGTGGGGTAGCTCTCATTGAGGGATTAATTCTTCTGTGAGAATTTAGATAATATTACATTTTATTTCTTATTTTAATTTTGCTTGATTTGAAGGGAATTGACAACTGAAATTCGGCTGGATTTTAGGGAGATTTTTTTGGTGGGTGGCGGGGCTAGGAAGGCGTTTAACAGAAGCTCGGCAAATTGGTGGCGAAAGATTGTATGCCAAGTTACATTTAATCTTTTAGGAATATGGCAAAAGGTCGATCGAGTATATTTGCTCAGCGCGTGTCTCGTTTCTCAGGAGTTTTGAGTTTTGAATTTTGAGTTGTGAGTTAAAGACAGTTCTTTTGAGTTTTGAGTTGTGCATGCGTGAGTTGTGAGTTAAAGACAGTTCAAAATTCACGCACTCAAAACTTAAAACTCAAAACTTAAAACTCAG
This sequence comes from Oscillatoriaceae cyanobacterium Prado104, assembly GCA_025454405.1. Lineage (GTDB taxonomy): Bacteria > Cyanobacteriota > Cyanobacteriia > Cyanobacteriales > Microcoleaceae > Microcoleus. The sequence goes on along the minus strand of JALOON010000012.1, from coordinate 53,026 downwards.
AACTTCCCCTCTCCCTTCCACTCATGCTAAATTAAATTCACCTAGTTTGTGATAGTGGTTGCTGAGTTGGCGAAATTCTTGGTTTGGGTTTGCCGATCGACATTAGCGGATCGCCTATAGTAGTAATTTTCCAGGGGCGGGATTCTAGCTGGCGGACTGCGATTAAAAACGGTGCCGATCGCACCAGTCGATCGAGTATAATTCTGGGCGGAATAAACGCTCCTAAAAAAGGTTCATTTACGCTACCGACATAGGCATACGCTCCATTTTCCAACCACCTGCCGGCAACAGTATTTTTGTCATCGGGAGAAGCAGCAGACCAACTGTGAATCGCGTGAATTGCTGCGGGAAATTGCAGTTTTGGAATGTCTGCTACCGGGGCATCTCCGTCACCCACTTGAAAAGAATTTGTATAGCCTTTAGAATTGAGCAATATTAGATCGTAAGTCCAGGGTTGTGATGCCAAACTCCGCCATTTTTTCAGACTAGATTCAGGTTGCTCCACAACTGTTACATCAAAACCTAAGGTTTTGATCTTGCTAGCTGCTGAATTCATTTCGTATTCTTTCCAATCTCCTTCCTTGGGGTAACTGTCGTACAGCATGGCGGTTTGAGGTTCGAGAAATAAGGCGCACATTGTTTGATAGATCGATCGCGCTTCGTCACCGAAAATCCACCCCACCGCTGCCCAGCGTTCGCCGTTGAGATGCCGTCCCAAACCGTCGGTAACTGCTAATTGTTCGTCGGGTTTTTCCGGGGATTGGTATTTGACTGCGAGTTGGCGTACAATAGTAATAGTGTCGATCGCATCTCCGAGTTGGGAGTAAAAATATCCGGTAGATTCGACGGCTTTTTTAACTGCTGTTTGCAAAGTTTTCCACTCTTCGTTATTCAGGGTATCGTTGGGTTTTCCAAAGTTACCTTCCATAAATACTAAAGGTTGACCGCGACCCGCTGCCAGGGCAACTGCTGCTAATTTTGCCGGGTCATTTTCCGAGGCGATCGCAATTCCTGGAGGTTCCCATCCGAGTTGCTGCCATTGGGCTTTTAAAGTGGGAGTATCGGTAGCATTCCAAGCGGCTGCCGCGCTTTTTTGCATTAAGTCTTGGAGTTTTTGGCCTTTTGGAAGTTGCTGTTTGACACTCGGCAAACGCACGATTTCCTCGGGTTGAAATCGCTGCACGAACATGGGAGTATACTTGTTATCTTCGATGAGAATCGGCCAGCGTCCTTTGAGATTCCATTGTTGGATGGCTGCGAGGAATGTGGCGGCATCCGGTACTAAAACTACGCGGTTGACTGTTGGTATGTTCGATCGGATAATGTTGGTGCGCAGTCCGATTTGAACTGGCCAAGGTTCTTGTTTTGCTGATTCGGGGAGTTGAAATGGTTTTTGGAAAGGGCGATCGCACGCGATACCGATTGTTGGTAAGATTGAGATAAGGGCGATCGCGATTAATTTAAGTTTTAACTGTTTTTTCATAAAGCAGCAGTCAGTAGTTATTAGTCATTAGTCATTAGTCATTAGACATCGGGTAAAAATCGTTGCAAGCTGTTGATAAATGTAGGGTGAAGCATTTTGGCGACAATTTATGCCTCAAACTATCTAAGTTTATGTCCAAACCCTGCCCCGAGCGAGTGCGATCGATCGCATAGGTCTATTTTTTTTATGAGATATCTAATAGTCATTAGTTAGTAGTCATGAGTTATGAGTCATTAGTCATTTGAACTATAAATTATGCAATTTTTTTCTGTGACAAGCGGTATTTTTAGGCATGAAACAAAGAAAGGTTGTAAGGGCGATCGGGCTGGTAACTTTGATGATTATTGTCTTATTCAAAGTCTCATGTTTCGAGATCGATCGCTACAATTTTGCCGCGATTGCCTTCTTCAACTTGATGGCACACGTGAGATTCATAGATTTCATCGCCCCGTCGAGCAAATTCTTCTTTACTGTATAGGGGTTGCCGAACAGTCATTAGATTTGACCTCGCTGCGACTTAGCCTTTTCATTTTAGCTTAGAGATTTGTAATGTGCTAAAATAATAGCCCTACAGTATCACTGCTAAACTCTAATGACTGAAGCCAGCAATATTCCCAGCCGTGTCGATCGGGCCGAAAACGATATTATCGATATTAAGTTAGCTATTAGTGCTTTAATTTCTACAACTGAAGTACACCAGCGCAACATTGAAACCATGAACCGCAATATTGAGGGGATGTTTCAAATTATGACTCAAAGCCTTCAGCGGATGGAAGCGATGGAATCAGAGATCCGGGATATCAAAACTGAGATTCGGGGGCTTCAGACAGAAAATCGGCGGATGTTGGATATTTTACAGCAGCGCAACAGCGACGATACTTGACACTTTCTACCTTACAAATTCTCACTGAACTCCTCGACAGTGATTTGCGCTATCAGCAACTTGCAAACCCTCTGCCGCACCTGCAACCAAAAGAAAACCGACAAACTAGACCCCAGATTTAAAAGACACTTTGACTTATAGCCGTAGGTTGGGTAGAGCGAAGCGAAACCCAACACCAAGAGTTTGTACACCAAGAGTTTGTACACCAAGAGTTTGTACACCAAGAGTTTGTACACCACAAGTTTGTACACCACAAGTTTGTACACCACAAGTTTGTACACCACAAGTTTGTACACCACAAGTTTGTACACCACAAGTAGGTTGGGTTTCGTTCCTCAACCCAACCTACTATTATCAAAGATCGATACAAACTTTAAGAAACCAGGTTTCTGACGAAAAATATCGGCTGCGGTGCAGAGTTTGTGCCAGAAACCCGGTTTCTGACACAGGTGCAACATCTTAAGTAAATTCTACCATCGATAATACCGATAAGGGTCATCTCCCATCTCAAAATCCGTCTTGTAATCCGGGTGATAAAACTCCTGAGTCGAACCCCCAAACACAACACCATCCGCCCGAAAACTCGCCCCCAAATTAGCCAAAATCTGCGCGTTAGCCCGAGTTTGCCGCCAGCGAGTAAAACGCAAATAAGTCTTATTATCCGCATTCAAACCATCCGGGTCAATCTGAGAGAAAATCGCCACACCCTTACCGACAGCAACCCGACTTAACAAACCGCCCGCGCCCACATCACCCCCAGCCTTAATCAACCAAGTATCGTAAAAAGAACGCGATCGCAAGTCCGAAGCACTAATTCCCTTCACCTCATCCCAATTCGGAACATTTAGCGAACCCCCGAAATCCTTCGCCTGCTGCAAACTCACGCCCAAACCCGCCGCAGGTACTTTGCGCGGCAAGAAAAACGCCTTGCCGCCCCCATTCAAATAACTCCGCAATTCCCCATCTTTTAAATTCGCCTCCGCCCCCACAATCGCCAAACCAACATCCCCAGAAAGCGAACTAGCCCGCTGGTAAATTACCCCCAAAGCATCCAACTTTCTCGCATCACCATCTCCCCCAATTAAAACTACCTTATCCGGCTTGCCAAACACCGGAGAATTGATGCCGTAATTCACAATTTGCTGCGCTAACTTCGACGCCCCGCCATCGATAGCATAATGATCTTCCAAATCCAACTCATTTAAAATCAGCCTTCCCTTTCCGTAATCCAATTCCATCAGCGGCGAATAAGCTAAATCGAACTCCGACTCCAAAATCGGCCGCCAAGAAGTGCGGTGCGGCTTCTCAATTGAAGCGCTGCTAACACCGCCGCGATTTCCCCAATGCCACCCGTACCAAGGCATATTTGCCGGACTCAATCTCGCCCCACTATAAATAGTATCTGGATAAGCTTCAATCAGCGTGCTTTCCCCCATCCAATCCCGCAAATCCTCACCGTCCAACCCGCCAACAGCCGGGTGGTTGCTATCAATTGGATAGACGCGGCGGCTGATATGTTCCGCCACCCGCAAACCCATATTTTGCAGCCAGTCCCGACTTTGGGCAAACACGATCGCCTTGCCGCCGTTGCGCACAAAGTTTTCTAAATTTCCCGGCAATCTTTGCCCGGTAGAAAATGCTTCTCTACCGATAACTAACACCGTTGAAACTTGCGAACCGTTCCACGGTAAAACTTCATAACCCAAGTCTTTTAACATCGCCGATGTTTTGCCAACCGGATCGAATATTGTCACAGTATCCTTGATTTTTGAGGGAGTAGCAAAAACTCGGAACTCAAAAGTATCAGAATGCGGTCGATCGCCCACCCTCGCGGTCAAGCGAATTTCGCCGTCAGCCTTGCCGGAAATCGAATTTGGCAATTTTACATCAATAGGGAAAAACAGCGTCCCTGCCGTCTCAATACTCCCCTTCTTCTCGCCTTTTCCAACCTCTTCTCCTCCCACCAAAACCCGCCAATTAAACGCAAAATCTTGTTTCGATCGCGTGTCGTTAATCAACACAATTTGCTTGCTTAATTTACCGCCAGCAAAAAAGTTGTGGTCTTTCGCAGTAAAAGCCTCATGATGACCAGCAATCCAAGCCAAAGTCGGGCCGTTATTATTCATAATCGCCTCGCCTGCGGGATAAATATTGTAAGCCTCCCGTTGGAAATAATACATCAAATTTTTTGACACATTCTTCAAATAAACGCCTCGCCTGCCCGCTTGAAATCCTCCAATATCTACTCTGCTTCTCCCAGCATCGGACACATCCCAACCGTGGCCGCTGTGCCAAGGAATCATCCCCCCCGACATCCCAAAAGTTCGCCAAGTTCGCCAAGTATTCGTACTAAATAACTGCTGCAAATTTTGAAAAGCAGGCGCAAAATCTAAATCCTTACTAAAATGCCAGCTTTTATATTCTTGGTCTTTGACAAATTGCTCCCGCACCTTATTTTTATAACCCGGAGTTTCCAAATCGTAAGCCTGCTTGCCGAAATAAATCGCCGCAAACTCCGTCATCCAAGGTTCGCTGACAATTACCTTATCAAATCCCCGCCGATTCCGCATCATCGTCGCGTGCAAAGGTGTCCCAAATTCTACCACCATGTAGGGCATTTCCCCGTTTTTACTCCATTCCGAAATCCATTCTTCTCTCTCTTGCAGCGGGATAACATTTAAATAAGAATTCAGCGAATAAACATCGCCGAAAGTACCGCCTTGATGAACCATTAAAGGTCTGGTGGGGTCTTGGGATTTAATCGCAGCAAAAGCTTCATTGCCCAAAGGAGTCTTTGCCCGCATCCGTTGGTCTTCAACGGGTCCGAGAGTTCCTTCTATTTTTTTCTTGCCGATGCGGCGGGGATTTTGATCGTCACCGCTGCCGAAAAAATTAGGACTCGTCGCCCACATAAACACCGACGGATGGTTGCGATAGCGGCGCATTTCTGCCGCCATTCTGCCTTTCCAGCGATCGATCCACTGGCGGTTATTCCACTGTTCTGCCCAAGCTATTCCAGTAACATCTAAAGCTGGTGCCATAATTGGAAAACCCTTGAGGTCTGCGCGTTCTGCAAACAGTTCCCGGAAGTGCCATCTCCCGCGTTCGTCGTGATTCCAAGGCCACATTTCAACGATATTAAAACCGGCTTTGACATAGCCGTCAATTAACTTGTCAGAAACTTCTACTGTTCCGCCTTCCCAAGTATCGGAATGCAAGCCGGGACGCAGGCGAAATTCACTACCATTTAAGAAAAACTTGCGCCCTTCTACCCAAAATTCTCGGAATCCGAAAGGTTGGTGGTAATACGTGTTAACGCCGCTGCCTTTTACTTCCAATTGCAGCGTATAAAGGTTGGGTTTTCCGAAATCCCAAAGTCGGGGATTCGACCAATTCCACTCAACCTTTATCGTTTGAATAGGTTTAGCTTGAACGCTGGCTGTTCCGGTAAATTTTTTCTCTACTTTCCCTTTTTCGTCGAGCATTTGAGCGACAAGCTGAACTTGACCGCTTTGAGTGACATCTTTGAGTTCTACATCTAATTTAACTTGCTTTTTTCGAGTGGAAGTTTGCACGAAGACATCGCTAATTTGCGGGCCGGGAGGGACGCTGAGCAACCTGACTTCGCCGATAATTCCCCGCGACTGCAAATTCGATTTAGTTGTATAGATTTCCGTCGGACTCATAATCACGGCTTTTTCCTTTTCGTCGGAAACTGCCGCCACTAAAACAGATACGGTATTTTGACCGGGTTTAGCAACTTGGCTGATGTCAACACTGCCGTAGGGCCATTCAATTTGCCCGCAGTTAATGCCGTTGACAAATACAACTGCATCCGTACTAATTCTGGCAAAATCGAGAAAAATTCGCTTTCCTTGCCAGTCTCCGGGAATATTTGCCGTCCGTTGATACCAAGCTTTGGATAGCTGCCTGCTGTTAAAGTTTTCCCAATCTTTGCCGCTGCCGCGAGAGATAATTCCGGGTATGAATTCACTTTTTTCTTCCTGCCAGTCTCCGGGCACCCAGATGGAACCCCAACTTGGCGATGCGGGGGGGGTTTGGGGGTTGCCAACTGCGGGGACAAATTGCCAAGTTCCGTTGAGGTAAATTTGGTCGCGTTTGCTATCGATCGCGCTGGCAGTTGCGAGGGTAAGATTGGGAAAGTTGAGGGGTAAAACCGATCCGACTGAGTTATTGGTAATGTTAGGACTTTGCAGCGCGTAACCGATGAATCCAAAAACAATTGCTGCTGCGAAAAATAATCCGATAATTTTTGCCAGCTTGTTATTCACGCTACTTTACTCCAAACGATCGGCTTTTTCAATTTACTGTTGCATCCAGAATAGCAATTAGTTCGAGCAAGACACCCGATCGAGCTTTGAGATTGCCTGCATTCTTGCTAAATCGCGGTTTTCGGCTTGTATATTTTTGTTGCGCCACATTGAAGGAAGAAGGAAGAAGGAAGAGGGAAGAAGGAAGAAGGAAGAGGGAAGAGGGAAGAAGGAGGAATGTTTTAGTTATGCCCAGGAGAAGGAAATATCGATCGCACCTAAGACTTACGTAAAAATACTAATATTTGCAAGTACAAATATCAAACAAAATTAAGTACAAATAGTTACAGATTTGATGGACTTACGCATAAATACTATTAGATGTAGGGTGCTTGTGACGCGCCTTACCGCCAAAAGACCGTACTCAGTCTCAGTACAAGTGTCAAATACTACAGAAAAATTTCAACTGATGGGGCATTGCAGTCGAACAATCGCTAATTCTTAAAAATTATCGGAATTCGCTCAAAACCCGCACGCCGTCTCTTAAACTGATGTAAACTCCCGACTAGCACGATCGACCTGCAAGAGAATATTTATGGATGCCGCAGCACTTTGGCAACGCTATCAAGACTTGCTTTACTATCACTCTGAATTGGGACTGTACCTCGATGTCAGCCGCATGGGATTCGACGAAGCTTTCGTCGCAGCAATCAAACCCAAATTTGACAAAGCTTTCAAAGATATGGCCGCGTTGGAAGCCGGGGCAATTGCCAACCCCGACGAAAACCGCATGGTGGGACACTACTGGCTGCGCGATCCCGATTTAGCCCCCGCGCCGGAACTCAAACAAGAAATAGTCGAAACCCTAGAACAAATTGAAACATTTGTCAAGCAAGTTCAAAACCGCGACATCAAACCGCCATTTGCTCCTCAATTTACCGATATAATTTCGATCGGTATCGGCGGTTCCGCCCTGGGCCCGCAATTTGTTGCCGAAGCTTTATCGCCGGACATTCCACCGCTAGCAATCCATTTTATCGACAATACCGATCCTGCAGGGATCGATCGCACCCTCAACAAAATCAAAGACAAACTCGCTAGCACCCTAGTAATTACTATCTCAAAATCCGGCGGCACTCCCGAACCCCGCAACGGCATGATAGAGGTGCAAAAAGCCTTTGCCGAACAAAAACTCGACTTTGCCAAACAAGCAGTTGCCATCACCGGAGTTGGCAGCCAACTAGACAAATTAGCCAAATCTCAAGGCTGGATTGCCACTTTTCCGATGGCGGATTGGGTAGGCGGCAGAACATCGGAACTTTCAGCAGTCGGACTGTTACCCGCAGCCTTGCAAGGCATCGACATTCGAGCCATGCTCGACGGTGCTAAAGTCATGGATGAAGCTACTAGAATTCCCGACATCAAAAACAATCCCGCCGCCCTGTTAACCCTGTCTTGGTACTTTGCCGGTAACGGGCGGGGCGAAAAAGATATGGTAGTTTTGCCTTACAAAGATTCGCTGCTGTTGTTCAGCCGTTACTTGCAGCAATTAGTCATGGAATCTCTCGGCAAAGAGTTAGATTTAGACGGCAATAAAGTTTATCAAGGAATCGCAGTTTACGGCAACAAAGGCACCACCGACCAACACGCTTACGTCCAGCAATTGCGCGATGGAGTGCCGAATTTCTTCCTGACATTTATCGAAGTTTTGCAAGACAGGCAAGGCGATTCTGTTGAAGTAGAACCGGGCGTAACATCGGGAGATTATTTGTTCGGTTTGCTGCAGGGAACCCGACAAGCTTTGTACGAAAATCACCGAGATTCAATTACTGTTACCATACCTCAAGTTAACGCTCGAACAGTAGGAGCATTAATTGCCCTCTACGAAAGAGCAGTAGGCTTTTACGGTTCCTTGGTTAATATTAACGCCTACCACCAGCCCGGTGTCGAGGCCGGCAAAAAAGCCGCCGCTGCTGTATTGGAACTGCAAAAACAGGTCCTGCAAGTCCTCCAAGATGCCGCGACTCCCCTGTCTGTAGCAGAAATCGCCAAACAAGCAGGAAAACCAGACCGAATCGAAACAATTTACAAAACTCTGCGGCATTTGGCAGCCAACGGGCGGGGTGTAGTTTTGACCGGGAACTTGGGGCAACCAGCTACTTTAACTGCAAGTTACCAACGGAGTTAAGGAATTAAACCTTAAAATTAAAAATGAAAAGTGAAATCAGTCATTTTTAATTTTTCATGTTGCTACTTTAATTCCCCCCATGCCCCTAACGATTCTGGTTGCTGACGACGATTTCGCGACTCGCTTGTCGATCGCCGATTATCTGGAAATTGCCGGATACTCTATCATAGCGGCTGAGAATGGCAAAGAAGCTTTAGGCTTGGTGGATGAATTTCAGCCCCATTTGATTGTTACCGACATTACCATGCCTGAGATGGACGGCTACGAGTTCGTGCGGCGAGTCCGGGCGCGTCCGGCTTTCCGCTTGCTGCCGGTCATTTTTTTGACAGAAAGGACGAGCACCCAGGAACGGATTCGCGGCTATCAGATGGGGTGCGACAATTATCTGGCTAAACCTTTTGAACTTCAGGAATTGGGGGCGGTAATTCGCTCTTTGCTCGATCGATATGCTTTAATAGCTCAAGCGCCCGCTCGATCGCCCGAAACCCACGAAATTTTACAGCCAGAGGCAGCTAGCGGAGTCAAGAGCAAGGGAGAAACGCATTTTTTAACAGAAAACTCGGAAACGGGCGATCGCTCCCCAGTAAGCCAAATTTCTCCGGTATTGACGCAGCGGGAGCAAGAAGTGCTAGATTTGTTAACTGAAGGTCTGTCTAACATTCAAATTGGCGATCGACTGCACCTCAGTCCCCGAACTGTCGAAAAGCATGTCAGCAGTTTGTTCCGCAAAACAGAAAGCAACAACCGTGCTGAACTCGTTCGCATTGCGATGGAACATCATTTAATTGAGTTTTGAGTTTTGAGTTATTCGGGAGTTTTGAGTTTTGAGTTTTGAGTTTTGAGTTTTGAGTTTTGAGTTTTGAGTCTTGATTTTTGAGTTAAAGACAGTTCTTAATTCAAAACTCAAAACTTAAAATTTAGAACTTCCCCTCTCCCCTGTTAACTTTCCTGTTGGCTGCTAGCACTTAAGCTTTCTTGCTTGATAACGTACTGCAACAAACCTTCGCAGGCATCTAACAGCAAATCGATTACTCGATCGAACCCTTCCGGCCCTCCGTAGTAAGGATCTGGAACTTCCTTAAGGTCGTATTTCTGGCAAAAATCGCACATCAAACGCACTTGATTCTTGTATTTTCCTACCGGATCTAGAGCCAGAATATTTTGATAATTTTCGCGATCCATTGCCAGAATTAGATCGAAATTCTCAAAATCTTTACTTTGAAATTGGCGGGCAGATCCTAACAATTCTATATTCCGCTTCCTCGCCGCCGCTGCCATCCGCCTATCGGGAGGATTGCCAACATGATAGCTGGCAGTTCCAGCAGAATCGCAAGTAATTCGATCGCCCAAACCTTCTCGTGCTATTAAATGATTCATAATATTTTCTGCTGAAGGCGATCGGCAGATATTTCCGAGACAAACAAATAATAATTTAGTCATTAGTTATGAGCGATCGGTTATTAGTCATTGTTTTGAGTTTTTCGGGAGTTATAAGTTATGAGTTTTGAGCAGATTCGGGAAAGTATGAGTTTTGAGTTGTGAATTAAAAGTTAATAAACTCAACATTCAAAACTCAAAACTTTTACGGATTTAACTCAAAACTCAAAACTCAAAACTCCCCGAAGCTGTCAACTAATTTAAAAACCTGGAAGATTGAGTCCGCCGGTGAGTTCTTCCATTTTCTCCCGCATCGTCGCCGTAGACTTAGCGTAAGCATCCTGCATCGCCACCGTGACAAGTTCAGAAACCACATCAGCGCCTTCGCCCAGAGCATCCGGCGATATTTCTACCCGGCGGGGTTCTTGGTTGCCGCTGAGAAACACCTTGACCAAGCCACCGCCGGCAGTTCCCTCAATCTCCATAACATCCAACTCTTCTTGAAGCTTTTTAGCTCCTTCTTGAACCTGCTGAGCTTTTTTGAAAGCCTCAGTCAGTTCTTTCATTTTTCCCAGGCCGAAGCCAAATCCTTGTCCTGATTTTGTCATAACTGATTTTTGATTGTATGTGGGTCGGAGATCGGCCGTTTCCCGATTACCGAATACTTTACACCACGCCCGCTTGCGGTATGGTGGCTTGCGGTATGGTGACAGTTGCTAGTTGCTAGCCTAGAACGGAAACTCTCCCAGTATTCTAACTTCTGGCTCTAACAACAGCGACCACCGCTGGTGCACTTGTTCTTGCACGTAGCGGATCAGGTGAAAGATATCATTAGCCGTAGCCGACCCGCAATTAAGAATAAAATTAGCATGGCGCTGAGCCACTTGAGCTCCGCCGATTTGGTATCCCTTGAGTCCCGCTTGTTCGATCAGCCAGCCCGCCGCCTTCGGCCTGGGATTGCGGAATACCGAGCCGCAGCTCGGCAAGTGGTAAGGTTGAGTTGTCCGGCGCTGGCTGAAATTAGTATTAGTTTCCTCCATGACTTGCGCGCGATCGAACCCAGGCTGCAACTGGAAAGTCGCTTCCGTAACCAATCGATCGCCACCTTGCAGCACCGAAGTCCGGTAGCGGTAGCCCAAATCTTGGGGACTGAGAATTTCTACCTTGCCGCCCGGAGAAAGCAGGTGGGCGGTGACCAAAATATCTGCCGTACAGCCGCCGTGAGCCCCAGCATTCATCACCACAGCCCCGCCAACAGTACCCGGTATGCCTACAGCCCATTCGAGGCCCCGCCAGCCGCGTTTGGCCGCCAACCAAGCGAGGCGGGGTATCGACTCCCCCGCCCCGGCTGTAACTTGACCTGTTTGTTCGTTAAAGCTGACCTGTTTCAAGTAGCGGGTAGCGACAACTAAACCGGGCAAACCTCGATCGCTCACCAACAAATTCGAGCCCGCCCCCAACAGCGTCACCGGCATCCCCTCAGCCTCGGCCCAGGAAAAACTCGCCTGCAGATCCGCAATACTGCGGGGAGCAACGTACCATTCCGCAGGCCCGCCGACGCGGAAAGAAGTCAGTCCGGCCAAAGAAACTTGGGAATTAATCTTGCAATCAGTTCCCCGCAGAGAAATAGGAGAATACATCGGTCGATTTCCCTTCACAGAAAAGTCAGAACAGATAGCCACCATGTTTCTTTTAAATCCTCAAATATTTTCATCAAAAACTCGATCGAACACCCGCCGATCCGATAAATTCGCTCCGGTGAGAGAGCCGCCAGACGCTCAAATGCGTAGCATCCGGGGCCCGCTCTCGAGAGGGATCGACTCAGCCAGCGACATCGGCTTTTTGGTAAAAAGCCATCACTTCTGGGATGATTTGATTGAGATTTCCCGCACTCAAAAACAGAGCCAAATCTCCCGGCTGCAGGGTTTCATTTAAGAACTTGCCTACCGCTTCGAGAGAAGGTTGATAAGAAACCTGCTGTCCTGTTTTAGCAATTAAATCTGCAACTTTGTGCCCGTTAATTTGCCCTAAATTAGGTTCCCCAGCACTGTAAATATCAGTGACAACCACGAGGTCAGCATCCCCAAAAGATGCGGCAAATTCTGACAAAAAGCTCAGAGTCCGGCTGTAGCGGTGAGGTTGAAAGATGGCGACTACCCTGCCCTGTTTTGGATTTTGCTTTTCCCTTTCGGATGTTGAACTTTGTTTGTTCTCCTCAATGCGCAGGCGGGCGGCGGCCAAGGTAACGCGGATTTCGCTCGGGTGGTGGGCGTAGTCGTCCACGAACAAAATATCGTTATGACAGCCCCGCACTTCAAAGCGGCGGTTCGCACCTTCAAAAGCTGCCATCCCTGAGGCGATTGCCGCAAACTCCAGCCCTAACAACCGGCCGACTGCTACCGCAGCCAGCGCATTGCTGAGATTGTGTTTGCCCAGCAACTTCAACTCCAGATCTCCCAGGAGAGCGCCCCTTTCCCAAACGCGAGCTTTGGTACAGTCCGATCGGTACTCTACCTCATCTACCGTATAGTCAGCACCGCGATCGGGCTGCAAGCTGTAGCTGATACTTGGCTGCAGGCGATTTTTCACTATTTCGTCGTCAATGCAACCGACTAAAGTTTGACAATTGTTGGCAAATATTTGAAAAGTTTCAACTACTTGCTCGAGAGTATCGTAATGGTCGGGATGGTCTAGTTCGATATTGGTCACTACGCCGATTTTGGCTGCAAATTTCACCAGAGAACCATCTGATTCATCTGCCTCAGCAACCAAGTAAGGACTTTCTCCCAAACGGGCGTTGCCTTCCCAAGCGTTGACCTCGCCTCCGACGACGATCGTCGGATCTAGACCAGCCGCCAGCAGCATAAAGCCGATCGAACTGCTGGTAGTAGTTTTGCCGTGAGTGCCGGCAACGGCGATGCTGTGGTAATCCCCAATTAACGCCGCCAGCAAATCCGATCGGTGAAAAATCGGACAGCCCAAATCTAAAGCTGCTCGATATTCGGCATTCGCAGGGTGAATCGCTGTCGAACAAACTACTTGAGGCAAATGGGGTAATGACTTCGCTGCTTTCCCGTTGCCGTTTACTTGAAGAACTTGGGCCGTCGCCACTGAAGATCCGTTCCGGCTGGCTGCGACCGCAGCAGGTACGGCTGTCTCTGGAGACTGGACTACTTCAGAGCGATCGTTGGGGGCTGTTTGAAATAATTCAAAATTGCTGGCATCTTGACGCCAAAAAATATGAGCTCCCATAGCTTGCAAGCGTTGGGTAATGCGACTCGATTTAATATCGGAGCCGTACACGGGCAACTTGCGTTTAGCTAGAATATAGGCACTTCGCTCCTCACACACCACACCACGCCAATAACACGCGATATCATATCAAGAATTGTTTTTTCAGGATACTGTTCGCTAGACATTTTGTACAAAACTCTCTGTGCCTCCCTCGATTTGCAGGAATTTTTTAGAGATATGCTTTGTATCCTATATGACTTGCTGCCCAGGAGTTTTCCGGAACAGTCACAGCTTAAAAATCGCAGGCTCTATAGGGTGGGTTCTGGGATCGGTTCAAGTGACTTAATTTGGGGCGATCGCGTGCTACTTTAATTCTTTCCATTTCCATCCCCCTAGTGCGATCGGATACGGCAGCATTCTCTGTTCTCTGAAATTTGCCCCGCGCGTAATTCCTGTAAGATTCGCCCTCGTTAGGTTTGACTCCGATCGAGGGTGACACCCGCCAAGATGTAACAAGACTACCACTTTAAGTACGATCGAACTTCTTTCAACTATCAAAATATTTGCGGCCAAAAGCGGTAAACTCCAGCCTGTAATTATGGGAAAAATAGCTATTTTTGGGGGGACTTTCGATCCGGTTCACTGGGGGCATCTGTTGGTGGCTCAGGTGGCGGTGAGTCAATTTCAGCTCGATCGAGTCCTTTGGATGCCCGATCGCGTTTCTCCCCACAAATCGCGCCCGGATTTGGCTGCTTTCGATCGCCGTCGGGAGATGGTAGCTTTGGCAATTGCCGGCCGATCGAATTTCGTTCTTGCGCCGCTGGAGGCAAATGCTGGCACTTCTTTTGCGATCGATACTCTGCTTTACCTGAAAAATTTATACCCGGACGACCGGCACTATTGGATTATCGGTGTTGATGCTTTCCAAACTTTACCTAAATGGCATCGGTGCGCGGAAATTGGCAAGTTGTGCGATTGGTTAGTGGCACCGCGCCCGAGTCTGCCAGATATCGGGGGCGAGGAAATTTCTGCTGCGGGGATGCTGTTCGATGGTTCGCACCCTCAAACAAAAGAAACAGGGTTTTTTACTGAATCTGCGGGTTTAGACGCAGTATTTTCGCAAACAAACCCGGTTGCTGGCGAACTTCGCGCCAGCCCGATCGATTCCTCCAGCTTTCCGGAGGGGGATGTGCTAGTTGCTACCAGTGCTGCCTGCCGCCGAGTTGCCACCCAGATGACTTTCAAGAACCTGCACATTAGCTGGGAAGTCCTGTGCCTGAGAGCGATCGGGATTTCGTCGAGTGCGATCCGCCAATACTGCGCTGGGGGCAGATCGATCGGCTGCTTAGTTCCGAAGGCAGTCAGCAATTATATTGCAGCGCACCGACTTTACCAAATATGACGCACTGTTGGAATTTTGAATCCTTGATTCAGTGTCAGAGGAATTGCCAGGAAAGAAATTCTTGCCCACCTTTTTAATTCTGAAATCGACTTGGGCGGCAGCGGTGGCGACTGAAGTTCCCGAGTTGCCTTTTAGTCCGATCGCTCTTGCTGGCGGGGTTTTCACGATCCCAAAATTTTTTGTAAGAAAGGATCGGGCTTTGCGATATGATCTTGTCTCATAAGTCAATTCTTAAATTTTTTCAACTTCCACTGTCAGGGTTTCCTGTTACGGGCCGCGGTTTCCTGTTCTAGGCTGCGCTCTAACGAGATAGCAATGGCGGAAAGAAGCTTTGAGATCGAGCCAAAAGATTGCCTGCATAATCGGTGCGATCGCTCTAGAGTCGCGCGCGTTATCGCGCTGGTTCGCTGGCGGGCGATCGAATTGAACCTTGTTTAATTTCTGGTTCAGAACAGCGGTGGGTCTCATCGCTGCTGCCTGCGGACGGTTAAGAGCAAGCTCTCCGGTAGAAGCAGGAAGCCCGCATCCGCAAGGTCGGGAAGCCCCCAGCATACCCGTTGCGGTTGCCGGGGATAAAGTCACAATTTTAAACCTGAGCTAGAGACTGGCATTGTTAGGAGGTACAAGGTGATTAGAGTTGCAATCAACGGTTTTGGACGCATCGGGCGCAGTTTTGCGCGCTGCTGGCTGACCAGACAAAACAGCAAGTTAGAGCTGGTAGCTATTAATGACACATCAGATCCGAAAACTAACGCTCACTTGCTCAGATATGATTCCATGATGGGAGTCTTATCTAAGGATGTAGAGATTAGTGCTGATGAAAATTCCATTACGCTTAATGGCAAGACAGTTAAATGCGTGAGCGATCGCAACCCGTTAAACTTGCCTTGGAAGGATTGGGGTGTCGATCTAATTATTGAAGCGACGGGCGTCTTCGTAGACCAAGCCGGTGCATCGAAGCATATCACCGCTGGCGCGAAAAAGGTATTGATTACAGCCCCCGGCAAAGGACCTGAAGTCGGCACTTTCGTGATGGGAGTCAACGACGACAAGTACACTCACAAAGGTCACACGGTCATCAGCAACGCTAGCTGTACGACAAACTGTCTGGCTCCGGTTGTCAAGGTGTTAAATGACAATTTTGGCATCATTAAAGGCACGATGACCACTACCCACAGCTACACTGGCGACCAGCGCTTGCTGGATGCCAGCCACCGGGACGTGCGGCGGGCTCGGGCTGCGGCAATGAACATCGTTCCTACTTCTACCGGTGCCGCCCAAGCCGTGGCTTTGGTAATTCCGGAAATGAAGGGCAAATTAAACGGTATCGCCATGCGCGTGCCGACGCCTAACGTGTCGGTAGTGGATTTTGTCGCTCAAGTAGAGAAAAAGACTTTTACCGAACAGGTGAATCAAGTCCTCAAAGAAGCAGCCGAAGGTCCGATGAAAGGAATTCTGGCCTACAGCGACTTGCCTTTAGTTTCTTGCGACTACCGGGGACACGATGCTTCTTCGATCGTGGATTCCAGCTTGACACTGGTGTTGGACGGCGACATGGTAAAAGTGTTGGCTTGGTACGACAATGAGTGGGGCTACAGCCAGCGCGTAGTTGACTTGGCCGAACTAGCTGCCGAAAAGTGGGAAGCCTAGTTTTAGGAACCAGAAAGTAAAAATGCCATCGGGACTGACGCGCTAAAATGCTGGCAAACCAGATTTTTAGCCGGGAAACGGCAAAAATGCAGTATTTAAGTCGATCGAACCCAATCTCAAGTCAGTCCTGCTGGTATTTTCTACTTTTTGTAAGGTGCGCAGTGCGCACCCTACTATGGATGTGGGGGGTAAAATAACTTTTTATCTCCGTTCCAAATCCCAAGAAAAGTTGTTCGGAATGTTAAAAATTATCAAGAACACAACTATTAAAGTTAGACAATTACCGACACAGCAGTTAAGGTAGATTTTTGAAAGCCATTTGAGAGCAAAAGGTGATGTCAACCACCCACCACTAATGTTCCTCTCATTGTTTTCGCATTCGCTCAAAGGCATTCAAGGAACGTTTCGTAATTTCCGCTCCATTCCTCCCACCACTAATCGGAGTACCGATATAGTGGGGGTATCCTGGAGGTTTTAGATGAAAAAAGCCCTTATTTGCGGTATATCCGGTCAAGACGGAGCCTATTTAGCTAAGTTGCTGCTCGATCGAGGCTACGAAGTTTGCGGTACTTCTAGAGACGCGCAAATGTCTGGTTTCGGAAACCTGGCTCGTTTGGGTATCCGGGAGCAAGTAAAACTCGGATCGATGTCTCTCAACGATTTTCGCAGCGTCTTGCAAGTGCTGACAAAACTTGCGCCTGACGAAGTGTACAATCTAGCCGGTCAAAGTTCCGTCGGTCTGTCTTTTGAACAACCAGTAGAAACTTTAGAAAGTATTGCCACAGGCACGTTAAATCTGTTAGAAGCCATTAGATTTACGGGTGGCAAAATCAAACTTTACAATGCCAGTTCCAGCGAATGTTTTGGGGATACCGGAGGCAGTGCAGCGGATGAAAACACGCCTTTTCGCCCTAGAAGTCCTTACGCGGTAGCGAAATCAACGGCATTTTGGGAAGTAGCAAATTATCGAGAAGCGTACAATTTGTTTGCCTGTTCTGGTATTCTATTCAATCACGAATCGCCGCTGCGTCCGGAGAGGTTCGTGACGCAAAAGATTGTCTCTGTTGTGTGCCGGATTGCTGCGGGCAGTTCCGAGAAACTGCATTTGGGAAATATTTCAGTGCAGCGGGACTGGGGTTGGGCACCGGAGTATGTTGAGGCGATGTATTTGATGTTGCAGCAGGACGAACCGGATGATTATGTAATTGCTACGGGTGCAAGTTATCCTTTAGAGGAGTTCGTGCGATCGGCCTTTGTGGCTGCTGGTTTGGATTGGCAGGAACATTTGGTAAATGATGCAAGTCTTTACAGGCCAACGGAGATTGCTGTGGGTTTGGGAAATCCAGCTAAGGCGAAGGCAAAGTTAGGATGGGAGGCGAAATACAAGATGCCGGATGTAGTGCGGATGATGGTGGAGGCGAGGCTGAATTGATGGAAAATTATGGGGTGAAAATATGGAAGCAGAATATCCAACAGCTAAGAAGTGGTATCAAGCAAATCGCCTAAAATTGAAAAAATATCGATGCGAATGGATTGCCTATACTAATCAAGGGGTAATCAGTCACGATCGCGATTATGACAAAATGAAAGATAGAATTCCTCCCGATACTCCTCAGTTGAGTTACGCGATCGGTCGCATCTTTGAAAGCGAATTTTCAGCAGATGTTGTCCGTTTTCCAGGCTTTCACTGCTGTAAATAGAAGAGATAAAAAATTAGTTGATGACCTTTAAAAAAGTAAAAAAATGAAAGTAGTTATACTAGCTGGCGGTTTGGGTACTCGCCTCCGAGAAGAAACAGAATTTCGTCCGAAGCCCTTAGTTGATGTGGGCGGGCGTCCGGTGATGTGGCACATTATGAAAACCTATGCCCATTACGGTTTCCACGACTTTATTGTATGTTTGGGCTATCGCGGCAACATGATTAAGGATTATTTCCTGAATTATGAAGCGATGAATAATGACTTTACTATTTGTTTGGGTCACCAAAATCAAATTGCCTACCATGAAGCGCACCACGAGCAAAATTTTCAAGTAACGCTGGCGGACACTGGTTGGGAAAGCATGACTGGGGGACGGGTAAAGCGCATCGAAAAATATATCGACTGCGATAACTTTATGGTGACTTATGGGGATGGCGTAGCTGATGTAGATATTAACAAGCTAGTTGATTTTCACAAGTCTCACGGGAAGCTAGCAACTATAACAGCCGTGCAGCCTGTTTCTCGATACGGGATTTTGCAAGTAGACGGCGAGGGCAGTGTCAAGAAATTTATTGAAAAACCTTTGTTGGATGGGGTGGCAAGTGCGGGATATATGGTACTTAACCGCCGCATTTTTGATTATTTGGGGGGAGATGACTGCGTTTTAGAACAAGAACCGCTGCAGCGTTTGGCTGAGGAAGGGCAATTGATGGCTTACCGTCACGATGGTTTCTTTTTCGCGATGGATACTTATCGGGAGTACAAGTATTTGAACGAATTGTGGGATAATGGCGAGGCTCCTTGGAAGGTGTGGGAATAATGGGAGGGAAGAGGGGGCGATCGCTGCGAGCTGGCGAGCGTTGGTAACAAATTAAGAAAATAGCGAAAAAGTCAAGCGAGTTCAGAAGACAGATTGAATTGTTACCATCATTGTGATTGGGGACCGATCCGCTCTCTTTCAAATTCTAACTGTCAGGAATTAAAAAACAGACAACCGCTCGAAACCATGCGGTTCTAAAGTTCCTAAAAAAGGAAAGGATATTACATTCTTCAGATGAAAGGTAAAGTATTTTTTTAAATCATTTTTTGGCAATCACTGATAAGATTAATAGACTTATCCAAAATTTCTGGAGGCGTAGGCATCCTGCCTGCTAAAAACAGTTTTTTTGGAAAAGTCCAATAATGCGCATTTTTGCGACAAACACTCTACTATACCTAGCTAAAACGAGATCGGAATGACGATAAATGTACTTGTCACAGGTGCCGCTGGTTATTTGGGCTCAATCCTCTGCGAACACCTACTTGACTCTGGATACCGCGTCACAGCCATAGACAGCCTAATGTACGGGCAAAATTCCCTCTTCCACCTGTGCGCCAACCCCGCCTTTGATTTCATTGCAGGAGACGTGCGGAATGAAGAGCTGATGCACGGCCTCATCAAAAACGCAGATGTTATCATCCCCCTAGCGGCTATCGTCGGTGCCCCCGCCTGCAAGCGCGATCCTTGGCTGACCACATCAGTAAACCTGGAAGCAGTACAGCTAATCAACCGCCTGCGGAGCCCCCAACAGTTAGTCATTTACCCTAACACTAACAGTGGTTACGGTGCTAGCACTGGTGACACCTACTGTACAGAAGATACACCCCTAGAGCCGATTTCGCTCTACGGTCAGACAAAAGTCCAAGCAGAATTAGAACTGTTGGACAGCCCCAATGCTATCACCTTACGCCTAGCTACCGTGTTCGGCACATCTCCCCGGATGCGCCTGGACTTACTGGTAAACCACTTCGTCTACACAGCCATTACAGACGGCTATTTGGTAATCTTTGAAAAAGACTTTAAGCGCAATTACGTCCACATTCGGGACGTAGCGGACTGCATGATTTACTGCATCAAAAATTCGCAGCAGATGGTCGGTCGTCCTTATAATGTCGGACTCGATGCAGCTAACCTATCTAAAGAAGAATTAGCCCTGAAAGTCAAAGAGTACGTGCCTAATTTCTACATTCACTTCGCAGCCATCGGTAGCGACCCCGACAAGCGTAATTACATAGTTTCCAATGAGCGGTTGCGGAAAGCAGGCTTTGAAGCAAAGCGCTCTTTGGACGACGGCATCAAAGAACTGCTTAAAGGATATCGGATGATAGGAAGGTCTCCTTTCAAAAATATCTAAAGCTAAGACTTGCGCACTCAAGAGCATGAAATCAAAGATTTGAAATTGCTTCGGGACGATCGCTTCGGACAGAAATGGGCCCGCGATCGAAGAAAATCTTAGTAAGTGCGTAAGTCCTGTTTAATGATATTTTGGATCGAACACTCATAGCGCGATCGCGAAAGCATGGCAGATTTAGGACAGTGTACGGCAGCTATCCTCGCTGGAGGTCTGGGAACTCGGCTGCGTTCAGTAGTAGCCGATCGCCCCAAAGTCATGGCTGAAGTTCGAGGGCGGCCTTTCCTGACATACCTCTTAGAACAGTTGGCACAAGGTGGATTCAAACACGCTGTCTTGTGTACTGGCTACTTGGGCGAACAGATAAAAGTTGCCTTTGGCGATACCTACAGCAGTCTGCACCTTCAATATTCTCAGGAATCCTCCCCGCTAGGCACAGCAGGCGCTCTGCAATTAGCCCTGCCCCTTTTTCAGTCCGAGCAAGTGCTAGTTATCAACGGCGACTCCTTCTGTAATGCTAACTTGAGCAACTTTTGGGCATGGTACCATGCTAAAAAAGATGCAGAGGCTGCATTGCTCTTAACTGAAGTACCCGACACCAAACGATACGGTCGAGTGCAAGTAGAGCCTTCAGGACAAGTGCTGAAATTTGAAGAAAAAGGCGATACCGAAGGTGCAGGATGGATCAATGCTGGCGTATACTTGCTAGAGCGCCGTCTGCTATCAACAATTCCCAAAAGTCGCGCCGTATCTTTGGAAACAGAAATGTTTCCCCAGTGGATGGGTGGAAGGCTTTACGGCTATTGCAGTTCAGGAAGGTTTTTGGACATTGGTACGCCTGAATCTTATGCTAGTGCCGACGAATTTTTCTCTGTCTTTTTTTCTGTGTCTGATGTCTAAAAATTGGAAATTTAATAAGAATCAGGAATTCTAGGTATGAGCGGTAAATACAAAATTTTAAGAGCGGATGATGAAGATTTTTTAATCGAAAGGATTAAATTAGCTTCTTTTCATCAAAACCCAATGGTTTCTTCAGAATGGAAGAAGTACCTAGAAATCAAGTCCCTAGACGACTTATCAGCCAACCGCCTAAATAATTTAGCCAATCCTCAATCTGGTTTAACTTATGGGTTTTACGGAAGAACAACTGATGAAAAAGTGCCTCTATCTTACAAAATTTATCGCGACGAACCAACTTATCAAAAAATACTGCAAATAGAAGAGCCAGATGTGGGTAATCCTCCCAAACAATTTGAAGCAAATAATCAGTTGGTTTCGGGAAACTTTCTGCGACAGGTTTATTTTGCCTTTAAATTGCTGGAAAATATGAAGACAGAACCTCATGCAATCCTAGAGTTTGGAGGTGGTTATGGTTTATTAGCATATATCTGGAAAAAGTTGTTTGTTAAATCAAAAATAACGATCGTAGACTTGCCAGAATGCCTGATGTTACAATACCAATTTTTAAGAAAAGCTCTTCCTGAGATAGAAATAGGGCATTTATCCAATGATAATGGTGAAGAGGTGAATTTAGAGAATAATAGTTCCGAAGAGTATGCTGATATCACGTTAGTGGAATGCAATGCTATAAATAGTTTGTCCGTGACACCTAATGTAGTTTTGGCTCTTGCCAGCTTTCAGGAAATGACGATAGATGTCGTTGACAATTATGTCCGCTGGACCGAACAACACATTGATAAGGACGGTTATTTATTCATCTACAGTTGTCACGGTTTAGATCCTCTGGGATATCAATCGCCTGCTGACGTTAAACTCGACGATAAATGGAAAGTGGTGAGCTGCGAACAGTCAACGCTAGTAGACAACAATTACCATCATCTTCAATTAATTTATCAACGTGCAGAAAACGCAGCGATCGGGGAGGGAAGCGAATCCCGAATAAAAATGTTAAGAAATTACTATCAAGCATTGATGGAAAAAGATACATCAAGAATGAAAGAGTATCAATCGTTAATTTTAAGCGAAAAAACTGATGAAAAAAGTTAGTCAATTCGTTGGTTCTGGTGTGGGGAAAAAACGCTTTGTTCTGTTAGATCGCGACGGTACGATTATCAAAGAGTGCCACTACCTCTGCGATCCCGAACTTGTTGAACTGCTGCCCGGTGCTGCTGAGGGGTTGCGCCTGATGGCAGAAATGGGACTAGGCTTGGTAGCAATCACAAATCAGTCTGGCATTGGTCGAGGGTTCTTTGACGAAACGCGACTATTTCAGATTCACCAGCGCTTGCGGGAACTTCTGAAATTAGAAGGCGTCCATCTAGAAAACATTTATTTTTGCCCCCACACCCCGGCAGATAATTGTCAGTGTCGCAAACCACGCACAGGTTTAATAGAAAGTGCCGCCAAAAAACTTGGGTTCAAACCCGAACACAGTTTTGTCATCGGCGACAAACCCTGCGATATTGAGTTAGGGCAAAGAGTCGGAGCAAGTACCGTATTGGTGCGAACAGGTTACGGTGCTGAGGTAGCTGCTCAAAAAACAGTGAATCCTGACTTTGTAGTGGAAAATTTGTGGGAGGCAGCGCTGGCGATTCAAGGCAAAATAGCTTTCAATAAAATGGATAGGGCAAATGCAGTTAGAGTTTGAGATTTTAAATGATAAGACGGTTTCTCAAAATGGACACGCAGGCGTTACTGTGACTTCAGAACAAGTGCGATCGCCCTACGGACAAGCAGTAGCAGCACACTTGCTCGACAGTGCCGAAATTAAACGCCAAATTGCTCAGCATTGCTTAGATTCGATTTTAGCAGCGGCTCATTTGATGGCTAACTCACTTGCTAACGGTGGCAAGCTACTACTGTGCGGTAACGGCGGTAGTGCGGCGGATTGCCAGCACATGGCAGGAGAACTTGTCAACTGGTTAAATAAAGATTTTCAGCGCCCCGGATTGGCTGCGATCGCACTGACGACAGATAGTTCAATTCTCAGCGCGATCGCCAACGACTCAGGCTTTGAAACCATATTCGAGCGGCAAGTGCAAGCTCTCGGCAAGCCAGAAGATGTCTTAATCGGCATCAGCACCAGCGGCAATTCTCCCAATGTTGTCCGCGCCGTTATAGCAGCCCAAAAAATCGGGATGAAAGCGATCGCCCTTACAGGTGATAGTGGCAAACTCAGCGCGATCGCAGATGTTACCATCGCCGTTCCCACTAACAACACTCAGTACATTCAAGAAGGCCATCTCAGTATCGAACATATCCTGTGCAGTTTGGTAGAGCAGCAGTTATTCAGCAAAGGAGAAACAACCTCGTGAACTCCATTGTTGAGAAAATGTACGCTCAGAAAGTAGCCGACGCCAATACTCGCGTCAGAGTGGGTGCAGGAGCAATTGTCCTAGACAATCGCGGTTGGATATTGCTAGAAAAACGAAGTGATTGCGGTTGGTGGGGCTTACCTGGAGGAAGGATAGAACCTGGAGAATCTGTCAAAGAAGCAGCCGTGCGAGAAGTTAAAGAAGAAACCGGACTTAATATTGAAATTACGCAATTATTAGGCGTTTATTCCGATCCAGCAGAATCCCGCATTGTCACATTTTTAGACAACGGTGATGTGGTACACCTAGTCGATATCATAGTAGAGGCAAAAATCATATCCGGCGAACTAGAAATAAGTAGCGAAAGTGAAGCATTACAGTTCTTTAACCCCGCTGCTTTGCCACCAGAAATTGTACCGCCAGCGTTGGCACCGCTTCAAGATTTCCTCCAAAAACTAACAGGAACTCTTCGTTAAAAAAGCTATTAAAAAAGGCACAGTATGATTATCAGCAGAACACCTTATCGGATTTCTTTTTTTGGCGGTGGCACAGACTATCCAGCCTGGTATCGCCAACATGGAGGCGCTGTCATAGCAGCTTCTATTAACAAATACTGCTATCTAACCTGTCGCTATCTTCCACCATTCTTTGAACATAGAATTCAGGTAATATGGTCTAAAGTTGAAATCCGTCAAACTATTGACGAAATCGAACATCCAGCGGTTCAAGCAGTTCTAAATCATTTGAAAATAGAGCGCGGAATTTCAATCCTGCATGATGGCGATTTACCAGCCCGTAGTGGGATGGGATCGAGTTCATCATTTACTGTAGGACTGTTAAACGCCTTATATGCTCTCCAAGGTCAAATGGCTAGCAAGCAACAGCTAACAAAAGAAAGCATTCACGTCGAGCAGGAAATCTTAAAAGAAACTGTCGGATCTCAAGATCAAGTTTTAGCTGCTTACGGCGGTTTAAATCACGTTACTTTTTTACCTAATGGGGAAATTTCTGTTAGACCGATGACCCTTACCCCCGAACGCATCACGGAATTCAACTCTCACCTGATGCTGTTTTACACTGGTATTAAACGCACAGCTTCAGATGTTGCTGATAGTTATGTCAGCGACATAGATGCTAAAAGACGGCAATTAAGGATTATGAAAGATTTAGTTGAAGAAAGCATAGGAGTGTTAAATAGCGATCGCGATTTGACTAGCTTTGGTGAACTCCTTCACGAAGCATGGCAAGCAAAACGGTCTTTGAGTAACAAAGTTTCCAATCCTCACGTAGATGAACTTTACGAAATGGCTCGCTCTGCCGGTGCCGTTGGCGGTAAGTTGACAGGGGCCGGGGGCGGTGGTTTTCTGCTGCTATTTGTCCCCCCTGAACGGCAACCAGAAGTTAGAGAGAAGCTCAATAAACTCCTTCACGTACCATTCAAATTTGAATTTTCTGGGAGTCAAATTATCTTTTTCGACCCCCAAGAAGATTACTCAGCTTTAGAGAAGGTTCGCGCCAGCCAACAAGTAGAAGCTTTCCGAGAATTAAGCCAAACTTCGCCGTAGGAGAAATGGTGTTAAATTGAAAGTTAAAAGTTTGTAAAACCGGAATATCAAACAGCAAATGAGTGGTGTTTTATTTATTTGATATAAAGTTTAAACAGGTTGATGAGATGATTATTCTTAAGTGGAGTTCGCAAGCGGAGGAGAAACTGTGTGGATAAAGATGCAAAAATTTATGTAGCTGGAGGGCAAACCTTAATTGGCTCCGCTCTGCTACGCCAACTAGAACGCCAAGGATACAGTCACCTAATAGGTATTCCCCCAGCAGAGCCGAATCTTGCCGATCGAGAACAAGTGAGCGACTTTTTCGCTCAGAACCAGCCAGAATACGTGTTTCTAGCAGCAGGTAAATCGGGAGGCATCAGCGCCAACCAGAAATATCCTGCTGAATTAATGCTTGACAATTTGCTAGTTATATGCAATGTCACCGACAGCGCCTATCGCAGCGGAGTCAAGAAACTGCTTTACTTAGCTTCTTCGTGCAGCTATCCCAAGCATTGTCCTCAACCAATGCAAGTAGAGTCGCTAATGACGAGTATTTTGGAACCCACTAACGAAGCTTACGCAGTGGCTAAAATTGCAGGCATTAAGTTGTGTCAAGCGTATTGCCAACAATATGGTGCAAATTTCATTAGCGGGATACCAGCTAACGCCTTTGGCATCGGGGATGATTTCAGTTTGGAGGAGTCCCACGTCATACCAGCGCTAATCCGTAAAATGCACGAGGCAAAAGTTGCGGATGTAAAATTTGTAGAGATTTGGGGAACAGGGACGCCTCGGCGGGAGTTTATTTTTGCAGATGACTTAGCAGATGCCTGCATTTTCATCGCTGACAAATACAATGAACCGACACCGATTAATATTGGTGGGGGACTAGATTTGTCAATTAAGGAACTTGCGGAGTTGATTAAAGAAGCGATCGGCTACCGAGGGCAACTGCGTTTCGATGCGAGTAAGCCAGATGGAATGCCATTAAAAGCGCTTGATTCAAGTAAACTAATGTCGATGGGCTGGCAGCCAAAGATTTCATTTCGCACGGCTGTAGAGGCAACTTACGATTGGTTTTTAACAAATTCCCAAGCTAATGTTTTAGCTGGACATAGAGGTTAAACAATAATGACGATCGCAGAAATCGAGCAAATTAAATTGCAGTTAGCCGGCTTTTCCCAGCTTTGGAACACTGAACAGGACACGCTTGCCGAGCGGGGCGCTTTAGTGCCCGACAATGGAGTAATTGTGGAAATTGGCACCGCTCAGGGTGGTTCTGCTACTATCTTTCAAGCAGTTGCAGGTCGCAGAGGAGCAAAAATTTACTCCTACGACATTGCGCCTTCGGCAGAAGCCTACGAACGCCTGAAAAATACCAATGTCACTATATTTGCCAAATCCTCTGTTGAAGGTGCAAAAGCGTGGCAAGAAACAGTAAATCAACCTATAGATTTGCTATTTATAGATGGCAGCCACGCTCTCGAGCATGTTTTTGAAGACTTTAATGCGTGGATAGGATTTCTCAAACCGGGAGGGCAGGTTTTATTCCACGATTTTGATTCGATCGAGCGCGGAGGTTTGGTACATTTCGGCGTGCAAGTCATGGCAAAAACACTTTTGCGCCTGAATATTTTGGAGCAACCTGTTCACAAAGATAGAATCCTGTACGGGAAAATTAGTCACCCGGAAAAAGTACGGCTGGAAGCTAAAGATTGCTATCAAACTTTCCGCGAAATGGGCAACGAATTTGTCCGGCTGCGCGATCGCGACTATACTGAATGCGTCGCAGTTGGAGGCGAACAATTTGGTAAATTACTCAGTGGCTGTTTGAAAATGGACGCAAGTAAGTTGCCGCTATCCCCGGAACAGGTACCTCTCGGAAATCGCTACCTGGTATTCGATCGACCTTTAGCACCGGCTCTGGATAGTTTGCGCTCGCGCGGTATCTCGACAGAGGCGATCGTGGCAATAGACAATTGCCAAGCTTGCTATTTAGTAGGCAGCGCCCTCCAAAACAATCGCAATCACCTACTAGCAATTACTTCAAATCGCAAAGAGATATTTCGATGGGAAGAGATATTGTTCATGTTCGATCACGCTTTTGGGGAATCGCCGTTTCCCGATCGTGTAAATGATTTGACTGATGAATCCGACATAGTTCCATTGTCACAGTTAGTAGCAAGAGAACAGATACGCCTCACCTTCCTAGCTCGTATCCTGGCAACATTTGTAGATTGGAATCCTTAACCCGCACTGTCAGCAAAGTATGGCTCATCAATTGTACGAAAAATTTTACCGTTCTCTATACCGCATCCGCCGAGTAGAAGAAGAAATTGCCAGGGTTTACCCCACGGACAAAATTAAAAGTCCAGTACATCTTTCCATCGGTCAAGAAGCAGTTGCGGTAGCAGTTTGCGAGGCGCTGCGGCCGGATGATGTTGTTTTCGGCACCTACAGAAGTCACGCCGCCTATTTAGCAAAAGGTGGAGATTTGAAGCAAATGATCGCCGAATTGTACGGCAAAGCTACAGGGAGTGCTAAGGGTAAAGGTGGCTCCATGCACTTGATTGATATGAGTGCTAACGTGATGGGTTCGTCAGCAGTGGTGGGAACGACGATCGCTAATGCTGTGGGATATGCCTTAACTTTAAAAAATCAGCCCGGAGGCACGATCGCTGTTAGTTTCTTTGGAGATGGTGCTGTAGATGAAGGCGTTTTCTCTGAAAGCCTAAACTTTGCAGCTCTCAAAGCTGTACCCTTAATTTTTGTGTGTGAGAATAATGGTTATGCAATTCACACGCACCAGCGACTTCGGCAACGCCTCGACAATATCTGCGATCGCGCCCGCAGTTACGGCATCCGAGCCGAACGAATTGAAAATAACGATATTTTCAACATTTACGAACAAGTCAGCGCGGCGGCTCAAGCTTTAAGAAACGGCGAAAGTGGCCCGTTTTTCTTTGAGTGCATGACCTACCGCTGGAAAGAGCACGTCGGCCCGAATGAAGATTATCACTTAGGATATCGGACTAAGGAAGAGGCGCAACCTTGGATAGAAAATGACCAAGTACAGCGTTTAGCCGCCTTAGTAGAACCTGAAACACGCCAGCAAATTGAAACAGAAGTCGAGGCAGAAATTCAAGCAGCTTTTGAGTTTGCTGAAGCAAGTCCTTTTCCAGACTCAACTGAATTATTTACTGATGTATTTAAAGCCGGGAATGCGAAATCGGAAAATCAATCGGTATCCTTTGCAGAAGCTAAAGCCCTAACAAGCGATCGCACTCTTACCTATGTAGAAGCAGTGCGCGAAGCGACTGATATGGAAATGGAGCGGGATGCTTCAGTAATTATATTCGGATTAGATGTAGACGACCCGAAAGCTATTCAGGGTACTACTAAAGGCTTGTTGGATAAATATGGTTCCGAACGAGTATTCGGCACTCCGCTGTCAGAAGATGCCATGACTGGGGCGGCAATTGGGATGGCGCTGGCGGGCTGGCGACCGATTCACGTCCACATCCGCATGGATTTCTTGATGCTGGCAATGAACCAGTTGATTAACGTAGCCGCTAAAAGTCGCTACATGTACGGCGGACAAGTATCAATCCCGCTGGTAGTGCGATCGATGATTGGCAAAAGTTGGGGACAAGGCGCGCAACATTCTCAAGGATTGTATTCCTTTTTCATGCACGTTCCCGGCTTAAAAGTAGTGGCCCCGACAACTCCCTATGATGCCAAAGGCTGTTTAATTGCTGCCATCCGCGATGAAAACCCGGTGATGTATGTCGAACACCGGATTTTGCACTTTCAAAAAGGCCCCGTGCCAGAGTCAGCTTATACTGTACTTCCCGGCAAGGCGCGAGTCACGGCGATCGGCGAGGACGTTACGCTAGTCGGTATTTCCTACATGCAGGTAGAATGTCTGCGGGCCCAGCGCTATCTGGAAGAAATTGGCATTAGCGCCGAAGTCATTGACCCGATTTGGTTAAGTCCCCTAGATATTGATACCATTACCGAATCCGTGCTTAAAACCGGCAGACTCTGCGTGGTAGATAATGGCTGGATAACTTGCGGTGCTAGCGCTGAAATCATTGCTCTAGTGACGGAACGGCTGCAAGGTAAGCGCGATATTCGGGTTCGACGCTTGGGTTTTGCACCTGTTACTTGCCCGACTGCACCGAATTTGGAAGCAGATTTCTATCCTAACGGGCGCACGATTGCTGCTGCTGCTTGCGAGTTGGTAACAGGCAAAAATGGCTGGCTGCCAGAGGAACGCAAAGACTTGAAAGATATTGAATTTAAAGGGCCTTTTTAACCATGCAGAAAACACCGATCGCGTCTGATGAAAAACTGAACAAAAAACTGAAAATGCCTTTGATGCAAAACAACATCACTAGGGCTGACTTGGATGCTGTCATCGAATTTCTCCAACAAGACGATCCGATTTTAACTCAATCTAAGCAGGTGCGAGCTTTTGAACAAGAATGGTCAGAATGGCTTGGAGTTAAGTATAGCGTGTTTGTGAATTCAGGCTCCTCGGCTAATTTGGTGACGATGTGTGCCCTGCGGGAGACTTACGGCGCAGGCGAAGTCATCGTACCGACGCTGACTTGGGTATCGGATATTGCGTCAGTAATTCAAGCGGGTTTTAAACCAGTATTTGTTGATATTAATCCCCGCACGTTGGGGATGGATATTGACCAGGTAATTGAGAAATTAACCCCGCAGACGAAGGCTGTATTTTTAACTCACGTACTTGGTTATAATGCGCTCGATCGACGCTTATTGGATGAGTTGGAGTCCCGGAACATTCCGTTAATTGAAGATGTCTGCGAGTCCTACGGTGCAACTTTTGAGGGGCGGAAATTAGGCTCGTTTGGGCTGATGTCTAATTTTTCCTTTTACTACGCTCATCACATGAGTACCATAGAAGGGGGGATGATTTCTACTAATGACCGCAATTTATATGAAATGCTGCGGATGTTTCGCTCTCACGGTATGGTGCGGGAGTCAACGTCAGATGAATTGAAGCAGTCTTATTACGATCGGCATCCCGACCTCAACCCGGACTTTATTTTTGCTTTTCCTGCCTACAATGTCAGGAGTACAGAAATTAATGCGGTAATGGGGCGATCGCAACTCAAACGACTTGATGAAAATAACAAACTTAGAACTGAGAATTTGTTACTGTTCCTACAAAACTTAGATCCTGACAAGTACCAGACTGATTTTGCCACTGAAGGTAGTTGCAATTATGCCTTTACGCTGATCTTGAAACAGCCAGATACAGTTTTGCGCGATAACTTAATGCAAGCACTTCGGGAACATGGCGTTGAGTTTCGGAGGGGGACTGCTGGAGGAGGAAATCAGTTGCGCCAGCCTTATTTGAAAAAAAATTTTGGTAAGGCCGATCTGGCTAAGTTTGCTAAGGTAGACCACGTACATTTTTACGGTTTTTACATTGGCAATTATCCGGGATTGGAAAAAGAGAAAATCTTGGAACTCTGTTCTCTTGTTAACAAACAGTAACGCTAGAGAAGTTAACCAACAAAGTGAAAATGAGATAAAATACCAACAGGAGAAAACAACAATGACTAACAATCATCAATTAGATTTGGTACTCGTTAACCCCGGTAATCGAGCCAAAATTTACCAGTCCCTCAGCAATACTTTGTCTGCTGTTGAGCCGCCAGTTTGGGCTGGTTTAATGGCAACTTTCATTCGGAATCACGGCTTTTCAGTTAACATTATCGATGCGACAGCAGAAGAATTAAGCCCGCAGGAAACGGCAGAGCGCATTGCTGAGTTAAATCCAGTTTTAACGGCTGTAGTTGTCTACGGACAACAGCCTTCAGCATCCACCCAAGTGATGCCGGGAGCTAGTGCTGTTTGCACCGCCGTTAAGCAAAATTCACCGAATTTAAAAGTGCTTTTAGTTGGCGGACATGTTGCTGCTTTGCCGGAGCGATCTCTGCGGGAAGAAGACGCTGATTTTGTAGCAG
This sequence comes from Oscillatoriaceae cyanobacterium Prado104, assembly GCA_025454405.1. Classification (GTDB taxonomy): domain Bacteria; phylum Cyanobacteriota; class Cyanobacteriia; order Cyanobacteriales; family Microcoleaceae; genus Microcoleus. The sequence continues at coordinate 21,840 of JALOON010000012.1, read as the reverse complement.
GTGGCGAAGGACTTTATACAATGCTGGAACTGCTGGCCGCCCTGAAATCAGATGCACCAGATTACAGCAAAGTGCGCGGTTTGTGGTATTGGGAAGGCAAGGAAGTTAAGGTGAATCCTCCCGCACCTCTGCTGACGGAAGTAGAGGAAAAAATGCCTGGAATTGCCTGGGATTTGCTGCCGATGGAGAAGTATCGGGCGCACAACTGGCACTGTTTTGACGGTCTTGTTCGCCAACCTTACGCGGCTATTTACACAACTTTGGGTTGCCCTTTTCATTGCAGTTTCTGTTGCATTCAAGCGCCGTTTAAAACTGGTGAGAAAGAGTTGGGATATCGGGATATTACCAATAGCTATCGCTTCTGGAGTCCCGAACACGTAATTTCCCAAATTGACCTGTTGGTAAATAAATACGGCGTGCGGAATATCAAATTTGCGGATGAGATGTTTGTGCTCAATCCCAAGCACGTTTTGGGTATCTGCGATCTGATAATTGAACGGGGTTACGATCTCAATATCTGGGCTTACGCTCGTGTAGATACTGTTAGGGATGAGATGCTGGATAAGCTGAAGCGGGCTGGTTTTAATTGGCTGGCTTTTGGCATCGAAGCTGCGAGCGATCGCGTGCGGGATGACGTGCAGAAAGGTGTCGGTCAAGAAGATATTTACAAAACCATTTCTAAAGTCAGAGAGGCGGGTATTAATGTCATTGGTAACTATATTTTTGGGTTGCCAGAAGATGACTTAGAAACAATGCAGCAAACTCTAGATTTAGCTTTAGACCTTAATTGCGAGTTTGCTAATTTTTACTCGACAATGGCTTATCCTGGTTCTCAATTGTACAATATGGCTCTCAAGGAAGGCTGGCAGTTGCCGGATAGTTGGAGTGGCTATTCTCAGCATTCTGTAGATACGTTGCCCCTACCTACTAAGTATTTGCCTGCTTCTGAGGTTTTGCGCTTCCGCGATCGTGCTTTCCAGGTATATTTTAATAGCCCGAAGTATTTGGAGATGATTACTCAGAAGTTTGGACCGGAAACGGCGGCACATATTCGGGAGATGGCTTCTCATAAACTAGAGCGAAAACTCTTAGTTGCTGTTTAGATAAGTTGCTAAATTACCTCATCTCCCCACAAAAGATGAGGTAATTTAATTTATTTAACATTGAGTGATGGAATAAACCTCTGACACTATGACCGATCTATATAACTATAAAATTTGCAGTCTGCTCGGGCAATCTTTTCTGATGTAACGACAGTTTTTAAGCTATCGGTATTTTTCAATAACTATTATGATACCTGCTGACTTTCCTAGTACAGATCGATACGATTTCGCCGTGATTGGTGGTGGCATTGTGGGATTATCTACAGCAATGGCTTTAGGTCTTCGCTATCCAGATGCCTCAATTTTAGCGATCGAAAAAGAGTCGAGTTGGGCCGCACACCAAACCGGAAACAATAGTGGGGTGATTCACTCTGGAATTTACTACAAACCGGGTAGTTTAAAAGCAAATTTGTGCCGGGAGGGGAATCGTTTGCTGGTTGAATTCTGTCAAAAGCATGAGATTAACTATGAAATCTGCGGCAAGCTAATAGTAGCAACCAATTTGGAAGAATTGCCTCTGTTAGATAACCTTTACCAGCGGGGTTTAGCTAATGGGTTGAAAATTGAGAAAGTGACTGCTGAAGAAGTTAAAGAAATTGAGCCTCACGTTAGTTGTTTAGCAGCTATCCGAGTTCCCACTACAGGGATTATTAACTACAGGCAAGTTTGTGACAAGTATGCTGAATTAGTTGCTTCTCGGGGAGGGGAACTTCGCCTATCTACTAAAGTTCTGAAGATTGCACCTATTTTGGATGGTGTGGAGATTGCCACAACTCAAGGTTCTTTTCAGGCTAAGTTTATTGTTAATTGTGCTGGATTGTTTAGCGATCGTGTCGCCAAACTCGCTGGTGTCGATCCAGAAGTTCAGATTGTACCTTTCCGAGGAGAGTATTATGAATTAGTGCCAGAAAAACGTTATCTAGTAAAGCATTTAATTTATCCGGTTCCCAACCCCAATTTTCCTTTTTTGGGAGTTCACTTTACTCGGATGATTGATGGGAGTGTCCATGCAGGGCCTAATGCTGTTCTCAGTCTCAAGCGAGAAGGCTATCAAAAAACAGACATCAATCTGCGCGACTTGGTTGAAACTTTCACTTACCCTGGTTTCTGGAAATTGGCGGCAAAATATGCGGGTGTGGGGATAGAGGAAATGGTGCGATCGTTTAGTAAAGCTGCTTTTGTGAGGAGTCTGCAAAAGTTGATTCCTGAAGTGCAAGCTGAAGATTTGGTTCCTACTCATGCAGGGGTGAGAGCTCAGGCCTTGACAAAGGATGGTGGATTAGTGGATGATTTCTTGTTAGTTAGGGGGGAGCGTGCAATTCATGTTTGTAATGCTCCTTCTCCGGCTGCTACTGCTTCTTTAGCGATCGGGGAGGCGATTGTTGTTTTTGGATGGAGTTGATACAGTATGCGATCGATCTTGCTGCTATAAACTAAAGAAGTTTAACTCTAACAGTGTATTCTAACAGTGTATCTGGCTAACTAACTTTTTGATCTTTTTATATGAGGAGCAACTAAAGTGATCTTATTTCTCAGCGTTTTTATTACAGATAATCGAGTGAAATACCCTCGAGGCTATTATGGTGATTCCTATGACCGACTCAATGTGTTTAAATACACCTTAGCAAGTTACTCAGTCATAGAATGGAGTCATGTAATTATTTACTATGATTTGGATGTTAGCTATGAAAGTCGTCGTGAAGAATTAAAATCCTGGATCGAATCTTTATTTAAAAATCCCACAATTTATGATTATCGCCTAACTCATCAGTCTCAATGGCAAGAAGCTATGGAAGAAGTCTTTAGTTTAGAGGATGATGATTTAGTTTGGTTTTGTTGTAAAGATAATCACGTTTTTATTGACTATGATACTGATTTACTTTATAAGGTGGAAGCTAAACTTAGCTCTATGTCCCAAGACTATCCTTATGTGGGTTGTGTATTTTCTCATTGGCCAGAGGTTTTAGCTTATAGTGCCAAACCGACTTATAATATTTTTCCTAGGGATTCTAGCAACGGAATAATAATAGAGGATGCCGACGAATACTGTATAATTAAAGAGTGGAGCGTTAATGATAGCATATATATTGTCAATAAGAACTGGCTGAAATATCTATGGTGTGAAGCAGACTATGGAGATACTTATCTTCCCCAACCTGATTGGGTGCCAGGGGTGAGGAAAGTCCCTACTGCGACTATCGTCCCATATCGGGAATTATTCAGGCATTTTGATGTATATACTCATGTAAATATTGATTTGAATTTATGTCCCCCATTATACATTCCTGAGGGTTTCTTTGAAAATGATATTAAAATATTGTATTGTGCCGAAGGAAGAAAGCCAGGTTATGTTCATATTAATCCTCAAATAGAAGATTACTATGCACTCGATGCTCTATATGGTGTAGATTCTAGATATTGTCTAGAAGATTTACCTCTTTTTTGGAAAAATAGAATCTCTACAGTTGAAGTTTCCCAGGAAATAGATAGAAAAATTTTACTGAGATATCGAGATAATGCTCTCTTAAAGTTGGCTTCATCAAGGCTAATTCATTATGAAGGGGTTAAGTTCTCAGACTTAGCTAAACGGATTAAGTTTGCTCTTCGCAGTGATTACTATTTATTAGAAAAGCTCCATCTCAACCCCTACTATGAGACCCAAGTAAATATCTTATTAAATATCCTAGGGGAAACCACTAAAGAAAAACCGGAGTTCAGCAATGTTTACCAAGTCGAAAGAATCTCCCGAGTAGCTCAATACTGTACTCAGGAATGGTCTGGTGATTTGATTCAGCTTGGCTTTTCGGAAATAGAAGCTACAAAAAGACTAGCCCAACTTGTCCAAAAATATAATCGGCGATTATTCATTGTGGGTTTAGCAGAAGAAGCTGAGACCAAAAATATTTCCCCTAATTTAGAAGAAACCTTATTAGCTGAGATTGAACCCTATGCGGATGTCGTATCAATTATATGCTTAGGCGCGTTAACTGAAGAGGCTATCCAATCAATAAAAAATCTGGAATTTTGCTTCGCTTTTATTAACAGCTTTGATACCTATGACACCTGCTTAACGGCTATAAAAACAGTTGCCCATTGCTCTGGAGTTGTAGCTATTGATAATGTTTTAAACAACACAGAAATTAGTCGTGCATTTCTCCAAGGCTCTGAGTTCGTCGCCCATCGGAGTAAACTTTATCTACCCCTTTGTCGAGAAGCTTATCTCCTATGGCCTTCAGCTTGATGCATAATTAATTTGTATATAATTTTAATAGCTTCATGGTAAATCACTCGCCAGTCGCAATCATAGTTCCGAGCCATGTGGCTGGAATTATCCTGCTCGACAATGTATTTGCTGTCAATCAATACAGGTGGTATGCAGTTTTCTCGAGCCTCCACATACAGAGGTTCTATGGTAGCCCAAGGAAAACCAGTATTTGTATGAAGTACACCTGGCTTGTTAGCAAGCGTTGATATATAAGCAGTTTCGCTTCCCATCGGTGCTATATATAAGTCTATAGCGTTACACAAAACAATATTTTCATAATTGGGACGACCACAGGCATTGTAGGTCTTAATATAGGGAGGTAGAATATCTAAAATTTGCTCAACAAAAGTTTTTGTGGGTGCTTCTAGCCAGGAAGTTTCCCACGGAGTAGCTTCCTCATTCTCTTTAGGAGACCACCCCCCAAATACAACTCCTAAATTAGGGAATTCAGAATACAAACTTGTGATAATATTTGCTGTTCCCTCTACTTGGGATAGCCATACTCTGTTGCGGTTGCGACAACCTACCCATAAAATCGGGAAATGTTGCTTGACTTGTTCAACTTCTTGCAAAAAAGCTGGAGAGCATCTTTTAATAGAAGCCTGAATAACTCGATTTGCTAACTTTTCTTTGACCACTAAATCAGTCGGCCGGACACAAAAATAATTACTTGACATGAGAGTTTTGAAAAGAGCGATGCCCGTTTCAGTAGCGTGGATAAACTTTTCTGGAGAGATTTCATGGAAAATGTGAGCTATACTGAAATACTCATAAGGTCCTACTAAAAACTTATCTACTTTTTCCAGTATTCCATTCTCATATAAGTTGTGAATGCCAGACATATCATTCCAAAAATAGTGTCCAATATTAGCTACAAATCCAGACAAAGCTACTGTTTCCTTTTTCAGGCTGCTATTAATATAAGCTTTAAACGACTCCCAACAAACAGTAGCACAGCTTTTCAAAGCATTTATAGTATTTTGACTCATTTGTAAAGCAAACCAATCCTGTCCCCGGCAATTCAATATTAGCTCCAAATGGGGAAAATAAATAGAACGCTTGCTGCCCCCCCATCCGCCAACGATTAAATAGAAAACATGAGATCCAATAAAACGATAAACAATACTAGTATCGCCCAAATTAAATGATTGATTCGATCTAATAATTTTTCCGCTAATGGGGCAAATTAAATATATATAACCAGTTTCTACCAGGCTCTGCTGAAAATTAAGATTTTGTGTAACATCGGGATGTGCAAATCTTTCCCATTTTTTTTTTTCAAATTTTCTAGCTAGATAGCTCTTCTGAGTTTGATGAAAACTGTTAATGTATATATCTTCCAAGTTTATATCATCCAGGCTCATTAATTCTAGGTTGGCGATGGAAAACCCAGCTTTTTCAAGAAATATCTTAGCGGAGTCGGCTAAAAAGTCGATCGCCAGGACTAGATATTGGCTAGTCTCTCTAAAGTGGGTTTCTGCCGTCGATGGTTGAATTTCCGTTTGGCAATAAACACTTGTCTCATCCAGTGGCCCTAATTGATTCAATCCCTTCCATATATACTCGCAAACTTCACCAGCGCTAGGCTGTCTCCGCGGTGTCTGTTGAAAACAAACTAAAGCTTCATTTATCAAACCTTGTTCAGCCAAATTTATACTTAACTCATGGTAAATCCGGGCATGGCTGGAATCGTTGTTAAACACTTGATGGTAACAAGCCATTACTTCATTAAGCAAACCTTCCTGAATTAATAGCTTGGCTAAATTAAAGTAACTATCTCGTTGTTCTGGTTGAAGCTCTAAAGCTTTTTGGTAGCAATTTAATGATTCCTCAAGGCTGTTTTGTTGGAATAAAAGCATCCCCAAATTCAACCATTCCGCTGCGCTTGGCTGCTGGAGCACTACCTGCTGATAAGTAGCGATCGCTTCGTCAATCTTCCCTTCTCCTTCTAACAGTTCTGCGGCGCAGCGGTAACAACGACTTGCTTCTTCTCGATTGCCAAGTTTTGCCTGTGATTCCCCTAACATATAGTAAGTCTTTGCTAAATCTGGGGAAAATTCCACTGCACGCTCATAAGCAACAATCGCCTCTTCCCATTTTTCCTCACGAGCTAGAACAGAACCCAACTCGTGATAAGCTTCACCGGAGCTTGGGTTCAGATCGATCGCGCGACGGTAAGCTGCGATAGCTTCCTCCATCTGTTCCTGTCTTACAAAAGCTTGGGCCAACTGCAACCAAGTTTCCGAGTTATCGGGTTGAACCTGCAAAAGATTATGATAGGCTTCCACGTGGTCTGGATTGAGTTCTATGATGTGGCGGTACGAGGCGATCGCGTCTGCTAAATCCGACTGAGCTCGCTGTTGCAGCAGACTTGCCAAGGTATGGTAAATCCAATCAGCCTCAGGGTTGAGTTCACTAGCGCGGCGGTAAGCAGCGATCGCGTCATCCAGTTGACCCAGTTTTACTAAAGTATTACCTAGCCCCACATAAGTCCCAAAATGTTCGGGATTGAGTCCAATTCCTTTGCGGAAGGACTCAGCAGATTCTTGCCATTTTTGCTGTTGAGCGAGGGCATCTCCCAAGTAGTGGTAAGACCAAGAAAAATCAGGCTTGAGTTCGATCGCGCCACAAAAAGCTGTGACTGCTTCATCCCATCGTTCCAGCTTGGCAAGAGCTTCCCCTAACTGCTGGCGAAACCAGAAATTGTGGGGATTTAACTCGATGGCATGGCAATAGGCCGCGATCGCATCTTCTACTTTTCCGTCTTGCAGAAGTTGATTGCCTTTATCGAATTCGGTCACAGCCTTTTGCTCGTTCATTTTTGTTAAATTACTTTTGCGCTATAAAATTATTCTAGAGCCAATGGGGCTGCTTACTCCAGCACCAGCATTGTTTATAATACATCATTTTGGCAACCGAGCCTCAGGTGACTTGAGATCTGGTATAGTCGGGACGGTAACGGTTTTATCCCAGTGCCGCCGATGCATCAGCACGATCGCGACCATGGTAGGTTATTAGGCGACACTGTTATCGGCAATTTTGTGGCTCAGGCTTTTGTTTGTTTGGAGCTAGACTTGTGGGAACATACTGCGATTAATGGGAGTCTTTATCGATGGACTGATATTACTGTTGGCAGGGAAAATCCCGGTAAGGATATTAATAAATTTTGCTTGAGGTGAAATCGTAAGATGCGGGAGCGGGCGAAGTTGATGATTGAGGAGAGGCTGGTTAAGTGATGGGAAATAAAATTCAATTATGCACCTGCTGTGGTTCCGACCAAATCACATATTCATCAGTTTTATGGGATTCACTGATTAATGAGTGGGGACTCTCAAGCTACGAAGTTGAATATATCAATCGCCAACAAGGCTGCACTTGTATGAAGTGTCATGCTAATTTGCGGTCTATGGCTCTGGCTAAGGCAATTATGAAGTGTTTTAATTATAATGGTTTATTTAAATACTTTATTAAGCTTCCTAGAATCCAGCAGTTAAAAATATTAGAGATCAATGAAGCAGGTAGTTTAACGCAATACTTATCAAATAATCCTAATCATACTTTGGCATCCTATCCGCAAGTTGACTTGATGTGCCTACCTTTCCCCGATCGATCTTACGATCTAGTCGTACATTCAGATACACTGGAACACATACACGATCCGATTAAAGCCTTGTCGGAGTCCATGCGAGTATTGAATCCCGGTGGTTTTTGCTGTTTTACCATACCTATAGTAGTAGACAGACTAACCAGAACAAGGGAAGGCTTACTCCCTAGCTATCATGGTGAGAGTGGGTCAAGTAAAGCCGATCTTTTAGTTTATACTGAATATGGAGCAGATGCTTGGAAACAGCTTGTACAAGCAGGATTCGACGAATGCAGAATTTATTCCTTAGAATATCCCGCCGCTCAAGCACTGGTTGGCGTAAAATCAACTAATTAGCTGGAACTAAAATTTTAAAGAGGTATATCCGATGATGGAAATGGCATTTACAGGAGAAAGGTACGTTCCTACAGTACAGGGTCGTATCCGGTACGAGCATTTACATCGCTATGCTTTAGCACTAGAGTTTGTTCAAGGTAAATCAGTTCTCGATATAGCCTCTGGAGAGGGATATGGAAGTGCTTATTTATCTAAAGTTGCTAACTCCGTTATCGGCGTTGACATTGATAGAGAATGCGTCAACTTCTCTCGTAAAAAATACGGAGATATTGCCAATTTAGAGTTTGTTGTAGGCTCTTGCGATGCTATTCCTCTTTCTAGTGAATCTCTTGATATAGTAACATCTTTTGAAACCATTGAGCATCACGATAAGCATGATGAAATGATGCGAGAAATTAAACGAGTATTGAAGCCGGGAGGGGTTTTAGTGATTTCCGCCCCTAATCGTTTGACCTATTCCGAAAATCCGCAATCTGCCTCAGCTAATCCTAATAATCAATTTCATGTAAAAGAACCCTACGAATATCAATTCGTCAGTTTACTAAGTCGTTACTTCAAAAACGTTAAGCTATATGGACAGAGATTAGCAATAGGCTCTTTTGTATTTCCATTGTTGGCAAATAGTCTTCCCTCAACTATTAGATCTTACACTAGCAAAAAAGATGACCTCAAAAGAGAATTTTGTTCTTTACGGGAACCAATCTATTTTGTGGCTGTTTGTTCGGATGAAATAAATAATACACAAGAACTGTTAGATTCAATTTTTATTGACGATCGGGATGATGTTTTAATAGAACTTGAAAAGGATACGGAAGCTAAATTAAATCAATCTAATTCTCATTTAGAGTTGAAGGATATCAGATGCTCCGAATTACAATCTGAGGTTTATAAACTTCAGGCATTATTATCTCTCAGTCTCAACTGTATCAGACAGAGGAGTTGTTAGAACAATCTCAGTCTCAACTGTATCAGACAGAGGAGTTGTTAGAACAATCTCAGTCTCAACTGCATCAGACAGAGGAGTTGTTAGAACAATCTCAGTCTCAACTGCATCAGACAGAGGAGTTGTTAGAACAATCTCAGTCTCAACTGCATCAGACCGGGGAGTTGTTAGAAGAATTTCAATCTCAACTGCATCAGACCGAGGCAGAATTGGAACGATCTCAGTCTCAACTGCATCAGACCGAGGCAGAATTGGAACGATCTCAGTCTCAACTGCGTCAGACCGAGGCAGAATTGGAACGATCTCAGTCTCAACTGCGTCAGACCGAGGCAGAATTGGAACGATCTCAGTCTCAACTGACTCAAACCGAAGTAAAATTAGCACAAACTCAAGATCGACTGAGGGAGACTGATGCTGTGTTGGAACAATCTCAGTCCCAACTGCATCAGACTCAGGCAGTCTTGGAGCGATGCCTGTTTGAACAAAATCTAGCAGCCAATCAGACAGAGGGACAGGCAATGCAGTACAAACTCTTGTTGTGGGATGCTTGGTATGCTTACCACAAAGGTGATATAACTGCTATGACTCACTGCTTGCAGCAATCTTTGAAATGTACGCCTTTATCGCGTACAGAAACAGTGGTAAACTGGTTAGAAAGTTTTGCAAATTTCTCGTTAGAGAAAGGCTATGAATTTGATACCTATTCCCTGACTAACTCAGCGGAGTGGAAACAATTGATACGGAGTATAGCTGTTCAGAGAGCTGTTGTTTCCAGTTAATAAAACACCGATCCAGCAGCAAAAAAAACACGCAAACTTTGTCATGAACAATTTATCCTTGGATTTTCCAGTAGAAATCATCTCAGTTCACGTACACAAAACAGCGGGAGGAACGTTTGGGAGAGCTTTAAAACAAGTTTACGGTCAGATGCAGGTTTTTTATGACTATCAAGGGGAAATTTTAGAAACTACTCTGGCCCGATTGTCTGTTCAGCCGCAAACAAGGGTGATTCACGGTCATTTTGCGGCACACAAATACAAGGGATACTTCTCATCTGCCAAAAGAATAATTTGGCTGAGAAATCCTATTATTCAATTCATTTCGGGTTATTTTTTTTGGAAGTCGCAGCCCCAAAAAGATGTTTTCTTTAGCAAAGAACATCAGTATATGGTTGAAAACAACATCAGTTTGTTAGAATTTATAGAGATGCAAAGTAACAACGGAATAAATCCCTTAGCGGATTTCTATTGTAAAGATATGGATTTGACTGATTTTTATTTTGTTGGCATTCAAGAATTTTTTCAAGATGATTTAGCCGAACTGAAGCTTAGGCTAGGTTGGCATGATTTTAAAATAGAGGTTTTTAATCAAAACAAGTATCCTAATTATTTGGAGCATTTACAAAAAGCATTGGATGACAAACATACCATGAAAAAGCTAATACAAATAACTAGCAAAGACATGGAACTGTATCAATCCGCATTAAATTTAAGAGCTAAACGCAAAGGGTTATCCAGTTCATTTCAACTGTACAATCTCGCTTTGAGTGCATCTCGACAAAAACTGTCACAAGTTCAGGCAAAACTTGAGCAAAATAACTCTATAATTGCTAACACTGTCACAGTTTCCAGTTAAAATGAGATATTCATTCCTAACAAAAGCTAAACAAAAAAAATGACTGAACAAAGCTCAATTAAAATTAGAGATGTGGCTGCGTTGTCCGTAGAAGATTCTGATTTGCTATGGGGCTATAATATAGATAGCCCGCGCAACGATCTCGAATTTGAAACGGACAAAATTTTTGTTTATGGCTGGATATTAGGAAAAAAAAATCCAGCAGTTGCAATTAAAGTAACTAGCGGTGGCACAGTAATTCAGCAAATTGCTACTAATAATCCTCGCCCGGATGTAGCTAAAATTTATTCAACGGTCGTAGGTTCGGAAAACTGCGGCTTTTCGGCTGAAGTAGGAGTAGACGAACTGCCAGAGGAATGTGAATTAGTTCTCGAAGCTTTGTTTTCAGATCAAAGTAGTGTTCCGATCGCAGTGGTGAAATTTCAGCAAAAGCTGCCGCGCTTAAAGCAGATTCAGGCCGATTTAAAGCGTTCTCGGACTCGACTACAGCAAATTCAGTCAGAATTGGAGCAACATCAGCCTTTGCTCCACAAAACTCAAGAGCAATTACAACGCTTAAACTCCCAAAAGTACCAGACTGGAAAGCAATTGCAGGCGCTCTCCACAATGAATATATCGGAAGAATTGGCCAACCATCCGCCGAAAACTAATGTTTCTAGCAAACCGGAGGTTGTTGCCTGCGAAAGCACTAACGCTGCTATCTTGACTTATGGTTGTGGCATGAGCGATCGGCAATGGTTCGAGACACTGGTTAAAAGTCTCGATCGCAGCATCGTAGACAGCATTGAAATGCCAGGATTTCCCGCTGAAGAACTTCAGCGTCAGTTTGTCGGGACTTCGGGCCAAGCGGCTCTTAATGAAGCGTTTAATTTCTATTCTCAAATCAAGCAGTATGCAGGGAAATTGGGGCTAAAACTAGGACGAGATAGCCGTATTCTCGATTTTGGCTGTGGATGGGGGCGGATAATTCGGTTTTTCCTCAAAGATGTCGCTGCCGAGAATTTATATGGCATTGATGTCGATTCAGAAATGACGGACATCTGTATCAAAACCGTCAGACACGGAAACTACAGCGCAATCAAGCCACTACCTCCATTGGAATTTTCTGAGGGCAGTTTCGATATTGTTTACGCCTACTCTGTCTTTTCTCATTTGGCAGAACCTGTCCAGATCAAGTGGGTGGAAGAGTTCTCAAGGATACTAAAACCAGGAGGCATCTTTCTAGCCACGACTCAGGCGCGCAGTTTTATCGAACTGTGTCGCACCCTCCGAAACCAGAGCAATACTTCTAATAATTGGTATCATGCGTTGGCACACTCATTTGTGGATACCGAAGCAGCTCTGGCAGATTACGACAGCGGTAAGTTTCTATATAGTGCAACGGGAGGCGGAGGTCCTCGGGACGCATCTTTTTACGGAGAGGCAGTGATCCCACCCGAGTATGTCAAGCGGGAGTGGACTAAGTATTTTGCACTCTGCGATTTTGTAGACGATCCGGCTGTGCTCACACAGGCTCTTATAGTTATGCAAAAACCTGTGTAATTACCGATCGCGATCTCAACTCAAGGTCGCCGAATAATCATTACGAACACTCTGGATAATATGAATAATACCAAATCCGGGTTACTTATCGCCTCGATGATGGAACCGCTTTCGACGCGACAGGCTGTGCCGTTCCCGAAGGGTATAATATCAATTCCGGTTGCATCGGTATGATACAGCAGTTTTCAAGTTTATGAAGTACACCCAGAAACCCGGGTTCTTTAAGAAATCGGGTTTCTTTGTACCCAGGAGTGTACTTCACATACCTGCAAGCTGCTGTATGTTAGGCACGTTTCAAAGAGCAGCATCAAACTATATAATTCCGAATCAACCGGAAACGATATAACGCGAATAAAAGAGGAAAGAGACGATTCGTAAGATCGAGGGTGTCGCTTTCCCCGGATTTGGTATAATCAGGTATTTGCTATTACCAAATACCTGATTATTTATTATATTATAATTTTCTACTTATCAATACTTCTATGTACTCAGCCCTAATACCAAGAAATAAATTATCAATATAAACAATAGTTGTGTACAAACCACTATGTTTGAGAATAAAATCACATATATTATACCCCCAATACATTGTCACAAGTGACCCTTGATTGTCTACGGGATTGCCGTGATATTCAGGAGTGCCTAAAATAAGCACATTTCCATGTTCATCTTTTTTGGCATTGATTTTAGAAGGTTTCTCTTTGTTGACTATAGGCACTGTAAATATATGCGCGCCTCCTTTTTTTAAAGTTCTGGCAATTTCAGAAAATGCCCTAGCAGGATTAAATATATGCTCCATCACATCTTGCGTTATCATTAAATCAAAAGTTTCGTTACCAAAAGTCAAATTTTCCAAATCTTCATTTCTCCATCCCGTAGAATGTGTTTGTCCTAGCGGAAAATTTGGAAAATAATGCGTACCTACGTAATTCTGGCACATTTTTTGTAGCTTCAAACTAGCTCCTCTCTTAGCAGGTGAAGATTCGTGTATGTGCAATTGCTTCCAATTGGGGTAAAATTTTTCTATGCAGTACATTAATGCCCTTTCTCTAGGGATTGAATGACAATTATTACAAAAGTAACCGTCTCTCAACCAGTCACTCTCAGAATAGAATGTGACATGACTGTCACAGGTAACACAATGACCCTGATTGTTAATAACGTATGACATGGCAATTAATTCCTTTAATAATTAGAAGTTGAAAGATCGCTGATACGCGACAGCTATTTACGAATAGCTTAGCAGAGAAGAGGCATTAAAATTACTGTGATTTGCCTGATATCTCATAGGCTGGAATTTTAGATCGACAGCCAAATTCAACTAATACACGAGTCTTTACATAAACCGCTCTAATCCATACCATTGAATAAATAGTTCAAAGAAACCAGGCCAATTCAATGGAGAAGGCGCAATGGTATTAGGCGACCAATGACATTGAACTTTTGAGAAAAAGTTTCTGAGCAAGCTTGCTGATTCTTGAGGTCCAATTGCTGCCAAAGACTCAAAAGTATTTTTGCCATGAAACCTATAGTAATAGAGGTCTTCTTCAAGAAAAAATGGTTCTGTATAAATTATGGAACGTAAAAGAAAATCCCAGTCATGGCAATACCGATAATCCTTAAACTCACCGACATTCTTAAAAAGTGTCCTTGTAAAAACAAAATTCCCAGTAGAAATACTTACATTGCCTGACAAGCAAGCAAATCCAACAGAAGGAAACGGCTTAAAGTTAATGTTTTTTTGATATTGAAAGTATTTTTTAGCTACAGGATGAGACTTAGTTATAACCCGATCATCTTCATCTATATACTGCACGCGACTAAATACAAATTCATGCCCTCCTTTCTGCATTGCATTAACCGTAGCTTTGATTCGTTCTGTATGATACACATCATCTGAATTCAAAAGAGTAATAATCTCTCCCTTTGCTTGATTTATGCCATAGTTGATTGCAGCATGAGCTCCCTGATTTTTAGTAAAACAGTGAAATTGTGTTGCCTGATAAAATCTCTCTCGCCAACTCTCACTATCAATTAATCGCTGTATTTCCGAAGCTGAACCATCTGGTGAACAATCGTCAACAATAACAACTTCTATATTTTCATATGTCTGGGCTGCTACTGAGTCCAAACACCTTTGAATAAACTTTTCGTGCTTGTAGCAGGGAATAACTACCGATACTAGGGGATTCTCTGAAATCTTCTTCATTACTAAAATTCCTCACACCATTCTTTGATTTACCAACTATAGCAAATCTTGTTTACTCCATATCGGAAAGAAAAAGATTCATGCCAGGGATCTGTTTAAGGAAATTGGATATTTCTGCGATCGCTTGTTCTCGATTGTGGAGTTTTTTCTCCAATTGATTCAACAATTCCCAACGTTGTTCGTCTCTGCCTTCAATAGGAAGGATTCGGATACTATCGATCCTTTTTCTTACAATATCTGACGCAAAATTAGCGAATTGACCGCTTTCATCTACTGCTATCCCTGAATCCTGAATAGTCTTATAACCAGGTTTTAACCCGATCGATGATAATGAAATATAACTTCCATCTTGCAGAACAGCTCGCAATTTTATATCCGATTCACACAGGACATACGGTAATTTTAATGTTGCTGAAAAACCGCTCCGCTCCGCACCGATCGAAGAATAAGTGTCAGCTATATCCTGACGTTTTATATTAACAGGAACTCGCTGAATAATCTGATTATTAGACATCACTTCTATGCTAACAGCAGGAGAAATTGCAGGCAAGATCCAGCCTGCTATAACAATACAATTGATATCGAACTGCATTTCAGGCTTAGGGGATTCCAAGTTCCACCATAATTCAGAATCTTGTTGATAATGATAGATATTAGAGATGGTAACAAGCCTTTGGATAATTGTGTTCAATACTTGAATTGAACGCTCCTGAGCTGTAGTTCTTTCCTCTAATTCGTCAAGCAACTGATTCAGATATTCTACAGTTTTATTAGGAAAATATCGTACCAGATTAAGACTGGTTCTCCAACCGTGTGTCCCGTTAAGTGCTTTACTGGTAACTAAGAGGTGGGTATGCCCATATTTCTGATCTGGTTCTAGATGGGCTCCCTCCGCCCATTCATTCCAAGCATTAATGAAAACAATTCGTTCATCGCCTGAATTCCTTTGTTTGGTTTTTTCAATAGCACCGCGCAGCCAAAACTCGTAAAAGTCTGGGTTGGAATTAATAAAAGCATGAGCGGTATTTCCTCTTCGAGCAGTGTTATCCCATGATGGCATAGCTCCAGGGAACATTTTAAAGTCGGGAAGGTTTGTCGCTACGGCATTGATAGCAGCATCTTGATAATCCAGCAGCTTTCCGGTGAAATCGGGGTGCATTCCCGCAAGTTCAGAGGGTGAGATTTCGCGTGCAGGTACTCCATGTGGTGGAAACTGTAACGCAGAATCAAAACCTATGCTCGCGGGGTCTACATAACCTGAAAAACAGGTAATAGCGAGGCAAAGGTGAACTTCTCCCACGCCATTTCTTCTAAAAACATCTCTCCACTGCTCTGTTGTAGTTAGAGGATCTGGCAAAATATCACTGCGATAGACAATCAGTAAGGGTTCGCCATTGATGCGAATATATCGCTCGTCAAGCAAAATGTGAATTAAGCTTTCGGCAAAAGCTTTATTTTGCTCTGGCGAATGTTCTTGCGCGATCAGGATCTCATGTTCGGCTCCATCCCACCGTCTTGTCCAGTTTTCATTAGCCCAACAAACGCAGAATGGAAAATCAGGTTTCTTTGTTCGCAACACTTCATCAAGAGGAAGGTGAAGCAAGCGCTTACCTGCGAACCAATAATAATAATAACAAAAACCAAAGATTCCATATTTTTTGGCTAGTGCTGCTTGCGCTTCTCTAACTTCAGGAATCCGTAAGTCATAGAAGCCTAGATCGGCTGGAAGCTGAGGTTGATGATGCCCCTCAAATAGAGGTTGAGCTTTGGTTACTTTAGTCCACTCCGTAAAGCCTTTACCCCACCATAAATCATTCTCTGGTATTGGATGGAACTGTGGCAGATAGAAAGCAATCAGACGTATATCTCCGTCCAAGGGTTTAGCTTCCCGATGTTTGGTAACAACAATACGACTAATAGGAAGGGGTTCGGGGCTTTTAACCGGATTCAATACCTCTACTGGCGACTGTTTTTTAATTGGCTTTTTTTTTTCCAGCACCTTGTCTAACCGCGCCGCAATCCCCCGATCGCCCGGTTTAACCTGCAACGCCATTTGATAAAAGACGATCGCCCCATCCGCCCAATTATGTCGCACCAAAGCATCAGCCAAACCCACATACAGATCGGCGTCATTCGGCGCAATTTCCAATGCTTTGTGATACAGTTGCACGTCATCGGGATTATCTTGAATTGCCCTGCAATATAAATTCATCGCATCTTTCAAATCCCACTGCGATCGCATCCTCAAAGCATCGGCTAATTTCTGCGACAGCCAAGGTAAATCCGGTTGAATTTCCGCAGCGCAGCGGTAAGCCGCGATCGACTCGTCCCACCTTTCTAACTTCTCAAAAGCCGTTCCTAAATTGTAATAAGTCCAAGCAAAATTACGGTCTAATTCAGCAGCGCGACGGTAAACCGCGATCGCATCTTCCCATCTTTCCATTTCTAACAGCGCGTCGCCCAATTTGCTCTGCGACCAGAAGAAATTTGAATCGATTTCGTTAGCCCGACGGTAGGCAGCGATCGCCTCATCCCAGCGTTCTAATTTTAGCAGCGTTTCTGCTAGATTGTTGTGCGCCCAAAAATGGTCGGGATTCAGTTCGATCGACCTTTGGTAAGCAGCAATCGCCTCATCCCACCGTTCCAATTTTACCAGCGCGTCGGCTAAATAATTGTGCGCCCAACTAAAATCGGGATTTAATTCTGTTGCTTTCTGGTAAGCTGCTGCTGCTTCTTCCCAACGTTCTAACTTCAGCAGCACGTCTGCTAAATTGTTGTGCGACCAGCTAAAATCGGGATTTAATTCAATTGCTTTTCGGTAAGCATTTACAGCTTCTTCCCAGCGTTCTAATTTAACCAAGCACTCAGCTAAATTGTTGTGCGACCAAGACAGATCGGGATTATTTTTAATTGCATTGCTGTAAGCTTCTACTGCCGCTTCCCACTGTTCTTGACCCTTAAGAATTTCCCCCAATTCGTGATAAGCTGCGCCTGTATTTGGATTCAAAGCCACTGCGCGCCGGTAAGACTCAATTCCCTTATCGACCTTACCTTGCTCGATCAATGTTTTGGCTAAATTCTCGTGTTCCTCAGAGGTGCCGGATTTCGGGTCGATCGCATATGCCCGATACCAAGCTTCAGCCGCCAATTCATGCTTCCCTAACTGAGTCAAAAGTTTGGCAAAATTACGGAAAGCGCCTGCAAAATCGGGTTTCAGGGCGATCGCTTTTTCGTAAGCAGTTACTGCTTGCTGCCACTGTTCTTGCTGCGCGCAAATGCTGCCGTAATTAGCGTAGGCTTCGGCAAAATTCGGGTTTATTTCTATTGCTTTGACGTAGCAACTTTTCGCATCATCAATTTTGCCACCCGCTTGCAGCGCGTTGCCCAGCATTTTGTACAATCCCGCATCCGGCTTAATTTGCAGCGCCTTTTTGCAAGCAGCAATTGCCTGTTCCAATTTTCCTTGAGCAAAATAGCCCTCTGCCAGAATTTTGTATGCTTCTGGATCGTCTGCATTAATTCCAGAACTAACTTGTTGGCGCTGAATTTGCGGCTGGACTTGTTGCTGAATTTTCTGAATTTGCTGTTGAACTTGCGGCGGGATTGCGGTAGCTATTTGCTGCTGCTTGACTGCACCGTTTGTTGCCGTTGCCGCTGCCAAAGTATGCTGTCCTTCACTGCCATTTCTCGCATGAGCTGCGTTGAGTTCGATCGCCTTGCGGTAATAAGCAGTCGCCTCCTCCATTTTGCCTTGTTTTTTCAGCGCTTCCCCCAAATTTTGGTAAGCAATTGCCAAATTCGGATCTAATTTAACGGCGCGCTGAAAACAAGAAATTGCTTCCGGGAGCTTTTCCTGGCGGAAAAAAGCCTCGCCTATTTTCAAATGTTCCCCAGCGTTTACTTTTTCCGGTTCTAAAGAAAATGCTCTGTACCAGCATTCTTGAGCTTCTGCGGGCTTGTTGATTTGCCCGAAAACTTTCGCCAAATTGCGGTAAACTCCTGCGAAATCCGGCTTAATCGCGATCGCCTTTTGATAATACGCGATCGCCTCCTGCCATTTTTGCTGCTGCGCGCAAATGCTGCCTAAATTTGCGTATACTTCGGCAAAATTCGGTGCGATTTCAATAGCTTTCGCGTACCAGTGGCGAGCTTCCTCCATTCTGCCTTGAGCTTGCAGCGCGTTGCCCAAAGTCTTGTAAGCCGGTGCAAAATTCGGGTAAATCTTCAAAGCTTGCTCGCAGGAAGCGATGGCTTCTTCCAATTTTCCTTGAGATAAATATATTTCTGCCTGTTGGTTAAATTGAACCGCTGTAGATTCGTCTGTGTTTACTGTCGGTGGCATATTGCGGGCGGCTCCAGATGTAGCAATTTTGTATATTATTCAAAACACTCAATCAGTCTACAGCGGTTTGACACCCGCGATCGGGGTCTTGTTCCCCCAATTTTTAAATTTTTATAAATCTGGCGGGCAGCAGACTGATGCGTCAGTTGCGCTCGCAGTATCTCATATTCATATTAAGTGCGGTCGATCGGGCGCTTCGGTGGAGTGGGGGCGGGTTTACTGGCTATCTCGTTTTGCGGCATGGATCTTCGCGAACCTGCCCCTACAGCGATTGTGGCGATGTGTCACCAGATGGTCGAGCGGAATGTCTCTCGAACGCTGCGGTAGGATTGTATTACAGTGCGAGCCTCCCCGCTCGCGAAGTGTAATTTCTAGCCATCAACCTCTATATTCCTGCGACATTAATGTTGTTACAGCCACCCCCTAAACTTGTCGGTGAAAAGCGCCTCACCTTTCGCGATTTAGATTGGCACGCCTTCAAACAAATTCAAAGTTTGCTGGGCGATCGCACTCGCGCCCGCTTTACCTACGACAATGGAGTTTTAGAAATCACTATGCCCCTCGAAGGACACGAACGATCTGCCCGTTTAATTGAGCGATTTATTTTGATTTTAGTCGTCGAAATGGGCAGGAAAATGAAGACGATGGGTTCGACAAGGCTCGATCGAGAAGATTTGGTCAAAAGTGCGGAACCTGACAATGGATATTACATTCAAAATTATGCTTTAGTTGCCGATCGCGAGGTCGATCTGAATGTCGATCCTGCCCCGGATTTAGTCGTGGAAGTTGATATTACTCATACCGACATCAATAAAAATAAGCTTTATGCCAGTATGGGAGTGCCTGAGTTTTGGCGGTTTAACGGGCGGGTGTGGCGGATTTTGGAATTGGTGGATGGGGATTATGTCGATCGAGATCGATCGCCCACTTTTCCACTTGTTGAAAAAACAGATTTATATCAGTTTTTAGAAGCAGCTTTCATCGATGAAGTTGCCGCAGAAATTGATTTTCGTCAATGGGCAAGGCAGCAGATTCAAGCGTGAATAAATAAAATTATTGTTGCAGAATTGGCGAGCGAGCGATATGGAAATTATGCGGACTAAAGTCCTCACTACAAACCTGAGAGATCGCTGCTATTCTAGCCGACACGATCTCAGTCTGGCAATCAAAAAAGCACCTTTGATAAGGTGCTCAAAACACGCATAAGAATTGTCGATCGCATCTAACTTTAGGAATAATTTCGCGGAGTGCGCGCCCCCGCAGCAGATCCAGCCATTGCAGCCACTAAACCTAACAGCGAACCAAACAAAAACGACCAGCCAGCCTTAGCAGCATTGCCGGCAAGATTGCGAGCATCCTGAGCGGAAATGTTAGGCGCTTGATTCGGCAAATTCACCCCGCCCTGCTGCGCTTGATTAATAGCTTCTCCGGCATTAGCAGCGATAACGCCAAAAGTTCCGGCTACGCCATTTGCTAACAGCCAAGAGCCAATTGTTAGCGTAGTTGCCCACAAAATTGCACCGTTCAAAAGTGCTGTATTGCGATTCATCGGCCCGCAAGCGCGAGCAGTTACCCAGCCGCCAATGCCCAAGCTAATTAACAAACTGATAATCGACCAAATGCCGACGCCAGTTCCCACATCCCCTGCAATCGTGCGGGGAGCTCCTGAACCAGCAATATTGCTCAACCCAATTGCAGCACCCAACGCGCTTAAAACTAATTGCGAGCCGATCGCAATTACCAAACCAGAAATAATCGGACCCCAACGCGCTCGATCGTGGTATTCAACTACTTGATTTACAACTGTTGGTTCGGTAACAACGTTATCTACCGGTCTATTCACGTATGACATAGCTTTTTCGTTTCCTATCTTTAACAATCTTCCGCTTAAGCATTAATTGTGGTTGAGATTGATAAGAAATATATCTGCCTGGGGAAAGAATCACTATCTATGTCTGAAGAAAGAAACGATACAGTTGACAGTTGGTAGTGCGCTCGTCCTCACTGCGATATTTTATCGAAAATTTGGGCGGAGTGTAACGGAGGGCTAAAACCCCGTCCTTTAACGGTAGTGGAGGACGGCTTTACACAGCTATATGTTTAGTGTAAGATAACTCTATGCTAAAAATGATATTTGTTGAAGACATTGACTTTCGTTCTTGGGCCAGAGGGATGTTTTCAAAACATAGTGCCGATGCTAGTTTTGATCGATTCGTTAATACAGCAGATTGCAAGTTTATGAAGTACACCTCAGAAACCCGGTAACTTCGGCGAAACCGGGTTTCTGGAGTCCCTCACATACCTGAAAACTGCTGTATCTTGCAATGGGTGTGTTTTAAACGAGGCGTATTCTTTACCAAAGCAGACAACAACTACACATCTCAACAGTGTCCTGAATGCTGAACGCATACAGGGAAGAAAGAATTGAGCCAACGAATTCATTCCTGTGGGGTGTGTTCCTACACTGCATCGCGTGATGTAGCGGCGGCACAAGTAATTAGAAATCGCGGATTGGAATTAATAAACAGTTTTGGGTCAGGGCATGACCTGGAAGTAAAACAAATTGCCTGTGGAGGCGAGGCGACGGGGGCTAGCGGTCACGCTGGTCTAGTTATACCAAGTTCATAAAGTGATGCTACAGATAACAGCAGTCAAACCCATACTGCGACAAGAAGCATCTGTCGTGCTACTTAATGAAATTGGTATCAGCAGCCGCAGAGACAGGAAACTCAAGAAGTGATTCTTGGGAATCACTGCCCTTAAAACGGAACTTACCCCCTAGGGGGTAGTTCCGAAGAGAGCTCGCGCATACGAGCTATAGTTTTCCCCGCCCTCGATCGGTCTGTTGGTGTAGTCATGTA
>JALOON010000070.1 GCA_025454405.1 Oscillatoriaceae cyanobacterium Prado104 | reverse complement strand
GGCAGACTAAGTATTTCTACTCAGGTGGGCGGGTGTGCGATCGAATGAGTGGAGCCACCCAGTCCTGTGCGTGCCAGTTGAGGGTGCGGAATGTGGGTTGTAATTGTCTAGCCCAGTGCCTAATTGCCTGAAACTCGATCGCAAAACTAACTAATTTTCCAGAGTTTTCACAGTCAAAACTTGCGGCGGCGACGCATCGGGCGGATAAATAAAATCTACTTCCACAAGCCTTGTTTCTCCCGCTTGCATCTCCAATTTTACTAAAGGTTCTCCTTGCTGTCCCCGACGCTGTACTAAATGCAGGTAACGTGTTTGCGGCAGTTTGTTGCCGTCAGTATAGCGCACTCTAACTGTCCCTCGAAAAAAAGTTTGAGGTGCGGGAGGTTCTAAAAATGTCAGTCCTCCCGATGTTAGTTTGTCTGTCTTAATTGGAGTTTGGAATGTGACAGTAACTGTTTGGTTTTTAGCGCTAGAATTGTACAGTGGCAGACTCAAACTGTATTGTATTCCGTAATTGCCGTGGGCGCTGTAGGCTGTATCTGGATAGCGCACAACCATCCTCGCACTTTGCACTCGATTTGTGCCTAACATTCCGCGCGGCAGGGTACTGAATGGGTAGGAAAATGCGGTTCCGGGTTGGGGAATTGTCAGGTAAGAAACTGTCGGATTGTCGGTAAGATTTGCCCGCCATTCGGAACCCTTTGCGACACCCGCTACTCTGCCGTAAATTACTTGACCTTCAGTCATTTGCGGCGGTGTGGGAGTTCGATCGCGCGGTCCGGCTACGTTACTATTATCTAATAAGTTTTGCCATTCTGCTAAAGTGGGCGATCGCTCTTTTCCCTGCGCGTCAATTCGGGCAAACATCGCCAAACTTGCAACATAAATTTTACCATCAGCGCGCAATCTCATCAAGGTCGATCGACCGTTTAGCGGCGGTTTCAATTCCCGTACAGGTATCGGATGATTCATCAAAAGTTGGCTGCTTCCCGGTGGAATTATTAACTGCGGGGGAAATTCTGGCTGTCTCCTTCCTCTCAGAATATCATTGACAGCGCGGCTTCCGGGCCCGGCGTGAATGTTGCTGTTTGAATTATCGACTTGTTGCGGCAATTCTATAAATGGTGCGTCGGGTTGGCTGAGGTAACTTGCTGCTTGCAATATATCTAATTTTACTGGTTTGTCGCCCGGATTGTAAACAATAACTCCTTGATATAATGTTCGCAAATCTTCTGGTGATGGGGCGCGGGCGATGTGGTGGGCAAATATGTCGAATCGCCCTTGAAATGGATAGTTTAAATGGGCTGTGGGAAATCTTTTGCCGTCGGGGGGAAATGTTGACAGCAGGATGCCTTCTTGGAGGACTAATTCGGGGCTGTTGCTGTTGAATACTGGTATGTTGTCTAGTTGTCCGGGTAGGGGGCGGACTTCTTGGATTTGGATGATTTCTTGAGGGGTTGGGGGTGTTTGGGCTAGGGGGATAATTGAGAGGATTGGTAGCATTTTTGGACGGTTGGCTTGATTGATTGGTTTTTTTTTACCGCAGAGGGCGCAGAGGGCGCAGAGAAAGAGAGGGAAGAGATGAGAGAGATGAGAGAAATTTTTTTGCGATTTAAAAAATTGGGCTATCAACGATCGACTATTTACCGCTCTCACTGCTGTAATATGTATGTTGCGGACTAAAGTCCACACTACAAACCGTTTTTGTTATGGTAATCGATCGGGCACGATGTGACTCGATCGATTGTAATGCGTCAGGGGTTTCGATGCCAGTTTTTTAACCATTATTGCGCCGATCGATCGCTGTTTCACCTTGCTGCAAAATATTGTTAATTGGTGGATTTTGGGAAGCAGATAAAGTTTGTTGTTCGCGTGATGATTCTTCTAATTTTTGATTGAGATGGCGTTTGGTCCAAAACCAAGCAATCCATCCCAAGCCGTAGCCGCACAATAAACTAAGTGCGATCGTCATTACGAAGGGATGCGGCGCAAGCAGCGGATGTTGCGGTGTGGGTAATGCCCACGGTTTTTCGATCGACTGGTAGCTGCTGGCTAAGACTCCGGCGACACCAGCCCCTACACCGAGGCCGGTACCGACTGCTTGAATGGTATTTTCTAGTTCGCGATCGCGCTTTTTTTCTTCTTTCTCATTATCCTGTAAAGTTTGTTGCAGTTGGCGATCGCGCTCTTTTTCTCTTAACTCGGCAGCGCGATCGAATTTGGCTTGTTCTATTTCCACCAAACCGCGCAATGTATTGATAAATTCGCTAATTAAGTCTTTACCGGGTTGGATATAACTGAGGTAGGTTTCTATTTGGTCGAGATAGCGCTTGCAAGTAATTTTCCCAAACTCTTGCCAAGTGGAAATATCGCCCGGTTGCCAGAATTTTTGCAAGTAGTTTTGATGGTTTCTCTGATTGACTTTGATTGTGGTATAATGCGCTTGCAAGTTTCTCAGTTGCCGTTGATACTGCATCGATATTTCTGGCATTGATTCGAGAATTTTTTGCAGTTTTTCTAAAGGCAAATCTTGCTTAAATTCTTGGATTTTTGCTTCTAGTTCGCTATAAATTTTTCGGGCTGCCTTATAACTTTCTCGCCCTTGTTGGTAGGCATATTCTATTTTGTGGTGAGTCCATAGCGCGCCAAACAAATAGTCATAAGCTGAGGTAAAGTCTGGATCGATCGCTCGATTGTTAATCCAAACTAAAATTCTATAGCGTTTATTCGGCTGATTTCCTTGGCTAATTTCATATTCAAATAGTGGAACTTGCAGTAATTTACCTTTACCTTCATCGACTAATCTAGCTGTAAATTTAGTGTTTTTCAGAAAATTTGTCACCAACTCATCGGCTGCATCTTGACATTTTGTATCGTCTACTGCTGTTTCTCCGTAAAACCAGATGGTTTCACCGAGGGTGTTTTCCGAACAGTCTAAAAAGAGGCTGCTGGGTTCAAATAAATAGAGTTCTTCTGGTAGGATGTCTCGATCGGAATCTGCGGGTGATAAAGTTAGATCGAAGGCGTAGGTATCGTTCAGTAAAAAGGTTTGCAGATTGCCGCTAATTGATAATCCATTTTGGTTAATGGCAGTAAGTTCGATCGGTTCTTGTTTTTTGGTCAGCCAGAGATTGATTAAATTTAATGATTCTGTTTTGTGCTGGAAAACATTTGATTCGCGATCGAACTCATAACACGCTAATTCTGATTTCAAATTTTTTAGTTCAGTGAAAGGGAGTTTATCGCTGAGTTTAATCAAATTTTCCCAGATTAAATCGGCTTGTGGTGAAACTCGATCGAGAGGTTCATTCAAGGTTTGATTTAGATGGAAGAAACAAACACTGATACTAAAGTTTTTCATACAGAAGGCGGGGTATCTTTGTTTGGTTCGGGAGGTTTTTCTGGGGCGACAGTAAGATTTTCTATGATTTCCTTCAATATTTGACTTTCTTGTCCCGGCTTGGTAGGTGATTGCGCTCTATTGCCTAATTTATCTCCAGATTTCATTAACTTAGTATCGTATTTTCGCTTGATTTCTGGTTTGTCTTGCAACCAACTCTCAATAATTTTGATATTCTCTTCATCATTGTCTGTTAATTGACCTTTGAGAGAAACTAAGGCATCTCTCAGGTTAACAAATAAATCTGATTCTTGAATTAATTTCTGGAAAATTTCTAATTTGCTGGTGCTATTAGCCATGTTTTGCTCTCCTTTGCCAGCCGCACAGAAGCCGGCCCAATGATAGGGGTTTTGATAAATTTTAGCACTAAATCCTTGAGTTTCTTTCTCTGCTTCCAAGCAGTCTTGTAAGATTTGCCGCCAATTATTGTCTAGCAGGTGACATTGGTTTGTCCAGTCGAGAAAGCCTTGGATGTCGGTGTCTCGCACCCAGATTTGGGCTTGGTTTAATGCTAGGGCGAGTTTACCGGGTTGCTGGTAGAGGTTTTCGTAGGTTTTGATCAGTAAAATCGCTGTGGAAAAGGCATTTACTGACCACAGGGTGACGTATAAACTGGGACTTCCCGCCAACAGGAAACCGCTGGTGAGGCTGATGTATTCGTCGGTGTTGTCGAGTTGGACTTGTCCGGTTTCGCAGGCGGAAAGGGTGACTAAGCTGCATTCACTGAGGTTGAAATAGCGGATGATTTCTTCTAGGGTGAGAGTTCCATCGGCTAGTTGCAAACCAGATTTTAGGGGTTCGTTGGGGTTGAAGTAACCCTGACAGGAAAAAAACAGATGGTGGCTGTCGGCGACTTTTTCGGCTATTTCTAATTTGTCCTCCGATCGTGCGCCTTTTTTGGCATCTTTTTTAGCTAAAATTTCTGGGATGGGGAAGATATTTTTGATGGTTTCTACTTCCATGTCGGCAGCCATCAAGTCATCTGTGGGGTTTTGGATGGCGAAGAATTTATCGAATTTACCCCGTTTGTATTTTTGGAGTTGGTGGAGAATTTGGCAACTGGGGGCGTAGGAAACTCCTTTATCGAAGCAGTCAACGAGACAGGGATTTAGAGGGCAATTTTCGCTGTCGCGGTGAAAGCGCTGCCAAATTTCCCTGCTGACGGGTAAGGCGTGAATCGGGAATAAATGCAGGTAGCGGTGGGGAATCAGGATTAGTTTATCGCAAGTTGCGGGAATGGCTGCGAGTATTTCATCAATGTGGAGAATTTGGGCGAGGTTTGCTAGTTTGGTTCCCAGGCTGTTTTGCCATTGTTGGCGGTTGCTGTAATAATCTCCTAAATATTCATTTAGCCAATCAGTTAACCGTTTTAAATCTGATTCATTAAATAATAAAAATTGTGGTTGGGAGTTGTTCTTGGTGATGGTGAAAGCACAAAAACTATTATTCAAAATGTACCATTCG
Organism: Oscillatoriaceae cyanobacterium Prado104; assembly: GCA_025454405.1. GTDB lineage: Bacteria > Cyanobacteriota > Cyanobacteriia > Cyanobacteriales > Microcoleaceae > Microcoleus. Next base: position 30,609 of record JALOON010000070.1, on the reverse strand, counting down.
ACAATTGCTGTTTTTTCATCGATCGACTGCTTAATCTCACCAAATTTGAGAGGTGTATAGGGATATTTTGCTGCTAACTCTTGGCGAAGTTGGTTGATGGTGCCGTAGTTTTTGACTTCAGCTTGTTTTAACCGTTGATTTTCGTCAGCAATTCTCCGCCTTAATTGTTGCAACTCTTGGCGCACTTCGGAGGGGATTTCTCCTTTGGGATACAAATCTTTCACCGATAGCAACTCGATTAAGTTTTGCCCCTTGGAACGATCGGCATATTCCACAGCTTCGGTGTAGCATTTCAGTTGGATGCAAACTTCTACTATACCCAGATATAGTCTATTCCATTCTTCGGCTAATTTTTGCTTAGTTTCATCCCCAGATTGAATCTCGCCCCGTAAAAATTCTACTGTTTCGATCGCTAGGAGGTAGGTATCATAGGCTAGTTGCCATTGCTGGTTGCTGCGGTAAAGTTCGCCTAAATTAGATAAAGTTTCTGTGTGATTTTGGGGGAAAGCCTCAAAAGTATACACAGTTAAAGCAGCTTGATAAAATTCGATCGCCCTTTCCAGATTATCAGCCCGCGAACCGTTTATCCTGTAAAGGTAGGCATTAGCTAGGTTATTTTGAGTCATTGCCCATTGTTCGGGGAAATCCTCAAAAGTATAAACAGTTAAAGCAGCTTGATAAAACTCGATCGCCCTTTCCAGATTATCCGCCCGCGAACCGTTTATCCTGTAACTGTAGGCAATAGCTAGGTTATTTTGAGTCATTGCCCATTGTTCGGGGAAAGCCTCAAAAGTATAAACAGTTAAAGCAGCTTTAAAAAACTCGATCGCCCTTTCCAGATTATCTGCCCGCGAACCGTTTATCCTGTAACTGTAGGCAATAGCTAGGTTATTTTGAGTCGTTGCCCATTGTTCGGGGAAATCCTCAAGGGTATAAACTGTTGAAGCAGCGTCATAAAATGCGATCGCCCTTTCCAGATTATCCGCCCGCAAACCGTTGATTCTGTTTCTGTAGGCATTAGCTAGGTTATTTTGAGTCGCTGCCCATTGTTCAGGGAAATCCTCAAGGGTACGAACTGTTAAAGCAGCCTCATAAAAGTCGATCGCCCTTTCCAGATTATCAGCCCGCGAACCGTTGATTCTGCCACTGTAGGCAGTACCTAGGTTATGTTGAGTCATTGCCCATTGTTCGGGGAAATACTCAAAAGTATAAACTGTTAAAGCATTCTGATAAAACTCGATCGCCCTTTCCAGATTATCGGCCCGCGAACCCTTCATTGTGGAAGAGTAGGCAGTAGCATAATAAAGATCGCCTAGCCCTAACAAAGTGTCAGATTTCGCCCTACGTAAATTCAATTTTTGCTGTAAAGCAAGCGACTTGTGGAAGAAATCAATTGCCAAATCCCTTTCCTGTGAATAATTCTCGGTTTGGCGGGTTTTCAGCCGATTTGCATAAGCCCGAGCAACTCGATTATATAGGGTTGCTAATGCAGGAGTTTCCATCCCTTGTTGCTCTAAATTTTCAACCTGCTCTAACAGTTCATCTAGGGGTAAAATTAGTCTTGTCTCAGACTCGATCGACAGAGAAATTTCCCCAGTCTTGTTAACCACATCCGTTTCTTGCACCGCAGGTGCTACAAATCGAAATACACCACTCCGCCAACTCCAAAAATCGGGCGCTTCCATACTCAAGCGACTCAGAATATTTGGTGTTACCCAAATTACAATGGGATAAGGAAACTCCCGCAACCCCTCCCGCGTCCATTGCAAATAGCCGAAAAAACGGCTTAACTCCGACCGATGATTAGAGTCAGCTTTTGACACAAACTCCATCAAAGCCTCCGTTCCCGTTACAGTAATTGCTCCTGATGCGTGGGGCGCTTTTAACTCAGGGTAATCTTTGACAAGTTGCTCCAACCCATATCTGAGGCTAGGTTCTTTTTGATTCAACACCACTCGATAACAGGGGATATTCGGAGCAAGTTCTGCCTCGTAACGATGAATAATTTGGGTTTGAAAATCTCCAGGTTTACAGGAAGCAATCAACAATGACAATACACCTTGACTTGCTTCAATTAAAGAGACAAGACCATCGTAACTGTCCTCATTGATCGATTCATAGTCCACGATTTCACTGTCAAGCATTTACCCCTACGCTCCAATTAATCCACGCCGCTGCAATATTTCCTGAACCACTGGATGAACTCCAAACCACAAATCGTCATTGCGATATTCTAGGATGTAGAGAGTGTGTAATAACTCTAAGAAATCCTGATCCATCCCATCTTGAGGTAAATAATTTTGGTATACATCCACTAGAATTTGATAGCGGTTTTGTCCCAGGGGTTCTGTTAAATTAATTCGATAGTCTATAATAGCATTTTGCAAAATCTCAGGCGTAATTTTCAAATTTTGGTTGTCTGGTGTACGACGTAATTGCTTCAAACATAACCCGCAGCACAGACTAGCCAAACGAATAAATTCTCGCAATGCACCACCACTTTTGACAATCATCATCTGAGTTGCTTCCGGTGCAATCAACTCCTTGGGGATTCGCTTGTAAAGAATTTGCTCAAATAATTTTACAGATTCTGCGACTGGAGAGGCATTTGGAACTCTATCTTTTCCACGGGAAAACAACTTTGTCGCCCACATGGATTGAATTTTATTATTGGTGGCATTTTGAATAATTCCTCGTAATGACAGATCTCGTGTCGCTGCCATTGGAATTGTATAAATAATCCGAAATTGAGGCTGAAATAACGCACTGATATTATTTCGATAAACGCGATCGACAATCTCTAGATCGAGTTTATCAAGATCGTCAATCACCACCATAATTTCTTGCCCGCACGCCGCTTGAATCGCACTAGCGATCTCGTTGATGCGATCGATCAAGTCTGAAATCCGTCTCTTAAACTCAGTCGTAATTTCCTCACGAATCACAGAGTTAGCCTTCAAAGTCGCTTTCAATTTGGCAAAAAATTTCACAAACCAAGCATTGACACCAGCTTCTCCACTCGTTTCTATCTCAATGCTGGAATCAACTGAACTTCCCTCAGTTCGAGTATGCTTACCAAACCATTGATAAAAAGCTTTTTTTGTTTTAGAACCGATTTTTATCTGGCGTTCTTCTGCTGCTTCCATCAGCTTTACTGCCATAGCAAACAAAATGTTAACATGATTAACATCTGACATTTCAATCAGGTCAGAAATTGAAAAGAACACTACAAAGTAGCGATTCTGCGTATTCTGGCAAAATTGACCCAGCAATGTCGATTTACCCGATCCACGATGCCCTGTAAAAATGATTTTGTTATTGTCTGGTGAGCAATCTTCAACCAAATGCTCCAATTCTTCTAAAATCTCAGTGCCATATTCCACATGAAATTTATTCAGTAGCTCTGGAGTGTTCAAAGGAAGTAACTGAAGATTCTGGAAGGCTGTTTGGAAGGATTCTAGGCGCTGCTTAGTCATAGGGAAATATATTATGCACTCTAATTCTTAGTTTAGCACAATGCCCTGTAATCTCACCACTCTACTGCTAAATGTGCGCTTTTTTTTCCAGTCTCTGCCAACTGTGCCGCTACTCCCTCACAAACTTGCAGAAACCGTAAATCGAGCAACTTTGAATTATCCTTATAAAATCTGCGCTTCCTCCATCACGATCGATTACTATCGCTTCCCTCTCTTCTTCCCAGTGTTGTATGGGGGCGTCCTTCTGCTAGCGGATCTGGTAAGGGGATATCCTCTCCATGTATTGTTTGTTGTGCTAGAGAGAATTCTGGTATGTAATACTCGCTGTTTGTTGACAAAATTTTCTCCTTTTAATTATCGATCGGAACACAATCAAATGATGGCATCAAACAATCTCCCTGGGAAAATTTCCCACATTTATTGTCGGGCTTGGGCGATGTCTTCTTCCGTAATATCTACTTTTAAGTCAGCACACAATCCTTTGACACTTTTTAGCGGTCGTTTAGGCAGATTTTTTTGTTGAAGAAACTCAGCAAAATCTAAAACTTCTTGCTGCCGATCCGGGGGTAATGCCCGCAACTTATCCAAAACAGCTTGCTCTAAATTCATTGTTGATTTTCCTCCGTTGTTTTTCCTTAATTATATACCAGCCCTTGATTAATTTCGTTGGGAGACGCACTGTAAAGTTTTGTCCGGGTTACGATATGGTGCATTAATTGTTCCTGTTTTGTTTAAAATAGTAAGTCGATCGACCGTTTCCCAATTTTTCCACAAGGGCGATCGAACGTTTTGCCAATTTTCCCACAAGCGCGATCGACCTTTTTCCCAATTTTCCTACAAGGGCGATCGAGCGTTGCCAAAGAAGCAATAATTCATCGCAATTACCCGCGCCAAAATTCCCCCGATTACCCACGAGTCCGCCGGGGATTTAAATCCCCGGCGGACTTGGGAACAAACAGATCGATTCCATCTACCTAATTTGCGATCGAACACGATCGTTTGTTGATAGGTGCGGGTTTTTGAGATTGTTTGTTTCCAGCGATTATAGCTAGCGAACCCGCCCTACAAATGCGCTCATCGCGCCCACTGCTGCAATATGTAATTGTAAAATTTGTCAGTATCTACTCGATCCATTGCTTGAATTTTGCGCCCTCCAGCTTTAACTTTAGTGCGCCCTTGACTGACACCTTCAGTAACAATTTCAGTTTCCCATTCTCGCAATTGGAAAAATTCGGAATGCGCTAAATAAGCCGTTGCTAAAATATCCCAAAAATAGTAATCTTGCGATATGGCTAAAGCGTAACACTGTCCGGCAAAGTCAGAAACCGGATATTTCCGTTGTTTCGCTAAACGATTGGAAAATTCCACAGTTAGCGGTACATTGTTGGTAATATCTAGAGGACACATGACGATCGGAATTTTGGTTTGCCATATTCGATCGATCGCGATCGGGTCCCAATAAGCATTCCATTCTGCTGACATATCTTGCCCCGGTTCCATATCTTTGCTAACATTACCGGGAACGTTTAGCGCGCCTCCCATCCACACTATTTCTCTAATTTTGCTTTCAATTTCTGGTGCAATATCTAAAGCTTGCGCTACTGTTGTTAAAGGCCCCGTTACCATTAATGTGACCGGTTCAGCAGCTTCTCGCAACACTCGCACTGTAAAGTTTTGTCCCGATTCGGCTATTAAAGGCGCATTAATTGTTCCTGTTTCGTTTAGAATGGGAAGTCGATCGACCGCAAAGGAATCTCGCCGAAACAACACCGGAAATGGGTTGAGTCCCCTTACCGTACTCGCCGCTACCGGCACCTCAGAATGCCCCATTAAATCGAGGATTTTGCGAGTGGCGCTGACGGCCGGTTGAATGTAGCAGTCTGCAGGAGTTACAATTACTCCCAGGGTTTCGACTTCTTCCATTGTCATTAGCAAAACTACGGAAAGAAAATCGTCAACTGCACCGTCATGATCCATCAATACGAGTTTTTTTGGCATATTTTTTGGCATATTTTTTTTAGAGGGCGATCGGGCTGCAACACAATTACTGTAGAATACAAATATACATTAAATTATTGAGGATTTTATATGGTCGCAGTATCGCCTTATGGATCTTGGAAATCTCCCATTACTTCAGATTTAATTGTATCGGGAACTGTCGGACTCGGACAAATTGCGATCGACGGCAATGACATTTATTGGGTAGAAGGCAGGCCTTCTGAAGGTGGCAGAAGCGTCATAGTCCGGCGCACTCCTGACGGTAAAATAACTGACGTAACTCCCCCTCCTTTTAACGTTCGCACTCGCGTTCACGAATACGGAGGCGGCGCTTTTGCTGTTGCTGGCGGGACGGTGTATTTTTCTCATTTTTCCGACCAGCGAATTTACTGTCAAGCATTAGATTCCCAGCCGGAAGTCTTGACTCCTGTTGCGGATTGTAGCTATGCAGATGCGATCGTTGACAAGCAGAAAAAGCGCCTGATTTGCGTGCGCGAAGACCGTGCGGTAGATGGCGAACCTGTCAATACAATTGTTAGCATTAATTTGGATGATGGCGCGGATATTCGAGTCTTAGTTGAGGGCAATGATTTTTATGCTTCGCCGCGTTTGAGTCCTGACGGTTCTCAACTTTGTTGGATTTGTTGGAACCATCCCAATATGCCTTGGGATGGCACAGAATTGTGGGTGGCTAAAATTGATTCTGGCGGTTTTTTAGGGGAAAAACAGTTAGTTACTGGCGGGGTTGATGAGTCGATTTTTCAACCGGAATGGGCGGCGGATGGTGTTTTGTATTTTGTTTCCGACAAGTCGAATTGGTGGAATATTTATCGAACCCCCCTCAATCCCCCCTTGCCAAGGGGGGAAGCCGGAACAGCCTCAGAACCCCCCTTAGTAATGGGGGCAGGGGGGATCGAACCGCTGTGCGAAATGGCAGCGGAATTCGGGATGCCCCAGTGGGTTTTTGGGATGTCTACCTATGCCGTTGCTGCGGAAAACCAAATTATTTGCACTTACAACCAGCAAGGCGAGTGGCATTTAGCAAGTGTCGATTTAACAACCAAGCAGCTAACTGAAATTGAGACGCCTTATACGGATATTTCCTCGCTGCAAGCTAGCGGCGAAATAGCTGTTTTTTTAGCTGGTTCGCCGACAGAATCTGCTGCTATTGTACTGTTAAATTTGACAACAAGTCAACGGCAAGTGTTGCGCCGATCGAGCGATTTAAGTATCGATCCGGGTTATCTTTCGGTGGCGCGGGCGATCGAATTTCCCACAGAAAACGGTTTGACTGCTTTCGGCTTCTTTTACCCCCCGCAAAACCAAGATTTTACCGCACCTGAAACTGAAAAACCTCCGCTGGTTGTTAAAAGTCACGGCGGCCCTACCGCAGCTACTTCTAGCACTATGAATTTGAGAATTCAATACTGGACGAGTCGCGGTTTTGCTGTCCTTGATGTTAACTACGGCGGCAGTACCGGTTACGGTAGAGAATACCGCCAAAGATTGAAAGATAATTGGGGAATTGTTGATGTTGATGACTGCGCTAACGGTGCTAAATATTTAGCCCAAAAAGGCTTAGTTGATGGGGCAAGAATGGCGATCGCGGGCGGCAGTGCGGGGGGATACACGACCCTGTGCGCTCTGACTTTCCGGGATGTTTTTAAGGCCGGTGCGAGCTATTATGGAGTGAGCGATCTGGAAGCTTTGGTCAGGGATACTCACAAGTTTGAAGCGCGCTATCTGGATGGATTGATCGGACCTTATCCCGATCGCAAAGATTTGTATGTAGCTCGATCGCCCATTCATTTTACCGAACGTTTGTCTTGTCCTGCAATCTTTTTTCAAGGATTGGAAGATAAAGTCGTGCCTCCCAATCAAGCTGAAATGATGGTAGACGCATTGAAAGCTAAAGGTTTGCTGGTAGCTTACGTTGCTTATGAAGGAGAACAGCACGGTTTTCGGCGCGCTGAAAATATTAAAAGAACTCTTGACGGCGAATTCTATTTTTATTCGCGGGTGTTTGGGTTTGAGTTAGCTGAATCGGTGGAGGAAGTGCCGATTTACAATTTATAGCGCGATCGAAACGAGCGCCAAAATTATCAAAATAGGAGCGTTTCGATCTCGTAATATCATGTCCTGTCGATTGACTGCAATAAGATTAGTTCGTAGTGTGGAATGCGCGTCCGCTGCTGACTAATGCCCGATCGTCCTCACTCCAGTAAATGATTACTTCGTACTTCATTATCCTAACCTAGGATATCACTGTCAATGGTATAAAGTAAAAAATTAAATAAATATAAAACTTTTATAAGTGACCGGAATGTTACAGCCATCATGATTGTAGTACCGCTAGATCGTCGATCGCATCCAACTACAATTAGATAATTAAGTTATGAAATTACCGAAATTACTTACGATTGGGAGTTTGCTATCAACCCTTGCTATTTCATCAATAATCAGTCTATCTCAACTTAAACAGGCTCAAGCACAACCCAATTCTAATCGTCCGCATACTATCATCGATAATGGAGCTCCCAATCTTGGACCCCAGCAGTCAGACTGTTATGAAGTAGATTCGAGAAAAGGTTGGCAATATTTTGCAGTTCCAGGTCAATTTACTCGCGTAGTTAGTATCAGTGGTTCTTGGTCAGTAGATTATAGAAATTACAGGCGCATTGGTCCTGAAGGACACTCAGGCGAAGCCGCAAGAAGGCTAAGTCTATACAATCAATACAAATATACCCAAAGTTATCCATTCGGTGTCCTGATAGTTGGTACTCCTGGTGACTGGGAAATATGGATACCAAGATCCAATTGGCCGTTACCCAAAACGGTAAGTCAAATCGTGATGATGAGAATTAATGACGCTGACAATGCTCTCGGTGATAATGCAGGGTTACTGCAAGTCTGCTTCGGCCGTTAATAAAAGCACAAATTTGTGTCTGCAGGTTAACAAAATTTAGGGGCAAAGCACTGCTTTGCCCCTACAGTTTTGAGTTAATTAGGTCGAAGTAGGATGTTTATTCTACCCCCTCAATCCGATCTTCCAGCTCCTGATACAACTCGCGCAAGCAGTCCAAATTACTTTCCGAAGTCTCCCAATAACCCCGGCCGTTCACCTCCAACGCTGTAAACGATCGCCCTTATTAATTAGCAGAGGTTAACTGCACCTGAATAGCTGATATTATTTTCTCTTGCCAAGCTGGATCGTCAAGTTTTACAGTCGCTTTGCGGGGACGGGAATGTCGCCGATCCATGTAGACATAAAAAGCTTCGCGATCGGATCTATTGGTGAGAATGTATTGTTTTAATTCGCGATCGCTCATAGCTGCATAATTAATATTATTCATGGTTCAATACTCCCATTTTGTTGAATCTCAAGCTTAATTTCTTTGCTTTCCTTGGCTTTTAAACCCATCTAAGACATCGATACTCGACCCTTAAAAAAATAGCTTGTTTTGCCAAGGACATCGAATACTCACCCAGGCGGACCAAAGCGATCGGGTAAGTCATCAAGAGTTAACCCGCGCGAGTTTAGTAAATTTGCCAAAGCTTTCATCTGGGCAATTGTGAATGTCGGCACGTTATCTCCAGCTTCCCAGCGACTCACAGTCCTTACCGATGTCCCAATTTGCCGAGCAAACTCTTCCTGAGACATTCCTAATCCATCTCTGAGTTTTTTCAGCGGTGATTCGCCAGCTTCTTCTTGAGGTTGTCTTCGCTTAATCATTACAAATTGTGACATAGTGTCTAGACTGCTTGACAAAACAATCGTGTCCAGACACTATGTCTATATAGACAGCAAAAGGGCAGATTAGGTGAAATCAGCCCTGACTTTCTAGTGTCTCATTTTGTCCGCAATCTACGACAGAACTAGGATGAACAACTACAAACAGCAACTTTATCCCTGGGTGATTTACCGCTTTTTGCCCAACTTGCAACGCCTGACTGTGGCGCGTTTTCGCCGCCGAAACGACGCAGAAGAACACTTGCGAATTATTAAAAGATTGCTGCCGCAAGTGGAGTTTGCGATCGCATTTGAGGTGAATTCGCAGCATCTCACAAATTGTGCCAGATAATATTAATAGCGATCGCGCTTATTTTCCTCTCGTTCGATCGCTCTGCAAAAATACTTCCCAAAGTGCGATCGGGGCGAAAATCTAGGCGCGGGCCAGTGATAACCAGAAATTACTATATAATAGCTACAGAGTCAAAAATCTCAACATAAAGCCTATGTCTACTTATAGCGAGGTACTGAGTCAGGCTCAAAGCCTGACACCCCAAGAGCAACAGCAACTTTTAGAAGTATTGTCAACATTGCTGCGCGATCGAGCAACAACCCAAACTCAGGGTAGCAGTCAAAGATTGCCCAGGAAAAATTTAAAGAGATGGCGCGGTTTTTTACCTAAGCGTGTGGATGCTTTAGAATTTCAGTTGCAACTCAGAGAAGAATGGGATGATTAATAAATATCTTCTCGATACCAAACTCATTTAATTAGTCCTCGATCGCGGAGTTTTTTAGCCAAAGGAGATTCACCCGCTTCTAATCGCAACTTTTCGGCATACTCGAATCGGCGCTGCATATCTGTATCAAGTTCTTGTTTGTTATCCCAGTAGTAAGCTAAGGCAGAGTAAATTTTACTCAAAGTTAGATGAGGATAAATTTCTAGTAATTCTTCAGGACTCAATTGGTAAGCTTTTACTGAGGTAATTAATTCAACTACTTTCATCGTAGTTCCTTCTCAGCACAGCATTCATCAAAGATTGATAGCCTTTTCCTTGGCTTTTAAACCAATCTAAGACATCCCGATCGACCCTCAAAGAAATAGCTTGTTTTGTCAGCGGTTTTACCAGTTGGGCTTTTTCCCAGAAACTCGCATCTAACTCAGGACGAGCGAAAATAGAATAAATTTCGCTTTTACCCAAGTCTATATCCCCTCAATTCCTCTAAAAAATGGGGACTTTGAGTAGTTCGAGTCCCCCATTCTTATTAAGAGGAAACATTAAAGCAGATTAATAATTCGATCGATGATTTGGTCTACATCTCTCACCAATAGCCCCGATTCTGGCAAAGTAATTTGTTCTTGAGGAGACTTATAGTTATTTTCTCCTTGAAATTCAGGGTAAAGAAACTTACTTCTGTAGCCGTTTTTTTCCACACGAATAATCACAGCAGCTAGACTTTTTACATTGACTGAATCAGCAAAATTTTTCTTGCACAAGCTCAAAAACATTCGTAACTTAGTCTCGTGGTTCGTGGGAATGCTACTTTTAAAATGGACTATTACAGCAACCGCGATCGATTCTAGAGAGTGATAAGCCAGAAAGCCAATAACTTCTTGAATTTTTATCCCCTGAGATTGGTGCTGCTTTGCACTAGCTATGTACCTCTGCGCTATCTCGATGTAAGCTTCTTTTTGCTTCATACACTATAACACCATCTTTGATATGTTCCAGAAAATAGCTAGGCATTGCTTGAAATTTGTCATAACTAACATTGTTGAGAATCGGCACGATCAAATACTCAACAAAAAAGTCTGCTAAAATTTCCGACATTTCCCAAGTGATCTCAGCATCTTGTTCAAAATCTCCAAATATGAAAACTTGAACAACTTCCCGTTCTCTTTTTTGCAACACTAGGTTGTGACCCTCTAGTTGTTCGTAGTCTTGATATAAATTCTCGATCGCAATTAAGTCTAAGGACTGCAATTTTTCGAGTCTTTCCCTTGCCTGAGAAATGCTATTGGCAATAAATTTATAAAATCCCAGAAAGTCTTGTTCGTAAGAGTTAATATCTTGCGTGACTTGCTTTACAGCCTCAATAACTTTATCTGCATTTTGAACTGCCATATACTCTCCTTTATAGGTTGCGGCACAAGCACCTTGCTCGTGCCCTAATCTTGAGGCAGGCATCTTGCCTGCCCCACACTATCCTATTCTACACCCTCAAGCGGAGGGGCGATCGCACCTTCATTGACTATATAATCGTCGATCGAATTTTGGAATTCTTGCCGAGCTTCTTCAATTGTTTTCGCTTTAAAAGTCACTAAGTCATTGAGATCGAGGACTCGCCCGAAAAGAATTTCCGCTTCTAAATCTACTTCAATGCTAGCACTGTAACCTTTGTAAGTCATCATGGCTGTAATATATTTTCCTGTTTCAATGATTGAAAATTGTGGGCGAGATCGTTAATTCGACTAGGCAAATATCAAGCGGCCTTTGGGTTGAGGGATGGGGCGACCCAGTGCGTTAGCCGTTTCAATCCACTCCTGCATAATCGTCTCTACATTTTGCAAAGCTTCTTGATAAGTTTCGCCATCGGCGGCGCAGCCTGGTAATTCAGGAACTTCGGCAACAAAAGCTTCATCTTCCTGACTCCAGTAAATTATTACTTCGTACTTCATTTTTTATTTACCTAGATTGGCTATAAAGGTAGGTACTGAACGCGGTTAACTAAATCTTCTGGTTCGCTAACTTGAGCAATAATTTCCAAGTCACGAATGCAATCACCAAAAGTTACATTTTGTTGGTGAGCATAAATAACACCAGAAAAATTTACTTCTGCTTGCTGGCGACTGTTGGCTATGGCTAAAAAATCTTGGTCTTGTGTAAAAACGACACGCTGAAGATCGGTTGCGCGATCGAGTATAATAGGGTCTGGCGTGTTTTGATGGTTGTCTTCCTGAGCTGTCAAAATATCTACATCTCTTTTTCTCAGTCCATTTGTAATCGGTAGAGGCACATTCTCATCCATGTACAAAGCTATACTCATTTAATTAGCCCTCGATCGCGGAGTTTTTTAGCCAAAGGAGATTCACCCGCTTCTAATCGCAACTTTTCGGCATACTCGAATCGGCGCTGCATATCTGCATCAAGTTCTTGTTTGTTGTCCCAGTAGTAAGCTAAGGCAGAGTAAATTTTACTCAAAGTTAGATGAGGATAAATTTCTAGTAATTCTTCAGGACTTAATTGGTAAGCTTTTACTGAGGTAATTAATTCAACTACTTTCATCGTAGTTCCTTGGACGATCGGCACATTCTTATCATCTAATTCTATGTATTTATATTCGGTTGCAGTTAGTGACATAGTTTGCCTCGTTAATGGAGCTAATTTAATTATAGGCTCTATCGCACCTTTATTTACTGTTTTTTACCTGATGTTCGACATAAGACTTCAGCACAGCATTCATCAAAGATTGGTAGCCTTTTCCTTGGCTTTTAAACCAATCTAAGACATCGCGATCGACCCTTAAAGAAATAGCTTGTTTTGTCAGGGGTTTTACAAGTTGGGCTTTTTCCCAGAAACTTGCATCTAACTTAGGACGATCGGAGGTATCAATGGCAGGCTCTGGAATATTTTGTAATTCTTCTAATCGTTTGGGTGAGATTGTCATATTTAAATTTTCCGCTTCTGTATATACATAACGTATCTACTTATAGGATAGCATAAAGGGCGATCGCCTCCAACTCATCTGCCTCCAATCCTGAAATATCCGTGAAATATGCGATCCAGCAAGCGAACGCTAGCTTAATGTAACTCGATCTCAAAGTCCCTTGACACTATCAAATAGCTTGATATACCATGAAACATGAGATGAACATCAAATGACAGGAGAGTATGACAAAGAATCAAGATAGCATTTTTGATTTGTCGCCAAAAGAAGAAGCTGTACTCACGTCAGTCTTTTACCGCGAACGTTACGGCTTGGAGATTATTGAGGCGGTGAAGGAGGCGAGTGGCGGGAAAATTAAACTCGGCTTTGGTTCGCTGTACCCAACCCTTCACAAGCTAGAGGAGAAAGGCTACTTAGAAGCACGTTGGGGTGATGAGACACCGGAAGAAAGAGGTGGTGCGCGGCGAAGGTACTACAGAATTACAGGGTTAGGTGTGAAAGTTCTGGCAGATAAAAAGCAATTCCTCGATGATTTGGCAGGATGGGAACCAGCCTGGGGAGGGGTATAAGATGTCGTTAAACCAAAACCTAGAAAAAGGGCAGTTCCTTTTAATTGCTAGCATAATTATCATCTTACCACTTAGTTTCATTACTGGCGCTCTGGTGGGCCTTATCTGCATTTTCTCTAACCCTACTCTAGAAAAAAATCTGTATGGAATTTTTGTGTTTTTTCTTGCCATTTTTGACCTTTTATTGGCACTTATTAGGATGGTTTTTAAGGTTTTTTCCTATATGACTGCCAATGGAGATAATGAGTCACAAAGCGGCAAAAGAAACTTTGGAAATTCGCTAATTTCATTTTTTGTTACTGGTATATTCATTCTGTTAATTGACTTTACTTTGCTAAAAGTTACATTCGATCTCTATTGCTTGGTTTATCTCTTCTTATGGCTTTTGGCATTTTGCTTAGTAGTTTATAGAAAATGGTTAGCCCTACCAGAGGAAGAGAGAACAGCCCAGTTCATTGAATTCCTGGAGAATATGCTGCCACAAAAATTTCATGAAGAGTGGCTGGGTGATTTGCGAGAGCAGCATTATCAGTTAATCGAGACAGGAGTTCCACGTTGGAAAGTATCTTTGATAACCTTATTAACAGGTTTAGGTTTAATTCGATCGTACCTCTGGTTGAAAGCCGATAAGTTCGTTTCACGATGGATGACCAGAGCAAAAAAGGTTTTCTTGGGATAGACGCTACAGCTAACAAGCAACGGTGGAAATCTCAGAAAAAAGGCACCGCTAACTAACCGGGTGCCTGCATTGAATAAAACACACACCAATTCTAACATATGCGACAGCTCAAACGTTCTCATGGTGGCAGAGTGCGCAACTCCCAACGCCGTCAGTTTTCTGCTACCCAATTTTTACGAGTCAAGATAGCAGGTATCTGCAAAGCAGTAGAACAAATAAAGCTTTCTCCTGATGTCAGAATTTCCAATTTCCAAAACCGTCAGTTTTCTACTACCCAAATTCTACTGGTCAAGATAGCAATTATCTGCTTTGCAGGTGGTGTGACTATTTACTATCAACAAAATGTAATTGTCGCAGCAGTTGCGTCAACGATTGCGGGGTGTACTGTCGAAATCATTGATGCTTTGCGCGAACAACAGGGCGATAGGAAATAGAGAAATCTCGTTTTGACCTGAGTCTAGATCCCCCTAAATCCCACTTAAAAAGGGGGACTTTGAGTGCTTCTGGTCTATGGGTGTCAACCAAAGACTAAAACCATTGAGAAATCTCGCTTTTACCTGAGTCTAGATCCCCCTAAATCCCCCTTAAGAAGGGGGACTTTGAGTGCTTCCGGTCTATGGGTGTCAACAAGAGACTAAAACCATTGAGAAATCTCGCTTTTACCCGAGTCTAGATCCCCCTAAATCCCCCTTAAAAAGGGGGACTTTGAGCACTTCCGGTCCCCCCCTTCTTAAGGGGGGCTAGGGGGGATCTAGGCCTTATAGTCAAACAACAATCTCTGACTGCTTTTAAGGTAATTATCAGAATTTCCGATGTCTATTCTACCCCCTCAATCCGATCTTCCACCTCCTGATACAACTCGCGCAAGCGATCGAGATTACTCTCCGAAGTCTCCCAATAACCCCGGCCGTTCACCTCCAACAAAGTGCTCACCATCTTGCGGAAAGAATGAGGATTCAAATTCAACAAACGCTGCTGCATTTCTGCATCTTTGATAAACGTTTCATTCACATCCTCATACACCCAATTATCCACAGCGCCCGCAGTCGCACTCCATCCCATCGTATTTACCAAACGCTTGGAAAGTTCCCGCACGCCCTCGTAGCCGTGCGATAGCATCCCCTCGTACCACTTGGGATTTAGCATCTTTGTCCGCGCATCCAAACGCACGGTTTCTGATAGCGTCCGTACCTGCGCGTTCGCAGTCGTAGTATCAGCAATAAACGATGCCGGTTGTTTCCCATCGCCCCGCAAACTGCCGATTAATTTAGTAGGATCGGAGTCGAAATAGTGCGATACATCGGTTAGGGAAATCTCCGCAGAATCCAAATTCTGGAACGTTACTTCAGCAGTTTTTAAGGATGATTCAAAAATCTGCCTGTCTTGTTCCATTGTGCCGGGATTGTCGGAAGAAAAGGCGAAGGATTTGCGACTCAAGTACATTTCCTGCAACTCGGTTTCGCTTTCCCAAGTGCTGTTTTCTACCGCCAAGTTGATGTTAGATGAATAGGAACCGGAAGCGTTGGAAAATACCCGCGTTGCTGCTTGCCGCAGGTTGATGCCCATTTCTTCCGCTTGCTTCAATGCGTGTTTGCGGACGAAGTTCATTTCTACCGGTTCGTCGGCTTCCGCTGCCATTTTCACGGCTTTATCTAACAGATTCATTTGGTTGATGAACAAATCGCGGAACACGCCGGAACAGTTAATTACTACGTCAATTCTGGGTCGTCCCAACTCTTCCAAAGACAGCAATTCGAGTTTGTTTACCCGTCCCAAAGCATCGGGAACCGGCTTGACTCCCACCATCCACATTACCTGCGCCAGGGATTCGCCGTAAGTCTTGATGTTGTCGGTTCCCCACAATACAACGGCGATGGTTTCGGGATAGTTGCCGCCGTTATCGATGCGTTGTCTTTCTAACAGTCGATCGACCACAATTTTAGCAGATTTAACTGCCGCCGCCGTCGGGATTGACTGCGGATCTAAAGCGTGCATATTTTTGCCAGTCGGCAAAACATCCGGGTTGCGAATCGGATCTCCTCCGGGTCCGGGAAGGATGTATTCGCCTTCTAGGGCGCGCAACAATGCACCCAATTCGTTATCGGCACAAACTTGCTGCAAGCAGAATTCCAGATACTCAAACAGCGGTTTAATCGCTTCCGAATCGACCTTTTTGTAACCGGAGGCGTGCAGCGATTCAATCCAAGGTTCTTTCTTGCCCATGTTGAAGAAATTTAACTTGGAAACAAGGGAAACTCGACCCTCGGCATCGGTTTGTTCTTTCACTAAAGCGGCGACAGCTTCGCGACAAGCTAAGGTGATATTTTGCAGCAGTTCGACATCGGTTAAAATGCCCCGATCGCTATTAGCATACACCTCGTTGATATCGCGTCCCAAACTGTTTGCGATAATCCGAGACAAGCTGAGAATTCCCTCTTCTTCGCGATCTAAATTTGCAATGTTTACCAAAGTTGCGATCGCCTCTTCAGATGTCGGCGGCTTACCAATTACGTGCAACCCGCAAGGTAACAACCGCGATTCGATTTCCATCAACTTCCGGTACACCAAACCGATTAAATTGTCCCGTTCCTCCGCAGTCATTTGGGCTGCATCGGTTTCGGGCAAATCGATGTCTTTGTCCAAATTTACCAAACGGCATTTATCCACAATCGTATTGACGATCGGAACGCCCCGCCCGGTATCTTTCAAAGTTTGATAGGAAGCAATCAACTCGCTCAATTCCTGCAAACCTTTGTACAAACCCGCATTTTCCGCAGGCGGAGTCAAGTAAGAAATCGTCTCCGCATAGCTGCGGCGCTTGGCAATTGTTGCCTCGCTGGGATTGTTTGCCGCGTAGTAATAGATGTTAGGAATTTTGCCGATCAAACTGTCGGGATAGCATTCCCCAGACATCCCCATTTGCTTACCGGGCATGAATTCCAGCGAACCGTGAGTGCCGAAGTGCAGCACCGCATCCGCACCCCAAATGCGCTCTAAATAAGTGTAGTAAGCCGCAAAACCGTGGTGGGGACTGGCCGATCGCGAAAACAGCAACCGCATCGGATCTCCTTCGTATCCAAAAGTAGGTTGCACTCCGATAAATACATTGCCGAAAGCCTTGCCGTACACCAGCAAATTTTGCCCGTCGCTGTTCAAATGTCCCGGAGGTGGCCCCCAGTTTTCGTGCAAGCGTTCCGAATATGGTGTCAGTCTTTCGTACTCTTCTACTGACATCCGATGGGCGATATTTAATTCGGGACTTTGATATTGGGCTGTGGCATCGTGGATGACTTCTTGCATTAACTTTTCGGCGGATTCCGGCAGTTCGGGCAAGTCGTAACCGTTGCCTTTTAAGGCTTTCATTACTTCGTAAATCGAGCCGAAAACATCGAGGTATGCGGCGGTGCCGACGTTGCCTTTATCGGGCGGGAAACTGAAAATTGTAATCGCAATTTTCTTATCTAATTTTGGTTTGCGCCGCAGTACAGCCCATTTCATTGCCCGCTGCGCGATCGCCTCGATTCTATCCTGCAATGCGATCGCCTTTCCAGTTGCGCCGTCGCGTCCCGAGAGAATAATTGGTTCGATCGCCCCGTCCAATTCTGGAATCGCAATTTGCAGCGCCACTTGAATCGGATGCAAGCCTAAATCGCTGTTTTCCCACTCTTCTGTGGTTTGGAAAACTAAGGGCAAAGCTACCATGTAAGGGCGATTCAATTTTTTCAAAGATTCGATCGCTTTTGGATGATCTTGTCTCGCCGGGCCGCCAACTAATGCAAAACCAGTTAGAGAAACTACCGCATCTACGATCGGCAGCGGTGTAACACCTTTTGCTCCCACTTCCAGGAAATAAGTATCGACGGGTTTGGAGAAGTCCAAACCGCCGGCAAAAATCGGTACGACTCGCGCCCCCATGACTTCCAATTCCTGCACCATTGCTACGTAGTGCGCGTCATCTCCGGTTACTAAATGAGTGCGTTGCAACACTAAACCGACGCAAGGTGCTAGCGGATCTTTGAGATCGGCAGAAATATCTTTGCGGGAATTGTACCAATTTAGATATTCTTTAACATCCTCAAACATTGACGGTGCTAAAGGATGCCAAATCCCCATGTCCGGGTAAACAACCGGATCTTGAAAATTGATTTTTTGTTCGTCTTTGTAGACGTATTTATGCGACAGCATCAGCAAGAAGTTTTCCAAGTTTTCTTGGGAACCTCCCAGCCAATACTGAAAACTCAACATGAAATTGCGCGCGTCTTGCGCTTTGTCGATCGGCAAATACTTGAGAACTTTGGGCAAAGTTTGCAACAGTTTCAGCATGCCATCTTGGAAGGAACTTCCTGATTTTTCCTTCCGTTTTTTCATGAATTCGCCGATCGCACTTTTGCTTTGTCCCAATTGTGCCATCGAAAAACTGCCCATTTTATTCAGGCGCATCACTGCGGGCATTGAAGGGAAGACGACGGCGACATCCAAGTTATCGCGTACCGGTTCCACCGCCGCTACCACTTTTTCTGCCAAGTCTTCGATGAAAATTAGCGAGGCAATGAATATGTTGGCAGCAGCCACATCCCGCTTCAGGGCCTCGTAGTTTTCCGGGCTGCGGAGCTCCTCGATCAGGTAGCCGCTGATTTCGATCGCCAAATTCGGATTTTTGTTATTAATCGATCGAACCGCCGCCGACAGGGCGCTTTGATATTGCGGTTCTAGCACGACATATACCACCTTCAGGAGTTTTCGCCCCTGCAAGTTTTCCGGCACGATGTGGCGAATGGTGGGCTTGACGTGAGTGAACATCCAGTTAGGCTCCTTTAAGATGCTGTTTTCGGAATCGGGAAATTTTTCTACCCCATGAGTATTTTTACCAGAAAACGCTTACCATTAGGCGATTTGAGCTGGTAAGCGACACAATTCGACAAATATCTGGCAGATTCTGTTACCTATTGTTACAAAATTTTTGAGCAAATGCTCAAATATTGTTTACTTTATTTAACTTGACAAAAATGTAAAAATATGTAATTTTACGGATCTTGTCAAGATTTAAAAGATAAAATAAAAATAACAAACTTAATTTTGACGAAAATAATCCCGATAAAAGTTCCAAATTTTGTATAAGAGATCGAACGGGCGATCGAGCCATCAAATAAATTACAAATTCAGCAATTTGTAAAAAGCTCGAACAGCCTGGTTTCGAGACGAACTGAGCTTTATAGCAACAGGAATTTTCAAATTATGTTGGGAACTTAAAACTATGTTGCAGATTCTGTATGTGTAAGTTCCGAAAAGGCGATCTTGCAGCGAACAACGATATTTTCGCCGGGAACTAAAGGCAATTTCATAACTTAGGTCTGCTGTGAATTTCCAGCGATTAAATTCGCAATTGGAAGGGAATTCTATGTCAATTTTAATGAGTTAAAACGAGGCTACATCATGGCTAACTACGCGATTTTTGACGAACAATACTATCTTTCTCAATATCCTTGGCTCAAACCTGCGATCGATGCTGGAATCATCCGTTCCGGTCGAGAACACTTTGAAAAATTCGGTCGCGCCGCCGGTTTGACAAGAGTATCGCGTTATTTTGACGAAGATACTTACCTTGCCAACAACCCAGACCTCCAACCCTTTGTGCGCACGGTCAATCCCAACGCACCTTTTGCCAGCGGCCTCGATCACTTCATCCAATTCGGCTACGATGAAGGCGGTCGCAGGACTCAAGTATCGCCCGAATACAACGAGGATTTTTACTTAGCAAATAATCCAGAGTTGCGATCGTTTATCGGACCAGACAAACCATTCAAATCGGGATACCAACATTTCATTCAATTCGGGTCAAAAGAAGGTCGTTTTGGTACATCATTTTTTGAACCCGAATACTTAAAAGAAAACCCGGATATCGTGCCGTTTATTAACAATGGTGCTTTGAAAACAGGTCGCGATCACTACTTCAATTTCGGAAAAAACGAGCCAGCCCGTTCCGCAACTTTTGTCGGCAGCCGCAGCAACGATATTCTGACTGGAATTGGCGTGGGGGAAACCGAACTAATTGGAGTCGAAGTAGGTATCGATCGATTTGGCAACCGGCAGTTTGAAAGCTTCGGCACCAATGAATTCGATGTCCTGATTGGTGGTCCCGGACCTGATACCTTTGTACTCGGAGTTCCTGCTTCGGCCGGGAATGCAGTGGCGACACCGCTGTATGTCGGTAACGGTCAAGCTACGATTCGCAACTTCAACATCAACGACGATTTTATCCAACTGCAAGGAACTTCTTTAAGCGGCTACAATCTAGTTCCCATTGGCAATAATTTGTCAATACAACGTTTTGGAGATGTGCTCGGCGTAGTTGAAGGAGGAGCAAATTTAGGTTTGAGTTTCCAACAATTGAACGGTAACGGAACATTTGCGATCGGTTAGTTATCGATCGTCAGTTATCAGTTATTAGTGCGAGCGTCGGAACTCGTGACGGTCATTAGTAGGTAGGTATTAGTGGGGTGCGCACCGCGCACCTTACTCATAACTTACCAATCGTTTTGTGTAATTATTAGGGTGCGAAGCTGGCAAAAAAATCATGGCGAACTACGACATTTTTGACGAACAATACTATCTCTCTCAATATCCTTGGTTGAAATCGGCTATTGATGCTGGAATCATCACATCCGGTCGAGAACACTTTGAAAAATTCGGGCAAGCTGCGGGACTCACTAGAATATCGCGATACTTTGACGAAGAAACTTATCTCGATCGAAATCCCGATGTTGCTTCCTTTGTCCGCACCGAAACCAATTCCGACGCACCTTTTGCTTCTGGATTAGACCACTTCATCCAGTTTGGTTGGGAAGAAGGGCGCGCGGGAGTATCCCCCAACTACGACGAAGCATTTTATTTAGCAAATAACCCAGATATCCTGCCATTTATTCAGAATGGAACCTTCAAAAATGGCTACCAGCATTTCGTCAAATTCCGGGTCAGAGAGCGGCGGTTGGGTACTTCATTTTTTGAAGGTGATTACTTAGAGAAAAACCCCGATATCGTGCCGTTTGTCAGCTCGGGATTGCTGGCAACCGGGCGAGAACACTATGTGAAGTTTGGGCAATTTGAACTCGATCGCTCTGGAACTTTTATCGGAACTGCCGGCAATGATACTGTTACAGGTATCGGATCGGGAAATGTCGAGATCGTAGGAGTTAAAGTAAGTTTAGCACCTCCCTCCGGCGCGAGATCGTATGACAGCAGCGGCAGCAATGAATTTGATGTTCTCATTGGCGGTAGCAGTCGCGATAAATTTCTATTGGGCGACTATCAACAATTTGCCCGCGGTCTGCCATCTCCTGTAGTAGACTTATACATCGGACCTGGTTTCGCTAGAATTCAAAACTTTACCAAAGGCCAAGATAGCATCCAGTTTTTTGGGTCTCCAGAACGCTACATTCTGTTTCCCATTAACAATAATCGAGATTTGGCAATTCAAACCAATAACTTTGACACAGTTGCTGTAATTGAAGGTGGCGGCAATCTCGGCTTGAATGTATTGCCGGGATCTAATTTTTCTAAATTTTTACTTGGGTAGAAACAATGGCAAACTACGACATTTTTGACGAACAATACTATCTCTCACAATATCCGTGGTTGAAACCCGCGATCGATGCCGGCATCATCAAATCCGGTCGAGAACACTTTGAAAAGTTCGGTCAAGCCGCCGGCCTGACAAGTCAAGATATTGCACCTTTTGTCCGCAATTCCAACAATCCAAACGCACCTTTTGCGACCGGATTAGACCACTTTATCAAGTTTGGTTACGAAGAAGGTCGATCGCGCGTATCACCCGACTATGACGAAGCATTTTATTTAAAGCGATACCCCGTACTGGTTCCCTTTGTACAGAACGGAACTTTTAAATCTGGATATCAGCATTTCGTCAAGTTCGGAGCTAAAGAAGGCCTTTACGCGAGTAGTTTTTTTGAACCGGAATACTTGTTGAAAAACTCCGACGTAGCAACAGCAGTTAAGGCAGGATTTTTCCAAACAGGTGGAGAACACTACCGAAAATTCGGACAATTTGAACCGACGAGATCGGCTGCATTTGTCGGTACTAAAGGCGAGGACATTATAACGGGATTTGGTGTAGGAAAAGTTGAAATCACTGGCATTCAAGTATCTTTAGATGCAGGAGGAAATCGAGTTTATGAAAAAAGTTCATATAATGAAAAAGGACCCAACGATACCCTAATGGGCGGTCAAGGTAGCGATACTTTCATTCTCGGCGCGAATGATACTCTATTATACAGCTCGATTTTTGGATTCGGCGCTGAAGCTCGGATTAAAAACTTTGACCGGCAAGCCGACAAGATCCGCCTAGCGGGAACGCGAGGTTGGTACAATTATCGGTCTGACGATACTGGGAAATAGGAGATTAATCTAGGACTTCAGGGTATGTCAGTCGTTGCTAGAGTCGAGCTTGTGGCAAATCAGCAGTTTCTAAAAAATCAAGGACCAAATTTCTCAATTTTCGATCGAGTTGCTGTATTAGATAATTTTTGGGAAGCTGGATATTTAGACAACAATCCCGATGTTGCTGAGGCGGTTCGATCGGGCAGTTTTGCTTCCGGACTCGAACAGTATACAAAAGTCGGTCAATTTGAAACCGATCGATCTGCAACTTTTGTCGGGACTGATGGGAATGATGTTGTGACTGCTTTTGGCAAGGGAAAATCGACAGTTATTGGAGTTGATTTTGATGGCCGTTATTTCAGCAACGGTAGCAACGAATTTGATATCTTGATTGGTAGCGAAGGTGCTGATAATTTTATTTTGGCTCATAACATTCTTTGGCGATCGAGCACTGGTAGCTACACTGACAAAAGTGAACTATTGTATTTAGGTCCGGGGGAGGCTCGCATTCGTGACTTCAACCCCGATCGGGGAGATACCCTTCAGCTAGCAGGAAAACAGGATTACTATCAAATATCTCCAGTGGGTGCAGATTTAGTCATCTCATCAATAGGAGGAGATAGAATTGCAATTCTTGAGGGAGGTGCAAACTTGAATTTGAAACAACTGACATTTCCTAACGCTGATTTTGGGAATAGCAGTCCTTTCTTGCTAGGATAGAAAGCTATTAATATCGATAATAAACTCGATCGAATCAGGCAACCGGGTTTCTCAAAAATCACTCATTGTGGGTTTAAACACCTGGCAGTTTTTAGATTACTTGGCAAAAAACATGGCAAACTACGATATTTTTGACGAACAATACTATCTCTCGCAATATCCGTGGTTGAAACCCGCGATCGATGCCGGCATCATCAAATCCGGTCGAGAACACTTTGAAAAATTCGGTCAAGTCAAGATATTGCACCTTTTGTCCGCAATTCCAACAATCCAAACGCACCTTTTGCGACCGGATTAGACCACTTTATCAAGTTTGGTTACGAAGAAGGTCGCACTCGCGTATCGCCCGACTACGACGAAGTTTTCTATTTAAAGCGCCTCCCGGAACTCGCACCATTCATAGAAAATGGAACTTTTAAATCGGGCTTCCAGCACTTTATCAAATTTGGCAAAACAGAAGGCAGGTACGGCACCAGTTTCTTGGAACCGCGTTACCTAGACGACAACCCAGATGTAGCAGCAGTTGTGAAGGCCGGAGGTTTAAAAACCGGACGAGAACACTATCTCAAATTCGGGCAATTCGAGGCAAATCGATCGGCCGTTTTTACCGGAACCAATGGCAACGATATCGTTACGGGATTTACAGCGGGAACAAATCAAATCGTCGGACTGCAAGTAGCTTTAGCCACAGCCCCGACAGGTTTTATATCGCCCCTTAATAAGAATAAGTATGATACTTTGACATTAAATGAAGCGAATAGGCAATTTTTCATTGCCACCACTGAATTCGATACGCTGATTGGAACTCCCGGCACTGATTACTTCACTCTGGGCGATGCTTACTACACCCAACGACCTGGCTTGCTCGGCCGGATATCGTTTTATACCGGCAGCGGCGAGGCAAGGATTGTCAACTTTGAAAAAGGAAAGGATTACATTCAACTTGCAGAAAGCATTACTGAACTTAGTATATTTCCATCAGGTTCAGACTTACTTATCCAAAAATCGGGAGATACAATCGCCCGAATTCAGGGGGGAGCTAATCTCAACTTGCAACCCGATCCGACTGCGAGAACTCCTTTTCTAAATTCTGCGATTCCTATGACTTTGTTGACCTAATAGTTAACCTCTTGTAGTGAGGACTTTAGTTTTTTGATGATGAGGACTAAAGTCCTCACTACAAACCGTTTAGTATGTAGTTGCTTAAAAGTAGGGTGCGCAGTGCGCACCTTACTTTTACTAATAATTAAGCTCGATCGCGCGCTAATTTCAACACCTCAACTGCGTCTTTATGACCTTCGGAAGATGCCCAAATTAACGCAGTCCAAGTATTATTATCCTTCGCTTTGATATCGGCTCCTTTATCGACCAAAAATTCCACAACTTCCGCACGCCCGCTACCCGCCGCACTCATCAAAGCCGTCAAACCAAAATTAGTTTTAGCATTCACATCCGCTCCAGCTTCCAACAAAAGCTGTACGATATCTTTATGCCCGGCCGCCGCCGCACTCATTAACGGCGTCCAACCGTCATTATCCTGACTGTTGACATTTGCGCCAGCAGCGAGCAAATTTTTCACAATTTCAGGATTTCCAGCCTCCGCCGCCGCTGTCAAAGCCGTCGCACCTTCATCATCCTTAGCATTGACATCTACCCGCTGTTCGATCGCGCTTTCTACAGCAGCAATATCACCCATCTTGACGGCATCAATTAAATCTGTCATAAAATCTCCGTTGCGTCCTCTAAAATTTTCAATCGCATGGCAGTAGATATTTTAATCCTCTCCAACGGCCCCGGAGAATTGGCAACCTGGGTGCGTCCCGCCCTGCAAGCTTTGCGGCAGCAATTGGGGAACTCCGGCACACAAGCGCGCATCTCCGTAGTGCTGTCCCCCTGCCCCCACGCCACCGGGAAAGAAGCACAAATCGCCTCTTCCTACCCAGAAGTTGACAGAGTGCAAGGGCCGGAGCATTTTTTTCCCTTCTTATTATCCGGCAAAACTGCTAAAAATTGGGATTGGTACAATCGGGGAGTTGTGTTATTTTTAGGTGGCGATCAATTTTTTACAGTTATTATTGGCAAAAGGTTAAAATACCGTACTGTTATTTATGCTGAATGGGATGCCCGATGGTATCGCTGGATTGACAAATTTGCGGCAATGAAACCCGAAGTTGTTGCTAAAGTTCCCCAAAAATATGCTAGTAAATTTACAGTTGTCGGAGATTTGATCGCCGAAGTAAGCAATCGGAAATCTAGCGGGTCGATCGCGCATGAAATGACTGAAAATCGGGCGATCGAAACCGGGGCGGACACGGAGGGGGCGGGCACGGAGGGGGCGGGCACGGGGGCACCGCCCCTACAAAAACCTCGTTCCCAGGCTATGCCTGGGAACGCAGATCTAGAGGCTCTGCCTCGCGATCGCATAGAATTAATTGGATTGTTACCCGGTTCCAAAGCTGCTAAATTAGCTTTAGGCGTACCGTTATGCGTGTCGATCGCCCATGCAATTCACCGCATCCGCCCTCAAACCCGCTTCGTAATTCCCGTTGCTCCAACTTTAGATTTACAAACTCTAGCAAATTTTGCCGATCGCAAACAAAATCCCTGCCTGCACTTATTTGAAAACGCCAGCGCCGAACTGCATTTAACCGAAAAACCGTTTTTACAAACTCCAAACAAGCTGCAAATCGAACTTTGGACGCAGACACCTGCTTATGAATTACTATCACAATGCAGCCTGTGTTTGACAACAGTAGGAGCGAATACAGCCGAATTAGGTTCCTTAGCAATACCAATGATAGTCTTGATACCGACGCAGCAATTAGATGCGATGAAAGCTTGGGACGGATTGCCGGGATTGCTGGCAAATTTGCCGTTAGTCGGTTCAGTTTTTGCGACGGCGATTAATTGGGCTATCTTGCAATTGGGAAAAGGAAAACTTTATGCTTGGCCGAATATTTGGGCTGGTGAAGAGATTGTACCGGAGTTAATCGGAAAAATTGAACCGGAAGCGGTGGCGGCAAGGGCGATCGACTATTTAAGCCATCCTGAAAAATTAGCACAAATGGGCGATCGGCTGCGCAGCGTTCGGGGTGAATCTGGGGCGGCGAAAAAAATTGCTGAATTGGTTTGCGAAGAAATCGATTCGATCGGTAATTAATTGTCGTAGGGGCGGGTTCGCCAACAAGATCGCCAACAAACAATTTAAATAAACCCGCCCGCACCCAACAGACAATATCAAAACAACATCAAAATCAATGCAAATTTTCTAGCTTTAATCCTTATCCAGATCCTCCATCATCTGCCGCAATTCTTCCTGTTTTTGCTTGGCAAATTGAATGCTACCCAAACTTGCCAACAATCCGCTGGAAGCAGTAACGGTAGCTTCCGAGATTTTATTAAAATACAGCAGCCCGACACCTGCAAGGGCGATCGCAGCCGAGGTAGCGGTGACTGCAAGAGCGAGATTGTAGCTTTGGCGAACTTGCCGCAAGGATTCTCGGAGCATTTCTTTTTTGAGTTCGCTATAATCTTCGTCAGGGTGCGAGTTGCCGAATAAGTTGAAATTCATTTGACTGACCTCTCTGGTTTATCAATAGTTGCTTTTGTACTCTGACAAAATCATTGCATGGCTTTAATTGAGTGAAGTTGACCGGAGGTATAAACTTAGGTATACTAGAAGTCGGTATAATCAAAGTATAGTCAAGGTAGAATTAAAGTATGGATTGGCAGGAGTTTCTTAAAGTCGAAGCGGGTAAACATGAGTTAACTACCGAACAAACAGAAACATTATTAGTAGCTCTATTTTCTGCTGAAAAAGCACCCCTAACTCTAGTAAAACTTTCCGATCGGTTAACAACATCAGAAATCACTGTAAAAAAGCGACTAGAAAATATTTACAAGAAATTTTCAGATAGTTTTTCTGAACTTGCCCAGGCAAAAGGAGCTGGTAAGCTAAAAAATCTGCATACTAAATTAAAAAAGCAGTATTATCAAAAATTAGAATCGGTAGTTGTCGCGCCAGATTCTAACTTATCTTGTTACCCAGAAGAATTTAGATATTTAATAGTAGAAAAAAATAAGATGTTTTATGGGAGACAATTTGTTTTTGAAGCTTTTGACGAATTTATGAGAACCTATGCCAAAGGTTACTTTATATTGGAAGGATATGCAGGGATGGGTAAAACATCTGTCGCAGCCAAGTATGTTTATGACAATCCAGAGGTAATTTGTTACTTTTTTGCTGGATCTCAAAACAAACCAGAGCAATTTTTCAATTCTATTCGCAGGCAAATCATTAACCGTTATGATTTGCATGACTCAGAAGAAGATAATTTACCTTCCTTGCTATCTAAAGTTGGAAACAGCACGAAATTTAGGGGACGTTTAGTTATTGTTGTAGACGATCTTGATGAAGTCGATCGATACACAGCAAGAGGACAGAATATTTTATATTTACCTAAGACTCTACCAGATGGAATTTATTTTTTTCTAACCAGACAACCTTCTAATCTTAAGAACAATCATTATAATATCCACAAAACTTTTTTGAATACTGAATTGGGAACTAAAGTATATAAATTTAATTTAAACGCTACTAATTATATAGATTGTAATGCTATAGATATTAAAAAATATCTATTGTCATATGTTAATTCTTGCAACAATCAAATTCACAAACAAATCAATTATTGGATAAAAGATTATAATATTAGTATGGAAAAAATTATTGACAGGCTCTGCCAAAGAAGTGAAAATAATTTCAGGTGCCTAAATTATTTAATACAAGCTATCTTTGATGAAGTTTATAACGAACCTGTTTTTAATAAATTACCGCCTGCAATGATCGACGATTATCAAACTCACTGGGTGGGTATGGGAATGCAAAATCATGAAGATAAATCAAGGCAAATTTTATTGTATATATTAGTTTATGATAATGGCTGTAAGATTCCTATTGATAAACTTCATGAAATTGCTGACGAAGAGGAATGTTATATTGAAAGTGTTTTGCATGATTGGCTGAAATATTTGAGACAAAAAACAAAATCTGATAAAGAATACTACACTCTCTATAATGCAAGCTTTATGGAATTTATACAATCTCAACATATGATGAAATCAAACCGCGCTATATTTAAAACAGTCAACCACAGGATTAATGAGTATTTAATCTCAAGTTGAATCCCAAGTAAACCAGTTGATTAAAAATCAAAACAGAACACCTTTAGCTAAAAACTTACCATGACCCGATCTGATATAGTTCGATTGAGTAAATCTGTTCGATTGAGTAAATCTGGAGAACTCAAGCTCAAAGAATCATGCAAGCAAGCAGGATTAACAATCCAACAACTAGCGAGAAAAGCTAATGTTTCTCGAAGCACAATTATACGCTTGCTCAACACAAAACCCGTGGAAATAGGGGCAGTCATCAACATAGCAAAGGCATTAGGAATACAAATAATAGATATTGTCGATCCCAAAGATCGGTACGGTCAAAATTCGCTGCCGCCAGAGTTTGAATCGCTGATAGCAGAAAAAACAAAAATTTTTTGCGGTCGCCGATTTGTTTTTGATACTTTTCAGCAATTTATCACCCAAAATCCTTGCGGTTATTTTACAATCGTCGGCGATGCGGGAATGGGCAAAAGTTCGATCGTGGCCAAATACGTCTCTGACCATCTATCTCCCTGCTATTTCAATATTCTCGTCGAAGGCCGCAACCGACCGGAATTGTTTTTGAAAAGCATTCGCAAGCAATTAATAGATCGCTATCAATTGCAAAATTCAGAAAACGCCGATTTACCGAATTTGCTGGCAAAGGTGTCGGACAAACTCACTTTGGGCGATCGCTTAGTAATTGCAGTTGATGCGCTGGATGAAGTCGAACAAGAAGCGGGAGAAAATCTTTTACATTTACCGACAACTCTGCCAAATAACGTATATTTCCTGCTGACGAGGCGACCTTATAACATCGGGAAAAAGCGGCTGTCTGTATCTCCGGGAGTTCCGGTAAAAGAGTTAGATTTAACAGACAGCAACTATGTGAATTTTAATCAGGATGATATCAAAGACTACATTCGGTTTTTTATCAATGACGATTCAGAATGTAAAGATGGGCTGAGAAAGTGGATTCAAGAGCGTCGCATTCCCGATGCAACTTTTGTCGAACAAGTGGCAGACAAAAGCGAAAACAATTTTATGTATTTGCGGTATGTTTTGCCAGCGATTGCCAAGGGCGATTACGATGATTTGAGTTTAAAGCAATTGCCAGACGGGCTGCAAGAGTATTATCAAAACCATTGGGTGCGGATGGGGATGGAAGCTAAGCCGGGGCAATTGATGGAGATTGGCTTGTATATTTTACTAGAGATTGGCACGCCGATTCCCTACGAGATGATAGCTGGAATTGCTGGGGTGGATGAATGCGAGGTGGCAAAGATTTTAGAAGATGATTGGATTGAGTATTTGAAAAAACAGAATTTAGAAGGAGAAATCTGCTACACCATCTATCATGCTAGTTTCCTTGACTTTCTGAAAGCGAAACGGGTGATGGATTCAAAGCGGAGTATTTTTAAGAAAGTCAATCAACGGATTGTTGAGTATTTAGAAACGGAGATGGCATGAAATGGGAGAATTTGCTGACAAGTTCGCGGCTCAGAAACCTTCGCATCAACGGGCTTATCTAGGCAGCTTACTGCCAAATTATATTAGATCGGGAAATTTAGAAAAGTATTATCAAACACTAACAGATTTTAACTTCCTGATGGCAAAAATTCAGCATCCTGAATTTGGAGTGCAGGCACTGATTGATGATTTTAATTTGGTTAACAATTCCGAAGTATTAAATCACCCAGAGTACAATGCAGAAAAAGTAAAAGCTCTGAATTTAATTCAAGCGGTACTGTGGATGTCCGTTGATATTTGGGAGCGAGATAAAACGCAACTCGCAGGGCAATTGTTAGGGCGCTTGCTGCACTTTAACATTCCGACAATTCAGGCAATGCCAGAAGTGATAAAACATTGGAAAGCAGCACCTTGGTTGCGTCCTTTGATACCCAGCTTAATTCCTCCTCACAGGGGGATTCTGCGCACTCTCAAAGGTCACAGCAACTGGGTAAATTCAGTAGCCGTTACTGCTGATGGCAAGCGGGCAATTTCTGGTGCGCGAGATAACACTCTAAAAGTCTGGTATTTAACAACAGGAAAGGAGTTGTTTACTCTCACAGGTCATACCAAATCAATAAATTCAGTAGCCATCACTGCTGATGGCAAATTGGCAATTTCTGCTTCATCGGATAATACACTCAAAGTTTGGGATTTAACAACTCAAAAGCAACTGTTTACTCTCGAAGGTCACAACGACTGGGTAAATGC
>JALOON010000011.1 GCA_025454405.1 Oscillatoriaceae cyanobacterium Prado104 | reverse complement strand
TGACCATCTCTATGCCATAACCTGGCACTCAATCGATCGCAAAAGGCTCAAAACCATTGCTCTCGGGGGCTGAGAGTTTTATTCAGCAAGCCCTATTTAGGTTTTCTCTTTCGCGGAGTTCCCTTACTTTTTTCTGTTTCCAAAACCAAGCAGAGGGGAATCTCTCCAGAGACTTTACATTCCGTGCGCCCCACGGTAGTTGCTGATTGTTTAAAAGCAGATTTAAGAATGTTGATGGCTGCGTTTTCGTCACAAAACGACAAGTACGAATAGCTGCATCCAGCTTTTCATACTGGTTCTGTGTTCCTTCTAATACCGAATCCGGGTTATGTACCCCCTTTATTTTAATTGTCAAACCTTTAGGGGCACGGCAGTGCCGTGTCCCTAAAACCGGGGATGAGTACCCCGGATTTGGTATAATTTGCTTTCGTAGATAATCATTTGAACGTTGATGCCTATGATAATATTATAGCAGGGACTAATTAAAGTCGCCCTAAAAGGGTGAGGCTTTAAACCCCATTTTTTTGGTAAACCCGCCCCACCCCACCAACAATACAAATATACCCCTAATTTATTGGTAAAATGTTTATTCCGATCTGGGCGGTGGAGGGCGGGTTTCTGAGAGTGTTCGATCGGTCTCAGAGATTTTGGCGAACCCGCCCCTACAGGTTGCTAATATTGGGCAATATCTCAGTAATATTCAACTCACTACTTCGCGATCGCCCTTCATCAATCCCATATTTTGGTTTGGTAAAAATGGCGATCGCGCTTTATTTAAAAACCTACAAAACTATTATACTTCATCAGGATTAATCCCCAATTGGCGCAACTTTTCAGCCAAGCGATCCGCCCGTTGTTTTTCTTCCTCAGCGCGCAGGCTTTCTTGTTGGGCGCGCAGGCTTTCCTGTTGGGCGCGCAGGCTTTCTTGTCGCGCGCGTTCCTCCCCAATTAACAGCAAATTTCCTTCACTGTCCCACCACCGCAACCAAGGCAAATTCATCTCGTCGTATTCGCCTTGCCAGATTCCCAATTCAACTTCAAGCTGGGGAATCGGATAGCGGCCGCGATCGTTCGGAATCATGCGCTGGTAGCGGTTGTCTTCTAAATGATACATTTCCACCGACGCTTTTTTTACTTCATAAATGCCGTAATAAGGAATGCGGATCGCTTGTTCGTAAACCCAGAATTTCCCAGGTTTTTGTTCTTGTTGTTCTTCTATTTCTGGGTCTGGCGGTGGAGTTCTGTCTCGTTCTTCCGAACCGTTTCCCGACACAAATTCCAGCGCAATTAACGGTGCAACGTATTCTTTCCACAATACATAAGAACGTCGCACTTGACCATTTAACAGGGGCGGTACATTCGGTACGTAAAACCAATCTGGCGATTCTGCACCGCGTTCGGGAGGGTCGGTTAAACGCCAATAAATCCCGCAATCTTGACCGATGCGATAGCGTCCGTCCGGGTGAATTCGCTGTAAAATAGGTCGCAGGGAATCGGTGAGAATAATGCTTTGAGGCAGTTCTTGAAAGTTTTTCACAAATGTACCGTCGGAATCGGGTAATTCGGTGTGGTCTGGGAGGTGGGTGACTCCCAATTCAAATTGTTTGGCAACAGTCATAAAAATTGCGTTGATTTGAGGAGCTGAATCGATTGTATAATACTGTCGGGCTGTCGAACTGCATTCAAGTATTTATTAATCAGAGCGATCGCCCTCTTTTATCTGCTCAAAAAAGCCCGATCGCCCGTCAAATTCCCTGGCAAGTAACTAAGCCAAAAACTGGAACTGAGAACCGTTAATTGCCAGTGCAAAAGGACTTGCCTGTTCAAATGCTCCCGTCAATTCAAAACTGTTCGTGTTTAAAACTATCCCCACAATCTGCCCGGTAAATCTGTTCTCAACCACCATATCGTTGATAACTCCGTCATTGTCGTAAGCAATCAAATTGTCATCTTCAAAAAACAGATCTAACTCTGTCAAACCGTCGGTCAAACCAATGCGATCGCCCTCGTCAAAGTTAAAGTCGGTAATGATATCTGCGCCATTGACGCCAAATTCATCGTTACTTCTGAGCACAAATATATCTCCACCGGGACCGCCCGTAAGCAGGTCAACTCCTCGATCGCCCGATAAGAAATCGTCTCCTTCATTGCCGTCTAAATCGTCATCTCCTTGCCCTCCTCGGAGAATGTCATTGCCGAACCCTCCAAAGAGAACGTCATTGCCGGCATCTCCCCTCACTAAATCGTTGCCCTCATTGCCATCGAGTCGATCGCTATCTTTACCGCCGTAAATGATGTCGTTCCCGGCATTGCCTCCAATTACATCATCGCCGTCATTTCCTAACAATCTTTCGTTGGAGTCGAAGGAACCTGCTATCGTATCGTTGCCGCCGAGTCCCCAAACTCCCCAGGGGAAAGGGAACAAATTCCCTTGTTCTACGTCGATATCATCTGGCGTAGCGTAAGCCAAAAGACGGGGACCGCCTCCAGCAAATGCAGGAAACCCAAACGGATCGTTGATGAGATTGTTAATAGTTAAAGCCATAGATATTCCCTTTCAAAAATGGTGATATGTGTATTATATATCGGTTATTTGTAATTTGTCATTATTAGGTGTCATTAATAGTCAGTCATTAATAATTTCCAGCAATTGTAACTATTTAACTGTGGTATAATACTCATCGAATATCACCCGATAGGATGATTGATTGAGGGTTAATTCTTAACTTTTCCTGCTTATTTCTTGCTTCCGACTTCTTCGATCGTGACAGCCAATTGGGTTCGCAATCGGGGACGATCGCTATATTATCGACTATCGAAGATCGGCGATCGATTCTTGTTTCGCATAGCTATTTTTTACTTTCTGCCTTCGGGAGACACTATCTGATAGTGTCTACTATCGATCGGGGGTTCTACCTCTGATGTGCTACATACGTTATTATACCTGTAACCGCGAGACAAAGCAGTTGTTTGTAAAGAAAAGTAAAAATATGAGAATTCCGGTTATTTTGGCTTGAAGATGCCTATTTTAGGGTCGATCGGGCGAGTTTTGTCCGGTCGATCGAGCTCATAAAAAACTTTACAGGCGCGCTCAAAATGCTGCGGGAATGTCTAAATAGTGAATAAATAGCCGATCGATAACATAAATTTCCCAAAATCCACTATTTTCAGGTGTTTTCTTCATGTCTACCTCCAAATCGTCATCGCATCAAAACAACAACAACTCTGTCAAATCACTGGTGCCGCCAGATGTTACTGCCACCGAGGCAGATCTAAATAGTTTGCCAAGCGATCTGAATATGGAACAGCTACTGCAAGCTTTGGCAGCAGGAGTACCGAATCAAACAGCCGAAATCGAACGCTTGAAAACAGGGAAACAAGACTTGCAGTGGCTGTTGCAATTTCTCGGCAACCGCCGCGTTTTAATCGCGGTACTGGAACCGGAAACTTTTGCCCTGCGGTACGCTAACGCTGCTTTTTGCCGTTTGGCAGGTTGGGAAGGAACGCCATTAGGAAATGCGCCGATTGGCGGTTTATTTGCAGGCATGGGCATTACTTTGCTGGAACTATTTGATGAATGGGACGCCAAAACAGCAGAACAGTTGTACCGCCGCCACCTGTTGCACTGGGTATTCAAAGAATCCTATCAAATTGACATCGGCGCTTTGCGAGTGCTGGAGGAACCCGTGATGGCTGCCGTAAAAAGTCGGGCAAATCCAGAACCGAGATTTGTCGAATTTTGGCTGTGCTCCGAACAGTTGAAAATCGAGCGCATCGATCCGAAAATAGATGAATTTGCGGATTTGCATTTGAAGTTAATGCCAGTTTCGGAACGGGAAGCGTGGTTGATGCAGCCGAATCAATTGGGGGTTTTGGCCGATCGATTGCAGTTGGAAAATTACCGGGTAGAAGGCGTTCTGGTACTAGAAGGTTTTGATGTCACCGTACAGGAACAAATTCGGCGGCTGACGCAGCTATTAATCGATCGAGATTCGATGTTGCGGCCGGATAAATTTGAAAAAATCGATCGTTATTTGCGATCTCTCTTTAATGCTGACGGCACTTTGTTGCTGAGGCCCGACGGCGAACAAGTACAGCTATTAGTTGCTAGAAATAAAGAACCTTTGCAACCTGTTGTTTATTCGATGACTTCTCTAGAAGCCTCTCATTTTCTGAAAGCAACGGCGGCAAATCTAGTGTGGAACGTACCCGATTTGCGCCGGGAATGCGAAACCGAGTGCGATCGCAGTTTGCGGAAAATGGGCGTGCGATCCATGCTGCTGATTCCATTGGTGGTGAAAACTGCCACCCGCGAGGGCAGCGGGCAGCGGGTTTTGGGTGTGGTGGGGCTGCTGTGCGATCGACCAAACCACTTCAACGGCATCGACGCCCAAAACGCCCAAGAACTAATTCCTGCCTTCATAGCAGCCCTGCGGCAAGCCATTCAACAGCGGTTCAGCCACATCCACAACATCCATCCCGCCGTCGAGTGGCGCTTCATCCAAGAAGCAGAAAGGCGCAGTTGGGGACTGCCGCAAGAAACAATTGTATTTGCTGATGTTTATCCGCTGTACGGAATTTCCGATATTCGGGGTTCTAGCGACGAGCGAAATCGAGCGATTCAAACCGATTTGCTGGAACAATTTCAGTTAGGTTTAGCGATCGTTGATGCCGTCTGCGCGAATCAAAATACTCACCTCGGCCAGCAACTGAGGCTCGATTTGCTCGACTACATCGAACATTTGAAACAAAAAGTAACTGTAGATATGGAGGTGCGGGCTACCGAGTATTTGAACGAACATTTAGAGGTATATTTTGACTATTTTATGCAGTGCGAGCCGCAAGTTCAAGCAGCAGTAGAAGCCTACCGGGAAGCTTGTGCCAACGAACATAACTGCGTTTACGGCGATCGCACTCGCTACGATCGAATGCTAAATGCGATCGCGACCGAACTCCAAAAAACTTGGGCGCGCTGGCAAGAGAGAATGCAGCAAATTATTCCCCACTATTGCGATATTGAATGCACCGACGGCATGGATCACATGATTTATGCGGGCAAGTCGATCGATAGTAGGTTCAGTCAGTTTCACCTGCACAGTTTGCGCTACGAACAACTGCGGGCAATTTGCGACTGCGGCCGCACGGTGTTTCGCCTGCAATCCGACGCGCAAATTAATATGGAATTGGCGCATTTAGTGTTAGTTCAAAATACGACGATCGATATTTTTCACAGCGAAAATACCGAAAGAATGTTCGATGTCAAAGGCACGCGCGACATCCGCTACGAACTTGTGAAAAAGCGGATCGAAAAAGCTGTTGATAAAGACGCCCAAGAACGCATTACCCAATCGGGGATGCTGACAGTCGTTTATTCAACCGAGGACGAATGGGAAGAATACCAGCAATATTTGCGCTATTTAGCTCGCGAAGGTTGGGTAGATTCAAAAATTCAAACTGGTATGGTAGAGTCCCTGCAAGGCGTCAGCGGTTTGAAGTTCGCCCGCGTTCGCATTTTGCCGGAACCGGAAGCAATCGTTCATGTTGCTGAAGTTACTGTTGTCTGCGATTAATTGGACAACTTAAATTATTTCAGGCTTGTGTTGCGCTTTAGCGCTGAGGGAACTGAAGCGCAACTGTAAATTTCATGCGTTCTTAATCGATTTAGTTTAATTGTGATTTGTGAAATAAAACTGTGCGACTGGATTGTTGGCAGATTTATAAAATTGTTCGCAGCAGTTAGAAACAACGGGCAAAATTGCCGATTTTACTCCCGGAAGCGATGATTAATATTATAAGCGATCGAAAAGCTCACCATAAAATTAGTTTGTAGTAAGGACTTCAGTCCTTCTTTTTGAGAACTCAAGTCCTCACTACCAACCGTCGCGATCGCAACTCAAGAATCGATTAGGCTGAGGAATAGCATACATTCAAAAAAAAGTCAATCCTAAATTATGTATCAAATACTCCATAATTGAGAGTTTATATTTGGCAAGATACGGTTAAATTGGAATCTAAATTGTTTGACATCCTCCCACCGCGGAACGGGATACCGTTACCAGGAGTCCCCGATCGCAGATTTAGGTAAAAACTGTATTAAAAAGGAGTTTTGCGAGTGAACGCTGCCGAACAAGCCAGAAATATAGAAGTAGCCAGCAAAATTGCTGCGGTTGTTAATTTATTCAAATCGGAATTTCCCGATGCCAGAGTCGATTTGAAACCTTGGATGAACGACGCAGACACCAGGCAACTCGTCGATCCGGATTCTATAGACATCGGCTTTCATTTCCCCGGTAGAAGCCGTCTCCTGCAGAGCCGCAGCATTCTAATTCAAATTCGATTTTACCAAGATCCAGTGGAAGGACACCGACGGGCGATCGGGGTTGAGGCAGCCGGCTACGACCACACAGGTCAGCAATGGCGCTTTTCCACCGTTGACAATTGGGGTTTTGCCGGCGCAACCGAGCCCGCACCGGAATCGGCAGCCAAGCTCAAGCACTTTTGTCGTGAAATATTTAGTTTGTTTAATTGCCAATTTGAATAGATCCGCAGAATTGGCGCAGTGCGAGCATCCGCGATCGCGGCCGAGTCCGTGAAGTGGCTGCGGTGCGAGCGTCATCGCTCGCGCCCAAGTCCGTTAGTATAAGAATATCGCGATCGGAGAACTGGATTGAAAACCCCGTCCTGACAGTCCGGCTTGAATTTCAAAGTATAACGTCAGTTTTTGTAGGTGGACTGGAACTCAATCTGGTAGACTAAAATAGTCTGGTAGTGAACTAACAAAAGCAGTGAAATCAAAGTATTGTTGTACGATTTAGCTTGGCATAAAAGCGATCGGTCTTGTTGGCTTTCGCCCCAATACAGCTCAGCTACCAATGGCTGAAAATCTCGCAGCACCAGCATTATTTATTCTTCTTTCTTTCTTTCTTCTTCCCTCTTCTTTCTTCCTGATGACTGATGACGGATGGCTGATGAGTGATGACAATCGCTCGACTATCAACTATTAATTATCAAATATCAACTATCAACTCTTCCTTCTGACACATGGCTCGTTATTCTCGACTGCAAAAATTGGGCTCTTACATGCGCCCGCACTGGCAACACGCATTCTGGGGTGTATTTTCGCTGTTAGTTGTCAATGCTGTGGGAGTTTACATTCCGCTGCTGATTCGCAATGCTGTGGATACTCTCCAAGTTGCGACTAATTTCGATCGAGTTTGGCATTACGTATTCCTGATTCTAGTGCTCGCTTCAATAATGTGGGCAATTCGCATGGCTTCGCGGATTTTATTGTTTGGGGTAGGGCGTCAAGTTGAATTCGATCTCAAACAGCAGATTTTCAATCATTTACTAACCTTAGAACCCTCTTATTTTGCCACCCATACAATTGGGGATTTGATTAACCGCGCTACTTCCGATTTAGACAACATTCGCCGTTTGGTGGGATTTGCAGTGCTGAGTTTGGCAAATACAGCTTTTGCCTATGCTTTGACTTTGCCGGTGATGCTGGGAATTAATATCAGGCTGACGCTGCTGGCGATCGCGGTTTATCCTTTGATGTTAGTTTTGGTACAGTTATTTAGCGATAAACTGCGCGTGCAGCAGTTAGCCGTGCAAGAAGAATTGTCGGCGATGAGCGATTTAATTCAGGAGGATATGAGCGGAATTTCAGTAATTAAAATTTACGCTCAAGAAGAAAACGAACGCCGTGCTTTTCGCGAAGCAAACGAACAGTTGCTGTCAGCAAACTTGGAATTAGCGAAAACTAGAAACTTTATTTTTCCACTGCTGGGCGGTTTGGCAAGCGTGAGTTTGTTGGTGCTGCTGTCTGTGGGTGCGGGGGCGATTGCTAAGGGCGAAATTAGCGTTGGAGATTTCGTTGCTTTGCTGATTTATGTGGAACGTTTAGTGTTTCCGACGGCACTGTTAGGTTTTACAATTACAGCTTACCAACGCGGTGAAGTTAGTGTCGATCGCATCGAATCCATTCTCACTGTAGAACCGAAAATTAAAGATGATGCAAGCGCAGTCGAACTGCCAACACCAGTCAAGGGCGAAATTGCAGCCCGCCATTTAAATTATACTTATCCCGGTGCCAAAACTCCAGCCTTGAAAGATGTTAATTTTACCATAAAACCGGGAGAAACTGTGGCAATTGTCGGGGCGATCGGCTCGGGAAAATCAACTTTAGCTAACGCGCTACCGCGCTTGTTAGATATCGATTCGGGTCAGTTATTTGTAGACGGACAGGATATTACAGATGTGAAATTGAAGGAATTGCGCGGGGCGATTGCCTACGTTCCTCAAGAAAGTTTTCTGTTCGGAACTACTATCAAAAATAACGTTCGTTACGGAAATCCGATCGCCGAACAGCCGGAGGTTGAAGTGGCAGCAAAACAATCGCAAATTCACGCCGAAATCTTGAACTTTCCGCAGCAATACAAAACAATTGTCGGCGAACGCGGCATTACTTTATCCGGCGGACAGCGGCAGCGGACGGCATTAGCTAGGGCTTTGTTAGTTGACGCGCCAGTGTTAATTTTAGATGACGCTCTTTCCAGTGTTGACAATCAAACTGCTACCGATATTTTGCAGAATCTGGCTACCGGAACCGATCGCAAAACAGTAATTTTTATTTCGCATCAAATGTCGGCGGCGGCAAGTGCCGATCGCATTTTTGTCATGGAAAAAGGAGAAATAGTACAAAGCGGAACTCATGCAGAATTGGTAGGGCAAGAAGGACTGTATCAATATTTGTGGAACCAGCAAAAATTAGAGGAATTGCTGCATTGACAGATGACATAAAATAGGAGGAAGATTCGGGATGAAACAAGTATCGATCGAAGAAGCGGCCGAAAACCTGTCGCGCTATCTGGAAATAGCAGAAAAAGAGTATGTCGTAATTACTAGAAATGGCATACCTGCAGGAATTCTCATCGGTTTAGCAGATGCGGAAGATTGGTGGGAAGAATTGCTGCTGCGCGAACCTCGATTTCAGGAAAGAGTGGCTCGATCGCGCCAAAGTTTGAGGGAAGGTAAGGGAATCAGTATCGAAAAACTGAGGGAAAAATATGGAATTTAAGAGCGATCGAACATGAGATAGCGCTAGCGGGAAATAGTAGCAAAAGGGGAGGAACTATGTTTAAATCTAAATTGCAGAGATTGATGCTCTTAGTTCCAATCTCCTTACTTTCACTTGCAAGTATTGTTTATTGCTCAACTATTCCCGTGGAAAATCAAACTTCTGACCCCTCAAACCTCTCGGAAACCGCTGCTGCACCGACAAAGCGTCCCATCAAAATCATGCCGCTGGGAGACTCAATTACCGATGGCTACTTCGTTCCCGGAGGATATCGCATCGACTTAGAACCCGCGATCGAAGATCGAGGATATGCCATTGATTTTGTCGGTTCTCAAAGCAACGGGCCCGATACGTTACTCGACAAGCAACACGAGGGACATTCCGGTTGGACGATCGAAGAAATTCACGATCGAGTTGTTGATTGGCTGCCAGAATTTCAACCGGATATTATTTTGCTGCTGATCGGTACAAATAATATCGGACAATGGTATCAAGTGGAAACTTCAAGATATCAGCTCGATCGATTAATCGACACCATTTTTAAAACTGCACCGAATGTTAAACTCTTTGTTGCTTCAATTCCGCCGATTGGAGAACCGAAATTAAATCAGCGAGTTATCCAATACAATCAAGCGATCGAGCAGTTAGTCAAGGAAAAACAACAAGCAGGTAAACCGATAACTTTTGTCGATTTATACTCTACTCTCAGTCTTGAAGATTTACCGGATGGCGTTCATCCCAACCGAGAAGGATTTCGCAAAATTGCTGGTGCTTGGGAAGCTGCTTTGTTAGCGCATTTAAATTAATCTGGACTTAGGCAACAAGGGATTTGACACACTACAAGTAGCGGTAAGGTGCGCATTGCGCACCCTACAAATTATAAGCTGTTTCGCATTTAAATTGTGAATCTTTTATTCCCTGTTCCCTGTTCTCTGTTCCCTGTTCCCTTTCGGAGATTAACGAGTTTGACCTCCAACTCGAATAACGCCTAATCCCGATCGAACTAAGAGACTATTTCCTCATTTCGATATTTAAAAACTTCCTGCAACACAGAAACAGGTAGCTCTTTTAATTGACCCGATCGCGCAAATTCCGCATAGGTATCGGCTTCGATCGCCCGCAAATCACCTTCGAGTTTATCGATTGTCAAATCGCGCAATTCAGGAGACGAATCGAGCATTCGATCGATTTCTGCTTGCAGCAAATCCAATTTTTCTTGAATCCGACTCACCAAACTGTTCGCAAATTCCAACTCAATTTTTCCATCGCCCGATACTTCAGATAAATAATTGAGAACCCTGTTAAGAGCAACCCGTTGGGCGATAGCTTCCCGATATTGCTGGTGCGATGCTCGATCGTTTAACAAACCTAATTTTTCCAACAGCATCTTGGTAGTTAAACCTTGTACTAACAGCGTAAATAAAACTGCCCCAAAAACAATCGCAATAATCTGCGATCGATCCGCCAAAACATCCGGCAGGTTCAAAGCTAAAGCAATCGATACCGAACCCCGCAATCCTCCCCACCAAATAACAGTGCGATCGGGCAATGAAATGTCAGATTTTGCCAGCAAATTGCTCAACCATCCCAAACCAAAAATAGCGATCGCCCGCGTTACAAACATCGCCATTATAGTAATTGCGATCGCGCCTAAATTCGCTTGCAAATCGGCTAAACTCATCGCATCGCCAATCAGCAAAAACACGATCGAATTCACAAAAAATGCCACAAACTCCCAAAATTGAGTTACCGCAAGTCTGGTGCTCGGTTGCATCCCGATCCGAGAACCAAAATTGCCAAATATCAAGCCTACCGTCACCACTCCGATCGCGCCGGAACCGCCCAATTCTTCAACCATGATATAAGTGCCGTAGGCGGAAACTAAGGTGAGCGATTGTTCTACCAAAGGCAAGTCAAATTTTTGGGTAAGATAAGAAATTCCAAAACCGATTAAGCTGCCAACACCAACACCAATTCCCACAAAAGTTAAGAAACGCCCTATCAGAATTGGAATGCCTAATTCATCTGTTCCTAGCGAAAATTCCACCAAAAAACCAAAGGCAACAACTGCAATGCCATCATTAAATAAACTTTCTCCTTCTACTAGCACAGCGAGACGTTTTTCGACTCCCAATTCTCGAAACAGTGCAATCACTGAAACCGGATCGGTAGCGGATAAACTAGCACCTACCAAAAGGGCGATCGCTAAAGAAATTCCAACTATTTGATGGAGAACAAAAGCAGTACCAACAACCGAAATAACCACGCCCAAGATGGCATAAAGAGCGATCGGTACTAAATCCCGTTTGAGTTTGGACCATTCCAAATTCCAAGCAGCTTCAAACAACAGAGGTGGTAAAAAAATCAATAGAATCAATTCCGGCGAAAGGGCAGCCAGCCGCACATCCAGACAAGCCAAACCCAAGCCGACAATTACTAACAGCAGCGTGTAGGGAATTTTGCTCAACCAGCTAAAGATTTGCGGTAGCGTAGCCACGCTTAAAGAAACTGCTAGCACTAAGAGAAATTGTTTGAGATTGTACTCGATCGTCACTTCATTAATTAAAGTTTCTGGAGTCATAACATAACGATTTTAGATTTTGGATTTTAGATTTTAGATTGGGCATTGGGGATTGGGCATTGGGCATTGGCGACTGGGCATTGGGGATTGGGCATTGGGCATTGGCGACTGGGCATTGGGGATTGGGGAGAGGGAACTGTCCTTTCGTCAACTATCAACTATCAACTATCAACTATCAACTATCAACTATTGACTATCGCGA
Organism: Oscillatoriaceae cyanobacterium Prado104; assembly: GCA_025454405.1. Taxonomy (GTDB): domain Bacteria; phylum Cyanobacteriota; class Cyanobacteriia; order Cyanobacteriales; family Microcoleaceae; genus Microcoleus. The sequence goes on along the minus strand of JALOON010000011.1, from coordinate 229,079 downwards.
GCGCTTAAGCTCGCACTACAAACTATCAACTATCAACTATCAACTGTCAACTATTGACTATCGCGAGCGCTTAAGCTCGGCACTACAAACTATCAACTATCAACTATCAACTGTCAACTATCGACTATCGCGAGCGCTTAAGCTCGCACTACAAACTATCAACTATCAACTATCAACTATCAACTGTCAACTGTCAACTATCGACTATCAACTATCGACTATCGACTATCGCGAGCGCTTAAGCTCGCACTACAAACTATCAACTATCAACTATTTTAAGGTCGATCGGCGCACTTCTTCGACTTGACTGACTTCAAAAATTAAAGTAAATTTTTGACCCATTTGTTTTGCGACAAATTCTTCTAAAAGCTGCACTTGTTTTGATGTTATAGGTTGGCGGCTGCGCACAATCAAACGAACTTCAGGCGGTTGCACCAACCAGTTAGTGTCGGTTTTAATCAATTCTACTCGTTGAAAAGTGATAGTTCGATCGAGCAAAGCCCGCCTGAGACTAGCTTCAAGTTGCGCTTGCTCGATTAATTCCACGAAGCTCGCACCCAGAGGAATTACAAGTATCGCCGTCAATCCTAGAGCCGAAAAAATAGCTTTGCGGGCGCGATGTAGGGGGGTGTAACCTGCCATTAAAGAGGTAAGCATGCAGGAGAGAGTAATGCCCAATAAATTAGTTAGATAGAGCAGAGTTGCTCCCAAACTCAGCGACCAATTAGCTTGAGACAAACCCAAACCAATAACACAAATTGGCGGCATCAAAGCCACCGCGATCGCAGTTCCGGCTAGAGTAGCAGAAACTTTGGGTTGCACTTTCGCATAACCGCTAATTCCCCCAGCCGCGATCGCAATTCCTAAGTCTAGTAATGTAGGTTTAGAACGAGCTAAAACTTCGCTGCCAAAGTCGGGAATTTGTACTAAAACTCCCAAAGAACAAGCTAAAAAAATTGCAAGCAGCGTTCCGATTGCTAAGGAAATTAAACCTTTGCGAAACAGGAGAATGTTACCTTCTACCGCACCAAATGCCAACCCGCGGATTGGCATCATCAAAGGCGCAATTATCATGGCACCGATGATAACTGCCGCACTGTTGGCAAGGAGTCCGAAGGTAGCAATTATGCAGGAACCGAGAATTAAAACCACATAGTTAATATCTAGAGTAGACTCTTCCAACAAGTCCGATCGAATTCGCTCTAAATGCTGCGGTTCGAGACCGCTCCTAGTAAAATATTTAAGGCGCTGTCGAAGATTGTTTAGCAAAATACTCTCCTTTAATGGTAACCAGTTTTGGATTGCGTCTCGAACACTAAAGCCCATTGCCGCCCTGTTAATACTCAGCAGTTGCATCAAATATCCTGGCTAAAACGATGCGATCGGCAATAATCGATCTATAATAAATAAATCTACTGCACACCAATAATAACGAATCATGCTGGCAGAAGCAAACGCGACACTTTGGCCCGGTTTAATTACAGTTTCCGCATTAATTCTCTACTTTGTTGTCACCCTCAACGTCGGCCGAGCGAGGGGTAAATACAAAATTGCTCCCCCGCAGATGTCTGGAAATCCCGATTTTGAAAGGGTAGTGCGAGTCCAGCAAAATACTGTAGAACAGTTGATTCTATTCTTGCCCTCGCTGTGGTTGTTCGCGCAATTTATCAGCCCGATTTGGGCCGCGGGTATCGGCGCGGTTTGGATAATTGGACGCATTTTGTTTGCTTGGGGTTACTATCAAGCTGCAGAAAAAAGAGCGATAGGATTTGGCATTACCAGTTTGGCTACTTTAGCGTTGTTGGGGGGCTCTTTGACTGGGATCGTTCTGTCGCTGCTGAAGATTTTTCAGCTATAATTTATAAGTGTAGGGTGCGCGGCGCGTACCTTATTATATTTGTAGGGTGCGCAGTGCGCACCTTACGGAGTAAAACTCAATCTTTCAACTACTATATTTGTAGGGTGCGCAGTGCGCACCTTACAGGTAAAACTAAAGTTTTCAATAACTTTCAGGAGTAAATATGTCAGACACCAACAAACCAGTATTTCAAATCAGCCAGCAACTTTTCCAGCAGTTGGTTGAATTGCAAGAAAAACTCGATCGAGAAGATGAATTAGCCAGCGAGTCAGAATCCGCACAACCAACAGAGGTAAAAACTCCTCCCGACAACAATGAACAAGATTCTCAAACAGGTAATTCCTAGCTTGTGGCTGGCGGCATCTTTGGCATTACCGAATGCAGTGTCGGCTCAATCCCTGACTGTCAGACAATTGCAGCAAATTAATAGCGGTTTGTTTCGTTCTAATTCTCAAGACTTTTTCGATCGAGGAAATCGCCAACTGGAACGGGAAATTGCGATTTTGCTGCAAAAAATTGTGACTGAGGAAGGGGAAATTCTGGAGATTGACGAAAACTTGCGATCGCGCCTTTGCCTTCACAATTTTACCGTAGCGTCGCGGGATTTTGAAATAATAAGTGCCGATCGAATTGCCACTCTCGATCGGAGAGTGTCGGAAATTTGCGGCAAAAATTAAAACTTTAGTGGTATAATCATTCAGAATTGACTGCTTAACATAAGAAATATGAAAAAGTCGGACAAAATTAATTCATCCTGTCCCAGCGGCTTCCCCGAATTTTTACCGGGAGAAAAGCGCCTGGAGTTATATTTGCTAGATACCATCCGCAAAGTATTTGAAAGCTACGGATTTACCCCGATCGAAACTCCCGCTGTCGAACGTTTAGAAGTTTTGCAAGCCAAAGAAAATCAAGGCGATAATATTATTTACGGCATTCAACCAATTCTGCCTCCCAACAGACAAGCAGAAAAAGAACAAGCGGAGGCTGAAAAAGAACTCGCTGTTGAAGCATCCCAGGAAGCTAGAGCGTTAAAATTCGATCAAACAGTTCCTTTAGCTGCTTACATTACGCGCCACTTTAACGAGCTCAAATTTCCTTTTGCGCGCTACCAAATGGATGTAGTTTTTCGAGGGGAACGCGCCAAAGATGGTCGCTACCGTCAATTTCGGCAGTGCGATATTGATGTAGTAGCCCGCAACGAACTCAGCTTGATGTACGACGCTCAAATGCCGGCAATTATTTCCGAAATATTTGAACAAATCAATATCGGCAAATTTTTAATTCGGATTAATAATCGCAAGATTCTCACGGGATTTTTTGAATCGATCGAGATTGCCGAAACTCAGATCAAGACTTGTTTGGAAATTATCGATCGCGCTGAAAAAATCGGACTGTCTCAAGTTAAAATCGAATTAGAAAAACAAGGACTGTCCGAAGAACAAGTTCGTGGCATTCTCGATTTCACCAAAATTACAGGTTCGGTTGACGAAATTTTAAATACTCTAAAAAATACCGCTGAAAGTCAGAATTATTCAGCACAATTCAGACAGGGAGTAGCAGAATTAGAAACCGTAATTGCGGGAGTTCGCAACTTTGGAGTACCCGAAAGTAATTATTGTATAGATTTAGCGATCGCCCGCGGACTGAATTACTACACGAGCACGGTGTACGAAACAACCTTGGTGAATAACGAATCTTTAGGCAGTATTTGTTCCGGCGGAAGGTACGAGAATCTAGTGGGTGTGTTCATGGGTGAAAAAATGCCAGGTGTCGGCATTTCGATCGGCTTAACGCGGTTGATAAGTCGCCTGCTAAAAGCTGGAATTCTGAATCCTCTGCCAGCAACACCCGCACAAGTAGCCGTCCTCAATATGGACAATTCTTTGCTTTCTTTATATCTAGATATCGCCCAGAAATTGCGCAAAGCAGAGATTAATGTGGTGACTGAGTTTGAAAAACGCGCGTTAGGGAAACAACTGCAGCTAGCTGACAAACAAGGCATTCCTTTATGTGTTATTATTGGCTCAGAAGAAGCAGCATTGCAAAAGTGCAGCCTGAAAAATTTGAAAACAGGCGAACAAACAGAAGTTCCTCTGATTGAGTTGCCCCAAAGAGTGAAAGAAATTTGTCAAAACTAGGTATTAGCTTTGAGGTTTGAGTTATGAATTTTTAGTTTTGAATTAAAAAATGTCTTTAACTCAAAACTCAAAATTTAAAACTCAAAACTTTTCCTTCTTACCACTGCCGCCCCTGACTTAACAAGGCTGTAGCAGCCTCACTATCGAGAGGTTTAGAAAAGTAATATCCCTGACCGTACTCGCAGCCGATCGCCCGCAATTGAGCCAATTGAGAGGCGGTTTCCACACCTTCCGCGACTACCTCCATCCTCAAGCTGCGGGCCAGCATCACGATCGCCCGCACGATTTCCGAATTCTCTCCAGTTTCTGAGATCCGGCTGACAAAAGAGCGATCGACTTTCAAAGTATCGATCGGAAATCTGTGCAAATAACTCAATGAAGAATAACCCGTACCGAAATCGTCAATGCACAATTCAATTCCCAACTCTTTTAACTGCGAAAGCATCGCAACAGCCGCTTCCCCATCTTCCATCACTACGCTTTCAGTAATCTCCAACTTCAAACAGCGGGCATCCACTCCCGTATCGTGCAAAACCTGCTCGATTTGCTCGATCGAATCCGGTTCGGCAAACTGCTTTCCCGAGAGATTTACTGCTACAGTTAAATGCGAATCTGTCCCAGATAAATTCAAACTTTGCCATTTAGTAATTTGGTAGCAGCTTTCCTTAAGCACCCACAAACCCAAAGGCATAATTAACCCCGTTTCCTCCGCCATCGAGATAAATTCCATCGGCGACACCAAACCGCGTTCCGGGTGCAGCCAGCGCACCAAAGCCTCAAATCCCACCAGCAAACCGCTTTGTAAAGAGACGATCGGCTGGTAATAAACTGTAAAAGGACATTCCAATTTCGGAGTAGCAATCAGGGTTTTCGGGCGCTCTAACTTGCGATCGATTTCGTACAGCGCCGCCGTTTCCAAACTCGAACTAAATCCCAAATCCCGGCGCGAAAATTTCAAATTCAACTGTTCCACAGACAGCCGCAGATCGTGTTCCAAATGCATCAAAGCAACGGCCCTAGCATGCATCGCACTGGTAAACACTTCATAGCGGGCTTTACCCAAAGCTTTCGCCCGGTACATGGCAATATCGGCATCGCGCAAAATATCTCCCGGCCACTGATATTCGCCCGTACTCAAAGCAATGCCGATACTAGCAGTAATTGAAACTTTATTGCCCTCCAAATGCAGCGGTCGTTCGATCGCCCGTTGAATTTCCTTAGCTTGGGCAATTGCCTCATCAACCCCTTGAATTTCTTCCAGCAAAATCACAAACTCATCTCCCCCGAGGCGCGCCACCGTATCCCCAGGGCGCAAACAAGTCAAGAGGCGGCGGGCGACAGCCACCAAAAGTCGATCGCCCGTCCGGTGTCCCTGGCTGTCATTAATCACCTTAAACCTGTCCAAATCCAGGAACAAAACCGCAAACTGATAGCTGGGATGCCGTTTCACCCGCGCAAAAGCTTGACCCAACCTGTCCGTCAGCAAAGCCCGATTCGGCAATTCCGTCAACGCGTCGTGCAAAGCATCGTGCAGCAATTGGTCTTCAGCAATCTTGCGTTCGGTAACATCGTGACAGTTGACCACAATTCCCCGTACCGAAGGTTCGTCCAGCAAATTAGTCGCCACCGCTTCCAAAACGCACCAAAAATCGTCCTTGTGGCGCACCCGATATTCAGCCAATCCCAAGCTTACCCTCGGCATTTCGATCGCCCCTTTGAGCACCTGACTCACCATCGGCAATTCATCGGGGTGAATCACCTCAAATACCGACCGGCCGAGCACTTCTGCCGCTGGGTAGCCCAAAATCCGTTCTAGGGAAGGCGAGACATAGCGGCAGAAACCTTTTTCATCGAGAATCACAATAATATCCCTGCCATTTTCAATCAGCGATCGAAAACGCTGTTCGCTTTGGCGGAGTTCTTGTTCCGTGCGCTTGCGATCGGTAATATCAGTACTCATGTAGATCAGACCGACAATTTGCCCGGTATGGTCTTTAATCGCATCGGCCCGCAGCAATACTTGCAAAATCCGGCCGCTTTGGGTACAGTTGGTAACTTCACCGCACCAAGATTCACCGCTGGCGATCGTCTCGATTACCTCTGTCGCCACTGCCGGATCGGCAAAAATTGCAGGTACGCCCCCAGCATCCTTAAATTCTGAGACTGTAGCGCATTCAAATAACTCACAAAAAGCTTGATTTTGATAGATGTGACGCCCGGAAACATCAGCGATCCCGATCGCGTCACTCGAACTTTCTACAGCTTTGCGAGTCAGCAGCAGCGCCTCTTCTGCCCGCTTGCGTTCGGTGATATCAATTCCCACCAGACAGGCTGCTTTGCCGCCAGCGTACTTTTGAGCCACAATCAAATAGTGTCCAGCAGACTGACCCTCAGCGGTTTTGACCTTAGCACTGAGTTCTTTAACCGCTTCATTCGCCTCGCCAGCAAAAAACTCGCGCACAAAAGAGTAAAAATCCGCACTCGCCCCGAGAAATCCGATATCTTGACCGACAAACGCCGACGGCGGCAAACCGTGAAGTTTTGCTAAGTGTTCGTTGACACCTAAATAGCGCAAATCCGCACCGATCCAAGAGACGATGCCGGGAACTGCTTCTAAAATTGTTTGCAGTTGGTCGTTTGCTTGCTGCAAAGCCTCCTGCACTCCCATGGGTTCGGAAAGGTCAGATTGAACGCCGATAAAGTGAGTCAAATTGCCACTCTTGTCTCGCACCGGAGACAGGGACAATTTGTTCCAGAAACGAGTGCCATCTTTGCGATAATTCTCGATCGTCACCTGAAGTTCTCGACCTTCCTGCAACGCTTCGCGGATTTTAGCTACAGTAGTGCGATCGGTATCGGGACCCTGCAAAAAACGGCAGTTGTGCCCCAGGATTTCACCGGCGCTGTAACCTGTAATCCGTTCAAATGACGGATTGCAATAGATGATGGGACAATCGGGTTGCCTCATATCGGCAATGACAATACCGCTGCTGGTAGCTGCTAAAGCCAAATCGCGCAGTCGCAGTGCTTCTGACATACTGGTGCGATCGTCGAAACCCCCCACTTCACCTAAATTAGAAATTGACTGGCTCTCTCGGTCTCCCATGAGTCAAACTTTGAAGCAAACCCTTACAATTTCTGAGTTTTTCTTACTGTAACGTTTTTGGGCACTTATGCGAGCCAAAGTCAATGTCGGTTGCAAAATTTGGGGAGGTGCCAGCCGGATGTTGGCGGCGCGCCTCCGGTGCGGTGGGATGGGATAGTTGAGCATAAGCTGTTTTACATTAAGATTGGGATACCAAAACCTCCGAAAGGGAACTCTTAACAGGGAACAGGGAACAAAAGATTCACAATTTAAATGCGAAACAGCTTACTCTCTGGCTAGATGGGAGATTGTAGCGAGATAATGCCGCATTTGATGGCAAAGGAGCGATCGGGTTGTTGTATTTCAGGCGTTTGTTAGCGGAAATTATGGGGAGCGATCGTACTGATTTTTTAAGAGCGATCGCGCTAATTAAAGTATCTATTTAACGATCGCGATCGGGATTTGAAATTCGAGCATATTCAGACTCATTATGAAACAGCAAATTCTGTCAGTTTGCGTCGTTCTATTGATTTGAATGCCCGAACAATACAGTCTTTCGATATTCCTGTACCTATAGCAACTGCCACAACGGGCGCGGACATTTCACAAGCACCGGATTGAGAATTAGCCTATCAGCTTTGTCCTAATCGCCTTGGCGACTGCTATATCAATTCTTCGGCGATTCCTTCTTCCTAGAACTCGCCTCCTAATCTGAGCCCAAGCCGGAACCAGCGCATAGCATCTGGGCTGTCTAGCAGCTCACCTCCACCAGCGGCCTCCAATCGTGCCGAAAGACTTCTTCCGCCCCCAATCATACCGGTAGTAATACCAATCGACCCGCCCCCTTCCAGAAACGCAGATGTTCGTTCTGGTACGGGTGGCAACCCATACCTGCGGGAAGCAAATTGGTGATATAATCCCCCCCCACTCAAAAGACCGAATGTTGCTGCAACCCCACCAGGAGATGTTCTCCCTTCCAATCCGACCTGCACGCCAGCTAGAAGGGCAGTTCTGTTTTGTCCTGCCATCTCTAGAAAGTAACGACCACGTACTCCTAAAAGCAACTCGGCCTCCCGCAAACGTGTCAGAGGTAATCCCACATCGAACCCAATGCCGGTCGTGAACGCATTGCCACCAGAAATACGGGCGTACCCTAAATCAAAGGAGAGACGAAAATCAGGCATCGGGCGGGATACCTCTTCTAGGGTGATGGTACAACCAGGAAAAGCGGACTCTAGAAACACCTGCGCGAACCTAAAATGCCGTTGGTGGAACAACGAGAAGCGTCCGTACTGGGAGTCTGAACCCATATAGGTCAAATCTGTCCGAACGCGCTCGTCGCGCCCCCATTCAGGTATCTGCTGCCGAAGGGTTGGGTCTGATTCGCGGTACTCGTCACCCAGTCCCAGAATTTGATGACCGCTTTCATGGACAGCGAAGCGGCGCTCCATGCCTCCAACACAGATTGTACCGGCGTTCCCACGCCCGGATCGGTTAACCACATTCATCACTCGGTCAGGGCTGGATGGGTCATCGCGGGCATCAATTCGTATCGGTATCGCCCGATCTATACATGGCTGCTGACAACCAGTAATCCGAGCAGTGAATAGACCATTAAGACCGTCATTAACGTATTGGATGTAGCGTGTCCGTAGTGTTTGGAATTCCTGCGCGGGTAGCGGTTGCACGGCAGTCGTGTTGGGTGGGTCTTGACAAAATGGGGGATTTACTGTAAGAGTCTGATTGAAATCAAATTTGTAGGGAACGGTCAGCGTACAGGTTGAGGTATCAAATTGGACATTGACACTCCCTGTGTGAATTGTTTGTTGGGGTGTGCTCCCAGAAGCGGGTGCAACCTCACTTCGATCGACCGTTCCGGAGATAATGCTACCATTCCGAGTCGGTGCATTTTGAACTGTCTCGATGAAATCGGTGGTGCCGCCACCACTACGTTCTTGAAATGTCCGCGTGTGAAACTGACGTGCGAGAACTGGCGCATACGGCATATTCCGCTGCTGAATAATGTGAACAAGTTCATGGGCAAGCAGTCGCCTGCTTGCCTCGTGATGTGAGGGTTCGTAGCCTGAGCCAAAAACAATGTGATTTCCAACTGTGTAGGCCGAGGCATTCACTGCTGCTGCTGCCACTGCCGCTCTTGCGCCAGTATGAACTTCCACATTCGCGAAGTCGTGACCGAAACGTTGCTCAAAGTCATTACGAGTAGAGGAATCGAGAGGTTGACCGGGAGAGTTGAGAACTTCGTAGACGATGGGTGGGACTTCTGTAGGGTAATCTGCATTGTCAGCAGAATTTTTAACGTGGCTGATTTTCCGATTGAGAATTCCACCTGGCAATGGAACTCCTGCATCATGCGGAACTCCTGCATCTAACTCAGCATTAGGTATTTCCAATGAATTACAGCCTGCGGTAACTGGTTCACTGGAATTGTTAATAACATAACCATTGAACGGCCAAGGGAAATCGAATCTCTGAAGCAGTGAAATGGGTTGTACAGTTTGTTCAATTTGAGGGAGAGTTGGGTGATTTGGCGATTGCTGAGGTTCTGGCATTCGCATTACTTCATCGGTAATTCGATCGCGAAGCGTCTCTGAAAGAGAATCGGCCTGTTGCTCGTACTTATCCCCCGGTTCGCCAATCTTCAACTTAGTTTGAATCCCCAGTTCATCCTGACAGCGCGGACAACCACCACCGCAGGCGCATTGACGTTGCAGCAGCATTCCTGTTGATAAAGGGGAAATAGAGTGCGATCGCCCTCTCTCCCCATTCTTCTGCTTGGCAACATCATTAATCGGTTGTTTTGTAGCCAGAGTTCTCATTGTTTTACTGTTTAACGATTGCCCCTCGATCGAGATTTGAAATTCGAGCATATTCAGACTCATTATGAAACGGCAAATTCTGTCAGTTTGCCGTGTTTTCATGCAACTTTTTCAGTATCTTTTGAGGATTTAACCAAAAGAGGGTCGATGTCTTGGCTTTTGTCTCGTTGGAGAAACTCATCCAGCAGTTGGAAGAAGTAATCAAACGCAGCTTTCTCGTTGATGCAGGTCAGCAAAATAATTTTGTCCCAGGCGTTGACGGTACGAATAGATAAACGGTTTTGCAGCCACGGTTGGAAGTTTTTGTAGAAGTCACTTTCGGCTTCCGTATTGGCGATACTCAATTCAGAGCGCGCAAAACGATAACCGAGAACGAACATCCGCAGACTGGCGATCGAGGCAGTTCCCAGATATAAACCAGGCTTGGTTTTGATTTTTTCCAGTAGGTCAAATAATATACTCATTGGGTTTAACTCCATCCAATTCTTCGGCGATTCCTTCTTCGGTTCCGTCGTGCTGAATCCAGATTTTGCCGTCAATCAGGATTTGACGATACCGCACTTTCCAAGTCAAGTTCGGTCATTACTTGGTCTAGGGTTTTGTTTTGACTTCGATCTTTTTTTGGTTTTGGAGGAAGGGTTGCGAGTTCGATATCTAGCTCCTCCATTGTCAGGATAGGCAACTCAAATGCCTGTTTAAAAGCTGCGATGTCTTGCAGTAATTCTTCAGCTGTTGCACCTGTCGGCATGGCAGGTTCTTTCTGATAACTGATGAGCGTTCCGTCGCGCTCGTAATAAACGACACGGATGCAGTAACCGTCTTTATCGTGAAATACACGGTAAGTCCATAACATCTTTATTCCTCCTGTTTGCCGCGAAAGAACACTGTATTATTAGGTTTTTCGCCAATCCGCTGGATGGCTACTATATGCACTTGCTCTTCTACATTGTAATAAACTCGATATACACCGATGCGTAATTCCCAATCAGCAATTTTTGTCCCATCATCTCGACAAGGTTTGCGATTGAGTGTAATGACGGTTGGCTGGTAGCTAAGACTGGTTTTGATAGCGCGATCGAACTCTTGTGACACCATCAAAAAACGGGTTGTGCCATTGTAGCCTCAATGACAGTTCGGATAACTTCGGTTTGGGTATCATCAAGTCCTACTTCATCTGCAACCCGATCGAAAATTTCTTCAGCTCCACGCTCGATCGCTGCTCGGACTCCACGCCTTACCCAGGGACGCAGCGATTCTGGGACATCTACTCGATCCATCACATCGTCCAGACCTTCATCAACACGCTCCCAGAACAGATCGTTAAAAGATCGCCTCGGTCTTTCTGGTACAGGTTCCCTCAAAATTCGGTTTATACGTTCTTCCAGAGTTTCGGGTTGTACGGGAAGTCGCGGCCTCAAATCTAACGGTCGTTCTGGCTCTTGCGAAGGTTGCGGTGGTAATTGTACAGGTGGCTGTGAAAGTAGGTGTACGACGGATTCTGGTTGGAATTGCACTTCTACCCGACGATTGCGGGGTTCAGCACGCTGAGTTGGGATACGTAGTTCTTCTTCTCCTGTACTCATTGTAATGATTCTCGTCTCAGGGACTCCTGCCAATACGAGAGCATCTCGCACAGCGTCGGCGCGGTGTTGCCCCAGTCCGAGGTTATGACTCTCGCTACTCGTTGCATCTGCGTGACCCGTTATCCGGATAATACCGCTGGGATAGTTGCGTAGCAGCATCAGAAGGGTCTGGGCGAATTCGGCAAGTTGTACTTGATGTTGGCGGGTCAGTGTAGCACGATCGAGGGTAAAGCGATCGAGAACGAGCGATCCGAGGAAGCGGGCGAGGGAGGGAGAAATTAGCGGAGACGAGCTAGGATCGTCGGGTGTAGGCGTGCGCTGGACGATCGGCGAAATTTGTTGGGTGACGTGTTGAATCCCCAGTTCATCCTGACAGCGCGGACAACCGCCACCACAAGCACATTGACGTTGTAGCAGTGGCATTCCCGTCGATAAAGGGGAAATGGAACGCGATCGCGTTAGCACAGGAGGCATTAGGCTAGCGCTGTTGTGCGCAGATTGCACCCTATCCTCATTCTTCTTATGTTTGGCAGAATCGTGATTCGATTTTTTTGTCGCAATAATTCTCATCGTTTTACTGCCTCATTTCTATCACGTTCGTAATGGACGACTTTGTTACAAACCTGCTCTATTGCAGCAATCAAAACAGCTTTCACGCCAGAGCCTAGCCAAAGGTCCAACAATAGCAGCTTCCCACGCAATACAAGTTTGATTAGCTGCTAAGTCTCTCAGACTATCTAAAAAATCACCATGACCACCCTGGCATAGCCAAGAAGTTTGGTTATCTCCGCAGTACGCTGCTACGGCACGATCTCTAATTTCCTTTCCAAGACCTGCCAATTCCGTCAAAATCGGACCACAGGTTTTGCTCATCTGACACGACACATAGCAGTGACGCCATTTGTCAGTTTTCCCAGAGTATGTTCTCATTGCATAGAAATACCAAGGAGATGCACAAGCCGCAATGGCAGCTATGATACCAGCAGCTATCACCAAGCCTTGGGGAATTGCTCGCTGCAATTGCTCTGCTCCTGGGGTAACCTCAAACGTACCATTCTCCAATATCAAGGGGCTCTGCTGTAACACATGTACCAGTTCATGGGCGAGCAACCGTTGACCCTCTGCTGTTTCAGGTGCATAACGGTCTGCATCGACGACAATGTGGTGACCCAGGGTATAGGCTAATGCCCCTACTGCTTGTGCAGATTGAGTCGCTTTTGTTCCTATATGAAGCCGAACTTGGCTAAAGTCATGACCAAAGCGATATTCCATCAAGGAACGGGTTTTAGAGTCGAGCGGGTGAGCCGAGGAATTTACAGCTTCACGAACAATAGATGGGATTTCGGATCCGAGAGTAGGATTGGAGAGCGCTTTCCTCTGAACAATACCTTCTTCCTCTTCTGGCTCGATTTTCTGCTGCACAGAAGGTTCCGGCATTCGCATCACTTCATCGGCAATTCGATCGGCCTCCTGTTCGTACTTATCCCCCGGTTCGCTAATCTTCAACTTAGTTTGAATTCCCAATTCATCCTGACAGCGCGGACAACTGCCACCGCAGGCACATTGACGTTGCAACATTGGCATTCCCGTCGATAAAGGGGAAATCGATCGCCCTCGCCCCTTACCCCCATGCTTCTGCTTGACAACATCATTGATCGGTTGTTTTGTAGCCAGAGTTCTCATTGTTTTACCGCCTCCAAAAGATGCAGGTTAATTATCGATCGCGCTACAGGGTTTCTGGCTCTATTCCCAATGCCCGGAGTTGCTGTCGCAACAGCGCATTCTCCTGTTCGGCTCGATCGGCGCGTTCTTCCCCCGCCAACAGCAAGTTGCCCTGGCAATCCCACCAGCGCAACCAGGGTAAGTCGGCGTTTTTGTAGCGCCCCTGCCAAATGCCGAGTTCGACTCCCATCGGCACAATTGGGTAGTGTCCGCGATCGTTGGCGGGGAGTAAACTGTAGCGCCCGTTCACGAGATGATAGACTTCGATACTGGAGCGCGTCACTTCGTAGATGCCGTAGAAGGGAGCGCGAACGGCTTGTTCGTACACCCAAAATTTCCCTTCGTAAGGGGTTGTATCCCGTTCCTCTTGACCGTTGCCGGAGACAAATTCTAAGACAATCAGTGGGGCAACGATTTCCTGCCACATGACGTAGGAGCGTCGCATTTGACCGTCGAGGACGGGTGGGACGTTGGGGACGTAGAACCAGTCGGGGGCTTCGGCTCCGCGCTCTGGGGGGTCGGTTAAGCGCCAGTAAATGCCGCTATCTTGACCGATCGCATATTGTCCGTCGGGGTGCAGTTGTCGGAGAATCGGCTCGATCGACTCGGTTAACAGAATACTTTGCGGGTGTTCCTGGAAGTTCTTCACAAACGTACCGTCCGATTCGGGAAGCTGGGTGTGGTCGGGTAATGTTTTGGGGAATTCCGATACTGTGGTCATAGCTACAACACTTACCTCGCCTCTATTTTACAAATGGTAATGTTAAAAAACTCAACTTGATGAACTTTCAGATGCAGGTGAATTATCGATCGCCTCAACCCCGATCGCTCCTATTTAACCTAATTTCGTAAACCTCTTCTCGCTTGGCATTTTCTCGAATGCTATCGATCGATGAATGCAGCAAATTGCCCTCTATATCTATGATGGTAACGTACAAATCTGGCCCCCGTTCTAAACCTTCGCGAAAATCTTGAACGCGGTAGGTAATGCGAAATTCTCCTTCCCGATTTGTCAGTGCCGAACCTAATTTGTCATCGTAGCGCCGATCGCGATCGAGCGCGCTAACCATCAATCCTGCAATCCCTTTTCCGGTTTCATCTGTCACTCGTCCTCGCACTACCCATGCCTCTTGCGGTGCAGGTGTTTGGTCATCTGTTGGCGGCTTTTCTGATGGTTGTTTCCCGCCTCCTGGGGAACTGATATCGCTGCGATTGATGACAGACTCGACTAAAATGCGATCGCTCGCGACTAATCTTACAGGGTTGTGATTGCGGTAGATTAACTCTTCATTGGCGTTAGAAACCACAACAACAACTCCCTCTTTAATTGATGCCGTTACTTTTTGCAATACCTCAGCTTTAACTGGCAGTGCGTAGTAGCCTGAAACGTCTGTTGTTGTTTTACCAAAAGCGCGAATTGCGTTTCCTCGAACATCGGCGATCGACACCACTAAACCCGCTAAACCCCGTCGATTTTTATCCACAATGCGACCGTGAATGAGGGAGTCTTTTGGGTCAACTTCAGGAACGCGAATTTTTGCAATTTCTAGTTCGACTTCTAAATCTTTGGCAATGGTTTGATTGCGTTTGATACTGGCTTGAAATTGTTGCACTCGCAGGTTGTCCGTGCCTAGCTTTTTCTCCAATCGTTTGGCTTCGTGTTGCAGCAGGGAACCCATCATAACTTGTACGTCTCGGATTTGCTGCAAGGCATTGATATTGGTGGAACCTGCATCGGTGAAGGTTTCAGTAAGTTTTTTCAGGATTTCAGGGGGGAAAGCTTCGTTCATATCGGTAATGGGGAATGGTGAATAGGGAATTGGGAATTGGGAATTGGGAAGAGAATTAATCCAACGGTACTAAACCTGTAGGGGGCACCATTTTGTATCTAAAATCTGGTTCCCTTCCGTGACAAGAGGAGGAGTCGCAACTGGATTGGTATTTAAGGTAAAGATGCAATGGTCGCCTTGATTGTTTGTCGTGTTATTCATCAGTATACTCAAAGTAATCAGCGAAGTTCTTACAGATGTTTCTTGCCCCAGATCGAGGATTTCCTTAAAGCGACTGTCAGTTGCTCGCAAGGTTGTTGCCCAAAGCACGGTATTCACAGCAAGAATTCTCTCTTTCAAGGGGAATCCACCCAAGCAGTCGGATTGGTTGCCGTCAAATCCAATATCATCGGTTGAGAAAATCCATTGGCTGGTTAGGCTGGTGTTTTGACTGCCCGATCGAGTTTGATTGCTGTTAAATAAAGTATTGCCGTTGGGGAATAGCAACTCTGTGTCGGGATTGCGGGTAAATTGAGCTTTTTTTTCTGACCTAAAAGCTTTTCCATAAATTGCTTCTGTTGAGGAAACCGTGCCTGCAAGTCCTGGCGTACCCAGTCGGTTCAATCCACCAAAATTTACGATGAGAACGCTTCCCGCCAGGAGGTCGAAAAACTCAGTTCCCGATACTTCGCTATGGAAATGATTGTTGGTAATTGAAACAGGTCCGATCGCCCCAATAGTTAATGCTTGACCTGCAGGTTGACTGACAATATTATCATGTACTCGCGCGGCCGATCGTCCTATTAGGGCGCTTTGATTTGCAATACTTGCAGTAGATTTTGCGGTATTTGAAATCGTTGAGAGAAGACTGAGAAGCGGAAAGGATGAAGCCCCCAAAACAATACCGCCTCGGCGGCCGCGAACGAGATCGGTGGTATTGGTTAACGGGCCATTCTCCGCAATCCAATTGTGGGTAATATCCATCTGTTCGCCGTAGGTGACAAAGATGCCACAAACCGGGTTAATATGGCTGGTTCCGTTGCTTTCTATGCGATTGCGATCGATCGCGAGATTGGCGCACATACCGAGGGAAATTCCGCCAAATCCTCTGACCTTAACTTCGTCGCGCAAGGCTTGATTAATTGGAGTTTGGAAACAGTTAAAGATGTGATTTTCGCGGATTTCTAAACCGATAACTGGGTTGCCAAATATAGCAAGCAATCCGGCAAAAGTTTTTACCTGCTGCGCGACAGTTTTAGGCAAGGAATTGGGCAACTCGACTCGAGGCAGTCCAATACCGGAAAGTTCCATGCGGGAAATTTCATTGCGATCGATTTCGATGTCGTAAATAAAAGCCAGCAAATTGCCAAAATCGATTTCTTCTTGCACTACATCAATCTGCAAATAACGAAAGCCTTGCCGATTGTCTCCACTGAATGTAATTCCATCGATTTTATAGCCGGGAGTCGCGATATCAACCCGATAGTTTCCCGCCTCTAATTCTGCAATGGAAAAGAAACCATCCGCATTTGTTGTTACATTTTTTGTTTTGGTTGCTGGAGAAAGATCGATCGGTTCAAATAGAACTGTGATGTTTGCCAATCCAGTTTCTTCAAGCTTGACAAAACCCTCGATTCCTCCACGGGTATGTTCGATTATCTGTTCTTTTTCTTCCGGGCTTTCTGCCAGTTGTTCTAAAAATGCAGCCAGCGAAGTTCCCAAAGCAATGCCATTTCCCGCACCGCCATTAATCGTATTTTCCCACACTTTGACTCGTTCGGAACCGCCAGCAATTTGAATGCCACCCAATGCTTGATAGGGATTTGTGAGGAACAAAAGCAAAGGAATAGACCAAATCCAATTGATGTAACCCACAAAAACAGGAATATTGTGATAAACGATTTCTAAATTGGCACAAGGATCGGTGGGATCTGGTGTGTTTTCACCATTGGGCGTGTCGCGAGGCGGTGTTTGTTCGGCCGGAATTACGCCGATATCGTTGCGTTCGATGAGGCTATCTTCTGCCATTAAATAAATGCCAACACCAGCACCTTGTTTGTCTAACATCCGAATTTTGTTGTGGTGAATGTTAATTTCTACTCCTTGTTTGACATGGATTGCTTCTTGGCAGGCGATAATTCGGTTGCGTCCGATTTCGATTTCTTTGAGTCTCCCGATTTCTGTTGCTTCAAGTTCGATCGCCCTTCCTCCTAAAGTGACTAAATCCATGTCGAGTAGGGCGATACATTCGGAATCGACAATCTGGAAAATCGGAGATTCGCGATCGTTTTTTTGAGGAATCACGCGAGTTTGTTTGCCACAACCTTCTATTTTGATATTGCGCTTATTTTGAATCAGAACATTGGCTTCGTGCAGTCCCGGTAACAAACAGATTTTGCCGCCTGAATTTGGCAGGTGGCGGATTGCATCGGCGATCGAATTAAAATCACCATAACTGCTTTTGCCATCTCCTACTGTAAAAGAACAACAACCTTTTTGATTGATTAAAGGACGAAATGGTTTGCGACAATCTTCAATTTCTCCGGCGTTAAAGGTAATCGTTTGATTTCTATTCCAGTTTAATTCTGCTACGGGAACGCGATGATAATGAATTCCGTCCGGTGGCTGTTCTTGCAACAAAAATGGAGGGTTGTCAATCTCACCTGCGCGAACTTTGAATGTCCAATAATCTCCCGGTACGTATTTGCCGGGACTGGGATTTTCAAATTCCAAGCGGATACCATCGCGCAATTCTTTGGACGTTCCCATTGGAAATTGACTGATTTCTTCGATGCCATTCCACAACCGGAAAAAAGTGGTTTTTGGAGGGTCGCTAGCAGCGGGGAAAGTGCCAAATAATGTTGTCGCATTTAAAATCAATTCATTATCGCTGTTTAAGGTTGCTTTTGCTCCATAAATAACGCGCCAATGTCCGAAATTAGCATCGTATTCGATCGCCTCTAAATAAAACTCGATCGATCCAGAAGTAGTAATTGCCTGGAAATTGGCAGTAATTAAAACTTTCGTCGGTTCGTCTCCGGCAGCAGGTTTAAATTCTCCTCGCCCTACCAATCCCCCATTAAATTGCGACCATTTGAACGAGGGAGTGCTGCTATCAACTCTGGCGATTTCAATCCGGTATAGGTAATGTTCAAAACCAGTGTAACCGCCATCTTTTACGACGGGACAATCTCCCTTCGTTACCGCCGTCGGTTGGAGAGAAACTGTGAGTTTTCCCTTATTTGCAAAGTCGTCTTGCAGCTTGGTGCGGATATTTTCACAAGTTTCATCCGGTGCCAATCTGTACAGTTTGAATGCTGTAGATGTCTGGATTCTTTCGGTGGTATCCGGCCCGCCCAAGGCAGGCTCAATTAAAATTTCTGGCAGTTGAAATCCATTAATTGCTTCTTGCCAAACTTCCAAAATTACAGCGTCTCGAATTTGTCTGCGAATCAAATTTTCAGGTGGTTCTTGAATTGGGAGTTGCAAGTAGGTAGCAGTTCGCTTAGCAATAGGTTGGTCATTCGCATCAACAATTGGTTTTCCAGTTGCATTTTTATCTACTTCTAAATTCACTAACAAACCATCTGCCCAAATGCGGCCGGGAAATAAAGTTAGTTGAACGCTACTGCTACCCAACAATGCTTGAGTAACTTTAAAAGCATCCGGCGCGCCTGCGGGAACGGCGGCAACTCCCGCACCAATAATATCTTGTCCTGCTGTTTCTTGCCAGTCGTTAATAATCTGCGTTTGAGCATTCCAATCAGAATCTAAAAGTACCTTACCCTGTTGCTGCAAGACACCTGCAAAGTTATCTTTTTGGTTGAAATACCAGCGGGAAAAATCACCTTTCATAGTTGCTATCCTCAAGTTACTGGAACGAACAAAGGTCTAATCGCTACTGGCATGAATTCCCGGTAGCGGATTTGCAAGTTGCGCCATTTATGCGCTTCTAATAAAAAGTTAAATGCCCCCATTGCGTCATCGTTTGGACCGTTTTCTCGGATGTTAAAATCTGTCGTGGCGTGCAGTTGCGCGTAGGCAGGTTGTCCGAAAATTTCGCTGACAAAGCGCAATTTTGCTGCTGTACCTTTCACGCAACCGTAATTCTGCGGCAGTCGATCGCCCGTTCCTGAAAAATAGCTGAATTTCAGACAGCATTTCTGATTGTTCAATACTTCTAAAGAATGCACCCAAATACCGCCTTGTCCGCTAATATTTTCCACGCGCATCCGACCGAATACAGTGATATTATTTACTACTGTTGGCGGTCCCCAATCGCCGATCGCATTCGTAGCACTAGCAACCGCAAAACTATTTTCGGGTTTGTCGCCGACGCCTTTTCCCGCATCGATAATTGAGTTAGAAATAAACAGGAGGTAATCGCGATCGATTAGCAAAGAACCCGAGATCGATCGTTCTAGAATAATCTCAGGTGTTTGCTTGAATATCTTTTCATCGGCTTCACTCAACCCATAGTGTTGCCGCAATTGCAGAGAATGACGCATCGGTTGGCGCTTTCCTTCTGCCGTCCCATCTAGGACTTTTTGACCGCCCGGATCGAGGGTACAATTGACGATTTCTAGGCGGTTTATTGCCGCTCTAGCAATTAATGGTGCATTATTGGGGAAAGCTTCATCTCGCGTTAAATACAGCCCTTCCAAACGAAATGTTAAATCTGAGGCTGCTGCCAAATTTTGAGGGCGAACTCGCAGGGGTTGCAGGAGTTTTACAATCGGTTTTTGTCCGTCCGCTGCTTGGATAATTAGAGAAGAATTGAGTTTTAAATTGAATCCGCCATCTTCATCAACAGTTCCCGCGATCGCGCTGTTTCTCAAATCTAAAACATGAACCAAACTATCTTCAATATTGATAACAACAGGCGATGTTTCATTTTGAATGTTATTCAAGGCGGCATTTAAAGTATTGCCAGCTAATAGATTTACGGACTTCACAACAACAGCTTCACCGTGCCATTTTTCAGGTATCTTTCGCGAAATCGGATGCGCACCTACAGGACCGACTGCGCCGTAGGTATAGGTGAGGAATAAATTATTTTCTAGCAACTCACCTTCGCCGCCCGGATCGTTATTGTTAATCGCGATCGCAATTCGACCAATTACCGGATCGATCGCAATTTCATCGGTTTGCAATGGCGGATTTAGCCCGTTTTCCCAAGCGCACAAATTAGCGCCTCGGAATTTCCAGTCCGTATTTTTTAAAGGTTCTGGCAAGTGTAATTGCAATCCTGTTTCGCCAATTTCAATGGCATTTAAACTTGCATTTGTCGGATTGTAAGTTTCAACCGTAACGTATTTTTCCGGTGTGCCTGCTGCGGATTTTGATGTCAAACGTGCAGTGGGAATCGGGCCGGGAGTTTCGTCAATTGCGGAAACAACAGGCGGTTTGAGATCGGGATTGAAACGATTAATATTGAACAGGCGCACGGGTTCGCCCAGAGGATGCACTTCAAACCGGGCAATAAAAGCAGCAGCTTTGGGAAAATTTGACAAATCGATTGCTGCATTTCTAGGATTTACTCCTCTAAATACAGGTTTGGAAACTGCGACTCGGTACGCAGTCAAACGCCAGAGAAAAATTGCTAAATTCGGCAAATTGTAGCGGGTGTTTCCCAAAGTAGGAGGTTTAAAATCGGCAGTATAACTAAAGGGATCGTAGGGAGTATTTAGCAAACTTAACATTGCCGGATCGCGCAAAGTTACTGTTCCCCCGCGCATCACTGCATGGCGGGTAGCGAATTTGTAAGGAGGTTCGCCTCCGACATCCGGGCGTTGGTGGTTTAAATGTTGGTTCCAAAGCAGATTTTCGCGCAATTCAACGCAATGCACGCCCCAATTTGTTAAATCGTAAGTAAGTTGCACGATCGCTCCTAGTGTACCTTTACGGCGGCGCAGCGCGATCGTATCGGCAACATCTGCCCGCAAATTCCAAGCATCGCCTTTGAGGTGGGTTGTTCCCAACAAATCGCCGATGTAAGGAATTACCCAGTCATCGCAGGTTTCGATAAATAAATCGTGGTAAAGCGTTTCAATGTTTTCGTGAATCGCTCCAAATGCTGCTTCTACTAACGCCAAATAGCTTTTTAATTGACCGGGTGGCGATTGTTCTTCATCCCGAATCCGGTAAATTTCCGGCAGTCGATCGTACAAAGAAACTCGTTGTTCGTTCATGTCAACAATCCTCCTGAGATAATGTTGCTGCGGAACTCAATTGCAGGTGCGGTTCCTTATACAAACTCAAAATTTCATCTGACTTACAAGCAACAGTTTTATTCCACTGTTTGGGATTTGGTACAGATAAATTTGTCGGATTTTCTGCCACACCCAAAGCAGCGAAACTATTAACTTTTACCCACATAACACCCTCAATATTTTGAATTATTCCTGCAATTCGAGTCGCGTATTCTGGCTGTCCGAATTGACGCTGGCGAATGCCAAACAATCCCCCACTTCCATCAATTCCATTACCTTCATCCCCCATAATTCCCAGCGCTACTTTCACAGCTTTTGTCACAATTGATTCGCGGAATGTCGGGTTAATTCCCAGCGCGATATCTAAATAAACATAGTGCAACTTTCCGGGGCGAACGTAAATGGGGAATCGTTGAGGACCACGACAGCGGTTGTAGGTGTTGAGAATTTGGCGGATTTCAGCGATTTCTTGTTCTCTTCCCCGTTCCATCAATACAGTTAGTAAGAGGGTAGGAATGTTATCGACCAATTCCCAGCTAGCAGCAACTTTAGCAACACCAGAAATAGCCAGAGTTTCGCTTTCAAAATCTTTGAGGCTGACTAACCTGCCCAAACTTTGAATTTTTCCCGGCGCTGCTTCTTTAGCATTGTCTCCTGTTTCCGGTTGTTCTCCACCTGTTGCAATACCGGGCAGCCAAATTTTATCGAGCCGATCGAGCTTGCCTCCCTGTACTGTAGTATCTGTTTTAATCGCCCCAAAAGCGCCGATTCCCGTGCGGTATTTCGCGACAACATTATTCAAGCCAGAGGGCAGTCTGGCACCAGTTTTGCCATCGCCAAATTGCACCCAACTATCGCCATTGCCATCTTCCCTAACGATGTAAATTTCTTCTTTTGGTTGTCGGTTAAATAGAGATTGCACTCGCTGCCAGAGTCGATCGTTCACATATATTTCTAACTCGGGAATTTCCGGCGGTGTCTCGCTGTTTGAGTTGAAATAAGTAAGCGGAGATTTAGGCAGTTTGAAAGTTTGAAAGATTTGCCTGCTGTCTCCATTTCCCAAAACTGCTGATGGTTCAGTTTTCCCCTGATTTGCTGCAACTAAATTGCCATGCACGACAACAGTCGGCTGTTTATCTAAGGGAAAATCATCTAGGGTAAATTTTTGGAGTTTTGGATTGAGAGTTATCGGGTATAATGTAATGTCATACTGGCTGTGATTTTCAATTCCTACAGTGACTTGTTCCGCGAGTTTGCCCTTAACCAACTGAATCGATCTTCCGTTTAATTTCTGATAAGTTTTGCCATCTCCGTAAAAGTAAAGATGGGAACTATCTGCGTTTAAATCTGGCTGGCGAACAGAGGTAAAAGCCAATTGTTCGCCAATTACTTCATGAAATTCTACGGTGCGAATATCGGTATAGCTTCGATCGATCGAGGCAACAGATCGATCTAGTTGAACCACAGTTGTACCGCCTGTCAGCGCGCCGAGGGAGGCAGTAGCAGCAAAAACATTGGTGATTTTCCGTTCAAAGAAATAGGTGGTTCCCAATCCAGAGTTATCTTTACTCAATTGCAAACTAACCAGCAAAATTGCACCAGTGGAAATATCTGCAACAGCGCGATCGAGGGGGAAAGATTGTGCAGCTAAGGGAGGAACATAATGCGGTTTTTCGGGAGTTTGAGTCACCAATTTTTGAGCGAAAGAAGCTAGCGCACTGCTAGTCGATCGTGTAGCAGTGAATAATTCTGACTTGTTAGATGAAACTTCAGATGCCGTAACTTTCTGAACTTTTTCCAAGTTAGCAATACCTCCCTGAAAAAATCTAGTTAAAGATTCAAGCTTGGCAACAAATGACACGGATTTTTGAACCACTTTGTCATTTTTAACTACCGTGACAGTGGGAGGTGCATTGTATCCGAAATAGCGGAACGATCGACCCAATTTGAAAGCATAAATCCGATTTGTGTTAAGATTTTCTCCTTGCCAACTGCCTTCGATCGCGATCTCAGTCAGATCCAAATGTTGCCGAGTTTCAGCAATAACTGCAATTTGTCTGGCAGTTTGCGGATTAGTCGGATCGGCAACTAACATTAATCGATCGCCCTTATTCAATTTTAGTTGCTGTTTTTCGAGAAGCGAAGTTGCGATCGCAAAACTTCGCACTCCCGTTTTAATATTTGGATAAATAAACGGGCGATACAACCAAAATTGACTCAACGCGGGTTCCGCAACAAATTCACTAACTGTTTCAAAATCAACAGGTTTTTCCAATGCAGCTAACTGCGCTTTCACAGAAAACCCTGCCGGAATTACTACCGGATTTGTCCCTTTAACTCCAAAGGCAAAAGTTGCTTTGCCGCCAATTCCCGGAGATAAGTGATAGCCCAACAATCTGACTAAATCTGCAACACTTTCCCGCCATTGGGCAGTGCGTAAATATGCCTCATTCGCGTACAATTCCTGATAAAATGTGAGAATATCTCCTAAAATCGCTGCACTTTCTAGCAAAGCAATACCCGAATCGTCCGATTCTCGGTGCGTCCAAGCTGCTAAAACTGGCTCTCGATCGAGCATTCTCAACATAAATTCCCGGAAATCGGAATAAGTACCAATTCGATAAGAAATGCGATCGAGTCCCGGTCGATTTTTCACTTGTTTGGGAAACAGTAACGGTTCGATACAATCGTTGCGACAATCTTGGTTTTGCTGCTCATCTGATGTACTCACAATCATTACTCCTTTATTTTCTTCTCTTCGCGCTCTTCGCGTCTTCGCGGTTCAATAAAAAAGAGTTATTCAAAAAAATTTGCGATTAATTAACGACCTCCTTGGATATCAAACTCAATAAAACCTCTTTCCATACGATTTGGATCGCTTTGCACTTGGATAATTTCATTAGGAAGCAAATTGGCTATTTTATCAGTCCCCGGCGTTGCTTCATTCCAGCGCTTTAACGTCACAGAAATTACGTGTTCTACCCCCTGAATTGCCTGCAATCTGCCAATAATTTGACTGGCGTGCAATTCCTGTCCAAAAGTCCAGAGATCCGGGTGAAAAAACGCCATCCTGCCATCAGATGTAAACCCATCCAAAAACTCTTCATTTAACAGGAACTTGATATCTTCCCGCCAATATTCGCGGTGAATGCAGAGAGAAACTTTTATTTCTAAAGGCACAAATCGAGGCGGGCGAATTTCCAAATCTTCACCAATTAAACGCACTGCATCTAAATGGCTGGCAAGCTTGTGACGCAATACTTCATCTATGTCAGTTTTACCAACAGGATCGATCGCAATTTGTACTGTCCGCCAACTTCCCGTCCAAGCGTATCTTGCTGCTGCTTTCGATACTTCCGGTAATTCTTCCGCCCGTTTGACATAATCTTGTAAAGTAACCGCGCGCAACTGGCGAAATCGATAAGCTTCCGGTATGCGGCGGATGATTTCGACAACCGGTTCGGGTGCTTTGCCGTTAGTCACATCAAAGGGATTCCAAACAGATTCTATAGTTTCTTGAAAAGCTCGATCGAAATAAATCAGAGTCTTCGATCCGACATTTCCTGCTAATCCCAATCCCACTTGATATTTGCAGCGAACAGTTGCGCCATCAGGGAGTTTGCTGCCGTTAATTCCATTGCCAAATCGGATGGTACTTTGTCCGAATTCATCTGTTTCGACGATAAATCGATCGCCCGCTTTTGCACTATCGTCGCTGTGAATTAAGTCGATCGCTTCCTCCCAGCTATCTTTGATACTATCTATAATTATCTCAACTTCTAAAGTAGATTTTGGGGGAACTTCTCCGCCCGCAGGTGTTGCTTGATAGGCGAGAGGTTCAGGGGGCAATTGACATAAAGTTCCCCAGCGTTTTGTTTCTCGATAGTAAGCTGAATTTGGTGCGATCGTGCTTCCCGGTTGTTTAAATTCAAAAAACCGAGGGTAGCCGTGATAAACTTCAATTAGGTTGCCGTGAAATAGAGAAACATTTTCTCGTTTGCCGTCTTTACAATCAACCGTAAAACAATAGTTGAATCGCAACTTATCTTGCTCTTGCCAATGCACCCGCACGAACCAATTTTCAGTCAATGGATCTTGCTGCGCTGTTACTTTTTCAGGTAAAAGCTTTAACAATTGCCGCTTGTTTGGATTGCGCCCTGCTGCGCCACCTGTCAGCGGATTGAGGCGTTCTTGAATCAGTAAATATTTGACTTTTCCAGAGCGAATCGAGTCTTGCAATTGAATCGCATCAGCCTGATTTGTAATCGGAATTAATCGATCGTTGCTATCTTTTTCCAGCAACTGCAAATCTGCCGCCGTACTGCCTGCTGCCAAAGCGGGAATTGCATTGCCCCAAGTATACAATCCCATTTGATTGAATAAGGGGTAAAATTCTCCTTCAGTTTGAGTGATAAATACTACGGCAGAGGCATCATTGCCATCCTCGTTACCAGCCCAAACCATCAAGGGAATTTTAGGCAAACCAGGAGTAGAATTTGGTTTGGGAAGAGTTAGGGATTGCCCTGTTTTTAATAACAATGCCAGCCAGGTACTCGCCTGATTTCCTTGGTGGATGTGATAGTCCATCAATCGAGCGTGACGCGCCAAAGAAACGCGCTTGCGGGCTGTTGCCAAATACGCCTCATTCATCACCCGATCTTGATAATCGCTGAGTTCATCTGCAGCCACGCTAAACATTTCCAACAACACTCGATCGAGATCGGCTTCGCTGGTAGGTTGCCAACCAGGAACTCGCTGCATCATCGCAGCAATAATTGTGTGGACAAACGAATCGTAATCTTTGGCTAAATAGTCGATCGCGGGTTCGATCGGCGCTGGTTTAAACGTTGGTTTCGGCGCGCATTCGGTACTGAAACAGCCAGGACGAAACTTAAATTTCAGTTCGCTAAATAGATGGTCAATTTTGGGATGGTTCAGGCTGAGAGTGTAAGTTGAATAATCGCCGATCGGACTGACAGTTAGTAGCAAAATATTAGGAGTAGCAGGACGAGCGATCGCGCTTACTTGCACCTGTCCGGTAGCAGGACCTCCCAGCACTCGATGCCCGCCCGAAATTACAAAATTGCGGACATTAATAATGTTAGTAAGTTCGCGGTTATTAAAAAAATGAACTTCCAAAATAGCCTCTGTTGGGTTAACCGCAGGCTGGAGATTTACCAACACCAATTCCATGCCATTTAACCCTTTGGCATCCAGATTTTCAGCCCTTTTTTCCAATACCTCCTGATGAAAAATTGCCATTTTCAACCTCCTTTGCGTTCAAATCGAAGCCGCCGCCGATCTTCAGTTCCCGCAATTCGGTATTTGAGATCGACTGCGATCGTTTCGTTTTCAATTTCAACGATTAATTCTTCTAAAGTAATGCGATGTCCCAACCAGCGAGAAATTGCTTGAGTCAGCATTGCTTTCGTCATTGCTGCGGTAGTTTCTCCAGCATTTTCAAATACTAACCTGCGAACTCCGCCGCCAAATTCTGGCAGAAAAGCCCGTTCGCCAGGATTGGTAAGCAGAAGCTGCATTAATTCATCGCGCAAATGTTCTTCTAGGGTGGAAACTCGGGCAGTGCGTCCGTCGCTGCCAATGCGAAATGGAAAAGATAAGTGCGAACCATCGGGAGAAAACATAGGATTTTAGATTTTAGATTTGGGGATTGGGAATTGGGAGTTGGGAGTTGGGGATTGGGGATTTTGGATGGAAAAATTCTGATGATATCGTACCTCTCTCTCTGTGCTCTCTGCGCCCTCTGCGGTTAAAAATTCACGAACCGCAGAGACGCAGAGGAGGCAGAGAAAGGGGAGAGAAATTCATTATTCAGTCACAATGCTGATGCTTTAGTTTGCGCGTTCGCAACTATGGCAACCCCTTGAATAACACCCTCTGCATTAATACATTTGCCAATGCTGCTTTGTACTAAAGTTGCAGTGCCATTTACAGTAGTTTTACTCGATCCTCCAGACCATTCAATGCGAATGCAAGGTGAGTATTTCGGGCCAACAGCAAACGGACAGCCAACAACTGGATGAATATCCGATTCTAGCAACACAAAACTTCCCGCTGCGAGTGCTTGCGCGTTCGCAGTAAACAGCATTGCTTGTCCCCCGTGGGGGCATTGAATTTGACTTGATGTAGTTAGATGATTTCCTGCCATTAGCTTACCTTGAACGCGCCATTATTGATATCGACTCCGCTAGATGAAAGGACAATTTGAGTTGCGCCAATTTTGAGCGTAATCTCGCTATCAGTCATCGAGATTTCTGCTCCGCCAGAGTGGATGAGTTGCAATTTTTCGTTGCCATCATCCAGAATTAATTGATGTCCGCCGGATGTTACCAACACTCGAGAATTAGTATTTCCCGATGCAGGCATTTCCCCGCTTCCCCACCAACAACCCGTCCAAATCGGACGCGAAGGATCGCCCGCTTCAAACTCAATCCACACCCCATCATCTACTTCCGGCAACAACACCAAACCGTGGTTGCTTCCAGCAAAAGGAACCACGGGAAATGCCCACGGAGAAATTTGCTCGTCGCCGTATACTTCGGGAACTTTTGCCTTAATTCGTCCCAAATTATCCGGATCGTTATTATCTTGAACGAGACCGCGATACTTGCCAAAATAGCGCGATCGCACTTGTTCCGCCAACTCAACCAACAATCTTTCTTGCTCTAAATTTTGTCCGATACTGCTCATCAAAATATCCCTCCTTGCACGTTAAAACTAATAGAAAGACTGGCACTAGCTTGAGGTATCCCAGCACTATTATTCGGCGCATCAGCTTCCGATCGAGCATTGCGTCGCAAAGTAAAATCTTGAGAATAAAGAGAGCGACTCAGGTGATGGGTAACGCTACTAATTAAATAAGTGCCATTTTCCCCAGCATTCGCACCCCGCACCGCAACTAAACGGTAAGGACTGAGCACCCCTGCATAACAATCCGCGATCGCACTTCCAGTAGCAGAAATCGCATAACTAGCGCGCAAAGTTTCACCCGCCACCCAACTATCCAGATCGACTGTATCGCCATGTCGGGGACGGAGAATTTGCACCGCCGCATCCGATGATTCTCGCACCGTAGCAGACTCTCCCAAACGCGATACGCCACTCAAATCCGATTCGCTGCTGGTAATTATTTTATCAGCAATTCCCAGAGAATAGGCTCTAAATCGAGCGGGGCGTTGCGCATCGTGAGTGGGGTTAAAGTTAAAAATATTGCGATCGCTCCCCAACAAAATTAAAGGCGGCAACCCATCAGTTGCAGTAGGAAGTGCTTTAAAATAACCAATGCTTTCTCCCGGTTTGTTCCCCGGTAAAACACAAGCATTAAACCCCTGACGCTCCGCCAAAAAACGCAGCAAGTGCATCGCAGTTCCCCGCTGCACTACATCGGGAATTGGTGCGCTAGGAGGAGCAGGCGTTCGATCGATTTTCTGCTCTTTAATAACTTGCGAGAATCGATCGAACAATTGGACAGCAATTTCATAATCGCGCAATGCCTCAAACCGAAAAAGCTCCTCTTCCCGATTCAAATAATAACTATCATCCTGCACCCGCAAGGTCAGCAAACTCTGTCCCGGATCAGAATTCAATTGCCGTTGAGAACCCACAATCGGCCCATCAATTAAAGCCACAAAAGGAGCATCCCCAACTTTAATTTCTACCCGCAACCGCGAAAAATCCGCAATAAAATTCTCCCCTTCCCCCGACCACCTACCTTTGTCATCCGTACACAAAGGTATTTGCAATTGTGCTTCCCAAGCCATATCCATTTCCTGAGAAACCGTAATTTCCTCAAATCGATCGAGTTCCTCCCTTTTAGCAGGCTTGTTATTAAAAAACAAACGATATTGAACAGCCATAATAGTTGATAGTTGATAGTTGACAGTTGACAGTTGACAACCTTCCCTCTTCCTTCTTCCTTCTTCCTTCTTCCTTATTTTTACTGTCGGGGAACATTAATAACCCTCAGCGGTTGTTCAACAAGTTGATTCGCTTCCAATTCCGTATTGGCATCAGCAATATGCCAAAACCAAGTAGGATTTTCATACTGACGCTGAGCCATGATATCCAGGCGATCGTTCCCCTTAACAATTCGATCGTCACCACTTACAGCCGGCAATCTTCTCAAGCTAATTGCCTTAACAGATTTGCCATCGCTACTGACAGCATCCACTAACTTTTGAGTGAAATATCTCGAACTTTCCAAAAACATAAATAACTCTCCTTTTCTTTTTCCTTTTTAACTCTTTCGTTCTCTTCTCTCTGCGTTCTCTGTGGTTCATGATTTTTTTAACCGCAGAGGGCGCAGAGGGCGCAGAGGGAGAGAGGAAAGATATCACCAATCATCTCAAAATGGGATTAATTCTGCTGCTAATTCAACAGTATTTGCGAGATTTAAAATTGCTTGAGCCTCCTTTGCTAAATTTGAATATTCCATCGCTCCCTTAGCAACTTTATCGGTGGAGCAAGTATTGGTTGAATTTACACTCAACCCGAGAGAAACTTCTGCGCGCACTGGATTGAGCAAAAAATCGTATTGTTGTTCGGTAATGCTCATCGAATCGATCGTCACTGGCAAGATACGAGTTAGCCCCCAAATAAACAAAATTCGCGGATAAGATTCTCGGGGAATTGGTTGAGTTTCTGCATCATCGCCACCCAAACCGATCGCATCTCCGATCGCATCTATTGCTGCTCCAATTAATCCGCTAATTTTGCCTGCGGGATACACCATTTTTTCCAAAGCTGCTAGTTGCGGCCCGACTCCAAAACCCCGCGCTAAAACTTTGTTTGCGTTCAATCCATCGGCAGCATCAAACTCTGCTTTGAGCGTGATGCGTTCGATCGGCGGATCGCCTGCCTGACTGGTTTCTCGCCTGGTGCCGCCCGTCGGGCGTTGGGGAATTTGGATGGCACGGGTGAGGGTTTCTGGGTTGAATTGAAAAATGACTACATTCGGCAGCGGACCGAGAAAATCGCTGCCGTATTCGATGAGGGCTCCTCGCAGCAAATAAGGCATGGTATTATCTCCTATCCGATAGTTTGAGATTTGGGTCGATCGCGCGCAATATCGCTCGGTAAATTTCACTTCTCAACTGCTTTGCATCCCGACCGTTAGTAACTCGAATTGTCCCCAAATTGAGAGCGTCAACTTGAAGGTTTTGTCCCGGTTTTAAAGCATCTCGCTGTTGCGCCAATCCGGCCAGCAATTCTTGTCCCAATCCGCGAACGGCAGCTTGAACCACTGGGGGCGCGATGCCCTGACTTTGAATTGAAATCCGATCGATCTTAATCTTTTGACTGTTCATAAGAGCAAGGAAGATTTGATAGTTGATACTCTCTTAACACCTGAATATTTTGTATGTAATGAACCGCGAAGACGCAGTAGGCGAAGCCTTCCCGTAGGGTAGAACGCAAAGAGAAGAGGAAAGAAGTACATATTTTTCTAACGGCAAGGGAGTAGTTGATGGTTGACAGTTGATTGTTGAATGTGCGGCCAGTAAGTTTTTGTGCGATTCGGAGCTTTTGTTTAATTAAGTGGATTTATTTGGTTTTTCCATTTCTTCAAGATACTTGGCATAGCAACCAAATTGCTCCAAACTAACGGAGCGATTTAGTTTGTCATATTCTCGTTTTAGCGATACAATTACGCGCTCCATTGTTAACTGAGGTTGTGTCGAACCGTCGGCGGTTTGCAAACAGGCATTGAAAGCGATCGATCGAATATGTCCCCCTGCAAGGGGAAATTGGCGGGCCAAAAAATCAAAATCCAGTTGAGAAGTATCTGCATTTTCTGGCATTACTTGCAGCCAAATTCGCTTGCGTTCTGCTGCATCCGGTAGCGGGAAATCGAGAATGTAGCGCAACCGCCGCAAAAACGCTTCATCCAAATCTTTTTTCCGGTTAGTTGCCAGAATTGCTAATCCTTTAAACCGTTCCATTCGTTCTAATAAATAGCTGATTTCTAAGTTAGCATAGCGATCGTGCGCGTCTTTAACTTCCGTGCGCCGCCCGAATAAAGCATCCGCTTCATCAAAAAACAAAATGGTATCCGAAACATCTGCTAAATCGAAAAGTCGCTTCAGATTCTTCTCGGTTTCGCCAATATACTTGTTAACAACTTGGGATAAATCGATGCGATACATCGGCAAATCGAGTTGAGTTGCTAATACTTCTGCAGCCATTGTTTTGCCAGTACCCGGAGGTCCGGCAAACAAAACTGAAATCCCGCTTTCATTCCATACTCGCGCCGTTCCCCAACCGTAATGCACTTCTGTTAGCGCTTGCATTGCTTGATAAATTTCTGCAAACAATCTTTGCTGTTTCGGCGGCAATACTAGGGAAGTAATTTCAAATCTTGGCGTGACTTTTTGTGCTAGTTCGCCAATATCTAAATCGAGTTCGGCGCGACAGGCTGCAATTAAGGTAGTTTCTGAAATGGGCATTCCCTGCAATCCTTCGCAGATGTTGCGGATGGTTTCTTTTTCGTAGCGAAAACGCCGGGAACATTCAGCAATTGCTCGGTTGAAAGAGGTGTCTGGAGATGTGTCTTGAGTGCCCAGATATTGATGCCAGAAACGGACTCGATCGCTATAAGATAATCGAGGCAAATCCACAATCGGCAGCAGCAGGGAATTCGGCAGGTGATTCAGTTCGCCGCGATCGCGAATTTCGAGGAAAATAGCGATCGGGATCGACTGCAATGGCAGCAAATAAGCATGGGAATGGCGGGCTTCGGTTCCTGAAGTAATAACCGCATTTGATCGCACCCACAAATCAATCCCTCGCAACCAACAAATAGTTACTAAAGACTTTAGATACGAGCTATTTTCTAGCAACGCAGCATGACTTTGAAGTTCCACTATTCCCCTGCAAGTTATCTGAGAAATACCCTGAAGTATCTCGGTTGCCGAGGCACCTGCGGCACCGCGCAGCGGCACGATGCGCAGCTTTTTATCGGATTGGTTTGGCAACCGCAATGCTACTAAACTGGCGGTTTCTGGAATTTCGATCGCTCGATCGCCTGCTTCATAAATCGGTTCTAAAATTTGAGGTAATGGGTTGCTCGGAAACAGCAAACAGGTTGCCACGATGGGAGGTACAACGATGGGGCTGTGCCAATCCATTGCAGCAGAATTGGTGGAGTTTGCTGGCTGCAACAAGCCGTAGTGCCAGAGGGGATGGCTGGGATTTGCGATTGCCAATACCTGTTCCGGTTCGTCCCACAATAGTTGTGCTAGGGCGAGATTTGGTTGGGTTGCTACGGCATCGTTGAGGCAATTTGCAATTACTGTACCTGCCGCTCGATCGAACGTTCCAATTAACCCAAGTGCCAGCACAAAAGCAGCAATTTCATCTAAACCGAGGGTGTCAATTACCCAGCCAAAGGAACTTCGCAGGGGAGGGGGTTCGATCGGACTGGAAACTGTTAATTTATCTGTTAAATACTTTGCTGTAGGATCGGTTTGGAAAAAATGATATTTCTCTTGCCAGTGGCGAGTTAAATTCAGGCTAGAAATTAGCGGATTTTCTAGAGGTGGGAGTGAGTTACCAGCAACAACATTATTGCCAGATTGTTGATACCAACGCCAGCAAATTTCTCGCCGCAATCGCACTGTTACCTGTGCCATCCAGTAATTTGCACGGGTATCTTGCGCCTGCAAATTGGGCGAAAATGTACTGATATTATTTGTAGTTGCGTTGGTATTTTGCACGATTATACAAGATTGTAAACGGTTTGTAGTGATGACCTATTGCAGCAAGCTCGATAAACCTGTAGGGGCGGGTTCGCCAACCATCTATAACACTAACTAACAATTGAAATAAACCCGCCCCACCCCACGAAAAATCCTCCATCGACATTGGTTTAATATCTGAATAGTGCGGACTTAAGTCCGCACTACGAACCGTTTTTATTGCTGTTATACCAAATCCAGGTTTCCAACCCTATTCTTTTAGTCGGTGCAGGCCGACTTTGTGTGTATAGACGCGGTTTCAACCGCCCAGTCATCTTTGATTGCTTACAGCATGAATTTTTGCGATCGCTTGTTGTTTTCATGGTACTCTTAAATCGATGGTTGGACTGCGTTTGGCTTGCTGGCCGTTTACTCTAAGAATTGCTCGATACAATCCGGGTGGGACTGCTTGCGTCGGTTGCATGACGAGTTGCAATTGCTTTTGTAACGGTGGCGGTGATGGCGGTGGGGAAGATGGCACAATTATTAAGTTGTCGAAGACTTTAAAAGTTTTGCCGTCTCGATACAATGCGAGGAAAATATCATCTTGTTCTCTTCCCAATAAGGAACCTGTTAAGTCGATCGTGCCAAAAACATCGGAATTAAGATTAGCTGGATCGACGCGAGATATGGAACTAACCGATGCAGAGTCGAGAATTGGTAAAATATCTACTACTAATAAATTGCTCGATCGCCTCCTTCCTGTTGGTAAAATTTGCACGGCAGAAACTGGATGGCTCCCGGCTGAAATTGCCCTGCCGTCGAGGATAGTTCCATTTACCTGACACTGCAAGGAATCTGGTGTTTGAGAAGTTATTGGGAGTTCGATCGCCCCTAATTGTACTGCCAATCCCGAGAGATTTAAGTCATTGCCGCGCAGGGTGAGAGTAGAAGTTATTCCCGGTTCGATTTTAGTAGGTATAACTTCGGTAATTGTCGGCCCTAAAGAAGGAATTACAGGAATCTGAATTCCCGTTTCGCCAACAATAGTATCGTCTTGATAGTTAATCCCCACCAACAGCGAATAGGACGGAGGTTCGTTGGTAGCAATCATCACTGGCCTGATTTCAAAGCCGATCGAACAGCGATATTTTTCATCGGAACCTTGCATTAATTTAGATAGCAGATCGGAAGGTGTTTGGTCAAAGGTAATCTTGAGCGGCTCCGGATTGTCGCGCAGCGATCTAATAGTATTCAGCGGCCCGACTGAACCAATTAAAGGTAGCAAGGATAGCTCTTGTAACGCTCGCAACCCTTCTCCCAAAAGTCCGTGCGCTTCGATACTGTCGCTATCTCCAAATGTGTCAAAAGCAGTTAGCAAGTATTTCAGCACCAGCCATAACGGCGGCGGTTGTCCTTCATCTAGAGATACTTGTCTCAAGTGCGGATCGAACAAAATTTCATAGAGAAATAGGTTGAGTCGGGAGCGGGAATTGGAGGATGATGAAGCTGGTTCTACTTTGCCAATTGTGATGTCATCTACACTCACAGCCGGATGGTTGACCAGGTGTTCTTTTAACATCTGGCTGACGGCTCCGATCGCTTTTCCGGTATCTGCAAGTGACATAATAGTTAATAGTTGGTAAGGAGTTTTGAGTTTTGAATTTTGAGTTTTGAGTTAGAGATAGTTCTTGTGACTAATGACTAATGACTAATGACTCACAACTAACAACTAATGACTAATGGCTGCTGTCAACTTTCATTTGAGTCTTAGATAATATCTGCTGAGCCGGGAAGCTGCAAAGTCTGGCTCGATCTTGGGCGAATTTTGCGATCGTAAAACTGGTTGAGTCAGAGTTTCTGGTTGGGGGGTTTCTATGGTTAAATTAATGCTGCCGATCGAAAGTACAAAATCCTGTTCCTGTGGGGGTTGCACTTCCTGTTGACTGCTCGATTCCAAAGCCAAGGGAGGCGCTGCGGCAGGTTTGGCATTTTGTTCGATCGCTCCTGGCATTTGTCGGTCGGAAATTTCTTGAATTTCCTCTATTTGCCGAGGTGTTCCTGCTACCCAATCCCGAATTGCTTGCAAATATTCCCGAGCGTTTGGGGTCGGCTTAACAGTATTTATTGTACTTTCAGTTCCAGCCGATTCGCTCTCAACTTGCACTGACTCAATTGATTCTGAAACTGTATTTTCGGTATTTTTGCTGCTGTTTTTTGCCTCCTTTGATTCGGATGGGTGAGAGATGGGGATAGTTTCAGAAAAGGACTGTTCCTCGATAGTTTCTAAGATGGTTGGTTGTCGGTTTAGTGCGCCAGCGATAATCGAGCTATTAGCCATTGTGCTTGATTCGCCTGCTTCTGGCATCACGGGTGAATGGGCTTGCTGAACCGTCTGAGATTGAGATACTGAAGCAATTTCTGGAACCTCGGAGTTAGCGATCGCACTTTGTTCGCTGGTTTCCGGTACGATCGGTGTACGAACTGACTGAACAGTCTGAGATGCTGAGATAATTTCGGGAGGATCGGATCTACTTTGACTGGTAGTCGAGCGATCGTTTTCCCTAACTTGTTTATTAGCTTGAACAGCAGGAGAAACAGGCTGTTCTGGTTGAGAAACCATAACTTCTAAATGTTCTTCCTGAATCGGCATTTCCTCCGCAGCAGACTCCAGACTAAAAATATCTGACACCACATTTTGAGTCAGAACATTTTGCTGTGGTAGAACAATTCCCGTTTGTCCGATCAGTTGAGAAAAATAGCCGCTCATCGATTTTCCTCCCGGTCAATTATAGCCAGATAATAATCCCGCCGCCAAGCTGGAAGCTCCGAAATTTCTCGTTCGTTCCAATGATAGCGAGATGCCAAACGATGGATAGTTTCAAGTAAATACTTTTGAGCATTTTGCAATCGTTGTAAGGAGAATTCTCCCAAATCGATCGAGTGACTATCCTGCTTTCCACAGTAGGGACAATTTACCCCAACTTTGAAATTTACTAACGGATCTATATCCTCC
Source organism: Oscillatoriaceae cyanobacterium Prado104 (assembly GCA_025454405.1). Taxonomy (GTDB): domain Bacteria; phylum Cyanobacteriota; class Cyanobacteriia; order Cyanobacteriales; family Microcoleaceae; genus Microcoleus. The sequence continues at coordinate 193,166 of JALOON010000011.1, read as the reverse complement.
ATTGCTCGATCGAACATCTGTACCCAGTTTTCTCCTGCAAGTGCTGCCGGATCGAACGTCGCTTTTTGTTCTTCTGTCAGCAAAGTTTGCAGCATCGTCTGAACCGCTGACTTTTCATCTGGGAAGGATTGCTTTAACCAGTAAAGTTGGTCAAATCCGGTTGGCTTCCGAATCGAGAATCGTTGATTGCCAATTTCAATTTCCGTCCCTGTATCGGACTTACTTTCAGCCTGTAAATTGCTAAATTCCTCCATTGAAAAATCGATTTCGATCGATTGTTTGCATTCTGGATTTAAACAACGCAAGGGAATGGTAAACTCAGAGCGGCCTGGAATAGTTGCGATCGCGAGCAAGCATTCAATTCGCGTGCCGAGTTCCAAACTCCAAAAGAAATCGCGATTTGGGGCGATATCATTGCCGTCGCAGGTACAGCATTCCAGAATCTCGACTTCTAGATAAGGTCGCAGAGGTTGGTTAAAATTAACCTCCCGATCCTCCCCCAATATGCCAAACCGACGCAGCGATAGATCGCCGAGGGAAAAATGACGCTTTATCGCTTCAGAAATCGGTGGAAATGGAATGCGATCGCGATTTAATTCCTGCATAATCCTTAAAAATTCAACCCGACAATTTTAGATTGGGAATTGGGGATTGAGCGGAGCGTAGCGGAGGGATTGGCTATTGGGAATTGGGAATTAGGGAATTGGGGATTTTAGATGTTGGATTGTTTGATTGTTGGATTGTTCGATCGCTGTCAACTGTCAACTTAAAAAGTTTTGAATGTTGAGTTGTGAGTTGTGAGTTAAATAAAGTTCGCGAAAGTTCGCGCACTCACATTTTTTTAACTTTTGAATGTTGAGTTTTGAGTTTTGAGTTAAATTCCGATCGATTCAAAACTCAAAACTTAAAACTCATAACTCATAACTCCCGAGAAACTTAAAACTCTCTTTCAACTCAAAAACTCTCTTTCAACTCAAAACTCAAAACTCAAAACTCAAAACTCCCGAACAACTGTCAACTTTCAACTGTTATTAAGTATCCTTTGGAACATCACTTTTTTCATCTGGTTCAGGGGTAGATTTATCCCGATCCCAACCATTCAACTCAATCTTAATTGTTTCCACAGCCACCGCATTTGCGTTCGCATCCAAAGCCGGGATTGCTGTAAATTCGCTCACCCAACAATCATGCAAAAAATATCGCAATGCTACGTGACCTTTCTCATTCAAAACTTCGAGAACTAACTCCTTTTTGTAGTTTGCCAAATCCATTGCCGTGTCGCCAGCATAGGGATGCACCCTGTCTGCCCAAGCTTCAAATTCCGGATCGTGAGTAATCCCGCGTTCTAAAGTCAAACCATCATAAGTCGTGCGTCCGGGAGATTTGTGGTCGGTACTGTTTTCGCCGCCCGATCGATAGTTGACAACCTGAGTCGTCCGCTTCAGTGCTCCCACTTTAGAAACACCCAAAACCGTTTTTCCATCCCATTTTATTCGGAATTTGTAATTTTTGTAGGGATCGATCCGGTGGGCATTTTTAACAAATCCGTTAGCCATTGCCACCTCCTAAAATTATTGCAGGTCGCCAGCAATTTGCTGAATTTTAATAATCACAAATTCGGCAGGTTTGAGAGGAGCAAACCCGACTTCGATGTTGACAATGCCTAAATTGCGATCGGCCTGGGTAGTCGTTTCGCTATCGCATTTCACGAAAAAGGCTTTGTCCGGCGTACTTCCCTGAAATGCACCCTGGCGGAACAATCCATTCATGAAAGCACCGATATTCAGCCGAATTTGCGCCCACAAAGGTTCGTCGTTCGGTTCAAATACCACCCATTTAGTGCCGCGATAAAGGGATTCTTCTAAAAACAGTGCCAGCCGCCGAATGGGAATGTATTTCCACTCCGAACCGATCGCATCTGCCCCGCGTAGGGTTCGGGCACCCCACGCTACCGCGCCATATACTGGAAAGTTGCGAAGGCAATTCACGCCGAGGGGATTGAGAACACCATTTTCTCGATCGGTCAATTGGTACTCTACTTTTTGAACTCCTACCAAGGTTGCCTCGATTCCAGCAGGAGCTTTCCAGACACCGCGAGTGCTATCGATGCGAGCATACAATCCAGCGATCGTGCCGCTGGGCGGGCAGGAGCGCAGCTTACCGCTATTCAACGGGTCTGCAATATCGATCCAGGGATAGTAAACTGCTCCATGCTCGGTTTTCGGTAGAGCCGTACCGGAAATAACCTGCACCATATCGTCAGGGCTTCTTGTTGATTTTGATGCATCAGCAATCAGAAAAGCTCGCCGTTCCTGGCAGTAGGCTGCTGCGTCCATCAAAATGCTGGGATCTGTTTCACCGGGCAAACATAGCAAGTTAAATAGATCGACAGATTCCAAGGCGTAGATTCCCTTTCTTTGAGAGCGGCTGGCGATGAACAGGTTGTAAGCATCGGCATCGGTATAGGGATTTTCGGTGCCGTTTTGTAAGTAGATATTCTGTCCATCAACTCGGACGGCACCAGTCACCAAGCGCAAGGCATTGGCAACATCGTTACTGGTTGCAGCATCAATAACTACAGAGGAACCGTCCCCACCCGTTCCTGAAATCAGTCGCAGCTTGTTAGTATCGACGACAACGCATCTAAAGTTTTTGTAAGCGGGATTGCTTGGTTTGAGCGCCCGTACAGCGGTCTCGATACGACTCGCAATATTTTGCAATTTCTCACCTAAATTTGTGCCGGTCGCTGCTGTATTTCCCAGATTAACTGTGTTCAAACCATAACCATTGAGACCGATCTGAAAACTGTTACTGGTGGCGCTGGGAATGGTATCGAGGTCAGTTGCTCCAAATGTGCCGGAGGTCAGGGTTCCGGGAGGTGGAATTACATCCGGACGTATAGAGGAAACTGCGTCTGTTTCTACACCTCCATTGAGCGTACCGAGCTTTAGTCTGGCAGAAATATCGTTTTGCAAGCCCGGTAACACCCGCACGCTAGAGCTTTCTCCGCCCAATCCCGATGTCATTTTAATGGCGTTGTTGTCTGGAACGCAGGCAAAGCTGGCAAGTGCCGGGTTGCCGCCTGCCGCTGCTTGGACTTTTGAAGCGATCGCGTTACAGACATTGAGTAGCTTCTGTGCGGGCGTGCCAGAACCTGCATCTGTGGATGCAAGCTGCACTGTTACAGGTGGTAGCCCGTTAACAACAATGCGAAACCGATCGTGAGTATTGTCAATTAATGTGGAAACATCAACCAATGCCCCACCACTCTCCAGCTTTCCACCCAAACTTGTACCAGCACTGAGGCTGCTTAGCGTGCTAGAGGGAACCGTGCGCCCGACTGTAACCAAACGCGAGACATTATTTATCGCACTCTCAACATAAATAGGATCTTGGCTGTTCATCGAAAGATTCCTAAAGGTTTCGCTAACCCGATCGGTTGGATTGTCTTTCGAGATGTAGTTAAAAGTGAGGTTGAAGGTGCTGGCTGGATTATCCGTATCGTAATCTATTCGTACCTCGATATCATTACCGCTTTTTCCTTCATCGATCGCCGTCACCTTCAGGACATTAGATGCGGGCGGGGCAGCCTTGTTAAGGTCTCGAAACGCAGCATTGGCATTTTTTGCTAATCGCACTACCCATGCTTCGCTGCCACCGTTTAAGAAGAACTGACGCACGGCATAGCTCATTTCGGAAGTAGCATCTAGACCGCCAAAGCTGCGCTCGTAGTCAGCGTAGCCAAGAATGCGAACTGCTTTATTTATTGGACCTCGCTTTGCCGCACCAACAAACGCTGTCACTGAAGTGCTTACCCCTGCGATCGTGCGTACTCCACTGGGAACTTCTTGAATGTAAACACCTGGATAACTAACTGTTACCATGGTTAATTTCTCCTTAGCTAAGTATTGATACGCTACCGCGCACTAGATAAACTACTTGCTTATCTAGCCAAGGACTGTGATGGATTTCGAGTCAAACCAAGTTATCTCAATTCTGGACGCAAGGTTTGTTTGATTAAGTAGAAATACCTTGCCAGCCAGCTCGTTTTCAATTAGGTAGATGTTTTGAGAAAATAAGCTTGCAGAAAATAGTTCAAAACTGCGAACTATGGGAACTAGGCGAACTTTATTAGCGATCGCTGCACCGAAATTAAACCCATGTTCGCATATAAAGCCCAGTGAATTGAAAATACTTACAAATATTTGTAAATGTTAATATAATTTAAATCCGAGCGCCGTCAAATTAGCAGCCACAGTAAATTTAATTACAGATTAAATGCTTTCCCCGTTCTGAAGTCGATCGCATTCCCTTAATGTAGAGGTTCCTTCGCAACTATGTGAAGTCAGTTAAACTGAGAGCTTGCACCATTCTCAACCAGCAAGCGAAAAACGGGGTTTCTGACGATAAATATTGGTTTTTACGCATAAATCTCGGTCAGAAACCCCGTTTTTTGAAAATGGTGCAAGACGTGAGATTAAAGAAACCGGGTTTTTTGAGATTTTGGCTTAAAACTTGTCTCTTAGCGAAAAAACCCGGTGGTCGGTGTCTTCTAAAGACTAATATTTACCTCGCCGGAGTTGCAGGTTGACTGCCGGGCGGCGCAATATTAATTAACGGCAAACTGCTGTTGCCTCCCATTACTGTCGGAAACTTACCGTCCCATTTTTCAATGGCTTGCTTCTGCAAAAGTTCTGGTGTTAAACTCTGCCTCTGCAATCGCTGGGCTTCTGCTTGACCTTTGGCGCGGTTAATTTCAGCTTGGGCGTCTTGCACTGCTTTTTTCACTGTAAATTCCGCTTGTTTCGCTTCTTGTTCTGCTATCTGTTTGGCTTCGATCGCCTTGCTAAATTCTGGAGAAAAGCCAAAGTTGATTAATGACACATCTCTCACGATGACGCCGTAAGGTGCCAAGCGCTGTTTGAGGCTGCTGTCGATTTCTGTTTTGAGATCGTTGCGTTCGGTAATAATTTCTTCTGCTGTTTTTTTCGCAGTTGCTGCTTTGAGCACTTCGGAAATTGCCGGATTGAGAATGCTGGTGACAATTTGTTCTTCGTCTCCGATTTGCTGGAAAACTTGATTGGCTTTGGCGGGGTCTATGTTCCAGTTGACTGCTAAATCTGTACTGACTTTTTGCAAATCTTTGGATGCCGCATCGGCTTGAATGTCGGTTTTTTGTACCCGGACGCTCAAGGTTTTTACTGTGGTGACGATCGGTATTATCGGGTGAATGCCTTCATCGAGAATAGTGTTTTGCACTTTGCCGAAGCGCATCATAATTCCCCGTTCCCCAGCGCCTACGAGGGCAAAGGGTCTGAGGATTAAGGCGGCGATCGCCACAACTAAGCCGCCAACAATATACAAAGCCAAATTGTACTTAAAAGACTGCGTTATTTTCATACATTTTTTGCCTTGAAAAGGCTGCTATATATCTTAATTATAACCTTGATTTTTTTGAGTGGCAATCCAGATCCATTCATTAATTTAATTCATAAAAGTCATATTTCTCAGTTGCTCCTGTCTGGCTTTGGGGTGCGGGTCAGCACCCCTCGATCGCCACTAGCTCCCTTGATTATTAAGTTAAAATAAATTATTTTTTGCCAATATGTCACTTTTGATAAATTAATGTTTCAATATCTTGACACGGGGTTAACTTGTAGCTAAGTGAGAAAATCTTGCCCCAGAAGCGGGTGTAATTATACTGTGTAGAAAACAAAAGAAATAATTAAAAAATTATAAATTATGCTCTTTTTACTCAAGGAAGCCAGAGGCGAAAAAAGAAAAATACCGAGTTTAAAAAAGCCGCAAAATAAGTTAAACTTAGATGAGAACGGTTGAAGAGAGTCCAAAATGTTACAGCAAGTTTGGCCGCAGACAATTGAAGAGGCGATCGCCATTCAAGAAGAACTCCGGTCAAAGGTAATTACCGAAAACCGACTGGAAACAGTGCGGTACGTTGCAGGCGTGGATGTCGGCTACGACAGCACGGACTCCGTGTCGCAGGCGGCTGTAACAGTTTTGAGCTTTCCGGATCTGCAGTTGCAGCAGCAAGCTGTAGTTCGCAGCCCGACTACTTTTCCTTACGTTCCCGGTTTCCTGTCATTTCGAGAAGTGCCGGCAGTTCTCGAAGCCCTAGCAAAGATTGACCCAATGCCAGACTTGATTTTGTGTGACGGTCAAGGACTCGCTCACCCCCGCAGGTTCGGTTTGGCTTGCCATTTGGGAGTGATGACAGGAATCGCGACGATCGGAGTTGCGAAAACTCGATTTATCGGACAACATTCAGAAGTAGGACAATCGCGGGGCAGTTGGCAGCCCTTGCTCGATGGCCCGGAAACCGTTGGCGCAGCACTCAGAACTCAAGGGGGAGTAAAACCGATCTATGTTTCGATCGGTCACAAGGTAAACTTGATGGGAGCGATCGATTACGTGCTGCGTTGCGCGCCTAAATATCGATTGCCGGAAACAACTCGATCGGCCGACAAACTAACATCCGGGTAACAGGCGATCGCGCAGGGGAGCAAAGAAATTCAGTCTAAAAAGGCAAAACAACAACTTTCTTTTGAATTTTTACATTGAATTTGGATGGCTCGCCCCGCACAGAAAAAAATCTTCTGAATCTTTCGCAGACAAGCATTCAATTCCATCCTTCCAGCGAAATAAAGAATTACTGTACCTGAGAAAGAGGTACGAAAGTTGGAAGATTTCTAGAATGATGCAAAGCACACTCAAAAATCAGACAACAAACAAGGAGACTGTGTCATGGCTGAAAAGAGCAAACGCGGATTCGCATCTATGGACGCAGAAAAACAGCGCGCAATTGCTAGCAAAGGCGGCAAAGCTGCACACGCAAAAGGCACTGCACACGAATTCACCTCTGAAGAAGCCAGACAAGCTGGTCAAAAAGGTGGGGAAGCCGTGAGCAAAAATCGGGAACACATGGCCCAAATCGGTCGCGAAGGCGGACGCAAAAGCCGCAAAAGCGAACCAGCTTCTTAAGCCTTGAGATTCCGTCCCCGCAACTGGCGAATCGCACCCGCCGGAGTCGGACAACCAGCACTAGGATAAAGCAGTGCAGGGGAAGCAGCGATCGAGTTCCCAACGGGCAGTTCGATCGTCGCTTCCCCATCTTGGCAATTGCGATCGGTGCGATGCCAAAAGCCCCACTGAAGGGGCTTTTTGTTTGAGCGGCCAAAAATCTCCGAGCCGAGTCAAAACTTGCAGAATTTAAGATAAAAACAATGTAGTATTCTTTGAGATTTCAGGAAACTATAAAATTATGACAAACCAGCTCACATTAGATTGGAAGGATGAAGCTGGGGTGCGTCAAAATCAAATAATTCAAGACGGACAGCCGAGCAAAAATCCCGGAACGTTTAGGTTGGGGCGCGATCCTGCCAAGTGCGATCTGGTATTTTCGCATCAAAGCGTATCGGGACTGCACGTTGAAATATTTTTCGATCGAGAGTCAAACGAATTTAAAGTGCGGAATTTGCGTCCCAGCAATCCGCCCCTGGTAGACGGGAACATTCTCGATCGAGGAGAAGCAAAATTGAGTTTGGGAAGCCGCATTTATTTAGGTCAAGTGCAGCTTGAGGTAACTGCGGTGGCGGCTGCCGATCCCGAATCCCAACAGACGGTTTTGCTGTCCCCTGCGCCCGCACCGCCGAACCGACTGCCGACGGGTCCGATGAAATACGGTTTGCAGTGTCCCAAATGCCAGCGAATTTCCCCTTACGCGCATTTGGAGTCCGGGTGTTCTTGGTGCGGGACTTCCCTCGCGGCGGCGGCGAGTGTGGTACTCGGACCATAGTTGATAGTTGTTACGAAGGAAGAAGGAAGAAGGAAGAAGGAAGAAGGAAGAAAGAAGAAGGAAGAAGGAAGAGTCGATCTTTGACAGTTGGCGTTTTTGACAGTTAATAGTTGACAATCTTCAATCTTCAATCTCCAATCCCAAATCCAAAATGTAAAATCTAAAATTGTTTGACAGTTGATAGTGCGAGCGTCCCCGCTCGCGAAGGATGTTTGTCAGTGCGAGCGTCACCAGCTCGCGAAGGATATTAAGTGCGAGCGTCACCAGCTCGCGATCGACGATCGAGAACGGTTTGTAGTAAGGACTTCAGTCCTCGCTTATCTGCGGATTTAAGTCCGCACTACAAACCTTACTTAGGGCTTGCTGAATATAGAGATGGTCAAAACCACAGCACTGTTTCCTTTGTGTGGTGTGTCTAATTCCCGACTCGAAACGGAGAAAAACTATGCCCTATGCCCAATGCCCTATGCCCTATGCCCCCCTCACCAAAAGACTTATTCAGCAAGCCCTACTTATTGCAGCTATTCGATCGGACTGGAACTCGCGCATTAACGTAGCTCGGCCTGCAAAATTTCACCTCGAACAGATAATTCAAACCTAATTTTAACTGCGCAATTTGCTCGTTGAGTTCCAAATCTCAGAAGCCGAATTGCATCATCTGATAGGCTACACTATCTTATATTTAAAAATCTCTGCTAAAGTTATTTAATTTGGAAATAAATATTAAAAAATTGTAATGAATCCTCAACCCTTGCGCCTGCGACTGACTTGGAACGATGCAGCTACCGGGGATCGCCGTTCCCCGATATTTGACCTGCCCATTGCCCTGGGACGGAAGTTAGAGACGATGCCCGCCACAATTAACGGACAGCGAGTGTCTCGCATTGCCCTCAACAGCAGCCAAGTTTCTCGCTTTCACTCAGTGATTGCCAGGGAAGGAGACAGTATCGTCGTCACTGATACCGGCAGCCGCAACGGTACTTTTGTCAACGGCCAGCGCCAAACTCGCTGCGTGCTGGCAAACGGGGATATGCTGCAAATTGGACCCTACGCGATCGGCATTTCTTTTACGGTGAATGCGACGGAAACGCAGTCTGCCAGTTCTTACATTTACTTTAACCCGCAAACAAATTTACCCGATCCCGCAATCCTCCCGCCTCCGGTGTCGCCACCTTCTACAAGGGGTAAAGGAGAGTTTCCGCCCGTAACATTTTTGCAGGCTTCGGAGGTGACAATGCGATCGCTCGAAGCTGCGGGAATGCCGGTAGAAGAAATTGATTGCGCTGCCGTTGGTGGGGGTTTGGGCAGTTTTATCTGGGTGGATTTGCTGCGAATTTGCGGGGTAAAAATCGATCGCATTGCGGTTTTAGGCATGGAAGACAAGCCTTACGCCCGCTACCGACGATTGTGCTTGAATTCTCAAATTCCGCTGCACGAAAGGCTGCGATCGAATTCTGACTCTTGCCCGGACAATATTTGGGGCTGGCCTCCCTACGCCCTGCGGGAAGCTTGGCAAGAGTTGCTGAAAGGGCATTTTGGAGTGTCGGTGACGGTGTTGTGGCAGGTGTTTGCCGAACCGACTTTTGCGGAAACTTACACGCCCAAAGCGGGAAATGTATTTGATTCGATCGACAGGGAAGCAGCTAGAATTGGTTGGCACCGGATGTTTCGCTACGGGAGAGTGCGGGGAATTCGCAAAACCGATGACGGCAGGTACGCGATCGCTTATTCTCGATCGAATGCGGATCGTCGGGAACACGCTTTTTTAGTTGCTAAATACTTGCATTTAGCGACGGGCTATCCGGCAATTCAATTTTTGCCAGATTTGCAAGCTTACCGGGAAAAAACCAAAGATTTTGAGTCAGTAGTTAATGCTTACGAAAACCACGATAGCGTTTACGAAAAGTTGGAAGCCAAGGGCGGCAGCGTGTTGGTGAGGGGGCGGGGAATTGTGGCTTCGCGAGTGGTACAGCGGATTTACGAAGCAAGGGGGCGCAATCGGGACATTCAAGTATTGCATTTAATGCGATCGCCCAAACCTCAAGGTAATAAATTCGATCGAGCTCAAAGAAGCGTGGAAAATCACTACGAATTTCAGCCGTTCAATTGGCCGAAAGCCTGCTGGGGCGGGGAACTGCGCGTGCTTTTAGACAATGCCAAGCCGGAATTTCGCCCGCAGTTGCTGACAGATTGGGGCGGCACGACTACAGCGCAGCGCAGCGATTGGCGGCGGATTGTGAGGGAAGGTTTGAGTCAGGGATGGTATCAGATTACTTTCGGGGAAGTGGAAAGAGTCGATCGCGACAGTCAAAACCGCACGGTGACTTACATTCGGGAAAAGGGACTCAAGGGGCAAATTCAGTTAGAGGCTGATTTTATTATCGACGCTACGGGTTTGGACGCTAAGGTAAAAACCAGTCCCCTGCTGGACGATTTAGTAGTTCAGTACAATCTCTCCCTCAATCAGTTGGGACGCTTGAGCGTGCAAAATGATTTTGAATTATTAGAATTGCGGAATTCTGTGCCGGATCGGACTCAAGGGCGGGTGTACGCGGCGGGGGCGATTACTTTGGGCGGGCCCTACGCGCCAGTGGACAGTTTTTTGGGCTTGCAGTACGCGGCGTTGCGATCCGTTGAGAGTTTGGCGAAAATTCGATCGTCCGGCATTGGCCAGTTAAGTGCGGGGCGATCGCTGGTACAGTGGCTGAAGTGGATTTTCAATCGATCGCCTGGGTAAACTACCCCAGCCCTTACAATAAAAGACGCCCAAAATTTGGGCGCTTGTCAGAGTGCATTCTACTATACCTGCTAGTATACACCATTGGGGGGTTCTACCCCACGGATAATGCGATTTGAGATTTGAGATTTGAGATTTTTTGCGATTTGGGATTTTTAATTTTAACTACATGGTAGTTTATCGTGAGGTGGGGGCGGGTTTAATAGATTGTAGATCTTAGGCAGATATTATTGGTGAACCCGCCCCTACAGGAATTATGTTTATTTAACGTTAACGTAATATCGAGCAATAACTCTCAATCGATAGCTCAATCCTCAATCAATCTAAAATCTAAAATCTAAAATCCTCATGACTCCTACTTTATTTGGTCGCTGGCAAACTCGGTTATTTTTATTAGCTACAGTAGGTATCTTAGTAACGCTGCCATTTTATCTGGGTTTAATTAACTCTAAACCCAGCTCAATTTATTTCTGGGTTTTAGGATATGTAGCACTTTTCGGCATCGGTTGGGATATGTTATATATTTACCTCCAGCATTTTCGCTGGGATCGGGATTGGCCCGGTGCATTTCAATTCATCGCCGGAATATGGGAAGCAATTTTTGTAGCAGTGTTGATAACAATTATCGGCTTGCCGGGAATACCGAAGGAAGATTTCGATCTAGCAGCTTTTGCGCTGCATTACAGTTTGGTGTGGCTGGCAATTTATCTAGCGTCGCAAACAGTGATGCGAATTTTGTTTCCCTATTGGCGCTTCCGAGGCGGTCAATTATTTTAGTTAGTCGATCGTTGATAATGGAGGGTGTAGGGGCGAAGCATTCGGGCGACAATCTATTCGGAAGAGCGACTATTTTTGTGTCCGAATGCTTCGCCCTGGCGGGGTCTATAATATACACATACCCTATTATTGGGAATAGCGACTATTTTTGTGTCCGAATGCTTCGCCCTGCTGGAGTCTACAATATACACATACCCTATTATTTGAAACCTTAAATTGAAAACAGCAATATTCTCATTTTTTTCTGGTGCCGGATTCCTCGATTTAGGCTTTGAGTCGATCGACCTCAACATAGCCTATGTCAGCGAAATTTTCCCGCCATTTATGCAAGCATATCGGTACTCGCGACAGTGCCTGAATTTGCCGCAACCAGAATACGGATACTGCGAAGGAGAGGCAGCAGATGTAACTCAACTTATTACCGAACAACCTGCACTTCGCTTGCGGGAATCTATCCAAGATGCTAGGAAAAATTACGATACTATCGGATTTATTGCCGGGCCTCCCTGTCCCGATTTTTCGATTGGAGGAAAGAATCGAGGTCACGAAGGAGATAAAGGCAAACTTTCAGCTTCCTATGCAGAATTGATTTGCCAGCAGCAGCCCGATTTCTTTTTATTTGAAAATGTCAAAGGTTTGTGGAGAACTAAAAAACATCAAGCTTTTTACCAACAGCTAAAGCTGAAATTAGCAGCAGCCGGATATGTATTTGTCGAGCGATCGATTAATGCGATCGAATACGGCGTACCGCAAGATAGAGACAGAATTATCTTAATCGGTTTTAGCAAAAATCTTGTTAGAGATAAGAACATCGATTTATCCGAAAACAGCCAAATGTTGCCGGAAAATTATTTTCCTTGGGAAAGTCAGATATTGTATCCCAAATCCGAAGTATTTAGTTATCCTTGGACCGAGACAGATTTGTTTGCGATCGATAATTTCTTGCCTTGTCCCGCAGGAATTCCCCAAGAATTGACAGTTGAGTTTTGGTTCCAAAAAAACGATGTTCTCAACCATCCCAATTCCGAGCATTATTTTAAACCGAAAGCAGGCATTAAAAGGTTTGCGACTGTCCGTGAGGGAGATGTTTCTAAAAAATCTTTTAAGCGCTTGCATCGGTGGCGTTATTCGCCCACAGCTTGCTACGGAAATAATGAAGTTCATTTACATCCCTATCAAGTTCGCAGGCTGTCGGTTGCTGAAGCACTGGCTATTCAATCCTTACCAAAAGAGTTTGCGCTGCCGGGTGAGATGACGCTAACTAATATGTTTAAAACTGTAGGAAATGGAGTTCCTTATTTAGCCGCACGGGCGATCGCTAAAACTATAGTAGAATTTTTAGATATAAAATATTGAGCAAAGTGGCGATCGAACAATTCAATAATAGCTAAACCTTACTTTCTCTCTCCTCTCTTCTTCTCTCTTCTCCTCTGCGCCCTCTGCGCCCTCTGCGGTAAAAAAATCTTTTTCAAAAAAAGATATAAACTTGCTATAATAACAGGCTGAGGTTAAAAACCTAAAGTTTATATATCCCTGCAATTTATCATGACCGCGAAACCCCGCCGCTATCACATTACCACCTTCGGATGCCAGATGAATAAAGCTGACTCCGAACGCATGGCCGGCATTCTAGAAAAAATGGGCTTCGAGTTTTCCGAAGATCCGAACGACGCGAATGTAATCCTTTACAATACTTGCACGATTCGCGATAATGCCGAACAAAAAGTTTATTCTTATTTAGGAAGGCAAGCCGATCGCAAGCGCCGGGAACCAGATTTAACTTTAATTGTAGCGGGATGCGTGGCGCAACAAGAAGGTGAAGCGCTGCTGCGTAGAGTCCCGGAATTAGATTTAGTAATGGGGCCGCAACACGCTAACCGACTCGAAGATTTGCTGGAACAAGTGTTTGATGGGAATCAAGTTGTGGCGACGGAAGCAGTTCATATTATGGAGGATATTGCTAAGCCGCGGCGCGATAGCAAAGTCACTGCTTGGGTAAATGTAATTTACGGTTGCAACGAACGCTGTACTTATTGTGTCGTGCCGAATGTTCGGGGAGTCGAACAGTCACGAATTCCGGCAGCAATTCGCGCGGAAATGGAAGAATTGAGCCGTCAAGGTTACAGGGAAATTACTTTATTGGGTCAAAATATTGATGCTTACGGGCGCGATTTGCCGGGAACAAAACCCGATGGCAGCCACCTGCATACTTTGACGGATTTGCTGTATTTTGTCAGCGATGTACCGGGAATCGATCGCCTGCGTTTTGCTACCAGCCACCCCCGCTATTTTACCGAAAGATTGATTCGCGCTTGTGCGGAAATCCCGCAGGTTTGCGAACATTTTCACATCCCGTTTCAGTCGGGAGATAACGATATTTTGAAGGCGATGAGTCGCGGTTACACTCAGGGAAAATACCGCCGGATCGTAGATTTAATTCGCAAGTATATGCCGGATGCTGCGATTACTGCCGATGCGATCGTCGGTTTTCCGGGAGAGACTGAAGCGCAGTTTGAGAAGACTGTAAAATTAGTTGAAGATGTCGGTTTCGATTTGGTGAATACTGCTGCTTATTCGCCGCGTCCGGGAACGCCCGCCGCTTTGTGGGAAAATCAGTTAAGTGACGAGGTAAAGGCCGATCGATTGCAGCGTTTGAATCATGCGGTAACGGCGGCGGCAATGAGTCGATCGCAGCGTTATTTAGGTCGCGTTGAAGAGGTTTTGGTTGAGGCGCAAAATGTGAAAGATCCGACTCAGGTGATGGGACGGACTCGCGGCAATCGCTTGACTTTCTTTAAGGGAGATATTGCCCAATTGTTGGGTAAAATTGTGCCGGTTAAAATTACTGAAATTCGCGCTTTTAGCGTCACGGGAGAAATGCTTGAGAATGGTAAGGCGCGATCGAACTCGGCGCTTGAAACTGCATCGGTTCAAGCGAAGTAATCTGCAGAGCGGGTGGGTTTACAGGCGGTCTGATTTGTGTTATTGAGTAAAGCAAACTCGCCATTTGTATCTGTAAAAATACAGGAAAGATACAGGGGATTGGAGTTGGTCGGTGGGGGGGGCGGTAAGCAGCGGATTTGGTAGCGGATTTAGCGGATGGACTGTCAACTGTCAATTGTCAACTGTCAACTGTCTTGAGTTTTATGAACAAACAAATTCGCATTTTGTTGCAAACAACTATTCCGACAACTGAGGATGACTGGAGTATCGAGCGTTTTTCTTTGTTGCGCGACTACTTGGCGGAAATTAAGGACGATCGCGACAATCCGCTATTTCAAGTAACGGCAAGAAACCGCGAGTTGAATGCTGCGGGAGACGACCCGATTTTAAGCGCTTTGGGAGACTCGGATTTTGACGAACTGTGGCTGTTTGCCGTAGATGTGGGTGACGGTTTGACCGATAAAGATAAAGCGGGAATTGAGGCTTTTTACAATCGAGGTGGCGGAATTTTGGCAACTCGCGACCATCAGGATTTGGGTTCGTCTATTTGCAATCTTCGCGGTGTCGGGGTGGCGCATTTCTTTCAAACAAAAAACCCCGATCCGGATGTTTCCCGGCACTGCATTGATGACATTTATACTACTTACATTTCTTGGCCGAACTATCATTCTGGTAACAACGGCAACTATCAAAAAATTGAGCCGATCGCACCCCTTCACCCCCTCTTAAAAAGACCGTCGGGAGGAGCGATCGAATTTTTTCCGGCGCACCCCCATGAAGGCGCGGTGGGAGTACCGCCGGGAGATGAATTGGGGCGAGCAATTGCTACTGGAAAAAGTTTAGTAACCGATCGCACTTTTAACCTAGCTGTAGCTTTCGATCGATACCAAGATGATGCAGGAAATCTTGTCGGACGATCCGTAGCTCAATCGACTTTTCACCATTTTTGCGATTATAATTGGGATGTTGGGATGGGCTGTCCGAGCTTTGTCGATGAGCCGCCTGGAAATACCATGCAAACCGAACCGCAGGCTTTGGCCGATATCAAAACTTACGTTCGCAATTTAGCTTTGTGGCTCGCTCCAACAACAGTTGACAGTTGACAGTTGACAGTTGACAGTTGACAGTTGGTAATTGGTAATTGGTAATTGAGAATTGAGAATTGGTAATTGGTAATTGGTCATTGGTAATTCTTTCAATATTCTCCTCTCCCCCTCTTTCTTCCCCTTATGACACAAGATTCTGAAGCTAACAAACTTAAATCAAATCCGCAAACAACTTCTCAAGTTGAACTGCCGGAACCCAACGCCCAAGGCGACTATCAAAGAACATCTCACAGGTATTGGCAGGTGGTAGATGCCGATCCGAAAGGCCTCAACTGCAGGATGGGCAAGTATTCGATTCAAGAAATCCAAAATCCCGGCAGCGATATCGATTTAAATATTGGCAGTTGGCCGATTGTGGGAATTTTAAAACAAGGGCAAAAGTTTGAAATTTATCTCGGTCCTAGCGGATCGGGAGTTTTGTACGACGCGCAAGATAAACCTTGGTTTTTTGTAGAAAAAACTTACGATCGAGGCGCGCCCAGCAATTGTTTTGTTCGAGCTAATAGCAAGTTTATTCAGCCAGTGCAACCCAACAGCTAGCGCGTGTTTTCAAACCCTCAGATCCCCCCCAGCCCACCTTTTTAAGGGGGGAGCAAGAATCTTAAAGTCCCCCCAACAGCTAGCGCGTGTTTTCAAACCCTCAGATCCCCCCCAGCCCCCCTTAAAAAGGGGGAGCAAGAATCTTAAAGTCCCCCTTCTTAAGGGGGATTTAGGGGGATCTAGATCTCAAGAAGTAGTTGGAAAACACGCTCTAACGCGGGTAATAACGCAAGTTTTGCAATTTTTCGAGTCAGTTTGATTATCCTGAATTCTCGCTTTCTGTCACAGCTACGCTAACTGCGTGTATATTTGTTAAGAAATACCGGGAGTAGGAAAAAATGACCAAGATGCGGATCGGGCTGCTGTTCGGAGGACGATCGGGCGAACATGAAGTTTCGATAAGTTCGGCGCGGGCGATCGGGCGGGCTCTGGCTGCGGGGGAAAATGCTTCTAAATACGAAGTTGTGCCCTTTTACATCCAAAAAGACGGGCGCTGGCTGTCGGGCGCGACACCGCAACAAGTTTTGGCAACAGGAAAACCGCTGCAAATAGAAGCTGAAACAGGACAAGCAAAACCAGAAAACTCTACTTTATCTACCTCTGACGATCGACCGTCCGGTTTGAATTTACAACCAGAAAACTCTGCTTTGTCTTCCGATTCCGGGCAATTACCGAGTTTGAATTCAGTAGATATATGGTTTCCAGTTTTGCACGGACCAAACGGTGAAGACGGTACGGTGCAAGGGTTGCTGAAATTAATGCAAATTCCGTTTGTCGGTTCCGGGGTGTTGGGCTCGGCGCTGGGAATGGATAAAATAGCAATGAAAATGGCTTTCGCTCAAGCAGGTTTGCCGCAAGTAAAATACATAGCTGTCAACCGTTCCGAAATCTGGTCGAATCCCTGTGTTTTCCCCAAATTGTGCGATAAAATTGAAGAAAGTTTGGGCTATCCTTGCTTTGTCAAACCGGCGAATTTGGGTTCGTCAGTAGGAATTGCTAAAGTTCGATCGCGCGCGGAATTAGAAGCAGCTCTCGATAGCGCCGCCAGTTACGATCGCCGGATAATTGTAGAAGCTGGAGTCGTCGCTAGAGAACTGGAATGCGCGGTTTTAGGCAATGACAACCCCCAAGCTTCAACAGTCGGAGAAATTAGTTTTAATAGCGATTTCTACGACTACGAAACTAAATATACTCAAGGACAAGCAGATTTGTCAATTCCCGCAAAAGTCAGCGGAGCTATCGTCTCGCAAATCCAAGAAATGGCGGTCAAAGCATTTTTAGCGATCGATGCTGCCGGTTTAGCGCGAGTAGACTTTTTCTACATTGAATCAACAGGAGAAGTTTTGATTAACGAAATTAACACTTTCCCCGGCTTCACGGCAACGAGCATGTATCCCCAACTTTGGGAAGCTTCAGGAATTCCGTTTGCGGAATTAGTAGATCGTTTGATTCAATTAGCTTTAGAGCGACAATCGTGAGTTTGTAGTGAGGACTGAAGTCCTCTCGATCGACTTTGATTCAATGAGGGCTAAAGTCCTGACTACAAACAATTATCAATGACTAATATGAGACGTTTTACTAAACTACCGCAGTGGTGGACCTACGGCTTGATATTTCCCCTAGCGGTACTCAACTGCTGGTTAGCCCTCATAGTTTTTGAATATTTTCGCGCCCTGATTACTGTTTTGGTAGTCGCTACCGTGCTGTCATTTTTGCTGGATTATCCAGTGCGATTTCTCAGCAGCTACGGCATGAAACGCGATCGAGCAGTTTTATCAGTATTGGCTGTAACTTTACTAATAGTCGTGGTTTTGGGTGTAACTCTCGCTCCCATCCTGCTCAATCAACTTAACGAATTTGCAACCAGATTGCCGAGTTGGATCGTTTCGGGAACCGAACAGATTGAAGCATTTAACAAGTGGGCAGATCATCGCAATTTACGCATTGATGTTAGCGGTTTAACTCGCCAATTGGGCGAGCGGCTGTCAACTCAATTGCAATCTTTAATCGGCGAAATCCTCAAACTAGGTTTGGGCGCTGCCGACGGTATTTGGAACTTTTTGCTCACCATAGTTTTGACATTTTACTTACTTTTGCACGGCGATCGGCTGTGGGAAGGCTTGTTTAAATGGTTCCCTTCCAAGCGCAGCATTTTGTTGCGAGAATTGCTAGCCCGCAGCTTTCACAACTACTTCGTCGGACAAGCAACTTTAGCAGGTTTGATGGGGCTGTCAATGACTGTAGCATTTCTGATTTTGCGAGTTCCCTTCGGATTGCTCTTTGGTTTGGGCGTGGGTGTCATGACGATAATTCCCTTTGGAGCTCCTTTTAGTATTTGCATTGTCAGCTTGCTGGTGGCACTGAACAATTTTTGGCTCGGAGTTACGGTTTTAGCTGTCGCTACAGTCATCGATCAAGTAATTGAAAATGCGGTTGCGCCTCGGCTGTTAGGCGGTTTTATCGGTCTCAATCCGGTGTGGATTTTAGTATCGCTGCTAATCGGAATTAAGGTTGCCGGAGTAGCAGGTTTGTTAGTTGCCGTACCGATGGCCGGTTTTATTAAAAATACCGTTGATGCTTGGGGAATTTCGACACACAAATCGAAAGAGAAAGTGGGGGAGAGGGAGAGTGGGGGAGGGGGAGAGCGGGAGAGGGGGAGAGAGGGAGAGGGGGAAATGGGGAGAGTGGGGGAAGGGAAAAGCTGACAATTTTCGATCGCAAACAAGTCTGAACTTCGATAATGAAATATTGTTCGAGCGATCGCACTTACTCAACGGTGACGATCGCGAACCCTACAACCCAAGAGCGATCGTTGAGGCGCTGTTGGATCTTGACAACATTCAAGCAGATGAATATCGGGAAATTGCGATCGGGCAATAGTCTCGCCTGCTTGTTGATGTGGTGAAATATTACAGCAGATGGCACGTTTATGAAGTACGCCCCAGAAACCCGGTTTCTCTAAGAAACCGGGTTTCTCTGTACCTCACAAACCTGAAAACTGTTTTATCTGTTGTTTGGGCGATCTCCCTTGCCGATCTGAGTGGAAATCCCGAGAAAATTTGACTGCGAGTGCGGAATTCCACTGCCTGTGGCTGTAGTATGTAGCGTGGAAGTGAAAGGGAATTAGCCAGTGCTGCCGAGTTCGATCGCTCTTATTTTATCAATAAACTGCAATTATTTTGCAGCAAGTTTGTCGCGCGATGGCTATGTTTTTAATCCAGGGTTCCAGCAGGGCAAAACGAACGATCTGGCAAGCTCGATCGCACCGCCCGCTGCCGCTCCAGTACAAAATATTTCTCCAAAGAAAGAATCCAGAAGTTGTCTGAAGACCTCGGTTTATACCCCACCTTGTAGGGTAAACACTACCGGGCAAACAGCTCCAACCAATGCTTCAATTTAACTTAGAGAGAGTTTCGATCGAACTAAAATTAGACTCTGGCATTGTACGGGAAAAACCAAAATAATAATTTCCGCATCTTCCTCGCAGCCAATCAACAATATGGAACTCAAAAATATGAAAGCTAAAACTCAACCCGCCGGCCGCTTTTATTTGCCCAAAAAACTTGCGCTGTTATCCCTAGTTTTGCTCGGTTCGACAGCGACAGTAGGTTGCAATGCTTTAACGTCCAAAGTACCGGGAAGTTCAAACGCGATCGGAACAGAAACACCGCCCTCAACTGTTCAACAATCGCCCTCCAACGCAGCGCCGATCGCATCAGGTTCTGCTAATATCCTGCAATCTGCCGACTCCAATTTCGTTACCAGAGTAGTGCAGCAAGTCGGTCCGGCAGTGGTGCGGATCGATTCTTCTCGCACGGTAGAAGTTCCAGATAACGATATGTTTGACGATCCTTTGTTCCGTCGCTTCTTCGGTTCGGAATCTCCGATCCAGCCGGGAAATCGAGTAGAACGGGGTTCGGGTTCGGGCTTTATTTTTGGTTCTGACGGCCGGATTTTGACTAACGCTCACGTTGTTGACGGCGCGGATACGGTGACAGTAAAACTGAAAGACGGTCGCGAATTTCAAGGCAAAGTTTTAGGCGTAGATACAGTTACAGATGTGGCGGTTGTTAAGGTTGAAGCTAACAATTTGCCCGTGGTAAGTTTGGCTACCTCCGAAGAATTGCAGCCGGGAGAATGGGCAGTGGCGATCGGCAATCCTCTCGGTTTGGACAATACTGTTACTGTGGGAATTGTCAGCGCTACCGGACGTTCTAGCGCGGCTGTCGGCGTTCCCGACAAGCGGGTTAACTTTATTCAAACCGATGCGGCAATCAATCCGGGAAATTCCGGCGGGCCGCTGTTGAACCAACGCGGTCAAGTGATCGGGATGAACACCGCAATCATTCAAGGAGCTCAAGGATTGGGCTTTGCAATTCCGATCGATCGAGCGCAACAAATTGCCGATCAATTGGTAGCTAAAGGCCGAGTCGAACATCCTTATCTCGGAGTTCGGATGTTAGGTATTACTCCGGCAATTAAGGAAGAATTCAGCCGCAATCCGAACGCCAGATTGAGACTGACTGAAGATCGAGGTGTATTGGTGATGGGAGTTGCCGATAATTCTCCGGCCGAACAAGCTGGCATTCGGGTTGCTGACGTGATTAAAAAAATCAACGGTCAAGAGGTAACTGATGCCGGTACAGTACAGCAAATTGTCGAGAAAAGTACGGTAGGTACTCAAATGCAAGTTGAGTTGAGCCGCAACGGACAACCCGTTACTGTAGCGGTGAAAGCTGGTGCTTTTCCGGCAAGCCAAACGCGGTAGTAAAATAGAGATTTCGATCGGGGCGCGCACTGCGCACCTTACTAATTGAAATTTCGATTGCTGTCAATAAATATTCGCTGTCCCACAGTCCGCCAGGGAATTAATTCCCTGGCTAATAGCGAAAGTCCTCCTCAGAAAACCGAGGGGGAGAGGGGGGGAGGGGGAGAAAGGGTTTCTGTGATTCATAACGGGTGTTCCGCGCCCGTGGGATGCTCTCAAAGAGGACTGAATACAGCAGTTTTCAGGCATATTCGGTACAGAGAAACCCGGTTTCTTAAAGAAACCGGGTTTCTGGGCGTAGAAACCTATTAGTCCTCTTTTAGAGGACTTTTGCTTTGAGGCAGGGGTTTAAACCCCTGCCGGACTGCGGGTGTAATGCGCATTAAAGATAACTGGATCGGTCCGATCGATTCCCATAACAAAAACGTTTGTAGTGCGGACTTTAGTCCGCACTACGAACCTTAATTATTGCGGTCGATCGACCGAACGTTATATAATAGTAAATCCTGGTTTTTATCGACAATACATTATAAAAAGGTAGAAAAATGGCTCACATCGATCGCCGCCGCGCCGAAAATACCAGCGGTAATTTTTATGTAGACAGTACCTGCATTGATTGCGATACTTGTCGGTGGATGGCACCGGAAGTATTTACTGAAATCGGAGAACAATCGGCCGTTTACTGGCAGCCAGCTAACGAGGCGGAAGAAATTCGCTCGCTCGCTGCTTTGCTGTCTTGTCCCACAAGTTCGATCGGCACTGTTGACAAGCCGAAAAATATCAAAGAAATCCAGCAACTTTTGCCAGTTTTGGTAACAGAAAATATCTACCACTGCGGCTATCACTCGGAGAAATCTTTCGGCGCTGCCAGCTATTTAATTGTCCGCCCGGAAGGCAACATTTTAGTAGATTCCCCCCGTTTTGCGCCGCCGCTAGTTAAAAATATCGAAGCAATGGGCGGGATTCGCTATATGTATTTGACTCACCGCGACGACGTAGCAGATCACCAACAATACCGCGATCGATTTGGGTGCGATCGCATCCTCCATGTTGATGAAATTAATGCGGAAACTCGCAGTGTAGAAATACAATTATCGGGCAGCGAACCGCACCAACTAGCAGCAGATTTGTTAATTTTACCCGTTCCCGGTCACACCAAAGGTCACACGGTTTTGCTTTACAATAATAAGTTTTTGTTCTCCGGCGACCATCTCGCTTGGTCGGAAACTTTGCAGCATTTAATCGGCTTTCGCACGGCTTGTTGGTATTCTTGGAAAGCACAGATAGAATCGATGCGTAATTTGGCTGATTATTCCTTCGAGTGGGTGTTGCCGGGACACGGCAGGCGATATCATGCCGATCGAGAAACGATGGGGAAAATGATGCAAAAATGTATCGCTTGGATGGAGGCAAATTAAAAGTTGGTAGTCAGGACTTCAGTCCTCAACATCTGAGGCGAATTAAAAGTTGGTAGTGAGTAATTCAGCCCTCAACATCTGAGCGGACTGAAGTCCTCACTGCGAACCATTTTTTGGCTCGATCGCTCGATCTAACCCGCTCTCAAATCGATACTTACCCCTAAAATCTCAAACCTCAAATCTCAAATCTCAAATTTAAAATCCAATCCTACAATAATTTGCGACATAACAGGGTAAAAGTGAATTAAAATGAATTCTTAGCGTTGGCGGGGAACCTGCTGAGATGAATATCACTAGCTCTAAAAGGTCAAAATCTGCTTCAGGTTCTGGACTGATTGCCTTTGTTAGCCTTTCCTTAGGCTTCAGTAGCTGCTTGTTTGGAGCCTCCATCTGGAATATTTGGGCAAGTTACCAAGCGTTCGATCGAGCAATTGCTAAACAAGTTCGCTTACAGACTTTGAGCCACCAAATCGTCTATTTTGACGAAGTATTAACCATGTCGGCTCGGATGGCAGCTAGTACGGGAGATCTTAAGTGGGAAGAGCGTTACAATCGGTTTGTCTCTCAACTAGACAGCACGATCGACCGAGTCATTCAACAGGCTCCAGATACTTATAATGCCAATGCCAAACAAACCAATGAAGCTAATCTCAAGTTGGTCGATCTAGAGACTAAATCGTTTCAGTTAGTGCGCCAAGGAAAAGCACCTCAAGCTTTGAAAATTCTCTCGGGTTCGGAGTACGAAAGCCTCAAACAGGTGTATAGCAAAGGCATCTCAGCTACTCTTAATGCGATTCAATTAGAAATTGAGAGCAGCGTCTCCCGCTACCGACAATCTTTGTTTCGATCCCTATTATTAGCGGGATTGAGTTCTCCCGTTTTGCTGGTAACAGGAAGTATCTTTATTCATCGAATTCGAGGCTACGTTCGGGAGCGCGAGCGAGTTCAGCTTGCTTTGCAGGAATTAAATCAAGAATTAGAATTTCGAGTTGAAGAAAGATCTCAAGAGCTGAAATCCGCTCATTTAGAAGTCACCCGTTTGAACGAACAATTAAAGAGCGAAAACTCGCGCATGGGGGCAGAACTCAACATTCTCAAACAAATGCAGCAAATGATTTTGCCCAAGCCGGAAGAATTGGAAATTGAAGGACTCGATATAGCTGGATTTATGGAACCAGCGGATGAAGTGGGCGGCGATTACTACGATGTATTGCAGGCGCATGGAGTCGTTACCATCGGCATGGGGGATGTCACCGGACATGGATTGGAAAGCGGTATTTTGATGCTGATGACTCAAACAGCCGTGCGCACTCTCCAAGAAGTTCGCGAACCGAATCCGATCCGATTTCTGAGTATTCTAAATAGTACGATTTACAAAAATATCAAACGGATGAATTCTGATAAAAATTTAACTTTTGTGGTATTGAATTATGCCGAAGGTAAAGTTAGTATCAGCGGTCAGCATGAAGAAACGATCGTCGTGAGAAACGGAGGATATATCGAACGCATCGATACAATGGATTTAGGGCTGCCGATCGGCTTGGATGATGATATTGCTGATTTTATCAGCCATAGGATTGTCGAATTGTACCCTGGTGATGGCATTGTTCTCTACACTGATGGCATACCGGAAGCCCAAAATCTGGACAAAAAACAATACGGTATCGAACCATTGTGTGCGACGATCGGCCAGAATTGGCATAAATCAGCATCGGAAATTAAGGAAGCGATTATTGCAGATGTCAAGCAGTTTATCGGCAAGCAAAAAGTGTTTGATGATATTACGCTGCTGGTGTTGAAGCTACAGGATGATGTTGTTGAAGACATCCAAACAGAACTGAGATCGCGCTCGATCGATTATCATAAGAAAAACAGTTTGTAGTCAGGACTTCAGTCCTCTCTTTTTTGCGGACTGAAATCCTCAGTACGAACCGCAATCGAACGAGCCTAAATATTAAGTTTTTTTGCGTGCCTGTAAAAAGTAGGGAAGATATGTTATATACTTAGCAAAAGATTTACATAATAATTACAAAACTTTTAGATAATAATTATATAATTCAAGTTATTGTTGCATTAAGTTCAAAATATATGATGTACTATATGTTGAGACTGCTGTCAATCTTATTAAGTATCGTATTAAGTATCGCAGCGATCGCTCTGTTTCCCAAAGTTGCCAGTGCGGGTGAGATTTACATTCACAATGCTGGCGATCGGACAATTATCTGTAATGCTGCTGGCAATTTTCGCGACACAATCAAGAAAAATGCTGATGGAAATACCCAGGAAATTGCTCTCTCACAAGGTGCAACTTTTGAACTCAATCCGCAAGCTTTCCCAGCACAAACAATCGATCGCGTGGAGTGCGCGGGATACAATGTTGGCAATCTCAATGTAACGCCAAATAGCCCCGATCGCTATTTATCTTTCACCGGTCAAGCCCAGCAGACTCTATCGGTATTGTTGTATCCGTATTTACCGACAACGCCGGAAGCCAATTTTGGGCCGATGGTAAGGCGGATTGTTAATGAATTTCAACAGCAAAATCCGCAAATTCTGCTCGATGCAGTAATGACTCAAGATTTAGCATACGATACCTATACCTACAGCAATTTGCCAAACTTGCTGGGTAAAAATGGATTCGATTTAGTAGAACTCGATACCTTAATGTTAGGTGATGCGGTCGATCGCAACTTAATTCTCCCAGCTTCTCCAGAAATCTCAACTTCCAAGTTTTGGCAAGTCGGTTTAGCAGCATCTACTTACAACGATCGACTCTACGGTTTTCCAACATGGCTGTGTTCGTATTTTTTATTCGGAAAAGACCGAGATATTTGGCAAGTTAAATCCGTGCCGGAGTTGGTAAATTATTTATCTCACAAACCACCTGTCAAACCGCGATTGATTGCAAATTTTAACAGCGACTGGAATGCGATCGGCTTTTATTTGGATGGCTATGCAGATTTGTTTGGGTTCGATGAAGTCACAGAAGCTTTGGCAAAACCGATCGATTCCCAGGTAATGAACAATTTAGTAGCAATGTCTGCTGAATGTGAAGTAAACGGGACTAATGGCTGCCTCAACAACTATTATAACGAAGATCCAAATGCTGGCTACGAGGATTTTTTAGCAGGAGCAAATAGCTTTATAGGATTTTCAGAAAACTCTTTTTACATCCGGTTGTCAGACTCGCAGCAACTACCCCTATTTGCTACACCAGCACCCT
Source organism: Oscillatoriaceae cyanobacterium Prado104 (assembly GCA_025454405.1). Lineage (GTDB taxonomy): Bacteria > Cyanobacteriota > Cyanobacteriia > Cyanobacteriales > Microcoleaceae > Microcoleus. The sequence goes on along the minus strand of JALOON010000011.1, from coordinate 167,841 downwards.
ACGGTGAGGAACTGCAACCATTAGTTTTTACTGATACTTTAGTCGTGAATTCTACTACCTGTAGCGATCGAGAGTGTCAGGCTAGTGCTGTTAAATTTATCGACTACATGAGTAGCGTCGATACGAAACTGTGGATTGCGTTTAGCGAAGACTTGAACAGCGGTACGCCGCCCCGGCGATCTCTGCCAGCAATTAAAGCTTTCTACGAACAGCCGCGAGTCAAGCAAGACGAACTTTACCCACAATTCGCACCAGCGCTCGCCAACGCAAACGCAAATTTTCCTAACTCTATTTATGAGGACAAAAAAATAGCTATGTATCGAGAGATTTGCACAGAATTTAAGCAACAGGAAGCAGAATATCCCAATTGCGGTTTGTTGAAAAAAACGCTGCCGCGCAGCAAGCGTTTCAAAGGTTTTTAATAGAGGACTTTGGTAATTGGTAATTGGTAATTGCTTGAGTCCGTACCTCACTTACCTGAGAATGGCTATAATATTTATAATATTAAGTAAGTCCACCTAATTAAATGTAATATCCAAATCCCCCAAAAGCTTACTGAAGATATATTATTCCTTCTTCCTTCTTCCTTCTTCCTTCTTCCCTCTTCCTTCTTCCTTCTGACTTTTGACTCGGTTCATACGAATAATTCATCCGTGTATCCGTGTCATAATCCGTGTCGTGCCTTCCTTCTTCCTTCTTCCTATGACACCAATTTCACTTGCCGGCTACCGCCCGATCGAACAACTATACTCTGGGACCCGAACCTTAGTTTATCGAGCTATTTGTGAATCAGATAACCGACAGACAGTCATCAAATTGCTCAAGTCTGAATATCCAACTTTCAGCGAAATCGTGCAGTTTCGCAATCAATATACGATTGCCAAAAACATTAAAAATTCCGGTGTAGTCGAACACTTAAGTCTCGAAGTATGCGGTAACGGTTTTGCCTTAGTGATGGAAGACTTCGGCGGTATTTCTCTAGCTGAATATTTCACGAGCGATGCTTTTAGAGTCAAAGAAAAGTTCACTAATTGCCTGGAAGATTTCTTGCAAATTTCTATTCAACTTTGCTCGACATTAGATGCGCTACATCACAACGGAATTATTCACAAAGATATCAAACCCCAGAATATTATCATCAACCCTGCGACTGGTGAAATCAAACTCATAGACTTCAGTATTTCCTCGCTGTTACCTAAAGAAACTCAAGAGATTAAAAACCCTAATAGTTTGGAAGGGACATTAGCTTATATGTCTCCCGAACAAACAGGAAGAATGAATCGCGGAATTGACTACCGCACCGATTTTTACTCTCTAGGAGTAACTTTTTATGAACTGCTAACAGGAGAATTGCCATTCCAATCCACCGATCCGATGGAATTGATTCACTGTCACATTGCCCGCCAGCCAATTGAGCCGATCGTCCTCAATCCTGCCATCCCTCAAGTATTGAATTACATCACGCTCAAGCTGATGCAAAAAACAGCAGAAGCACGGTATCAAAATGCTTTAGGTATCAAATACGATTTAGAAAAATGCTTAACAGAATACTTAGCTAGCGGCAGGATTCAACTGTTTGAATTAGGCAGCAGAGATATTTCCGAACGTTGGATCGTTCCCGAAAAACTTTACGGCAGAGAAACTGAAGTTGCGACTCTATTAGCAGCCTTCCAGCGCGTTGCCTGTACCCAAGAAAATTCCCCAGCAACCGATCTGGCAGCACAACCTACCAGCAACATAAATTCCCATAGCATCGATCGTGCTACTACTGAAATTATACTGGTAGCCGGCTTTTCCGGTATTGGAAAAACCGCTGTGGTTAATGAAGTTCACAAGCCAATAGTTCAGCAGCGGGGATATTTTATCAAAGGGAAATTCGACCAATTCAAGCGCGATATTCCCTTTTCGGCATGGGTGCAAGCCTTGCAAGGTTTTCTGCAGCAATTGCTCACAGAAAGCCCCGATATAGTGCGACAGTGGCAAGCTCAAATTTTATCAGCTTTAGGAGATAGCGCGCAGGTAATTATTGATGTCATTCCCGAATTAGAACTGCTGATTGGCAAGCAACCTGCTGTCCCGGAATTAGAACCAAATCCCGCACAAAATCGCTTCAATCTGTTATTTCAAAAGTTCATTCGCGTCTTTGCCACTAAAAATCATCCCTTAGTTATCTTCTTAGACGATTTGCAATGGGCAGATTCAGCATCTCTGAAGTTAATGCAGTTATTAGTGAGCGAACCTGAAGGTCAACATTTGCTGCTAATTGGTGCTTATCGAGATAACGAAGTCTCCAGCGTTCATCCATTAATGCTGACTCTAACAGGAATTCGCAACCTGCAAGATCGGGCGAATCGGATCGCGCCGACAATCAATCAAATTACTCTCGCGCCCCTGACAAAACTTGACTTAAATCGCTTGATTGCTGATGCTTTAAGTTGTTCGATCGAGCGTTCTCTTGCCTTGACAGAATTAGTTTATCAAAAAACCCAAGGCAATCCTTTTTTTAGCAATCAATTACTAAAAAAGCTGCACGAAGACAAGTTAATTTATTTCGATTATACCTCATTTCTGTCGGGGGAAGGGACAGGCTGGCAGTGCGATCTTGCGAAAATCAGAGAATTAACAGTCAGCGATGATGTCGTCGAATTTATGGCCGATCGATTGCAGGAATTGCCGATCGCAACTCAAAATGTTTTAAAATTAGCTGCTTGCATCGGCGATCGATTCGATCTAGCAACCTTAGCCCTGGTTTGCGAACAATCTCAAACAGACACCGCAACTAACTTGTGGGAAGCATTGCAAGAAGGTCTGATTTTACCGCAAAATGAAGTTTACAAATTTTTTGCAGGTGATGGGGAACCCGCACAATTTGCTGTTACCGATTGTCAGTTGCCAAATTACAAATTTTTGCACGATCGCGTGCAACAAGCCGCTTATTCTTTGATTCCCGACGATCGAAAACAGTTAACTCACCTAAAAATTGGCAGATTGTTGTTGCAGCAGGAAACGGGCGGGCGCACCGACACCGCCCCTGGGGAAGACAAGATATTCGATCTTGTCAATCACCTGAATATTGGCAGAGAATTAATAGTCGATATCGCTGAAAAGCATCGATTAGCTGAGTTAAATTTAATTGCGGGGCGCAAGGCAAAAACTTCCACTGCTTATGCTGCTGCTGTCGATTACTTAACTGCAGGCAGAAATCTGCTAGCAGAGGATTGCTGGATTAATTTATATGACTTGGCGATCGATCTTTATCTAGAATCAGTTGAAGCCGAATATTTGAATACCAATTTCACTCTGTCGCAACAACTGACAGAAATAGTGCTATCTAGATCGCAAAATCTCCTCGATAAATTCCGAGTTTACGAAGCGCAAATTCAGTCTTACATCGCGCAAAATCAGATGAAATCTGCCGTAGATACGGGATTGCAAGTTCTGGGAATGCTGGGCGTTGCTTTGGAATCACAATTACCCGCTACAGAGGAAGTATCCGCCTTAGCTAATTTGCCAGAAATTAACGACCCCTATAAAATTGCTGCTTTGAGAATTTTATGCACGATCGCCTCCGCAGCTTATTTAGCTAGTCCAGAACTTTATCCGTCTGTTGTGTTTACAATGGCACATATTTGCAGCAAATACGGCAACTCTGCACCTGCTAGTTATGCCTATGCTTGTTGCAGTTTAATCTGTGAAGTAATCGGCGAAATTGAATTAGGCTATCAATACGGTCAACTGGCTTTGCAAGTATTAAATAAATTTCCCGCGCCCGAATTTGAATCTAAAGTTCTGATGGTCTACAATGCTTGCGTGAGACATTGGAAAGAAGCCAGTCGTTCGACAATCCCGTCTTTGCAATCGGCAGTCCAAAGAGGTTTAGAAACTGGCGATATTGAGTATGCTTGTTATGCTGCGATGTATCTGTGCATTTACAGCTTTTTCAGCGGTGAATACTTAGTATCAGTCGAACGCAAATACCAGCAATATCTGGAATTTATGGTCAAATCTAAACAAGAATATCAAACTTATTATACCAAAATTTGGCGGCAACTCACTTTAAACTTACAAGGATTAGCTGATGATAAATTTCGCTTAGTTAGCGAGATCTTTAATGAAGATGAAATGCTGCCTGTTTTGTTAGCTGCTAATAACGTCTCTTCAATTTTTGGAGTTTATTTTTCTAAATTAGTAATTAATTATTTGTTTGGCGACAGTGCCAGTGCGGTAGCCAATGCCCAACTAGCAGAACAATATGTCGCTGGTGTCGGTTCGCTGATGATGGTGCCGCAGCACAACTTTTACTATTCCCTAGCTTTGTTAGCCCTGTATCCCGATGCTGCACAGAGCGATCGAGAACAATACTTAGATCGAGTGAGAGCAAATCAAGAAAAAATGCAAACCTGGGCGGTTCACGCGCCGATGAATTACCAACACAAGTATGACTTAATCGCAGCAGAAATAGCGCGCGTATCGGGTAATAAATTTGAAGCGATCGATTTGTACGATCGAGCCATTACCCTTGCTAAAGAAAACAACTACTTTCAAGAAGAAGCACTAGCAACAGAACTAGCAGCTAAATTCTACCTCAAATTAGGTAAAGATAAAATTGCCCGCGCCTATATAACTGATGCTTACTATGCTTACGCTCGCTGGGGAAGTCAGGCAAAAGTTGCCGAACTCGAACAAAAATATCCCTATTTACTCGCTCCCATTCTCGAACAAGAAAGAAAGTTGACTGCTGGAGAAACTATTGTCGAAACAATGGCACTCGGCATGAGTTCCACAAGCAAAGGGATGTCGCAATTTCTCGACTTAGATACTGTAATCAAAGCTTCGCAAGCCATATCGGGAGTCATCAATATTGAAGAATTGCTATCAACTTTACTCCGCATCTCGATCGAAAATGCTGGTGCATCAAAAGGTGCTCTTATTTTAGAACGGGATGGTGAATTGTCGGTCGTTGCTAAATATTTAGACAATCGCTGCTATTTGCCAAATATTCCCCTTTCTCAAAGCCAACAACTGCCCGTCAGTGCGATTAACTACGTCTGGCGCACTAAAGAAACCTTAGTAATTAACGATATTGCCACAGAAAATATCTTTGCGCGCGATCCTTACATCATGCAGCATCAACCTAAATCTGTATTGTGCAGTCTTATTGTTAACCAAGGTCAAGAAATTGGCATTCTGTACTTAGAAAACAGCCTCGCCACTGGTGCATTTACTCCTGACAGATTGGAAGTTTTAAAAGTCCTCTCCGCCCAAGCTGCAATCTCGATCGAAAATGCCTTACTCTATCAAACTCTAGAAGATAAAGTAAGACAACGCACTACCGAACTCGATCGAGCCAATCAAGAAATTTCCGCCCTCAACCAGCGCCTCAAAACCGAAAACCTGCGCATGAGTGCCGAACTCGACCTTCTCAAACAAATGCAGCAATTAATTTTGCCAAAAACTGCGGAATTAGCGACAATTGCTCAATTAGATATTGCAGGATTTATGGAACCAGCAGATGAAGTTGGTGGCGATTACTACGACGTACTTTTTAATGATGGAGTGGTAACAATCTGCATCGGTGATGTTACCGGACACGGACTAGAAAGCGGCATTGTCATGGTGATGACTCAAACTGCTGTGCGCACCCTCAAGGAAGTTCAAGAACCCGATCCCGTGCGCTTTTTAGATACTCTGAACCGCACGCTATATAAAAATATTCAGCGGATGAACTCGGACAAAAATTTGACGCTAGCTTTGCTGAATTATGCAGAGGGTAGAGTTAGCATTAGCGGTCAACATGAAGAAACGATCGTCGTTCGCCAAGGTGGTAAAATTGAACTGATTGACATGATGGATTTAGGATTTCCGATCGGCTTAGATGAGGATATTGCAGATTTCATCGGTCATGTTGCAGTAAACCTAGAGCCGGGGGATGGAGTAGTGCTGTACACTGACGGCATCCCCGAAGCTAGAAACATCCACAAAAAGTTCTACGGTTTAGAAAGACTTCATCAAGTAATCGCTCAAAACTGGCATTTGAGCGCAGAACAAATCAAACAAGCTGCGATCGATGATTTGCGAGAATTTATTGGAAAGCAAAAGGTATTTGATGATATTACTTTAGTAATTCTTAAACTTAAGTGTGGATAGACAATCCAGCATTGTTGAGCTAGGATTGTTGGTTGAGGCGGGCTTACTTATGTCTTTGGCAAAAGCTTTACCAAAAAATTACACAAATTTTATCAAAAAATTACAGGATTTAAGTTACTGTTGTATTATTGCCGATTTGCGAGAATTTATGGGGAAAGCAAAGGTATTGGATGACATTACTTTGCTAGTATTGAAACAACAGGGAGATATTGTGCATAATTTGCGATCGGTTGCAGTCAACTCGGTTGCTGCGATCGATATTGGTTTTAGCGGGGAAGTATCGCCGTAGCAGCCGGATTGCTACCTCTACAGGTGTAAGTTATATTAAGCTGACAGCGAGGTTTTTAAGGCTGGGATTTTAACCGAGTCCTGAAAACAATCCGCTAACAGAGAGGGCGAAGGCTTGAGATTCTTAATATTTGGAAACTTACAGCGATCGAGTGCAACTATTTTTTGTTCTCCAGTGGGCGAGCGTAAACTATGAAACAGTCAATAAATTTAGTGCCATCTAAATCTCCTGAAGAACCCAATCCTCAGCTACAGGATTTAATGCAAAGAATGGAGGAACTCGAAGAGGAAAAAAATAGTTATGAAACTTTAGTAGACATTATCACGGAACACTCCACGGATCTGGAAAATCAGATCCGCAATAAAAATCGAGAGATGCAAACATACATCGAGCAGGTAAAAAAGGTGATAGACGCAGCTATTGCTGTGAAAAATAACTGCTTCGATCCCCAAATATTGTCAGAAGTGGCAGCCCGCAGCGATGCCTTAGGAGAACTGGCACAGGTATTTTCGCACATGGTGCAAACTGTGAAAGCGCGCGAACAGGAATTAGAGAAACTTTTACAGGCTTACGGTCGTTTTGTTCCCCATGAATATCTCGAATTTCTCGGCAAGCAAAGCATTGTGGATTTCCAACTTGGGGATCACGTGAGCAAAGAAATGGCAATTATGTTTTCCGATATTCGTTCGTTCACGACGATGGCGGAACAAATGACTCCTCAAAAAAACTTTGACTTCATCAATACCTATTTGCAGCAAATCAGTCCCGAAATTCGCAATCACAACGGTCTGATTGTCAAGTATATGGGAGATGGATTGATGGCGGTTTTTCCCGAAAGCGTTGATGATGCTGTTCGGGCAGGAATTGCCAAGTTGCAACAGTTGCAAAAGTACAATCAAAGCCGTAATATAAATGGAGAGATACCGCTAAATGTTGGCATCGGCATCCATGTTGGCGATACAATGGTGGGGATCATTGGAGAAGCGAATCGGATGCAGGCCGATGCGCTGTCCGATCGCGTAAATCTCACCGCTCGCCTGGAAGGCTTAACTAAGTATTATGGTGTATCTTTATTAATTTCGGGAGATGTGGTAGAACGTTTGAGCCAACCAGAAAAGTACAGCATTCGATTTTTGGATCGGGTAATTGTCAAAGGCAGAAAAGAAGCCATTACTATTTGCGAGGTGTTAGATGTTGAACTAGAACCAGCGCGATCGCTCAAAATTCAAACTTTACCGATTTTTGAGGAAGGGCTAGAACAATATTGTCAGGGAAACTTTGCTAATGCTAAAGTTTGTTTTGAACAGATAGTGGCGCTCAATCCTGCTGACAAACCCAGCCAACTTTACCTAGAACGCATCCACACAATGTTAGAAAATAGAATTCCACCTAACTGGAATGGGGTGTGGAAATTTACCCAAAAATGACATTAAACAGGGTTGAAAAATTAGGAAATTTGGCAACTTAAAAATTAATTAAGTAGAGGTATAGAAATAATGACATTTAGCAACGTACAGACTGCGACCCAAATCTTTGGAGAATTTATCGACCAATTTCCACCGGAACACGACTCTCTAGAACTAACATTTACGCCCTGTTCCCGCCCCATCAAGCAGCGCTGGCGCAACAATCGGCTTTCTGCTTATTTTGTAGCCGATTATTTGTCTAGCTTTCTACCAGTAGACGAACAAGATGCCAGCAGCGAAAAACGGCTCAAACAGAGCAAAGGAGCCGTGAGCTACATAGCCAACGAGCTGTTAGAAAATGCCATTAAATTTACTGATGAGGATTTCAATTACAAGGTAAAGTTTGGCATCCACTTTATTGTAGACACTGAGGTGGTTGCAGTGGTTTTTGCAACAAATTTTGCCAGTTCTGAAACGGCAAATAAGTTGCAGGAATTTATTCACGAATTACTCTCTTGTGAAGACCCCAACGAACTTTATTTACAGCAGATTGAAAAAAATGCTGAAACAGAAAGTGAAACATCGGGATTGGGATTGCTGACGATGATTAATGACTATTCAGCCAAGATAGGTTGGAAATTTGAGAAACTCTCGGATGATTCGGGTACAATAGCTGTGACAACGGTAGCTCAAATTGTTGTATAGTTACTTTCTAGTTTCTAGCATTTAAATATTGGCTATTTTTTGGCATCGCCCTAATTCACTTAAAACCGCACAGAACCACAGCACAGACAGCACAGAACAATGGATATTCAGGAAATTAAAGGTCAAGACTACAGCATTCTATACGATCGAGAATCAGCGACAATCAGTTTTCAGGGCGAACTCAGCTTGGGCGGACCTTCAGATTACGCACCGATAGTTGAATTGTTAGATGAGGTTGCCAATCCCGAACCACCTAAAATTACTTTGGACCTGAAAAAATTAGAATTTCTTAATAGTTCTGGGATCAGTATGCTATCTAAGTTCGTTATTACCGTCCGCAAAAAGAAAACAATTCAACTTTTAGTAGTCGGTTCCAATGATGTTCCCTGGCAACAGAAATCCCTTAAGAATTTAGAAAAGCTGTTGCCAACTTTGAAGTTAGAATTAGAGTAAGAATGTTTTAGGAGTAGAGGGGGAGAGGGGGAGAGTGGGAGAGTGGGAGAATTTTTCCTTTTTTCCTGTTTCTTTCTTCTTTCTTCCTTCTTTCTTCTTCCTGTTTCTTTCTTCCTGTTTCCTTCTTCCTGTTTCCTTCTTCCTGTTTCCTTCTTCCTTCTTCCTTTAACTGCTAACTGTTTGCCGGACAGGTAGCTCAATTGTAAACTCGGTTCCCTTGCCGATTTCCGATTCGCAATGCAGGATGCCTCGGTGATTTTCTACTAAAATCTTGCGGACAATAGACAGTCCCAAACCAGTGCCTTTCCCGATTTCTTTAGTGGTGAAAAACTGCTCGAACATTCGCTGTTTTATCTGCGGAGTCATTCCCGCCCCAGTATCTGCAATCCGCACTCTGACTCTATCGCGCGCTACTACTTCTGTATCGATCGCAATTTTTAATACAGCATCGGGTCGATTGGCGGCTGCTTCCTCTAAAGCATCGATCGCGTTGCTAATTAAGTTCATAAATACTTGATTTAGCTGCCCGCAATAACATTCCACCAAAGGCAATTTTCCATAATTTTTAATTACTTGAATCTCAGGGCGCTCCGTTTTAGACTTGAGACGGTTGCGCAAAATTAGCATCGTGCTGTCAATGCTGTCGTTCAAATTGCACAGACTCATGTGAGAGTTATCCGTTCGCGAAAAAATCCCCATCGATTTGACAATTTCGCGAATGCGATCGGCACCCATTTGCATCGAAGACATTACTCTCGGAAAATCTTCAGTTACAAAATCGAGATCGATATCTTCTATTAGATCTTGAATTTCGGCAGGCGGTTCGGGATAGTTTTCCAGATAAAGATGCAACAGTTGCAGCAGATTTTGCGTATAATTTTCGGCGTGGGTCAAATTTCCGTAAATAAAACTAACTGGGTTGTTAATTTCATGGACTATACTTGCCATGAGCGCTCCCAGGGAAGACATTTTTTCGCTGTGGAGGAGTTGAGCTTGAGTTTGTTTGAGTTCGCAAAGCGTTATTGCTAGTTCCGTGGCGTGAGCTTCTGCTTTAGCCCTCGCCGCACAACTTTCTCGATAAAGTTCAACCTGTTTGAGATCGATTTCAAATTGTTCGATTTCGCTTTCTTTTTGGTATTGAGTTACCACAGCATCGAAAGCAGCTAGCAATTCGCCGGCAGCAGCTTCTACAACGTACTGGATGTGGGGATTTTCTAGTGTGAGTTCTGCCTCGGGAATTTGTAGCAATGCTTTAACTCGATCGATAAATTCCCGCACTTGTTTGTCTAGATTCAGTGGCGGTTCAAAATACATAGCCCGGACAGCAGGTGAAGGAACGCTCAATAATTTCATGTTATCGTTCCCATTGATTAAATCTTTGTGGGCTTGTTCCATCAGACAGATCGATTCTAACAAATTTGCCCGCAGTTTTTCCTGTTCTGCGGCGTTTTTAGAGCAAACCAATTTCATGCAAAAAAACGCCGATTGCTGCGACAGCATTCGCTGGCGACCGCTGATATTAATTACCGCAGCGCTAACTCTTCTAGCTGTGGTAATTTCTTCGAGATTGAAATAATTGCTCACTGCCATCATTGGTAAGACCCCCGACTGAACTAAATGCCTGTAGCTGTCGCTGACACAAGATTTTGTGACCATAATTTTTTTTGAAAAATACAGTCAAAAATATAGTCGGTGTTTCGCTAAAAATATCGTATACTCAGGCACAATTTATCCATAAATTACAGCAATGTATACTAACTTAATAGTTCGCCCGTTTAGTTAATTTTCCAAAAAGTGTTCGATCGAATTTGCCATTGCGCTTGCTTGAGTTTGGGGCAGTGCGTGAGTTGCACTAGGAATAATTACCAGTTTGGCTCCGGGAATTTCCTGGGCATAGGTTTGGGAGTGCCACAGCGGAATTGTTTCGTCAGCATCTCCAGTTATCACTAAAGTGGGAACCCGCAATTTGTGAATGTCTTTTTCCACAGTATCAACTGCATCTTCCGGGCGCATCCGGCTCATTAAAAATGACCTCGCTACTGGCTGAGACATTAATTCCCTGCGCCATTCAGAAATTTGCTGCAACTGAGTATTTTTGCCTGCTAACTTAGCAAAAGGTTTTGCCAAGTGCAAAGCCCAATCGACAGCGGGAGTTTCCCAAAGCAGAGGTCGCAAAGCATCGTATTGACCGCAAAAACTATCATCCCGAATTCCTGCTGGGGCTGCTAAAATCAAACCGCTGACAGAGTTGGGATATTGAAGAGCATAGGCAGTAGCGACCCAACCGCCAAAAGAATGTCCGATAATATAACACGGATCGATATCTAGTTGCTCGACAAATTGCCGCAAAAAGCCAACTTCGAGAGCGACATCGTAGGTAATTTGCGGTTTGCTGGATTCTCCAAAACCCAACATATCTAAACTGATGCACCGAAACTGAGATTGCAACAACTCAATTAGCGGCATCCAGCAAGTCTTTTCTCCTAAAAAACCGTGCAGCATTAATAATGGTTTGCCACATCCGATGTCGAGGTAAGCGGCTTTTTGGCTGTTGTCATTGAGGGATAAAATGTGTTTTTGCTGCGTCATCAGTTGATAGTTGATAGTTGATAGTTGATAGTTGAAGGAAGAAGGAAAAAATTCTCTCATTCTCCCCATCTCCCACTCTCCCCCTTCCCCCCAGCAGGGCTGTGCTCGTTGCTCGTTCGTTGCTCGTTACCAGGCTGAAGCCTGGTAACGCAGATCCAGAGGCTCTGCCTCGCGAGACCTTGCGAGGCAGAGCCTCGCTGACATGGGTTCCCAGGCACAGCCTGGGAACCAGTTACCAGTTAACAGCTTGGGAACCAGTTAACAGCCTGGGAACCAGTTAAACCAGTTAACCAGTTAAACTGTCAACTCTTCCCATCTCCCCCTCTCCCACTCTTGTCCCTACTTGCGTAAATAATTGTAACTTTCTTGAAACCTAAAAGTTAAACTTCATTAAGGAGTGCAGAATTGAAAAGCTAGCATGATAGGCTCTATGATGATTTGAAATACTGCAAAATCAAAGCAGGAGAACACCTTGAACTCCAACTTCAAACAATACCCGGCTTGTTCGCTGCGCGAAGATGTGAGTGAGTACGTAGCACACCTACAGCTTCACATGACTTTACAGGCTCGCAATTTGGTGCCTGCCATTACCAATGCTAAAGACAGTCGCGAACAACTGTTGCAGCAGACGCAGGCTCATTTTGAAAAGCGAGTATCCCGACAAGCTATTTGATTTAATTTTACGATCGCCCCTTCGATCGAACTTGCCATAATTTCATTGCCGCATCTGAGAAACCCGGTATTTTCCTCAATACCGGGTTTCTTTTCGGGAATCAGCAGGGCTCGGTTTCGGGTAAGATGCGTGGGATGTGCTAAAACAAGATTTTTATGCGTCTAACTATTGGTGCGCTCGCGCTTTTAACTTTAGGGGCATTGAGCGGTAGCGAATTAGCTGCAAGCGCGATCGAGACTGCAGCTGCTACTGAGGTCGATTTGAGAGAGGGAACCGCAGAGGCGCAGGGGGCGCAGAGGGCAGAGAATGCTGTAGGGGCTGTGCCCCCGTGCCCGCCCGGATCCCCGTGCCCGCCCGGATCGCCCTCAGCCAAGTTCAACCGCAATAAAGATTTTGCTTTTATGTTACAAACTCCTGCTAGCTTGGTTGCTGCGCGGGAAATTGCACAGAGAGCAAACAGCAGCGCTGAAGGTTTGGGCCCTGCGGTACAAGTCTCCCAACAAGTTTCTGGCGGGGAAGATTTTCGAGGCGCTTACGTTGCGGGGGTAAAAATTCGTTTTGTTAATTCTGCGGGGCAGGCTGTCGATAAACAGGGGAATCCGATCGAGGGGAGAATTTCGGAAGATTTTATTCGGGGTGAAATTAAGCTTCAGGAGGGGGATAATTACAGTCCGGAAGCGGTGCGATCGGATTTGCAACAGTTGCAGCAGTTAGGATTGTTTGAGAAAGTTACCGTATCGGTCGAGGAAGTTGGTACTGATATTAATGTTATATATAACGTGCAAGAGCGATCGGCCCGATCTTTTGGCGTGACTGCTAGCATTGACGACGATATTGGGGTTGCCGTGCCGCTTTCCTATACGGATCGCACTTTTGGCAGCATCCCGCAGCGGCTGTCAGTGGAAGTTGCGCCCAGCCTGCGAGGAGTCGAGTACAACGTTCAATTTGTCAGCCCTTACGTAGCGGCGGACGATCGCGTGGGATACAGCGTGAGAGCTTTTCGCGATCGCAAAACTTCCGACATTTTCAATCAAGATATCGATTTGCCCAACGGCAACCGCGTGCGGGAAATTCGGATGGGCGGAAATCTCGCATTTACCAGGCCTTTGGGCGAGTGGTGGGGAACGTTGGGATTGAATTATACAAACATCAGCACGCGCGATCGCGATTTAAATATCGCCCGCCGCGACGCACTCGGCAATCCTCTTACATTCAGCGGGAGGGGCGTTGATGAGTTATACACAGTTTCCTTTGGAGCCACGCTCGATCGGCGCAACAATCCTTTCAACCCTACCAGTGGCTCGATTCTTACCCTCAGTACCGAGCAGTCGATTCCGATCGGAGCTGGTAACATTGTGAGCAACCGACTGCTGGCAAATTACATACATTACGTACCAGTAACTTTGTTCGGCATCAGCGAATCGGAAGCATTGCCAGAAATGCTGGCTTTTAACTTGCAAGCGGGGACGGTAATCGGGGATTTGCCACCGACAGAAGCTTTTCGCCTCGGCGGGCGCAATTCGGTGCGCGGTTACGACAGCGGCGACACCGGCAGCGGGCGGAGTTATTTTTTAGCTTCCGGGGAGTATCGGTTTCCCTTCGGGCAGGATGTTGGCGGGGTAATCTTTGTCGATTTTGCTTCGGATTTGGGAACGGGAGACAGCGTGTTGGGCAAACCGGCGGTGGTGAGGGACAAGCCGGGGACTGGTGCCGGTGCGGGAGTGGGCGTGAGAGTGCGATCGCGCTTTGGATTGATTCGCTTTGATGTGGGTGTTAGCGATGGAGGCGAAATCAAATTTGTACTCGGTACCAAGCAGAGATTTTAAATTAGTTATTGGTCATTGGTCATTGGTCATCGGTCATTGGTCATCAGTCATTGGTTATTAGTCATTAGTCATCGGTCATTGGTCATCAGTCATCAGTCATTAGTTATAAGAATTTAGTAAGAGATCGCCCTTCGCCTTTGAGGATATCTTATGCTGCAAACATCCAATTCAGCCATTGACATAGAAACAGATTCACCTGCACTACTTACCCTGTATCTTCCCCATGACTTGAAACTGAACATCAGTCATGAAGATTTTGAGAAACTAGCAGCAGTTAATCGAGATATTAGGTTAGAAAGAACTAGCGCGGGAGAATTAATTGTGAATCCACCGACGGGATGGGAAACCGGAGAACGCAATGCCGATGTGATTTACCAACTTCTCAAGTGGGTGAGGGAACAGGGAGGTAATGGCAAAGTATTTGACTCATCGACAGCATTTATCCTGCCGAACGGCGCAACTTATTCTCCCGATGCTTCTTGGATAAGTCAATCGAAATGGAATTCGCTAACGGACGTGCAACAGCAGACTTTTGCTAGGGTTTGTCCAGAGTTTGTGGTGGAATTGCGATCGAAGAGCGATCTGCTCAAACCTTTGCAAGAAAAAATGGCAGAATACATGGAAAATGGCGCTAAAGTGGGATGGTTGATTAACCCCAAACAACGTCAAGTAGAAGTTTATCGAGCTGGCAAAGCAGTAGAAATATTGCAAAATCCTCAAACTGTGTCTGGTGAGGATGTTTTGGTAGGATTTGTATTGCAATTAAATTTAATTTGGTAGCTATAATGCACTCCGAATGTTTGCGATCGCCCTAATTTGGCAGAAAAGAGCTTTACCATTATACTGGTATAGAGTAAGCGATCGCCCTTCGCCGCCGAGGATATCTTATGCTGCAAACACCCAATCCAAGCATTGATATAGAAGCAGATCCACCTGCACTACTTACCCTCTATATTCCCCATGACTTGAAACTGAACATCAGCCATCAAGATTTTGAGAAACTAGCAGCGGTTAATCGAGATATTAGGTTAGAAAGAACTAGCGCGGGAGAATTAATTGTGAATCCACCGACAGGATGGGAAACCGGAAAACGCAACGTTAGCATATCTGGAGAATTATACATCTGGTGGCGCAGTGCCGGTCAACCAGGTGAAGTGTTTGATTCATCGACAGCATTTACGCTGCCAAATGGTGCAATTCGGTCTCCCGATGCTTCTTGGGTAAGTCAGTCAAAGTGGGATTCCTTAACGGATGTTCAGCAGCAAACTTTTGCTAATATTTGTCCTGACTTTGTGGTGGAATTGCGATCGAAGAGCGATAACCTCAAACCTTTGCAAGAAAAAATGCAAGAATATCTGGATAATGGCGCTAAATTGGGATGGTTGATTAACCCAAAACAGCGTCAAGTGGAAGTGTATCGATCGCATCAAAAAGTAGAGATATTGCAAAATCCTCAAACTGTATCCGGTGAAGGTGTTTTGGTAGGATTTGTCCTGCAATTGAATTTAATTTGGTAGCGGGCAAAACAATCTGCTATTGAACTCGAAAATCTTGCAACATAATCTTGCTCAATATTTTTTACCGACTTGGGAATTGAATTTTTAAACAATTTGGGAGCAACTATAACTACATCTAATCTAAGTTTGAAAGAGTGTGAAAATTGGCAGAATCAACTGAGTCAGTTTATGTAGTTGTTTGGGGTTTTAAGAAATTGGGCATCGGAGCCGAGAAACCGGGTTTTTCACCAATATTAAAGACTGCGATCGAGTATTTTCATAAAAAACCCGGTTTCTTTGATGGTGTTTCGCGAAAATTTTAGATTTTAAAATTAGCGATTTTCAAACTGAAAATCTAAAATCTAAAATCTCCAATCCAAAATCATCTTAACGTTTGGGTTTCTTCACGTCAATATTTTTCGGTTTGGGGTCGGGAGTGCGCGGATAAAACTTAAACTTGTTGAGAGCCGCACTTGCGGATTTTGCCACAGCACTGTTTGAATCTCGCAAAGCTTTTTGCAACAGCGGAATCACTTTTTCAGACTTGATAGTTCCCAAAGCTTCCACAGCAGCTAGACGCACCTCAAAATTAGCATCTTGAGTCAATTTACCCAAAGTTTCGATCGCTCGCTGTCCGTCAGAGCGCAAAGCATTAGCAGCCGCCATTCTACCCAAAGAAACCGCTGCAAATTTGCGATCGTCCGGGTTCCGACTTTGCACGCATCCCATCAATTGCGCTACGGAATAATAGCGCGGTGTTGGTGTAGATATTTGAGGCAATTGTATGCCGGCGGGGCGATCGAACTGAGTTGGCTGCGGCTGCGGAACTTCATCGGGTTCTAAAGGTTCTGCAACTTCGGTTTCATAAAACTGCATTGACTGCGGCAGGGCAATTTCATTGTCTTCTAAAGTTTCTCCAACTTCAGTTTCCTGAAATTGCATTGACGGCGGCGGGGAATATTCTATGGGTTCTGAATTGCCAGCAACTTCAGTTTCCTGAAACTGCATTGACGGCGGCGGGGAATATTCTATTGGTTCTAAAGTACCCGAAACTGAAGTTGCCGGAAACTGCATTGACTGCGGTGGCTGGTATTCTGTGGGTTCTAACTGTTCTGAAGCTTCGGTTTGGCTAAAAGGAATCGACAGTTGCTCCGGCACACTTGTTTGCTCTAAGGGTTCTGCAACTTCTATTTGATTAAATTGGCTTGAATGCGGAACTTCTTGTTGTGTTAACTTAGTTTCATATTGCTGTTGCAAAGATTCGATCGTCGCTTGCATCTGAGCTTCGTGAACTCGCAATTGTTCGTGAGCGGCTCTCAACTGATTTTCGTATTGCTCCTGCAAAGATTGCACTCTTGACTGCAACTCGACCTCGCGGTTTTGGTAGTCCCGAGCAGTTTGTTGCAATTGAAGTTGGTGTTGCCGCTCCAATTCAGCTACGTATCGATCGATTTGGCCTTGATAATCTTGATGCAATTTTTCTTCTAATTCTAGTAACTGACGTTCGCGTTCAGCTTCCAAAGATTGCACATTTGCCTGCAATTGTTCGCGTTCAGCTTCCAAAGATTGCAAAGTTTGCTGCAAATTAGCATTGGGATTTTGCCCTAATTCAGAACGAGCTTGTTCGATCGCTCGATCGCGCTCTGCAATAACTTGTCTGAGTTGATTTTCGTAATCGGCAGCAACTTGTCTGAGTTGATTTTCGTGTTGGGCAATAGCTTGTCTGAGTTGACTTTCCCGTTCTCCTTGTTGAGTTTCACCAGTTTGTCGCATCCGAGAAAGCTGAGCTAGTTCTATTTCTTCAGTAATTCTGCGAGTTTGCTCTAGGTGCTGTTGTTTTTGCTTCTTTAACCGCTTTTCTAGCAGCGAGTAAGCAAATGCTATGCCTGCCAAAAAACCGACGATCGCTCCTATGATTATGATACCCACGACTGAGATACCTCCCGACAAAATAGTTGTGCTGGACTTCATTCATTTAACCATACAGCCGACTGTAACCGCCTAACAGCAGCAACCAGACTGTAACAGCCAGCCAGTGAATCGCGACGGCGGGCCAAACCGAACCGCTTTGCAAATAAGCGCCCGCACAAGCCGCGCCCAACACTGCCGCCAAGAACAAAAATACGGGATTCATAAATGTGGGCCGTCCTGCGGGGTAAAAAGTCAGGGCGTTGAGCGGGTGATAAACTACAAACAGCGCCAAACTCGCGCAGCCCCAAAACCACAATACCAATCCTGAAACATTTTCATTAGGGTGGGGCAGCATTAAAACGCGGAAACCTATTTCTTCGCTGATACCGGGGCTGAACAAACAGGCGATCGCGACTGCAATAATTGTAGGTGGGGATGTTTGCGGGTCAATTTTCAGAAATCCCGATCGAAAGCCCACAGTCAGCGCGATCGCGGTGTAAACTAGGGCAATCGCAATTGCCACCAGCCAATCCGTGAAATCGGGAATAGTCGCAACAGCGGTACTGAGGCGATCTGCTAGCAATTCTAGGAGCGCGATCGGGCTAAAATTTATCATTAACTTATCGTTAAAATTGTTGGTTGTATATTAGATATTTGAGTAGTTAAGCCACTAAAATCTGCGGACTTTAGCCTTCACTACAAACTGCGGACTGAAGTCCTCACTACGAACCTATTTTAGTGCGATCGTTTGAGATACTATAATATTTAGTAGCAAGTTGAGCCGCCCATGCAAAACCAATCATCACCTGTGAGAGTCCGCGTTTTTGTTTCTGGTTTAGTTCAAGGAGTTGGCTACCGATATTCAACGGTGGATCGGGCAAAATATCTCGGTTTGACAGGCTGGGTGAGAAATCTTCCCGACGGCCGCGTCGAGGCTGTTTTTGAAGGCGATCGAAAAGTTGTTGAAAGCGCGATCGATTGGTGCCGTCGCGGCCCTAGCGGTGCTAAGGTTAGCGATGTAGTTTGGGAATATGAAGCACCTCAGGGCGATCGAACTTTTGAAATCCGAAGATAGGATTTTATATTTGAGATTTTCAGATTTTAAATTTTAGATTTTTTTGAAATTAGAACTTATGCAAGTAAGAAATTCTTCTTTTTTCTTCCTTCGCGTTCTTTTCGCCTAAGCGCTTCGCGCAGGCTGCGCCAACGCGGTTGATTAAATACAAATTATTATTATAGGTAAAGTAGTAAAATCGGATTTCAACAATCCTGTAGGGGCGGGTTCGCCAACCATCTCTAAATCTCACTAATAATTGAAATAAACCCGCCCCCACCCCACGAACAACCTCCAATTGACATTGCTGCAAGATGTCAATTAAATACAAAATCCCTTCAAATTAAACCTGTTAATTTAGCAAACAACTGTGCAACTTTAGTCAAATCTTTATCTCCCGGCGCTATTTCTACGCCGCTAGAAAGATCCACGCCACTAAAATTATTGCCCGACCAAATTTCCTTGCTGCTATTAATTCGATCGCCCTCAATTTCATTCCCATTTTCCGCAACTATAAAATTATTCCCCGTCGCCTTGCCGATTGCCTGCAAAATATTATCGGGCTTTAAACCGCCGGCCAGCAGCCAGGGACAGGGCGATCGAAAATCTGCTAAAATTTCCCAATCGATCGTCTGGCCCGTACCTCCTAATTGTTGGGGGTGGTAAGCATCTAGCAATAAAGTATCGACACAAGCAGCAAAAACCGCCGCTGTTGCCAAGGTTTCGGGACTCTTAACTCTCAAGGCTTTAATAATTTCAATTCCCGGCAAAACTTCCCGCAGCTTCGCGCAAAATTCTGCTGTTTCATCTCCGTGCAACTGCACGCCCGTTAAATTAGATTTAACAGCTACTTGACAAATATTGTCTATCGTGCTGTTAGCAAAAACACCAATGCGATCGACATTTTCCGGCAATTGTGCGACAATCTGTTCGATAGTTTCCGGGCTGATGTAGCGCGGGGAAACAGGCACGCACATAAACCCTAAAGCTCGAGCTCCCAAACTGGCGATCGCGATTCCCTGCTCTAATTTAGTAATGCCGCAAATTTTAACCCGCACTCTTCCTCCTCGATTCCTGCTTTGTATCAAAATATAAACGAATTGTTAACTATTAAAACAAATTGTAATGAAGGACAGTGAGTATGTCAAAATTTCAGAGATTCAATTGATTTGCGACATCAGGAAATAACATGATTAACTCATCTTTACTATTAGCCGTGCAATCTGTTCCATCAACGCCCGAATGGTCGCCTGCAGTAGGATTGACAATGATATTGTGCAACCTGCTGGCGATCGCGATCGGCTACTGGGGCATTAACAAGCAAAACCGAGGTAAAGGCCCTGCCTTGCCCGTGGAAATGCCCGGAATGTTCAAAGGCTTTGGAGTACCTGAATTGCTGGCAACAGCTAGTTTCGGTCACTTGCTGGGGGCTGGGGTAATCTTGGGTTTAGGAAACGCTGGAGTGCTTTAAAAATTAGGGGAAGGGAAAGGCCAGCGAAAGAAAAGATATAATAGAAATATCATAGAAACTCTTTCTTCCTCTCCTTTCCCAGGAAATTTTCATGCAAACAGGTTTGCGAATTGGCTCTTTATTTGGCATCCCGCTACTGATAGATTATTCGTGGTTTGTAATTTTAGCCCTAGCAACTAGCGAATATGCCGACAGTTACCGATTGTGGGGGCCCGCACTCTCCTGGAGTGCCGGATTGGCAATAGCTTTGCTGCTGTTTGGTTCGGTTCTGCTGCACGAATTGGGGCACAGTTTGGCTGCCATGTCGCAGGGAATTAAAGTCAATTCTATTACATTATTCTTATTTGGCGGCATAGCTTCGATCGACTCGGAATCAAAAACGCCCGGTCAAGCATTTCAAGTCGCGATCGCGGGTCCTCTCGTCAGTTTTGGCATATTTTTAATTCTCGGTCTAATTTCTCAAGTTCTTCCGCCTAGAAGTCTGGTAGCAACTATAGCAGAAAGAGTAGCAGAAATCAATCTCGTTTTGGGATTGTTTAACTTAATTCCCGGCTTGCCTTTGGACGGAGGGCAAGTTTTAAAAGCAGCAATTTGGAAAATCACGGGTTCTCGATTTACTGGAGTTCGTTGGGCGGCAAACATCGGACAAATTTTAGGTGGGTTGGCCGTAGCATTCGGACTGACGGTAAGTTTTTTAGCAGGGATTTACGGAGGATTGTGGGTAGCATTAATCGGCTGGTTTGCGATTAGGAATGCCAGGGCTTACAGCAGATTTGTATCGCTGCAAGAAGCGCTGATCGAAACCAAAGCGATCGATGCAATGAGTCGGGAATTTCGCGTTGTTGATGCGGGTTTAAGCTTGCGAGAATTTGCCGATCGCTATTTGTTAGAAGTAAATCCATTTCCATTTTACGTAGCCGCGGCTAACGGACGGGATTTGGGTTTGGTGTCGATCGACGAGATCCGCTTGACAGAACGCAGTCAGTGGGAAATTCAAACATTGCACAACATTTTGCAACCGCTGGAAAAGATTCCGACAGTCTCGGAAAAAGCATCTTTAGCAGAAGTTATTAACAGCATGGAAGCGCACCAACTGCCGCGAATCATCGTACTTTCGCCCATCGGTTCAGTAGTGGGAACGGTCGATCGGGGAGATGTTGTCAAAGCTTTAGCAAAATATCTCAAACCCAGAATTTCTGATGCGGATGTCAAGCGGAGTAAAGAGGAAAATGCTTATCCGCAAGGGTTGCAGTTGGGTGCGATCGCCAAAACAGCTCGGGATAATTAACAACTATAATTAGGTTGTTAGTAAGGACTTCAGTCCTCTCAGCTTATCTACCTCAGCAACGATCTAATCTAAATAGAATTATCTTCATGCCAGCCAAAGACCTGTATCACGATACAGTCCGCACTGCCCTTATCAAAGACGGTTGGACAATTACTGACGATCCATTTATTCTTAAGATAGGAAAACGATCCGCATTTGTCGATCTGGGGGCTGAAAAACTCATTGCTGCTGAACGAGATTCTGAAAAAATCGCCGTCGAAATCAAAAGTTTTATTAGCCCTTCTCCCATTAGTGACCTCGAAAATGCCTGGGGACAATTCTTTATGTACGCTAGAGCACTCCGAAAAAAAGATCCGGAGCGTCGTCTCTATCTAGCCATCACCCGAAATACTTTTGAGACTTTATTCCAAGAGGAAGCCGGACAACTTCTGTTAGAAGAACCAGATTTTTGCCTGATAGTTTTTGACTCAAACAGCGAGGAAATAATTCAATGGAAACCACGAATCACCCCCTAGACGAATGGCGCGAACTTCTGGAAAAAATTCTGCAATATTATGCCGATCTACCTTATCGTTATGGTGAAGTGAATACGTATCTTATTGTCAGCCGCGATCGCAACCATTTTATGCTGGTAGATGAAGGCTGGGAAAATCACCTGCGAGTTCATGGCTGTCTCGTGCACGCCCAAATTCGCAACGACAAAATCTGGATTCACTATGACGGAATTGAAGATGGGATTACGGGCGAACTTGTCGCTGCTGGAGTACCTAAAGATTGCATTGTCCTCGCTTTTCATCCTCCCGAAGTACGGCAACATACTGGATACGCGATCGCCTAAAAACCATCAAGTTTCGCCATTTGCTGCCAGTCGGCTTAGGGTTTCTAAAAACGTTTCCGTACCAACCATTTGAGACTGATTCAGAGCTGATTTTGCTGCTTTGCCTAACAGTATATCTTCTAACTCCATCAGTCTGTCTACCAGATACTTATAGGTATCAGCGGACATAATTACGTAGCTGGGTTGCGATTTATTTGTGAGTAAAACAGGCTCAAGGGCCGCCTGGTTAAAGACTGTCTCCTGTGGATTGCAGGCTTCTGCTAGGGTATAACTTTGCATGACAGATGTTATAAGTGCTAGTTAGATCTATTGTAGGTAAAATCGGCAAAAATTGGGAGGTCGATCGAGCTGCAAATTCAGCCAACTGCCAACATCGATCCACGTTGCAACCTCCTCCTGAAGTACGTTAAAAATTAATAATTTTATTATTGGAGCTTCTGCAATTATATCAATGCCGGTTATATTGGAACGATTTAACCGCAGAGAACGCAGAGGGCGCAGAGGGAGAGAAGAGAGAAATGAAGAATTCCGAGCCTAGGGAATTAATATTACTATTTGAATAAATCTGCTATTAAAAAATTCCTCAGATATAAACCGTATCGCAAATTAATCGCTTGCTCGCATCTCATCCTGGTTTTCAGTACCCAGTTAAGCATCAGATTGACTGTTGTAAGTTACCCACCCATGCCCAAAAAGCTCGCGCCAATTTTTCGGTTAATTCTGCTGGAAAATTTCCGATATTTATGTCTCGATCGACATGATTGAAAATGCCGTCTGTATTCACCTCAAGTACCAACCAATTCCCTCCAGTATCCCGCATCAAATCGGCGCAGCCAAAAGAATCAAGCAAGTTAGTCGCCTGCAAAGCTTTGCGCGCTTCAAACTCTGCTCGCTCTGGAACTTTTTGTGCTGTTTCGTATCGCGCCCCCCTAGCATGAGCCACAAAAGGCGAATACTTAAAACCAGGAGGAAATCGTCTCGCATTCCAGCCAAATGTCTCGCCCGCAACGCAATAAAGCCGATAAACTTCGGGCACTTCTAAGTGAATGAATTCCTGCAAAACATAGGGACGCGGCCAATTGTCAGGAATCGGCGCGCCAGCTTCTTGCAAGCGATGCCCGGATGCGCCACAACCTGTAGGCCATTTAAGAACCCATTGACTTTGCGATTCTATTTGCACGAGTCTGTGGACTTCTGTTTCCGATTCGAGCAAAAAAGTTTTTGGTGTCGCAACTTGATGTTTGGCAAATACTTCTGCCAGACGGCGTTTGTCCGAAACCAAAAAAATTGATTCAAAGGGAATGAAACTTTTGCCACTGGGCGATTCAGCACTATCCCAACCCAGTAAATAATTGTAGGCTGCTGGTGAGGAACCGATCGGAAGATTCAGCGCTCGCGCTAACTGTTGTGCGTGTTCTTCAAATACCCAAGCTCCATCACCCGCATTTAAGATTGTTGCTTGCATAATTATCGTTTGCAATTAGTTACGATGGTTGGGAAACTTGATAGCGAAGTTCTACAAAATCAGTGCCGTAAGTTGTTGCCGATAGCAATTTTAGCGGCGGTTTTGCGATCGCGCGCGGCAGTAGCGGCGCACCGCCGCCCAGGGTAACAGATGCGATCGAAACAATTATTTCATCAAGCAATCCGCGATCGTAAAATTGTCCTGCCAAATCTCCACCGCCAACGATCCAAATATTTTTATTTCCTGCTGCTTTTGCCATCGCTTGATGGACGGGCCAAACATCACCTTTGACAAACTGAATATTCGCTCCTTCAATTATTGGTAAAACGCGAGAGGAGAAAACCCAAGCGGGTTGTGCGTAGGGCCACGATCGCGCAGGCTCTGCACTGCCATCGATCTGATGTTGTAGAATCCATTTGTAGGTTGTCGAACCCATGGCGATCGCCCCAACTTCGCTGATAAATTGAGTATAGCTGTCTCCTGCTTCTTCACCAAATTGAAACAACCAATCTAAGGAATTTTGCGAGTCTGCGATGAATCCGTCCAGACTAGAAGCAGTGTAGTATTGAGTTTTCATGGGAAAAAATTCAATCCCTAAAATGTGATATTATACCAAATCCAGGTTACGATCTCCTCTCGATCGCTTAAACCCTTGAAGGGCGGGTGCAAGGCAAGTATAGTTTGACCTCTTACTCGAATAACGCTTGAGTGCATATTTGAGTAAGAGGCCAAATAAAGCGATTTCAATCGCGCCCGTCTTATCGGGGATAAACAACCCGGATTTGGTATTACATTTTATTTTAATGAGCTTGTTTGGGACTTGCGTGCGAATTCTATATTTAGGGTGCGCAGTGCCCACCTTACGGCTGCGTGCGGACTCTATATTTAGGGTGCGTTCGACTTTTATATTTAGGGTGCGCAGCGCGCACCTTACGGCTGTGTTGTTATTGAGATTTGGCTTGACAAATAGAGGATTTTCTGGTAAAAATTTCAATATCTTGCCATTCCTCTGCGGATAAAGGCTGTACTGCCAAATCAATCTTAAAACACCGACAAGCCGCCGCACTTAAAGCCTCAACAACAGTTTCAATAATCTGATTTCCTGCTCCCAAAACAGGCAAATTTACCGGAACTAATTTCTCTCCAAAAACTCGATCGAACAACTCAACATCCGGTTGCAAGCACATCGAACCGTGCTGCAAAATTGCATCGCCCCGCCGCAATTGCGCGCTGCCAATAAACTTGCAACCTTCAGGTGTTACCAAATCCGCACCCGTCGCCGTACCGAAACAATTAGGATTGTGAATGTAACTCCGTCCCGCTTCCCCGTAGTGCAATTCCAAACCCAAATGCCTCCAACCCTCGATCGAAAACTCGCAAATCGCCTGATAAGCAGCCGTGCGATTGCCTGAAAATCCCGAAGCCACAACCGCATAAGTTAAATCCCCTTGGTGCAAAACCGCCCGCCCGCCACTGGGGCGGCGCACCAAATCAACAGCCCTTCCCTGCCAAGATAGCTGCTGCCAAAAATCCGGCCAGCGTCGCTGGTGGTAGCCCAAAGAAATCGCCACCGGCTGCCAAGTGTAAAATCGCAGAGTTGGCGGGTGTTTTCCAGCCCGATGCTTTTCCAGCAGCCACTCGTCAACAGCCATCTGCACCTCACCAGCAGCCGAAAGCAGCGGAATTAAACGCCATACAGAATTAGCCATCAATTTTCATTCCTGAATTTAGCACTCAATAGTTGACAGGCATAGCTGACGGCTGAATGCTTGCGATATTTTCACCTTACCCGATCGTTGTAGATCGATGGTATAAGAATCACTTAGAAACCAGCAAAGGACTTGAAATTCTCAGCGAGAGTCACTCAAATGAGTGTCACTCAAAAATGCGACTGGTCGATTGGGGAGCTATACAGTCAGAATAGAACTGACACATTGAAAGAGGTAAAAAGCATCATATGTGGATTGGTTCTATAAGCATAGATGTTCAGACAAAAGATGCGCCTGATGCAGGCACAGATAGCCTGGTTACTGCAACCATTGTTAGAAATGGAGTGGAGATTCAAAAACTGCGATTGGACTACCCCAACGAAGACGATCTAGAGCGAGGAGCCTTCCGAGAGTATTTTTACATCGGACCGACAAAACTTCCTCGGAATAATGACAAAACGCCCTCTCTTCCCGATGGAATCGGTCAGAGTCCGATGCCCTATCCATCTTATGGAATCGAATTTTCAGACGGTCTGGAAGGTCATTTAACCCTGCGTCTCAGAATCCACAACGATGATATGTGGATTAAAGACAAGATCGATTTATATATTAAGGAAATTCGACAAGTTGCAACGAGTTTTGACACGCTCGCCTGGCAAGAAGATAAAGAGTGGACTTACATTGCATCTTGGTCTAAAGACAAGGCAATGAGTACGGATTCTAGTGAAGGTTTCAAAACAGTTAATCTGAATTTAGTCTAAATCTGTTGTGCTTGTCAGATCTACAATCTTGGGAAACACGATCGGGCTCGGTAAAGCATTTGTAAATTCAACTTTGGCAGCGAGTTATATATTACTGGCGCAAATAGCGATCGAGCCAAACCGGAAATATTGATGGATATCGGAGGTACCTTCGTCAAGGATGTACCTCCGATATCCCTTGGCTGATATTCCCACCCCTCATCCGTAGAGGTGGGAACTTACACCACTTGTGTTAAGATCGGAAACAGTCTTTTGAGCCTGTTTTCTAGGTCTTTGTAACTTTTGCAGAGCCGATGCTGCGCAAATCAATAGGAAAAATAATTGTAGAAGCATGAGCAACAGCGTAATTGTCATTAACGACGAACAATTTGAAACAGAAGTCCTGAAAGCAGAGCAACCGGTGCTTGCCTATTTTTGGGCTCCTTGGTGCGGCCCTTGCAAACTGGTAGCGCCTTCGGTAGATTGGGTGGCTGCAAACTACAGCGATCGCCTGAAAGTTGTTAAAATGGAAATTGACCCCAATCCCCATACTGTCAAACAGTATAAAGTAGAAGGTGTACCGGCTTTCAGGCTGTTTAAAAATGCCGAGGTAGTGCTTTCTTACGAAGGAGCAATTACTAAACAAAATTTAATCGGTTTGCTCGAGCCTCAGCTATGAAGTTTTGAGCTGTTTTAGGAGTCAGACATCTTCTATTTTGTAGGGTGCGTCAATAAAAGATTGTTTGAAATAAATCAGATATTTTGAATGACGCACCGCATAGCTTTTTCCCCACTCGCAGGCGAAACTAATTGAATAGAAAATCTCAGTTATAAGCAAACTTATGTCTAACAAAAAACAAAATTCCTCTCCTCTGCAACGCGAGTCCCCAAACTAGACGATTTATGTAGCAATAGGTTGCGCTACTTCTGTCCTATTCAGCCTCGGTACAGCCTTCTGTGCGTTGCAATATATGCTACTATTACAACCAGATAAATTGGCAAACAGACAGTTACAGGATATTTATAACTAATCGAGAGTTTATTATTATGCAACTTCCCTTATTATTCCTTGCAATATACGCTATTATTCTAGCCAGATTACGCCGAGAGAGATCGACCGCAATCCAAGACTGTTTTGCAGACAGTAAGTTCTAAAATCACAAGTAATTTAATAAAAATAATGCAATTTTCTCACCGTTTACACCCCCTACGATCGAACGTATTTGCCGACATGGATCGGGCGAAGCGTCTCGCACGAACCGCCGGAAAAAATGTCATCGATCTGTCTCTCGGTTCTTCAGATTTGCCCGCAGCAAGTCACATTACAGATGCGATCGCTCGCTCTTTGTCCGACTCCAAAACGCACGGTTATTTACTGTTTAACGGCACGCGAGCTTTTCGGGAAGCAGCAGCTTTGTGGTACGAACAAAAGTTCGGAATTGCTGCCGATCCGGAAACAGAAGTGCTGCCGTTAATCGGCTCCCAAGAAGGCACGGCGCATTTGCCTTTAGCAATACTCAATCCCGGAGATTTTGCGTTGCTGCTCGATCCGGGTTATCCTTCTCATGCGGGCGGAGTTTATTTAGCAGGCGGTCAAATTTATCCGATGCCGCTGTTAGCAGAAAATCAGTTTTTGCCCGTATTTGAAGATATTCCGACACCTGTTTTAGCTCAATCAAAAATGATGGTTTTGAGCTACCCTCACAACCCGACAACCGCGATCGCTCCTTTAGCTTTCTTTGAAAAAGCCGTGGCTTTTTGCCGGGAACACGAACTCGTTTTAGTTCACGATTTCCCTTACGTAGATTTGGTGTTTGATGGTGCGCGCCACCCCGTAAATGCCGAGGAACAGCGAAAATTGATGGCACCATCAGTGTTTATGGCCGATCGAGATAAAAGCGTGTCGATCGAATTTTTTACGCTCTCAAAATCCTACAGTATGGGAGGTTTTCGGATCGGGTACGCGATCGGAAATTCCCAATTGATTGAAGCATTGCGCCAGGTAAAAGCAGCAGTAGATTTCAATCAATATCAAGGGATTTTAAATGGAGCGATCGCAGCTTTAACCGGCCCTCAAGATACCGTCAAAATCAGCGTTGAAACCTTCCGCAAACGGCGCGATGCCTTCGTAAATGCGCTCTCAAACGCAGGCTGGCAAGTACCCATACCGCCGCCCTCTACGATGTACGTTTGGGCGAAGCTGCCCGCGCCCTGGGATGCGGATTCAGTGAAATTTTGCACTCAGCTAGTACAAACTACAGGAGTTGCAGCTTCCCCCGGTGCCGGTTTTGGGAAATCGGGAGAAGGTTACGTGCGATTTGCCTTAGTTGAATCGCCGTCTGTTTTGGAGGAAGCTGTTAGCAAAATTGCTGATTTTTTGCAGAAATCAAGTTAGAGAAGGGAGAGGGGAAGTTCTGAGTTTTAAGTTTTGAGTTTTGAATTAATCTGAAATAGAAAAAAGAATGCTACCAATCATTTTTTTTATGTTCCCTGCATTCCGGCCGATCGTTTGTAGCAAACATTTAGATATTTCATATAAGAATTGTCTTTAACTCAAAGTTCAAAATTTAAAGTTCACAACTCAGAGTTCAAAGTTCAAAACTCAAAGTTCAAAACTCAAAGTTCAAAACTCAAAGTTCAAAACTCAAAATTCAAAACTCAAAGTTCAAAACTCAAAACTCAAAACTCAAAACTCAAAACTCAAAACTCCTTACTAACTCTCAACTCTAATTTCAAAGCCTGCTCAACTCTTTCATACTCAGCTTCAACTTGTTGGAAAATCGCAAAAGCTTGTCCCGACAAAGACTTGTTCGATGCCGTACCGATGCGACCCATAACTTCGAGTTCCTGACAAAGATCGTACAAGCGGAAAGCACCCAGAGTCCCGCTGATCGACTTTAAAGAGTGAGCCGCCCGCCGCAAAGCCAGCGGATCGCCATTGGCAACAGCATGAGCAATGCCCCGCAGCAGTTGGGGCGAGCTTTCTAGGTAAAGCTCGATCGCCTCTTCCAAAGCATCCACATCTCGCAGCCCCTCAACAATCTGGCGATCGAGTTCGCTGCGATCGGTAGCAAGCTGTTGGCAAACACCAGATTCAGCGCATGGGAACACCGAATTGGGAATTGCGATGGGCTGGTTTTCAGTCGCGATCGCACTCGATCGCGCTTCTAACTCTGACTGCAACTGCAATGGGGCGTTCGAGTTCAAACCGCCAGTGCTTGCAGGGCGATCGAGTTCAGCAACCGCCGTCAACCCCCGATCCTTAAGCGGGCGACACTTGCTCAAAGCCACAACCAATTCCTCAATGGCGATCGGCTTGCTGACGTAATCGTCCATCCCCGCAGCGATGCACTCCTCGCGATCGCCCTGCATCGCATTCGCCGTCATTGCCACAATTCGAGGCTGCGAACCTTCCTCCCATCGATCGCGAATGTGCCGCGCAGCTTCCAAGCCGTCCATTTCCGGCATTTGCACGTCCATCAGCACCACATCGTAATGCTGGCGGCGCAAGGCTTCCAGCACTTCCTTGCCGTTCCCCGCCACATCAGCTCGATACCCCATCCGCTGCAAAATCTGCAAAGCTACCTTTTGATTTACCAAATGGTCATCGGCTAACAGAATTCGCAGCGGCAATTCCTTGGCCAGTAGGGGTATACTTTGCGAGCCGTTTCTGCTAGCGGTTGGCAACCAAACTTCAGCGGGATTTCTGCCAAAAATACCGATCAAAACATTATAAAGCTGAGATTGTTTGATCGGCTTGTTCAAAAAAGCTGCAAAACCTACCGAGGAAGTGGCAACACCAGCCTCTTGCCTGCCCATTGAAGTTAGCATTACCAGTGGCAACTTTTCGCATTCGGGGTATTTGCGAATTTGTCCTGCCAAAGCCAATCCATCTATTTCCGGCATTTGCATGTCCAAAACCGCTAGATCGAATTGTTCTCGAGCGAGCAAATCTAAAGCCGAACTAGCCGAAGCAGCAGCCAGAGGCAGCATTCCCCAAGACAGAGCTTGCAGTGTCAAAATTTGGCGGTTGGTAGCATTATCATCCACAATTAGCAACCGTTTTCCAGCTAATTCCGGCGGGACCGAACTCAAATTCACGGGCAAAGAATTCTGTCGGCATTGGGCGACAACCGTGAAATAAAATGTCGAACCAGATGATTTGAAATTGCCATTTAAATTTAGCTCTCGATCGCGAGCCGACTTGCTGCCAAATGACTGTTTGGGAGAACCCAATTGTTCTGCTGTTTCTGCAAATTCTGGGAATCCCCAATCCCAAATAGCAGCTTGAAAATCCTTGGGGGGATTGCCTGCCAACTCGCCCATACTTTCCACCCACATTCTGCCGCCCATCATTTCAGTCAAACGCTGGCTGATGGCCAAGCCCAGTCCCGTACCGCCGTAGTTGCGATTGATGGAAGAATCGACCTGGCTGAAGGATTTAAATAACCGATCCATGCGATCGGCGCGAATGCCGATGCCCGTATCGCGCACCGCAAATAGGATTTCGTAGGTTTGCTCGATCGCTGTTAATTGTTCGCCATTAACTGCCGCTCGATCGCTACTGTCAGCCGCCAGCACTGACAGTTGTTTCGCCGTACAGGAAACTACAACTTCTCCAGCTTCAGTAAATTTCACTGCGTTGCTGAGCAAGTTAATTAAAACTTGCCTCAATCGCGTGCTGTCGCCGATCGCAGTTGCAGGTACAGAGCGATCGATGAAGTAACCCAATTCCAGATTTTTTTGCGCCGCCTTAGCAGCCACCAAATCGAGAGATTCCTCAATGCTAGTGCGGATATCAAAGGCGTGTTCTTCTAAATCCAATTTGCCGGACTCAATTTTCGAGAAATCTAAAATATCGTTAATTAGCGTCAGCAAAGCATCGCCGCTGCTGCGGATAGTTTCCACAAAATCGCGCTGTTGGGGGTTTAAATTTGTATCCAACAGCAAACCTGTCATGCCGATTACTGCATTCATCGGCGTCCGAATTTCGTGGCTCATGGTTGCCAAAAATTCGCTTTTAGCTCGAGTTGCCGCCAAGGCTTCATCGCGGGCTTTTGCTAAATCTACGCCCGTTTGTTGGGAATCCAGTTCGCTGCTCACCCACTGAGCCATCAACTTCAAAAGTTCTCTGTCCACCATTCTAAAGGGTTCAGTTTTTTGATGCGGGCTGCAGAAACAAAGGGTTCCGTAAACTGCGTCTCCCACTGTAACAGAGATGCCGATATAAGCTTCTATATCGAAAGGCGTGCTGACATTATCGAAAGAGCAAACTGCAAACTTGAGAGATTCAAAATAGAGAGGTTCTTTGGTTTTCGCAGTAGCAGCACAAAAAGTTTTTTCCAAGTTAAAAGTTTGTCCTTTAACGAACGCCCCATCAGGAGACCGAACCGTAATAATCCGGTACTTATCCCCTTCGATCGCGCCCAAAATCCCGACTTCCAAACCGAATTGCTTGCACCCCATTTCTAGCAAATCTTTCAGTCGCCGATCGAAATTAGAGACAGCGCTGAGCGGATCGGTGCGGGGTGCAGAAATTACCTGATACAAAGCTTTAATTGCTGTTTCGCTTTCTCGGATTTCTTGTTCGGTTCGCATCCGTTCGCTAATGTCGCGGGAAACGCTAATAATTTCTTGCACTTTCCCAGTTTCTGGATCGTTGATGGTGCGGCTGGTAGTTTCAAACCAAATGTATTTGCCATCTTTGCGGCGGATGCGGTAGCTGACTGTATAAGTTGCCGGTAGCGACATCAATTTTGAGTGCGCTCTGGCGATTTTTTCTATATCTCCTGAGTAAAAATAATGTAGGGGGTTCTTGCCGGTTAGTTCTTCTGGTTCGTATCCCAGCAGGGCGCGACAAGCTGGCGAGACGTAAATAAAAAAGCCTTTGGGATCGTGTCTGGTAATCATGTCGGTTGAGTTTTCTGCCATCAACCGATACCTATCTTCGCTTTTGATGCGTTCCGCTTGAGAATTTGATAGGGCTTCTAGCATCCGGTTAATTGTATCGCCCAGACCGGACAATTCATCAGCTCCGGACATCTCAACTCGCAAGTCGAGATTGCCGCTGGCTGCGATGTTGTTAACGCTAGTGCTGAGGTCTTCCAACCTTGCCAAAACTAATTTTTCTAACAGCAGCAGGGCGATCGCGCTAAATGCTAAACCTACTGCCAGGATTGATGATGTAAACAGTTCTAAAGTAGCTTGGCCTTGACGGTAGATTCCTCGGTCTACTTCTACTCGCAGCAGCAGGGCCAGTTGGCCCGCAAT
Organism: Oscillatoriaceae cyanobacterium Prado104; assembly: GCA_025454405.1. Classification (GTDB taxonomy): domain Bacteria; phylum Cyanobacteriota; class Cyanobacteriia; order Cyanobacteriales; family Microcoleaceae; genus Microcoleus. Next base: position 135,511 of record JALOON010000011.1, on the reverse strand, counting down.
GTCGCGAATTAGAGCGTATCCTGCAACTACATTTTCGTCGATCGGTTCGACGAGAATCTCTACTGATTTGAGGTTGGAAATATTGACGTTGAGATCGTCCAAACCCCAGCTCGATTTTGTGCCTACTTTGGTGTTGCGCCTGGGGTATCTTGTCGCTCTTACTTTAAAATCTAAACTCGGCAATCTAAAATCTACTGGCAGGTGAGTCAATTCTGAAAGTAAATTGATTTCGGTGGTGTCGAGGTAGCGTCCCAGGATCAGCGTCCCGCGGGCGGGCCCGCGATCGTTGCTGTCGAGGATGTGCTTTGAGGCAACCAGCAGCGTCCCTTCTGGGAGAGTGACGACCCCTGTTTTGGCGGGAGGGGCGCGGTCGATCGAACTGGCACCTGTCTCGGATGCTAGCAGCGCGTCTATCAGGTGCTGTTTTAAGCTTTCGGAAATCGGGATTGCGGTTTTAGATTTCAGGTTAAAACCTTTGCTGAAGATGGTGTTACCCCTGGAGTCCAGCACCAACAAGAAGTTCAGTCGCAGGTAAGTAAATGTAGAATCGACGAAATTTGACTTGACAAATTCCTCGCTGCCTGTGCCGACAAACGAATAGGTATCGTCCCAGTGGGCGTAGTCCCTGGCGCTGATATCTAAATTTGACAAGTCATCGTCTAAAGCGTCTAAGGCCCTAGCGACATCTTGACGGACGTACTGCACTTCGAGGTTGTGGAAGTCGTGCAGCAAAATAGTTGATGCGGTAGCGTAGAGAACCAAAATTAGGCAAATCAGCGCTGCACCGATGATTAATAATGTTTTTTTGCGGAGTTGCATGGCCCGGCCCCCTCACGGTGTTATTTGGCAGCTAGCATTTGGAGGTTGCTAACGCCCATCGATTCGATATGCGTTTTGCCCTCCAGGGCTACTTGTGGCGATCGCGGTCGATCTAGAACAGCCCTCAATCTTTTCCAGGCTGTGGGGAAGTCGCCCGCGACAGTTAATGTAGTGTTTCCACACCTTTAGTTCCTCTTATATTTGCTTGTAAAAGTTTGTGAGATTTTTGGAAATTCCTCCTGGGAATTTAATTCCCGACCCCGTAACTATCCATAACCTGCGATCGGCCAGTTATGACTTAATTATCAGCATTTTCTCAGATCCAACGGTCAAGCTGAAAACACTTAAGGTTTTATACTGCCGTATGTTGCTGGCGGCCTGCGATCTGGCACGAGCGGCCGATGGAAGGATTAAACTCTTGCTGCTACTGGGAACCAAGGGCGATCGAACCTCTGTTCGCTTTAACTTTTGGTAGAAAATATATTTTTAACTCGCCGATTTTTATGCACTGATTAAGTAATCTCCGCAAAGTTTACAAAGTTTTACTGTAGGTTATGATACTTGTAGGGTTTCGGTACGGGGGGGTCAAAGGTTACGATTAGCCATTATAAAACTTTATCTTAAAACTTAATAAAATTAATTTGCAATAATCGAACTCATTTGAGCTCTGTGAGGCTGCAAGACTTTTAATCTGAGAGATACAATATTTAGTCTGCACTGCTGAACTCGATCGCGCCACTCAAGTTTAGCTATTTAACATCTCAACTTAAGATGTGCCAGTCACAGTTAACCAAACTCTCCCAGGCTAAGGCTTTGAGTGCGGTAAAGTTTCCCGATGGTAACTGCCCTCCTTGTTTAACTTGCTTAACTTGCTTAACTTTTGATTATCTTGCAGCTCGATCGCCCTATGTTGAGCCGATAGACGTATCAAAGATGTCAAATGGGTTCTCGGGTTCGAGTTCAATTAACTATGTGACTGGATGTGAAACTTAAGTTCGCAAAACGCTGCAGCGTTCATCGGGTATGTTGCGAGAATGGGATGCTTGATACCACCCCAAATACTGCCCGATCGAATGCGGGACAAAGCTAAAAATTCAGGAATTTGAGGGGAAATAAAAACTTCTAGAGGTGCGAGTTGTTCTAGCAGTCGCGCGCGGCGGTAATGAGTCGATCGCGATAAAGCACAATCTATATGTTGGGCCAGAATTTCTGGGGTTTCTTCGGCGCGATCGAGTAACAGAATATAGTGGGGCGGATGCGCGATCGGAACTAAGGTTTTAAAACAAGTTCCTTGCCATTTCAAACACTCCAAAATCTGACGCACAAAGCTTTCATGTAGCTTTTCGCCAACTAAATCGCTGGTGGCTTCATGCCGCCCTAAAAACTCCAAACAAGAAGTTTGGCGATAGATACCTGCGGCGCGCACTCGATCGCCAATTCGATAGCGATACAGGCCTCCCTTTTGTGACAAAATTATCTGATAATCTTCTCCCGAGCTCAGTTCGTGCAACTCGTGCAAGTTTCCTTTGCCATCTTCAAACTCAAAAAAAACTTCATCCAGCACCGGCACACATCCCCCAGCTTTGAGTAACGGAATTGTCATCGGGGCTTCAGTTGCTAGCAAACCTTTACCCTGAACCAAGACATCGGGAAAGCGCGATCGCAATCCTTGAGTTCCGTCTGCTGAGTTGGCAGCATCCCAACAGGAAATCAGCTTTAAGTCAGACCAAATTTCACTCCAAGGAATCTGAGGTTCCTTCAGCATTGTCGCGCGTTTATTGGATATTTTACCGAGTAACTTTTCTTGCAAAAAAAACCGATTATTCTGAATATATTTTAAATTAATTTCGAGAAAACTGGGACTCCAAATCGAAATAGTTTCGAGATTTTCAGCCTGCAATAAGGCGAGACAAAGCTGCTGTTTAAAACAATTGATATCCTGCAAGCGATCGAGCTTTTCTGGCATCACCAACCAAGGACGCAGCAACCAGCGCAGCCAACCATCTAAGTAATCCAAATCATTTGCTAAAGTCAGGGAATTTTCTGGTGCGGAATCTGGCAGTTCTAATTGTGGAGAAATACAAGCATAAATCTTCCCAGTTGAAAATTTAGGGCCATTTTGAATTAAGTCGTGCGCCCACACGCAAAACATTTGATTGAAAGATTTTCGCAGCGCTGGCGTGTAAGGAATCCATTTAACGGCACCGCTACTTCCAGAGGTTTTTTCATAAAACAGAATTCGTTCGGGTGTCAGCGAACTTTGGTATTTTTGAGAAGTTCGATCTGCTAAAATCAAATGTTCGATTCGATCGTAATCTACGATCGGGACGCGCTGCCAATCTGCGGCAGAACTAATTCCCAAGGATTTACCGTACTCGCTTTGAATCAGGCGATCGCAGATATCTCGCCGGACATTTTGTTGGGCAATCTTAGGGTTGTTTAAAGCTCGATCGAATCGCTTGGCTGTTGGTGCAAGTAATTGCCTAAATAGGGGAATTAAATAACTCATTTCTTCTATCTCTCTCTGCGCCCTCTGCGTCCTCTGCGGTTAATAAAAAAGTTAACTAATCACTGATGACTAATGACTGATGACTAATGACCGATCGCAACTCTCAACGATCGACTGTCAATTTTACTTTTTGATTGGGATAAAGATTGGTAGCTGCTGGCAGATAAACACGCTCTTCAATTAGCGCACCCGGACCAAAATTAGAGCCTGCACCGACAAAAACATCATTGCCGATTTTGACTTTCTTAACATACAACATTAAGTCTTGTTTGCGAGGTTTAATAATGTGAGAATATATGCCAACTCGATGTCCGATGACCACTCGATCGCCAATTTCTAATAAAGGGCGATCGGCAATTTCTAATCCGGGCGTCCAATAGACATTTCGCCCTACTTTCGCGCCCCACAAACGCAACCAACCGGAAAATATACCCGGTATCAATCGCAACACTGCTTCTAAAGCTGGAATCGCAATATAAATAACTTGAATTTGATGGCTGCCCCACCAAGGATTGTACTCTTTCGATCGTAAATAACTCACCCCCTCTCGCAGTGGATATTTCCACTGGTGAACTCGGTAAACTAACACTGGTATTCCGTAAATAGAAAACAATACGATCGCAGCGCTGAGGACGCTAGGGGAAGCTGCAAAGTAGATGAGCGATCCGCCTGTTAGCAGCAAAACTATGGCAGGGAAAAACAAAAGTATTTGACTTAAAAGTGTCATAGAAGAGTCGATCGTTGAGAGTTGACAGTTGAGAGTTGACAGTTGAAAGTTGACAGTTGAGGGTTGACAGTTGATAGTCGATCGTTGACTGTTGACAGTTATATATTACGGGAAGCTGAAATATTGTGCCTGTGGCAGAAACCGGATTTTTGGCAAAAAATATGCATGTGAACCTATATTTATTTGTCAGAAACCCGGTTTCTCAAAGGTTGTTGAGAATGCTGCACCATCTAGATGTAGCGGTTGCTATAAAAATGGCAAGAAAAGTTTTTGAGTAAAATTTAGTGGAGTTGCAATGCCGATCGCGCTTGGCAATTCATTTGCTTGATAATAAGTTCCGTGCAACTTATCCCAAAGTTTCAGATTGGCACCGTAATTGCAGTTAGGCAACTGGCTGGAATGATGCCATGCGTGCTCCTGAGGGAGAATCAACCAAGGAGATAGGCAACGATCCAGGCAACTGTTTGAAGGAATGGTTAATTGACTGTGCCGCCATAAATCTAGGGCAGAAGTTAAACTAACTCCTAAAAGATAGCCAGCAGGATCTGCTAGCAGGTATAAAAACAAGCTATGCACCCACAGATAAATAATTAGCAAGCTTGCCCAAATCGTGTTGCGAGATGTTCCCAACACATCCAAATGAGTTACTGTATGATGCACTTGATGGATGTTCCAAAAAACACCAGAATGCAGCAGGCGATGATTCCAGTAATAGAGATAATCGACGGCAACAAAACTCAGCATAAAAGTTACAATTAAGCTTGCATGAAGCTTTCCTGGCGACAGCGGCAGCCAGTGACGGTACAGTTGATAAATAACCGTCGCTTGCAAGAGTGGAATCAACATTCCTTGCACGCAGAGTCCCGCGCTATCTAACAACCAATCTTCAAGAGATTTTGCTTGAAGTTGAGTTCGACAGGATCGAGCGAACGCAGTCCATCCCAGCAATCCGATAAAAGCGAGAAAAACTAGAATTTGTCCGAGTATTAGCATAACAAAATGTCACACATAAAATGTAATTTTAACTGATTTATTTGGGAGCGATCGCGGGTCTTTTCCCGAGGCGATCGTATCTCGAATCGACTCGACAAATACGTGAATCGTATCAGCGGGCGTGTGATTAAATTGGATTCCATATTTTGCGATCGCTTCCCCCTGAATGCCTAAAATTTTCACATCCTGCTGGATAATATATTGTGCTGTCCGGCGAACAAACGGACGTGCTAATTTATTCCAAATACCGTAGTTATAAGTAACATCCGTGTAAACTAGCGTTGAATTTTCAGTTTCGGGAATCGATTGACTGGTAATGAATAAATGGCGGTTGTCTGCCATCTGATATTCGACGCAAGTAATGTTCGGCATATAAAAGCGATCGCTATGTTTGATTTGAACGCCCTGCGGGTTGAGAAAACGACTGTACCATCCTAAATTAGTGGTTTCATTACTGTATTCCACCAACACCGCACCATTTTCTCGTCGGACGAGCGTGGCTAGTTTTTGTTGGCGAGAGTTGCGGAAAACCCCCGGATGAACAAAAGCAGTATGGGGAATATCAATAAAATTTTCGACACAATTAGTGACATTGTTGCTAAAACGATTAATTACTCTGACTGTTTCCCATCCGGGCTGTTGATAATAAGGCATGGAAAAGGGTGGAAAATCTGCACTCGGATTGTCAGCTAATCGAACGTAAACATAACCATCTTGTTCTTTTGTAGGATAACATTTTGCTCGACGCTGTTGGGATGGTTTGAATGAATTTCCTTCTGAAGGAACGGCGATTGCATTACCGTGGCGATCGTACATCCAGCCGTGATAAGAACATTGCAATGCACCCTTACAAACCTTGCCTGCGGATAAGCGGCTGCTGCGATGCAAACAACGATCGCGCAATGCGACGGCTTCTCCATTTTCTCCCCGAAAAATTGCCAGCCATTCTCCTAAGAGCGATCGGGCTAATACTTTGTTAGGTTTTAATTGGTTGCTCAATGCAACGATGTACCAAAAATCTGCAAATTGCATACAGTATAGTTTATTGAATCGTTTATAGAAAGCCTTTGATGTCTAACAACCCCATTGCAACAGACTAACGAAAAAGCTTGATTTCAGGGGAAGCTGGGCGATCGTGCAGAGCAGTCCAACCATTTTTTGTCAAACTGAGGTGAGAGCTGAATTTTCCGTTCGTTGTCACATCAAAAAATGGCCAATTTTTACGAGAGTGACAAAAGAGGGCTAATGTGCTACACTGACATTGCGGTTGAGAGAGCTGCATTTGCGGTTCGTTGGGGTAAAACCCACTCGGCTGCCGTTTTTTTTATGTATGTATGCATCTTCTATATCTCGATGACGCTGGTTCTGCTGCCAATCCTAGCGAAGAATATTTTGTCCTTGCAGGCGTGTCTGTCTTTGAATCTCAAACAAATTGGTTTACTCAAGAACTAGACAGAACCATTGGAACTCAGTGGGGTATTATCCGGAATCTTGCGGACACACCATTTTTCGTAGACTCTCATGCCTCAAGATTAGTTCAATTAGCGGATCATGTCGCGTATGCTATTTTCAGGCGATACAACGCGCGAGATACACAATATTTTGATATTTTTGCTTCTAAGTTTGATTCAGTAGATAACGTTATACACGGTCTTGCACACAAACAAACTGTTGAACCAATGTGTATGTGTCCTGGCTGTTTGAGCCGACGAGTTGCTCAATCTGTACGAATCTCCAGTCCTGAGAATAACATCTAAAATTACTTATCAACCAAATTCATCGTTTTAATTTGCGAATTTCAAGATTCTCTGTGAGGTCAATTTGACAAGCTAACCGGGCATTTGGAACGCAAGGGGCGAGTGCATCCAATATCTCGCGTTCGTCGGCTTTAGCAGAAGGAATATCGCCCGTAACTTCAACCAAGCAAGTTCCGCAAATCCCTGTCCGACAGCCAAACAAAACAGGTGAATTCTGAATCGTGAGATGTTCGGATAAATTTTGATGCGGTTGCAGGCTAATGGGTGGATATTTAGTTCCTGGAAAGGAGATTGTCAGCCAATCAGACATGGTATAAATCCTCTTTGTATTGCCGTTCAAAGCGTTGAAACGCAATCTTTTGAGTTGCCAAATATTGCGACATAGAATTAGATGCCATCAGTGACATTTCGCGATTGCGCTGCCACAGGTAATCGAGTTTTTCCACATACACTTTATAAGATTCCATTGCTTCTTGATGGGTTAAATAACTGCGGTGCAATCCCTCTGACTCTTCGGTAAAACAGCGCCGCATCATGTCTTTAGTTGCTTTGTCGGTGAGGTTGAAAATGGGCGAGCGCAATACGCGATAAATCTTGCCGTACAGTGCCGGATCGTACCAAAAAATGCCGTTGATTGCAGCCGAAAAGTGAAAATGATCGCGCTGGCATCCCCAGACACCTAAGTTGGCAATTAAGCTTTCAAAAGCTGTTGGCGGTGCAAGGCAATGAATCACATCCTGAGATACAATTGTCGAACTATTAAAATGAAAACTTTCATCTAGAAAGTGATAGTAAGAAATTTTAGCAGGAATCGGTGCAGCATCTCGATCGGGATGTTGTTGGTAATAGTTGCTGAGTTTGTGCTGGACTAATTTACCATTTAATGTGCGCACTCCTCGAACAGTAAAATACTGACAAGCCAAAAAAGTATTGTTTGCCGAAATCAATCCAAAGTATTGCAGTTGGATTTTTTTCCACCAATTTTTCAGCGCGTTAGTATCAGCATACACCATTGTTTCTGTAAAGGGAGTGCGCATGGGATAGGTGAAAATTGGTTCGCCAAACACAGCTTGTTCGACTTGTTTGGCGATGGTGCGAAATGCGTGAATGTGAGTGCGTTCTTGAGCAGATTCTAAATCTAAAGTATCGCAAATTAATCGGAAATCTTCGCGGGCGTAAAGTCCTGTAGCGCTGGTTTGATTGAAAAAGATTGTGGCAATTTCTGCCGAGACAATCTGCGAGTAGTAAGCTACCCAGTAAAGCTGATTCAACATTACGCGCTGCTGCGGGCTGGATTGTTCCCATAAAGGCGTACCGTAGAGTAAAGAAAATTCTTCGGGATTCCAATACTCATGTTTGCAATTTTCATAGGAAAACTTTGCTACTGCTTCCTCGATCGCATCATTGCGATCGTGCTGTTTGTTGCGTTGGTAATTAATTTGCAGCTTGCGATAAGTTGTTGAATTATCTAAGAGTCGATCTATCATAATTAAAAAATAAATTTAGTTGACAGATTGATGAGCAGGTAAAGGTACAAAAGCACCTCGTTCTTCTAAAGCTTGAACGATCGCACTTGCCGATTTTCCTTTCACGAGCGATCGCAATAATTGCAATCTGGTTCTGCTGTGAGTTTCTGCATCCAACTCTTCGAGAATTTGAATTTTTTGCGAACGGGAAAGATGCCCTTTTACCCGTTCGATCGCGCTTAGCAAGTTTTGCGGTCCCATCCGTACCACCATCAGAAATCTTACCAATATTTCAGTAATTAATGTTTCGCTGGATTTGGCGAGGGGAATTTCATTAAATAATAAATTTCCTGTAGCGTGATGGCGCGATTCAGCGTCCAAAAAACTCGAAAAAAGCTCTGCTAGAACTCGATCTCGGCATTCCTTGGCAAGTCGGCGGTAATGACTTAAACCCCATCCTTCTAAGACAACTTGCAGCACGAATAACAACACAGTTTTATCTGTCCCTTCCACAACTTCTGCCAACAAGCGCAGAAACGGATCGCGATTATTTGTTAATTCAAATTCAGGCAAAAAATAACTGATTTGGCCCAGATGAGTTGCTTCATCCGCCGCAAACAATCCGTACAGCATTCGCTCTTCAACGGTTTCTGCTAACAGCACCATCTTTGCCATGTAACCCACCCCTGCATTTTCAATGCAATAGGCTTCTTCTAACAAGTTGCGATTGGCTATTTCCAGCAAGGCTGACTGTTCGGAATCTGTCGATTCTTGAAAAATCTTAACTCGATTCAGGTTAAAAAAACTAGCATCCCAATAATTGGAATATAAGCTTGTCGTCCGACTTGGCGGAGTCGGCAATGCTGCCGTTAAAATCCGTCGCACTCGATCGTTAGCAGTTCCATGAGGCAAATTTAATCCCGCAGTTTGATATTCTGAATCAATGTAATTCATGCACTGTCCTCTCTCTGCTATTAACTACCAACTCTAACTCAAAACTCAAAACTCAAAACTCCCTCTTAAACTCAAAACTCAAAACTCAAAACTCAAAACTCCCTCTTAAACTCAAAACTCAAAACTCAAAACTCCCTCTTAAACTCAAAACTCCCTCTTAAACTCAAAACTCAAAACTCCCTCTCAACTATTTTCAACCTCCCAAGTTGCCCATTTTAGGGTTTTCTGGCGGTTAACGTGCTGAATAAATTCTAGAATCGATCGATCTGCTGGTGTGGGAGTTTTCAGGTCAAATTGAATCGTCTGAAAAACTTGGGTGTCCCCCTTCGCAAAGTAATTACCAACCTGTTGCGTCAACCACAGCAGTCCCCGATTAATTCCCCATCCGAAACATCCAATTCGCTTGGGTGTAATTAAAATAGTTTGCCCCTCTGTTTTATCACCTTCGATCGCCCGCAAGGCAAAGATAATATAGAAGTGCAAAAAATCTGGACCTAACGTTACAGTTCCCGTACTGCCATACCAATAACACATACTGTAAGTAACTTCTTTTTGATAAAGAGGACGAATCAAACGGATGAACCAAGAATCATCACCTCCCCTGGTAGTATTGCTAAAAACAATCGCATTTGAATTCAATTCTTTTGACTCAAATACAATTTCTAAAGGCAGATTGTGAACTGTATTGAAATGATGAGCGTCGATCGCGTTAATTAACAATACATTTGGATGGCAGTTTTTGACAAACCGCTTCCCCAAAATACAATCGCATTCTGCCTCTTCAAGTTCCGGGACGAAGGGCAGCGAACTTGGCTTTTCCTGTCCCGCCCACACCCAAATCATACCGTATTTTTCCTCAGTTTGCCAAGTTTTAATGCAGACAGGTAGCGGTTTTTCCAGTGAAGGAATCTCGACACAAATTCCCCTAGCGTCATATTTCCAATTATGGAAAAAACAGCGAAGATCGTCCCCATCTACTTTACCTTCTGCCAGATGAGCGCCCATGTGAGGGCAATAGGCATCAACTGCAACTACCCGATTGCTGAAACCCCGATAAATTGCCAGATTTCTACCCAAAAGCATGACAGCTTTTACACGGCCGACTTTTAATTCCCTCGATCGTAATGCCCAGTACCATCCTGCTACAAATTTTGTGGGATTGTTAAAAGTCGATTGTGATTTGTTTGAAAACATAAAACGATTTTCGCTTTGAGATTTTCGATTTGGACCCGTGCGAGTGTGGATTGTGCGATAGTTAATTGTTTGATAATATTTATTTGACCCTGCTAATCGATCGACTCTCAACTCTCTTGCAATTCAAAACTCAAAACTCAAAACTCAAAACTCCCGAACAACTCTCAACTCTCAACTCTCAACAGTTGATAAAAATTTTAGCGTTGATTTTGCTTGCCACATCCGTTGTCCGGCACGGGTCAAATTATTATATCGTATTTCAGTTAAACAAACTAATTCATCCCCCAGCCGATAGCCGGGGTTTTTTGCCTCAAAAAATTGGATGTGAGGATTTGTTTGTCGCCCTGTCGGGATTTCAATTAACCCATCCCTGAGAATTTGCGGGTGGTGGAAACGGACAATTCCCTCAGCTTCTTGATAAAAATTGCCGTAATATTCTCGCGCCAAACTCGCCATTAGATTCGCCTCGCGATCGGGCGTTTTTGCATCGTACCTGGGATAAAATTCTTGCCAAAACGCGGGCAGAAAGCGGTAAGTGCGAAAACCAGAACAAATTAGCAACCAATAGAGTTTTTGATGGGGATATTGTTGGCGCAGAAAGTCGATCGCGGCTATCCAATTGCGAGGTAAAGCTGTACTCGACCAAGCACTAGGATCGACGATCGTATCTCCTGAATAAACAACGCTAATTGTCTCTCCTGCAAAGCTCGTTTGACAAAACATTAAGCTAGAAAAGCCTTTCAAAGTATCTGAGGTTTCATCTTTTAACAATAAAACCCAGTTTTTGCGCTCTAGATCGCTTTGAAATACCTGCCAGGTAATGCCTTCAAAATGATTTTTTAGCAAAGCATACATAGCTGTTCGATCGCTCGATTCTAAGTTGTGAACGGGAAGCAAGCAACTCTTCATTGTGGGGAAAGTACCGAGATTTGATTTTGGGAATACTCTTAACAGTCTATTGAGCAAATCTGCTGGAACTTCCCAGCCTTGTGACAGATTTGAAAATGGTTGGTTGCATTCATTTATCCTCGATTATCGGCGACCATCGAGACGGTTCGAGTTTGTTTACATACTGCATATACTCAGTCAATGGTGCGTCGATACTGAGGAGTACCTGGGGATTAAAGCGAATATTGTCGTAAATTTTTCCATCCTCATCTCTGAGCATATAGTAAGCCAACCGGGTGCAAAGTAACAAGAAATGACTGAGTAAATAGCCGATAATACCTTGACGTTTTTCGGTAACGTAAATCGGTTGAATGCGCGTTCTTCCAGGCTCGATCGGAGTGTAAGCATAGAGCATATGAAGAGTCGGAAATAGACGCACTTTTTTCATCATGGTTAACAAGCCAATACAGCCATCGGCATACCGCATGGAATACTCGTAGCTATCACCTAAAAATCGTTTAGCTAACCGTTCGCGAAAGGTTGTTTGTGGAAAATTGCCGCGCATTGTAAAGTCAATCTGCCGCCCCGATTCGTTCCGGTGCAGGGATAAATCCATTTTGATATCTAAATGGTGAATAGTTTTCAAATGTTGGGCATCAATCCCATTCATCATGCAGATATGGTGGTGGCAATTTCTTTCAAAGGGACTGTCCGATCGCGCGACAATTTCTTTGCACTTCAGTTCATCAAATTCAGCTAGTTTTTCCGGTGCTTTAGCATCGGGATAAATCCAAATAAAGCCGTATTTCTCCTCAGTTGCGCAAGCAGATAATTTAGCTCGATCGGGAATTTCCGATTGACAGGGAATGTGCTGGCAATATCCGGTTTCATCAAATGCCCAATGATGAAAAGCACAGCGAATCCAATTGCCATCCACTTGCCCAATTCCTAAATCTGTTCCCAAATGGGGGCAATAGGCATCTAAAGCCCGAACTTTGCCATCTTCACCCCGAAAAATGACAATTTGTTGGCCGCAAACCCCTACAGATTTTGCTTTGCCCCGAGATAGAGATTGACTGGGGCAAGCAATATACCAACCTTTAGCAATTACATTCCAGTTGTTAAAAATCTGCATGAATAAATACTTGAGAAATATCGTTGTTACATGAATCTAGATCCCCTAAGATCGCTACAAACCATTGCGTCTGAGGTTGCCAGTGGAGCAAACTAACTATCCCCCAGACAAGTAGCACTACCAGCGCTGCTTTAACGGGCCTCGCGATCGATACTGACATGATTAATTGGCTGAGAATTGCTAATTTCCACTGCTAATTTCCACTGTATTCCCTACACCTTTTCTGTTGTTGGTTGGCGCTGGCGACGCCACAGCAACATCGCCACTGCCCCCAGTAACAAGCCGCCAATTCCTGCGATAACTGTCGCAAACAGAGAGGCTTCTTGAGTCCCTTTGAGTACCGGATTATCTAGTAGGTTGGAAGAAAAATGTAACGATTGAATCTGCCATTTTGCTTGCGACTTTTGCAGCACGGCTGTCCATCGCATCGCCATATTACGCGCCTTACCATTTTTGAAATAGAAAGTTGCGATCGCATCTCCATAGGAAACCACAATCTCCGGCGAGAGAACCCTTCGAGCAGCGTCCGCATTCACAGTCATTTTGATTTCTTTAATCGTACTCGAAAACTGCTGGTTCCAGTATTTTTCAAATTCTGGGACTTTATGAAAAACCCGGTTATCAACCGTTGTAATTGTGAAGTCGGGATGTAAGAAAGGCTCAATTTTGGAAAAATCGCGAGTGTTAATAGCTTGCAGTGCCATCTCTCGAGTGCGAACAATGCCATCGATATCCTGTTGGCCGATCCCTGCTAAAGCACCTTGAGGTAGGTTCCAAATTGCCAGCACTAGCAACACGCTGCAAACTAGCTGCATGAATCGATATCCGCGTGTCGGTTGTTGTTTCTTCATGTACCGTTTGGGGAAATTTTGTAAAAATAATAGAAATTATAGCCTGCAACCGAGGGTCGGGATCGCCAATGCCAGGATATCGGGACGATCGCTCTCTTGAGTTGACGATACTACAAACTGCTTTTGTGATGGCGATCGAAAAGAAACCGGTTTTTTTACCTAATCTATCCGCTAATGCGCAAGATTTTTGTCAAAAACCCGGTTTCTGCATTTAGTATTGCGAAAAAAAATGCTAAATTCTGAGTACGGCGAGAGCACCTGCACCGGCGGCTGCTGCTGCTGAAGTAAGGGCGGTAAAAAATAACCACCAAGAGGCTACTTCGGCTGCTTTCCGCGTTTCTTCGGCTTGTTTTTCAGCTTGCAATTTGATGCTTTCCAAGCGAAGTTGAGCTTCGTGCTGCAAGCGTTCTGCTCTTTGCAAAACGCTGTTGCGACTCCTCTCAATTTGGTCGATCAAGCGGTTAGCATCGGCTTCAGAAATATCATCGCGGGAACTCAAAATTGCTACCAAAGTATCGCGGTTGAATTGACCCAGCCGATCGCGCAAAGCTTCAAATCCGGCTTGCGGATCGTCAAACAATTTGCGCACATCTCTCGTAATGCCTTCGTAGTTAAGTTCCGGCCGATCGAGCGAATTGAGGTAATCTCTAATTTTCGCGAGGATGCCGTCAATTACTGACTGAATCCGTTCCTGAATTTTCTGAATTTGCTGCGAAACTTCATCGCGCACCGCCAAAACTCGATCGACAATCCGATTTGCTTCTTCTTCGGAAATATCCGGCCGCTGGGATAGCAGCGAAACTACAGTTGCTCGATCGATATGCGACAGCCTTTCGCCCAAACTGTAAGCGCCAACTTTCGGATCGTGCAGCAACAATTGCAAATCGCGCTTGATAGCTTCGGGATTTAATTCATCCTTGCCAGTATTGCGCAAATAATCTTCTAAAGCACTTTGAAAATCGTGCGCTTGCATTTGCACCCGCCTTGCCAAACGGCGCGGTGCTTTGACGATCGAACCGATATTTTCCTGCACCCGATCGATAATTTCATTGACTTGTTGCTCGCTCAAATCTCCCCTTTGAGAAAGCAGCTTCACCAAAGTATCGCGATCGACTTGAGACAACCGCCCGCGCAGCGCTAAAGCACCTTCTTTAGGATTTGCCAGCAACCTGTTCAAATCCCGTTGAATCCCTTCAGGATTGAGTTCTTCCTTGCCAGTATTGCGCAGGTAATCTGCAAGCGCAGTGGTTGTTTGGTCGTACTGTTCCTTAGCTTTTGTAGCTAACTTTTGAGGCGCGCTGACAGCACTGTGCCAGTTATCTTCAACGCTGTTTAAAAGCTGATTTACTTGGTCTTCGCTGAGGTCTTTCCGCTGAGAAAGCAATTTTACCAAAGTATCGCGATCGAACCGAGAAGCACGAGCTCTCAGCGCCCACATTCCCACTTCCGGGTTTTCCAGCAGTGTTTTGAAATCGCGCTTGATACCTTCAGGATTCAGTTCGGTTTTACCCGTAGCCCGCAAGTATTCTTGTACTTTTTGCCATTGATTGTCGAGTCGAACTTGCGCTGCTTCTTGCAAGCCTTTAGCATCTGCCAAAACAACATCGCGCGTCCTTTCCAACTCCTTAACAATCTCTTCTACTTCCTGGAAGCCGAAACCTTCGCGACCTCTGAGAAGTTGAATAAAACTGTCGCGATTGTAAGGAGCCAAACGCTCTTGCAACTGTGCGTAAGAAGCATCAGAATCTTCTAAAATGCGTTTGAAATCGCGATCGATATTTGCTGCTGTCAGTTCCTCTTTGGGCGTTAACTTCAAATAAGTTTCCACCCGCCACCGCAAATCGCGAATTTTTTCTTGTTCTTCAGCAAAAGCAACAGTATCTAAAACCCGCAACCTAATTGCTTCGAGGGCGTTGGTAAGTTGTTTAATTTCGGTTTGAGTAAACACGCCCCTGCTAGCGAGGAGTTCGGAAAAATCCGACGGTTTGAGTTTTTCTAATTCCCGGCGAACTGTTCCCGGATCGGCGCTGGGGTCGTAGAGAACTTCTCTAAAATCGCGCTCGATCGTTCGCGGTTTCATCTGCCAGGAATAAGTGTTGAGCAAGTAGTTTTCTACATCGGCGCGGATCGAACTGTAAGTTTCGGCTTCGCCTTTAGCTTTAGCTGCGATTTTATCAGCTTGCTCGCTAACTTTGTCTTTGGCTGCTTTAAGCTGACCTACTACTTTCTGCACGTCCAAATCGGAAAGATCCGTGCGTCCCATAACAATTCCCATTAAAGCATTGACTGCCATTGTCGTTGCTTGAGACATCATTGTGGGGCTTTGTCCTGAATTTTGACCGCCCAGATTTCCCAATGCTTGTTCTACCCTACTTGACAATTTATCTGACAGCAATTCTCCCGAACTGGCAGATTTGAGATAGTCGATCAATTGGGAGATGCCGTCGGATTTTTGCTCGGGTTTGCCTACTTGTTTCCAAGCATCTTGAAGTTGGTCAACAATCCGGTTGACATCGCGTTTTGACAAGTCCGATCGAGAGCTTACCAAATTTACCAGAGTTTGGCGATCGAGGTTGGGCAAATTTTCGCCAGCAATGGCTTTCAGTTCGGGATCGTTAAACAACTTTTCAAATTCCTGCCGCATTGCTTTGATGTCTAATTCCGGCGGTTTGAGGCCGTGAATGTAATCTTCAACGGTTTCCCGCAAGCTGGTAGGATCGATCGCGGTTCCGAGTTCGTGACCCACTGCTGCTGCTGCTGCTTTCGCCGTAGCAACGACTTGGTTGCTAGTTGCTTTCGCGCCGATAGCTGCGGCTGCTGTGCCCACAATCGCTTGAAAGCCGGAGGTAGCGGTGTTGACAACAGAACCGACTAAGGAACCGACGGTAGTCGAGCTCACCCAAACCAACATCGAGAAATAGGTAGCCCACACGACTAAACCGACAATTGCGCCCAAACCGGGACTGGTAATCAAGCTGAGTTTCACAGCAAGCAAGCAAGCGAAAAATATCGCGATGGTAACAGTAATCAGCGTCCAAGTACCTACTTTGCGGCCGATGTGGCGGACGGGAGAACTGTTGCTGTTGCTGTGGGATGAGGAACTGTCGTGCGATTGATTTCCGATGTAAGAAAGGCCGGCAGCTACTGATAAGTTTGTCAGCAAGAGTTGGAAAGCGCAGGCGAGCACGACTCCAGCAATTAAAGCGATAAAGAATTGGGGGCCGGAATAGAGAAGCGATGCGTCTTCTGGGGTAATTGCAGTCCGTTCTGCGGGTAATTGCGCGATCCAGAATCCGATGTTGGGGAATTCTGGAATTATTGACAAATTTTGATACATAGTATATTCCTCGTAACAGGGTGTGCGCGCGCCTCGATCGGTGCGATGGCTGATGTATAGCTTTAGGTTGGTGCCCCCAATGGCAAGCATCGCTTTATTGACGAGCTAAAGCATCCCCCCACAGTTGGAAGTGTATAAATATGTCTGAGGTACAATGTTGATTGAGGGATAATTGTGCTAACAGACACTTGGTAAGGAGTTTTGAGTTTTAAATTTTGAGTTTTGAGTTAAAGACAGTTCTGAAGTTCAAAACTCAAAACTTAACAAGATTTTTCGGAGATATATTGCAGTCGCTTGCAGTCGTCTTCAGACGACTTTCGCTATGAGGCAGGGGTTTAAACCCCTGCCGGACTGCGGGGAAAACGCGAGATATCCGACAGCAATTATGCACCCAAATTTGGCGAGATACCTATTATCGCATGTCCGATCGATTACCATAAAAAAACTGTTTGTAGTGCGGACTTTAGTCTGCAGCATGCGGACTAAAGTCCGCACTACGAACCTTTCTACCAAGAATTTCTTCAATTATCGCGGTTTAAAATTCAAAAAAGATAGACTATGCAACGAGAAAATCATGCAGTAATTATCGGCGGCAGTTTAGCGGGACTGTTGGCAGCTAGAGTGTTAGTCAATCGTTTCGATCGAGTAACTGTTATCGAACGAGATTTTTACCCGGAAAAACCCGTACCGCGCCCCGGAATTCCACAAGCGCGACACCTGCACATCCTGTTAAATAAGGGAAAAATCATTCTCGAAAAGTTGTTTCCCGGCTTGCACGATGAACTGATAACTTTTGGATCTCCGAGGTTAGATCAAAAGTCGATCGCGTGGTTTAGTCCCGCAGGTTGGGCACCGCTATTTAGCCCCGATCCCGATGATTTAATTATGTTCAGCCGCAGTTTGCTCGATTGGGTAATTCGCCGCCGGTTGAGTGAAATTACTAACCTACATATTCGAGAAGGAGGAACAGTAACTGGGTTGCTAGCAAAGACCGATCGCCCGCAAATTTCGGGAGTGTCGGTGCGTTTTCGCGATCGGGAAGATTCTAGCAACATTCGCGAAGAAAATTTGGATGCCGATTTAGTAGTTGATGCTAGCGGCAAAGTTTCTCAAACACCTAAATGGTTGCAAAAAATCGGTTATTTACCGCCGCCAGAAACAGTTATTAATGCTTTTGTCGGATATGCTACGAGAATTTACGAACCGAACGATCGACTGTTAGATAAATCGGCAATATTTGCCGGATCTGCCGCGCCATTCCGCACGCGGGGAGGCGCAATTTTTCCTATCGAAGGCAATCGCTGGTTGGTGGGACTTGGGGGGTGCGATCGAGATTATCCCCCAGCCGACGAAACGAGTTTTTTGGAATTTGCCCGCAGTCTCCCAATTCCAATGATTTATGATGCGATTAAAGACGCTAAACCACTAAGTTCGATTGTTTGCTATCGAGGCACTGAAAATCGAATGCGCCACTACGATCGCCTCTCCAAATACCCGGATAATTTAGCAATTGTCGGTCATGCAGTTTGCGCTTTTAACCCCATTTACGGACAGGGAATGACCGTTGCTGCAATGGATGCTCAAATCTTGGATGAATGCTTGCAAAAACAGCGCGATCGCTATCCAGAAGGCGATTTAACGGGCTTCGGGCGACAATTTCAAAAAAAACTTGCTAAATTGCACGAGATCCCTTGGATGTTTGCGATCAGTCAGGATTCGCGCTATCCGGGAAGTCAAGGTGCTAAACCAGATCTCGGCACGCGGTTGGTTATTGAGTACATGGAGTTGGTGTTAAAAGCAGTGGTAGATGATATAAAAGTTTGTCAGGCATTTGTGGAAGTAGTGCACATGATTAAGCCACCGGCAACACTTTTTCATCCGAGAATTGCTGTGAAGGCGATTAAACAGTTGACAGTTGACAGTTGATAGTTGATAGTTGATAGTTGACAGTTGACAGTTAAATTACTTGGTAGAGTTGGGGTTCTGCTTTGATAACCAGTCCCTGAATGCGCTTTAAATGGTCGGCAAACTCAGGGCTGTTGCGCATCGCAATGTAATCTTCAACAGATGTAAAATGAGCGTAATTTGCTGCTCGCGTGCGATCGAGGCTAACGTGCAGATTGGCTGTATAGCTGCCGGGAAATTGACCGTTTAATCGCTTGTACTCGGCAACTTGTGTCGCAACAAACTCTTCAGCTTTGTCCGGGTCGAGTGTAAAAATGTTGATGAGAACAATGCCATCACCGACTCGAATAGGATTAACTGGGAATCCATTTTCTAGTTGCATTTCTAGTTGCAGGTTATCCATAAATTCACTCCTGTTATCTAAAGAATGAGGTGATTTTTGAGTTGAATGTTTGGCGATTGACTTACAGGATGCCGCCATTTACTTGAATTGTTTGACCGTTGACCCAACGTGCGGCATCAGAGGACAGAAATGCTACGACATCTGCAATATCGGTGGGTTGTCCGAGACGGCCGAGAGGAGTGGAATGAATCAAATGATTTAAAGCGTCAGCAGGCATAATTAATCCATCAGTTTCAGTCACTCCCGGTGCAACCAGATTTACAGTAATACCTCGGTGTCCCAGTTCTTTAGACAAGGCAAAACTAAACTGTTCGATCGCGGCTTTACTGGCAGCATACACCCCACCCATCGGAATGCTTTGCTTTGTGGCACCGCTAGATAAACTGATAATGCGTCCGCCATCACCCAGATGCTTTGCTGCTTCTTGCAGGGCGAAAAATGTTCCTTTAGCGTTGGTATTGAAGACGCGATCGAAGTCAGATTCGGTCATTTCGACAGTTGGTTTGTAAACAGACACGCCAACATTATTGACAACAATATCTAGCCCACCGAAAGTTTTGAGAACTTGTCCGAATAGATTGCGGGTATCTTCAATATTGCTGATATCCGATCGAATGGCAATTGCCTGCACCCCATTACTTTGAATGGTTGCAACAACTGCTTCTGCTTTATCTTTATTACCTGCGTAGGTAATGGCAACATTGGCCCCATCACGCCCCAAACGTTCGGCGATCGCTCGTCCAATTCCCCGCGATGCACCTGTAACTAGCGCTACTTTTCCTTTCAATGACGGCATTACCTTGCTTTCTCAACTGAAAACGATAAAATTTGACCAACAACACTCTATACTTTGACTTAACTTTTGGGAAGTGCTTACTTTTTTGTAAGTATCCAGCAGATCGCCAGAACGTGATTTTCATGCAATCAAAACAAACCGATGGTACACTCTTCGTACAAACTACTTTGAAAGTCTTGGGGGGTAAATGGAAACTCTTAATCCTCTGGCATCTTAAGGATGCAGTCAAGCGATACAGCGAATTGAAGCGGTTAATTCCTGAAATTACCGAAAAAATGCTGATTCAACAATTACGCGAACTAGAGCGTGATGGTATTATTAGCCGTAAAACGCTGTCCGGGAAGCCTCCAAAAGTTGAGTATGCTTTTACAGACTATGGCAGAACGCTAATACCCATCTTTAAACCGCTGTGTCAGTGGGGAGAGGAACATCAGAAACGCACGACGGTCGATCGAATAGATTGATTTCCTGGGAATTTCCGTGTTTCTCCTAACTTCTCAAACGATAGCCTGCTTTAAATCCTGTTCTCAATTCATATTTGGTAAATCTATTTGCAATATGTCCGATCGACTGTTAATCAATTTGTCATTTTTAACTCCAGAACCGACAGGCATCGGGACTTACGCAGCTAATATTTTCCCGCACCTGCAACAGCTAGCACCGACATTACTTACTTCCCAAAAGATTGAGAATTACAATTGCTATCAAATACCGGAAGATCTGACGCCCGATCGCGGAACTAAAGGACAAATTAACAGATTGCGATGGACTCAATTTGACTTTCCGAAAATCTACAAAAAATTGCAGTCAAACCTGATTTTTTCTCCCTTACCCGAAGCACCTTTATATTCCCGCTGCCGCAGCATCGTCACCGTTCACGATTTAATTCCCTTGCGGTTTCCCAAAAGATTCTCTCGATTAACAGCATATTTTCGCTACTACATCCCGCAGGTGTTGAAACAAGCAGAACACATTATTTGCGATTCCCAATCTACACTTGAAGATGTTGCCAATTTTTTCAAAATTTCAGATAAAAAAATGAGCGTAGTTCCGCTAGCTTGCGATAAAAATAACTTTCGATATCTCGACTTGCCAACTCAAAATTACTTTCTGTATACAGGCAGACACGATCCTTACAAAAACTTGGAAAGATTAATTGCAGCATTTGCAACTTTGGGCGATCGAACTAATTGCGAACTGTGGCTGGCCGGACCTCCCAACGCTTACACGCCACAGTTAATCGAACAAGTTGCAGAATTAGGATTAAAAGCATCAGTAAAATTTCTCGGTTACGTTTCCTACACTGAATTACCAGTATTGATGAATCAAGCGATCGCCCTGGTATTTCCCACACTTTGGGAAGGCTTCGGATTGCCAATTTTAGAAGCAATGGCTTGCGGCACTCCAGTCATTACTTCCAACATCTCATCGATGCCAGAAGTAGCTGGAAATGCCGCTTTATTAGTCAATCCTTACAGCATCGGAGAAATCGCCGAAGCCATGCAAACAGTAGCAACAAATTCCCAAGTGCGATCGAAATTAAAAACAGCTAGCTTAGCCCAAGCCGATCGATTTAGCTGGGAAAAAACCGGAACAGAAACTGCCAATATTTTACAGAAGTATCTTTAGTGAAAGTTGTGACAGTACAATTAAATTGAGTGCATCTCTGCGAAAATTTTTGCTACTAATTGAACAGTCGATGGCAGCGCACCATACCACCTCTTGACAGCATAAAGTTACAGTGATATCATGTCACCTCGAACAACCAGAATAAGTAAGGTTTGTAGTGGGGACTTTAGTCCTCTGAATTTGCGGACTGAAGTCCTCACTACAAACCAGATCTTTTATCTCCTCTCTGCGCCCTCTGCGCCCTCTGCGGTTCAAAAAAACTAACTCAAAAACCGCACGCAATATACTTATGCCCCACCCCCGATCGAACCTGCTAATCAACCTCTCCTTCCTCATATCCAAACCAACAGGCATCACAATCTACGCCAAAAACTTATTTCCCCAACTAAAATACCTCAACCCCACCTTACTCGTCGCCGAACAATTTCCCAACAGCAACTGCTACAAAATCCCAGCCAACTTAACACCAGAACAAGGCATTAAAGGACATATCAACCGCCTGCTGTGGACGCAAACCCAACTCCCAAAAATATACAAAAATCTCAAATCAAATTTGTTATTTTCCCCACTTCCCGAAGCTCCATTATATGCCGGATGCCGCTATATAGTTACAGTACACGACTTAATTGCCCTGCGATTTCCCCGCCGCTTCGATCCGCTGGCACTTTACCACCGCTACTACATTCCCCAAGTATTGCGACAAGCCGAACACGTTATCTGCGACTCGGAAGCCACCGCAAAAGATCTTGCCGATTTTTGCAAGATTTCGCCTAACTTAATTTCGCCAATTTTTCCCGGCTACGATGCGAGTTTCTTTCGGTTTCTCGACTTGCCAACTAGCAATTATTTCTTGTATATCGGCCGCCACAATCCCTATAAAAACTTGCAGCGAATTGTCGCAGCATTTGCAGCTTTGCCCGACAATTCCGAGTACGAATTGTGGATAGCGGGCTCGGAAGACAAGCGCTACACGCCGCTGTTAAAAGCGCAAGTTGCAGAATTGGGATTGAACGATCGCGTAAAATTTTTAGATTACCTTCCCCCCGCCCAATTGCCCGAAGTTATCAATCGGGCGATCGCGCTGGTATTTCCGAGTTTGTGGGAAGGATTCGGCTTGCCCGTGCTCGAAGCAATGGCATGCGGCACTCCCGCCATTACTTCCAACATTTCCTCCATGCCGGAAGTAGCGGGCGATGCAGCATTGTTAGTCGATCCTTACAATGTCGGGGAAATTGCCGCAGCTATGGGCGATATCGCCCGCAACGGCAAATTGCGATCGCACTTGCAGGCCCTGGGTTTAGCAAGGGCAAAAGAATTTAGCTGGGAAAAAACAGGCCGAGAAACTGCAAGGGTTCTCGATCGATATATTTGAAGGAAGAAGGAAGAAGGAAGAAGGAAGAGGGAAGAAGGAAGAAGGAAGAAGGAAGAAGGAAGAAGGAAGAAGGAAGGAGGAATAAGAAGGAAGGAGGAATAAGAAGGAAGGAGGAATAAGAAAAAGTCCATCTTCCCCTCTCCCCCTCCCCCACTCTCCCACTCTCCCCCTCTCCCCCTCTCCCCCTCTCGATTAGGCAATTTTACTTATTGATACCCAACTGATCGCCGCGCTTGTACTGCTGGTAGGCAGCAAAAAACAGCCCCGCAAGAGTAACAAAGATCAGACCCAACACTATGCCGGAAAGCAACGGTTCTACCATGAGATCTCCTTATCGTAAAGATTTAACAACCAATTTTTAATTTTACCAGCTCTTACACGGCTAGATTGAGGCCCAGATGCCATTGAATCATTCTCAAACCTTGATCTCCCGGCGGTGAAGGATTAAGCTATGTTATGAGAAATAAATTTTCTTGTAGATACTTTTAATATAGAACTCCTTTGAATAACCAAATTACCCAAAATGAAATTAGACTCCCGATCGGGCGGCTTGCCGTATGTGCCGTAGCAGCATTGCTCGCGATCGTGTTAGCGAGTTTAGCGGTTCGCCTGTTGCAAGCCCCCGATCCCTACATCAGCAGCGTGCTGTCCCTAACGGGCGATCCCGTTCAAGGTTCCGCCATATTTCAAATGAACTGCGCCGGGTGTCACATATCTTTTACAGACTCTCAAGTCGGACCGAGTTTGTGTAAAGTGTCGCAGCACAAATCTCAAATCGAACTGATCCGCCAAGTCACCAGCGGGCGAACTCCGCCCATGCCTCAGTTTCAGCCGAGTCCCCAAGAAATGGCCGACTTGCTTAGCTATCTCGAAAAAATGTGACAATTGACAGCCGACAGACTGACGGTGGACGATCGCTGTCAATCTGTATGCTGTCAATCTGTATGCTGTCAACTGTTTAACTAGCCTAATTCCTACAAATCTTTTCAACAGGAAATAGAATTTCTGTCACGTAAGATTCGTTGTCTTGTTCCGGGCCGCCCTGAATGTAAATCTCTCTGTTGGGGCCGACAATTTGATAGCCGCTTGTCTCGATCCAACTGAGCAAATAGTTGTAAGACTCGGCAATGGTATTGTAACTCCCTTGGTAGATAACGGATGCAGCTTGCTCCAAAGCGGGCAACTCGTAGAATTTAATTCGATCGCTCCCCGGCAGCAATTTGTCAACAATTACAATCGCTTCACCATCAACATCAGTTTCTTTGTATCCAGTATCGTGCCAAATCGCCGCACAACTATCTGCTTTAACTCCATGCTGTTGCAGGTAATCTGTCAAGTCATCAAACAATTTCCCAACAGCAGAATAATTGGGTAATATTTCACGAATAGAAGCAACAGTCATTGGCTGAATTTTTTTCAAAACTACTTCGTAATTTGGCATATTTCCCTCCAGTTCAATTTGTCTCAAACGAGCTTCTACTCTTGCCAATCGCGCCGTTTCTCCCTGAATGTGCTGCTGGAGTTCGGCTTGTTTCAACCGCAGCATTCCGCGCATTTGGACTGGGGAAATTTGGTCGTCGAGCAGTTGCCCGATTTGCTCTAAAGAAAATCCCAAATCTTTAAATGCTAAAATGCGGTTGAGTCTGGGCAATTGACTGGCTGAGTAGTAGCGGTATCCGTTAGCGCGATCGACGCGAGTTGGTTTTAGCAAACCCATTCGATCGTAGAGCCGCAGTGCTTTAATCGACACTAGGCTCAGTTTGGAAAAGTCGCCTATTTTCAGCATTTTTGGTGCTTAAACGTGCTTGTTTTTTTAGTAAATACTCTCCTCTAAGGGTAGAGTCAAGAGGCGAATTGTAAATATTTTATAAGCGTGCATTGGCGCGGTTTAGCAGGAAGTTTGATGGTTTGTAAAATATCGATCGCTCCTTGTTACTTAATGATAAATACGGGCGATCGAGCTGGCATTTACGCTTTTAAAATAATAGAAAAAATGAATAATTTGATATGAATCAAAAAGGCGAGCCAGAGCCTCGCGACAGACATTCCCAGGCGATCGCGTTCCTGAAGGAGTTAACTTGCCAACCGCAAATGTCAAGCATCTTGGGTAAGAATTTTAGATGTCAAGCTGCGAGGAAAAGGCGAAGGCGAGGCAGAGCCTCGCGATCTGCGTTCCCAGGCACAGCCTGGGAACGAGTACCACGAGTACCGAGTACACCTGCGTTCCCAGGCACAGCCTGGGAACGAGTAACAACGAGTAACACGAGAAACGAGTAACACGAGTAAACGAGTAATGGCATTCAAGCAGTTTCCATTCCTGCTTGCTTTTTCCCCATCCGCCGAAACTTCTGGCTAAATTAAAGAGGTACGAACATTAATCAGGCCCTACCAAGGAGATACTATGCCTCGCGTCAGAGCACCAGAATTCCCCGGAAATTACCCGTGGTTGAATACCGATAAAGGTTTATCCATTGGATCTTTAAAAGGCCGCGTCGTCCTCCTCGACTTTTGGACGTACTGCTGCATCAACTGTTTGCACGTCCTCCCAGATTTAAAATACCTCGAACAAAAATACAAAGATTCTTTGACTGTTATCGGCGTTCACTCGGCGAAGTTTGACAATGAAAAAGAAGTTGAAAATATTCGCCAAGCTATCCTCCGCTACGATATCGAACATCCGGTAATTGTGGATAGCGAGATGCAGGTTTGGCAAAGTTATGCCGTTCGCGCTTGGCCGACTTTAATGGTTATCGATCCGGAAGGTTATGTTATCGGTTACGTTTCCGGTGAGGGCAATCGAGAACCGCTGGATGAGTTAATTGGCAAGTTAATTGCTGAATATAAAGATCGAGGTGCTGTCAATTTTTCCGAACAGAGTTTTAGTTTGGAAAAACAGCGAAAACCTCTAGTGATGCCGCTGGCTTTTCCCGGTAAAGTGCTGGCATTTGCGATTACTGCAACTGAGGCAAAGAAACTTCACCAACACGAAGCTCTTTTAGAAGAAATCACTGAGAATAGTGGATCTGTAGATGAATCTGTGGTGCCGGGTCCTGTTAATTCGGTGCAACAAAGTTTAGTTGGTTCTTGTTTGTTTATTGCGGATTCGGGACACAACAGAATTGTTGTTAGCACGACAGAAGGTGAGGTTTTGCACGTCATCGGTACGGGTAAAGCTGGTTTGACTGACGGCAATTTTGCAGAAGCTGAGTTTTTGGCACCTCAAGGTATGGCTTTTGATGCAGACGGTCAGATTCTCTACGTTGCTGATACGGAAAATCACGCGATTAGAAAAGTTGATTTTACAACTCAAAGGGTCGAAACTATTGCGGGTACTGGCGAACAAAGTCACGAGATTTCAGTGCAGGCAGGCAAGGCTTTAGAAACTAAATTAAATTCGCCTTGGGATTTAGAAAAAGTTGGCAACAGGCTGTTTGTTGCTATGGCCGGATCTCACCAGATTTGGGAAATGCAGTTAGATGCTGGCACGATCGCGGTTTATGCCGGTAACGGTCGAGAATCCTGCGTTGATGGAAATCTTGGAGAATCTGCTTTTTCTCAGCCCAGCGGCTTATCTACAGACCGATCGGAGTTGTTTGTTGCTGATAGCGAAATTAGTTCGATTCGGGCGATCGGGATTGATGAAAATCCGAAGGTGCGAACTGTTTGCGGCAGCGGCGATTTGTTTGGTTTTGGGGATAAAGACGGGCGGGGCGATGAGGTAAGATTGCAGCATTGTTTGGGTGTGGAATACGCTCAAAATTATTTGTGGGTTGCCGATACTTACAATCACAAAATTAAGCGGATCGACCACCGCAGCGGTAATTGCATTGCGATGGTTGGAGATGGAAAAGCAGGTTATCTTGACGGTAAGGGCATCCACGCTCAATTTTTTGAACCTTCGGGAGTGAGCGCGATCGGACCTCATTTGTTTGTTGCTGATACTAACAATCACGTTATCCGGCAAGTTGAGTTGAATACTTTGGAAGTTACAACTTTGCATTTATCGGGTTTGTGCGCTCCTGATGTTTGTCTTCCTGAGTGATATATCGGCTTTTTTGCATTAGATGTAGGGTGCGCAGTGCGCACCTTAAGACTTGCCGAGCTTATCGATCGAATCGATTGACAGCCATTGATGTAGGCACGGGTTTTTCAACAAGCCCCGCTAATAATTGACTATCTTAAAAACCTGCCCCAAACGGAGTTTATTAAGTAATTACCCTAACTGGATATAATGTTGGGTTTCGTTCCTCAACCCAACCTACACTAAAATTCAGCATAACTCAACAGCCGGACAATTTTATCAAGGTCGTTAAATTCACCGACAATTCGCCGCACGGGTTTCGGCCAGACTTTAATCAAAGTAGGTGTGGCAGCAATCTGATCTTCCTCAGCTTGTTCGGGATGTTTTAAAACATCAATCACTTTCAATGTATAGGGATGACCGATCGATTGTTCTAATAATTCGTGCAAATTTTTGAGAGTCCTTTCGGTGCCAGTATTGCTGCCGGAAACAAACAGCCGCAAGACATACCCGCGAGTTTCTGGGATTTCGCCGATCGCAGTTTGCGGGAGAATGCCGGCGGGTTGGGACCTTGAACTCGGCAGCCCGGAAATGGCAGGTAAATTGCGGGAGTGCGATCGAGATTCTCCAATTGTCAACTTGACAACTAATTCGTGATTTTCCCACAGTTCGGGGAATTGTTCGTAATAAGTGGCAATTGCCAGAGGATTGCAGATTTCGTCCGATCGCGCGTGCCAAACTAAATTGCCAGTGTCAAAAATTGCATTCAGCAGAGTTTGGTAGCGCATTACCGGCGGATAAGCTTCAGCCGCAACTCGCAACTTTCGGTTGCCGGGATCTAACCAGCGATCGACAGTTGCCGTGTAGCAGGGTACGAGGAAGTGCGGCGGTTCCGACAAACCCAGTATTTCCTGCAGGGCAACGCACAACTGCAAGTGCCACCGAGTTTGTTTGGTGGAGTCGATGCAGTAGATTAAGTCTCCTCCAGGCGTAAACAATGCAATGCCTTTAAAAAATTCTGGCAACAACGGGCGATCGGTTTTCAAGGAACTACACCAATAGCAGTTATAATTAAATTTGGAACTATAATTAATTGTAACCTGTCACCGTACAGCGAATGAGTTTTTTACCATGACAGCAACTACATCGCCCGCATTTTTAAGCGAAGATAGAGCGCTAGCCCTGCTGGATTCAACTGTTAAAATGTCATCGGCAGAAGGTGTATTCGTCAGTATTTACACGGGCGAAGAATCACTATCAAGATTTTCGGAAAATCAAATCGGTCAAAATATTAGCAAAACAGTATTTAAGCTGAGCATTACTAGCTATTTTGGTAACAAAAGCGCCTCTGTGTCTGTTACGGAATTTGAGGAAGGTGCGCTCGCCTCTGCTGTGGCGCGATCGGAAGAATTAGCCAGAATCGCACCGCCCGATCCGGAATGGATGCCGCTGCTGCCACCTCAAATCTACGACGATCGAGTTCCGGCTTTTGATGAAGCAACGGCAACTGTATCGCCCCTAGCGCGGGCTGAAATGGTGCGGCAAGCTTGCGCGATCGCCTCGCAAGCAGGTACGGAGGCTTCGGGTACTTTAAGCGCGAAGGCGTCCCTGTACGCGATCGCCTCTTCAACGGGACTGAGGGCTTGCAATCGCTCTACAGAAGCAGATTTTAGCTTGACAGCCCGCACGGGAGACGGTTCGAGCTGGACGGAAACCACGGCTTGGAGTATTTGTCAACTGCCGATCGCGCAATTAGCAGAACAAGTGGTCGATCGGGCCCTAGCTTCCCGGCAACCCCGCGCCATACCTCCGGGCGTTTATCCCGTAATCCTTGACGGCGCTGCGTTTGCGAAGTTGGTAGCGAGGGTAATTTGGGGGCTGGATGCGCGGGCGGCGGATGAAGGGCGATCGTTCATGTCGGTTGCGGATGCGTCGGGCAAACCTGCGGGAAATCGCGCTGGAGAACGAATTTTCAGCCCCCTGGTGCAAGTGCAGCGCGATCCGGTCCATCCTTTGCTGCGATCGGGAACTTTTTTCGGCGACGGATCGAGCAATAACTATTTGGAAATCATCAAAGATGGCGCGCCTCAAACTTTGGCTTATTCTCGCTACTGGGCAGCACAAAAAGGTAAAGAAGCAACAGGCGTTTTTTACCCTTTCGTAATGTCAGGTTCGTCAGAAAGTTTAGCAGATTTAATTGCAAGGACCGATCGGGCAATTTTCATCAGTCGGGCTTGGTACGTTAATTATGTAAATCCGAAGACATCGGAAGTAACGGGAATGACGCGGGACGGTACTTTTTGGATTGAGGGTGGCAAGATTGCTTACCCGATTAAAAACCTGCGTTTCAATCAGATTTTGCCCGATATGATGCGGGATGTCGATGCAGTTACCGAGGTAAAACGTTACGGCAGCAGCGTAGTGCCGGGAGTGCGAGTTAAAGCATTTAATTTCACCAGTGTAACTGATAGTTTGTGAGTTGATAGTAGAAACTTGATAGTTGAGAGTTGATAGTCAATCGTTGGCAATTGTCAGATAGTGTCCGGTCGATTACCACAATAAAAAAGGTTCGTAGTGTGGACTTTAGTCCGCTCTATTTTGCGGACTAAAGTCCACACTACAAACGAATCTTATTGAGATCGATCGGATACTATATCAATTGTCAATTGTCAATATAATGCTTAACTTAGATTTGCGTCCAGTTAAAAACCAGCAAGAATTAGAAGATATGTTTTACCAGAGGTGGTTGGTATTGCGATCGCCCTTGGGCATGGAGATAGGCAGCGAAAGAGACAGTCACGAAGACAGTGCTTTTCATATCATAGCAGCGGTCGATCGAACAATTATCGGTTCCGGCCGCCTCCGAGAATTATCACCAGAATTGGGCAGCATCGCTTATCTTGCCGTGCTTCCCGAATATCAAAATCGGGGAATCGGCACTAAAATAATTCAAAGATTGATTGTACAAGCTCGCGAAAATCATCTCAAAACAGTGAGAGTTATGTCTCGAATTAATGCTACTAAATTTTACCAAAGACTGGGATTTTTCGCACAAAATAATTCTTTTGAATATCTGGGGATACCGCATATATTCATGCAGTTAGAAATTTGAGTTTTGCTATAATTAAGATATTGGCGATCGGTGCTGCTATCATACAACTACCGATGGTTAGAGAGTTAATCGCTAAACATGATGCGCGTTTTTAATACTAGATAAATAGGAGCGATCGCTCTTTCACACAAAAATGCGATCGAGCGTTTTTTGAGAAGGGCGATCGATCGGCGTTCATTCTTTTTCCATTTCTGTCAGTGCTTGCTGCAAACTTAATGGCTTTTCATTATGAATGAGTTTAAACTGTCCAATCTTCAGCACGTAATTCCTGAATCTGCTTAAAATCTGTTAAATTACGAGTGAGAAGAATCGCATCATTAGCTAAATCGCGCCTAGTTTGTACTTCCCAGATGCTGCACGCGCAACATGAAGACAAACCTTACCTATTGCGCGCGCTCGATCGGACACGATATTATTGCTAGTATCAGATTATTTCAACCAACTTTGACTGCGAACTTCCTGCCGGATAAACAACAAATTTTTGCCATTCTTTCGTTGAGTAAAAGTAGAGATTTTCTACCGAATACTTAACAAATTCCGATTCTTTTTTAGCCCCGCAGGAACCTTTCAACCGGATGGTTTTCGTTTCATCTTTGACTAAATCTGCCCGGTAAGTGTACGTGCCGTCTGGTTTTTGAAAAGTGATTTCAGCCAATAAACGGTCGTTTTCGCTGCGATCGACAATGCACCCCGACACTTTATAATTGAACCAATCCCACCCGTAGCGCCGCATCAATTCTCGTTCCACAACCTGCATTGCAGTTGGCAAAATTCCCCAACCCCGATAAACTCGATCCAAGCATTCGATGTCGCCCGATCGCGTTAGAATGGATTGGAATGAAGGGCGATCGAGATTTCCGTAATACCTGCCATCGGGCAAGTCAATCGCCGTCGGTGCAAAGCGATGTCCTCCAAAGTGACTGGCTTTCCAAAGGCGAATTTCTCTCAAGTCTAACTCGGAAATCACAGCCTTTGCTTGCGCGTAAAATGGATTGCCGTATCTGGCACAACACATATCGTGACTGCCGTGAGTGCAAATCAAAATATCTCTAGTTATCTGATTCTCAACAATTTCGCAATCCGGGACTTTTCCAGCCAAATAGCTTTTGACAATTGACGCTACTTTGTCAATACTAGCTGCATTAAATTCGTGTTTCTCGTAACCACCAAAGAGATCCTGATTTTTGTTGTCATAAATCAGCACTTTACGACTGGCATCGCCTTTAGTTGTTTCGCTATTTACCAGCAAAAAGCGAACTTTTTGTTTTGAACTCTCTACTTCCTCGACTAAATCCCTGAGATTCTGGGGAACTGCTTTTGAGTTAAAAGCTTCCGATTCCCAAGGCAAACAGCATTCAATCAGCACGTAAGTTTGGTAATTGCTGCCGCTGCCTATGATATCCTCTTGGGCGCATTTAGAAGCATCAGCACAAAAAAATTTATCCATGATTTTCCTCCTAGTTATATGTGTCAGACATTGTTTGTTCGTAACTTTTTTGACAACCCATTGATAACAGATATAAAATTGATGCACTCCGTTAAAGAAACCGTTTTTTACCGAATCTGTGCGTCAAAACTGAGATGTTGCACCATTCTCAATAACCTTGCGAGAAACTGGGTTCGATCCGGGCAATGTAGGTTTTTGCGATCGATTATTGCCTCTAACCCGGTTTCTGAGATTGGTGAAAGATATCAGTCAAAACAAATTATTTTCGTAAAAAAACCGCTTTCTCACCCCATGTGTAAGCTTTAAGTTAGTCTGATTTTAAAGTTTTAACTAACAAAAATAATTCCGTCAAGTATCAGCCTTGACAAAAGCGGCATGATATCTATTTCCCAATCGCAATCTGGCAACCAATCCATGACATCTTCTCCTGTAAAAAACTCCGTACTGAATAAATTGTCTGCAAATTTAGCCGTGACTCCCCTCAGAGAGACTTCTTTCTCGCCAACAACGATTTTGTACCCGCATCCGTCGGGCAATTCGCTAATTCTCACCCTCTGAAATTTGGGAATTCTAAACTTAGTTTGAATGCCACAGGGAAAAATGTTGAATCCTGCTTGATGGGGAAAAGAGTATTGGGCGACGGGTTTTCCCAAACTGTCGAGGTAATTGCTGTACTCTTCTGCAAGATTTTTACTGTTTGCGTAGCCGTGCAATTCGGTAATTAAATTACTGACATTTGCTTCGATCGAATCAGCATTTACGCGCAGCGGCAAACTTTTGCGCCACTCTGCTTGCTGCCGCAATTCGCCCGCCAGCCATTCTAAAAAATCTATTCCTGTTTTGCAGTGAATTCCTAAGGTTAAATGCAGCGACGGTTCCTCGGAAGCAACTGCGTAATGCCAATGCCCGCGAGGTATGTACAGCACATCTCCGGGATGCAGGATGCAACTTAAATATGCTGCGGTTTCTGGTGGGGAAAAATCCGAGAATTTTTGGTCTGGTAGCGGGTATTTAATTGTGTCGTCAAATACATACCACTGCTTGATTCCTGCTGTTTGCAAGATAAAAACTTCGTGGGTGTCGTAGTGGGTGGTAAAGCCTTGTTTTTCGGGCCAGGAACAGTAGGCGTTGACTTGGTTGGAATAGCCTAAATCTGCTTTTAATTCTGCTGCAAATTCGGCTACTTCTGGGATTAGTTTGTGGATGCGATCGACAATTAAAGTTGCTCCTGACTGGCAGGATTTGATGAGGTTATCGTTAGCGCTTTCTTCGAGAACTTTTCCGGCTACTGCTAGGCGAATGTTCGGATATTTTAATTCGCGAAAGTTGAGTAGATAGTTGAGTTTTTCCCAAGAAAACAGGCGCGTAAAATCTTTGTTTCCTCCGCCAGGAATCGCAACTGCTTTGTTTGTCCAGTTACTATCTAGAAAGTCTTTGATACTGTAAGGTTCGAGTAGCTTTGCGAGCGATCGCATAATTAAATTGACAAAAATTATCAATAATTTTTTTTCTTAAAAATTAGGGCAATAATTTGCACTTGCCCTGCCTCTACTTTTAGTTTTCCCGCAAGCAAGCATAAAATCGATCGCGTCTTGCTTGCGGATGCAAATTTTAGATACAAGTTTTAACAGAAAAACCTGCAATTACTCGTGGCTAACATCGCTGCCATCGGAATCAACATTGAGACTAGCAGAGATATTTTTAGCTGTAGCGTGCTTGGCAATTTCCTTAACTTCTACTTGGATTTTGCTAGCGCGAGCCAGTTTGAGAGCCGAGCCGTTGATTTGCTGTGACATAATTGTCTCCAATTATTATTGTAGTACACCCGTTGAGCTGAAATATTCCCAGGACTTAGGCAGCTCCTAATTATCTAGGGGTGCGCAGTGCGCACCTTACTGCTACAAGAAGGGTATAAAACCTCTTTTTGCGTAAGTCTCGATCGCCTGACTTTCGATGTTAGGGATGGAATTTTCAACTTTGAGTAGCAGCCTAACACGAAGTCAATAATCTTGGCAAGTAATTAAGAATACTTTTCAAGAAGCTCGGACGATCGCCCCGAACTGCTGTTGTCAGCCCAGTCGAATAATAGAGCTGAAATTGATGCGCAGCAAGGTTTTTGAGGTTTGGCAGGTACTGGCGAGACCGATCGCCCTTGCAAATACCCAGATAGATGCGCGATCGCTTGTTGATAAATAGAATTTACAAAAATCAACTTTGAGGCTCGATCGCATCTACCTTAAGATAGAGTATTTCGGGCGATCGCACAGACAAAAAGCAGTTAATATCTATATCGAGACTTCGATTCCCTATTCCTTCTTCCTTCTTCCCGATCGTGAATGACTTAGTTCATACGGATAATTCATCCGTGTATCCGTGTTATCCGTGTCGTACCTTCCTTCTTCCTTCATAAAATGAATCAATACTTTGCCACAGTTGCTCGCGGATTAGAAACAATAGCAGCCCAAGAATTAGAACAATTGGGAGCGGAAGATGTCGAGCCAGATTTTACAGGAGTTTATTTTGCGGGCGATCGAACTTTATTGTACCGCGTCAATCTCTGGTCGAGAACAATTTTTCGAGTGCTAGTTCCGATCGCCCAATTTCGCTGCTACAACTCAGATATGCTGTACCGCGAAGTCCGAAAAATCGATTGGGACGAATACTTAAATCCCGACAATACACTAGCAGTAAACTGCACCGGAGGCAACGAAAAATTAAACCACACTCACTATACAGCATTGCAGGTCAAAAATGCGATCGCCGACCAACAGCGCGATCGATTTAACAAGCGTTCCAGCGTCGATGTCAACAATCCCGATTTGTTAATTAACATTCACATAGATCGAGACGGAGGTATCTTAAGTTTAGACAGTTCCGGCGGCAGTTTGCACAGGCGCGGCTACCGTCCTGCCGTGGGATTTGCGCCGCTCAAAGAAACGCTGGCTGCTGCTTTGTTAGACATGGCAGAATGGACGCCGGATTTACCGTTTTTAGATCCGATGTGCGGTTCGGGAACTTTACCTTTAGAAGCGAGTTTAAAGGCTTTGAATATTGCGCCGGGATTGTTTCGCGAAAAGTTTGGTTTTATGAATTGGCGGGACTTTGACGGAGATTTGTGGGATCGATTGTGGGCAGAAGCAGAGAACAGCGAATTATCGGAATTAAAACAAGTAATTGCCGGGTGCGATCGCGATGCTGATATGATATCTCAAGCTCGCACCAACGCACAGCAAGCAGGTCTTACCGACAAGATTCTGTTTGCTCAAACCGAGTTAGCTGAATTGGAAGCCCCCGCAGATAAAGGCATTCTAATTTGCAATCCTCCCTACGGAGAGAGGTTGGGAGATGCTAGCGAGTTGGGCGATTTGTACAAGATGTTGGGCGATGTTTTCAAGCAGCGTTTTAAAGGTTGGAATGCATTTATTTTAACTGGTAATAAAGAGTTGGCAAAACGGGTAGGATTGAGGACATCACAGCGGATTCCGGTGTTTAACGGGTCGATTCCCTGTACTTTGCTCAAATACGAACTTTATTGACAGGATTTACAGCCGATTGCAGGTTTATGAGGTACATCCCAGAAACCCGGTTTCTTGAAGAAACCGGGTTTCTCTGTACTTCACATGCCTGAAAACTGATGTAAGTAGTACAGTAAGGTGCGCAATGCGCACCCTACAGATTATAGTGAATGTTTAAGTCTTGATAAAGATGACCGATCGCGCTGTCGCAAAGTAAAATAATAGAAGAAGTAATTATCAACTGTCAACGATCGCGAACTCTTACGCTTGCACTCATAATCGATCGCGAGCGGGGACGCTCGCACTACCAACTATCAACTTAACAGTAATGAATGCTATAGAAACTCAAACATTTTGTTCAGTTTACGGCCCTGTAAAGTCGTGGAGATTTGGACGATCGCTCGGTATCGATCCGATTGGTTTGGTATCCACTTGTTCGTTCAATTGCGTTTACTGCCAATTGGGTGAAATTGAAGAGAAAACTTGCGAGCGCCGGGTGTTTGTTTCCACTCAACAAATCGAACAAGACTTGGAACCTTTTGTACCGTGGGATGTCGATCGAATCACCCTCAGCGGTAGCGGCGAACCGACGCTAGCTTTGAATTTAGGCGACATTCTGACAATGCTGAAAACTGTTACAGGAAAGCCGTCAGGCGTGTTGACTAACGGCAGTTTGATAACCGATCCGACAGTGCGATCGGAATTAACAATTGCTGATTTAGTAGCAGTTAAAGTAGATGCCGTTGAGGCCGATCGATTGAAACGGATCGATCGCCCGATTGTTAACATCGAATTACCCGATTTCTGGTCGGCTTTGCAGCAATTTCGCCAAATATACTCGGGTAAATTAGCGATTCAGACTATGATTTTATCACCTTGGAGCGATCGCGAGCAAGCCATTTATATTGAACTGATGCACGGCTTGCTACCCGATGAAATTCAACTCAATACGCCAACTCGCCCCAAACCTTTAAGTCACGAAATTGATGCGCGAGGCAATTATACTCCTGATGCTTTGCCCTATGCTGCGCGATCGCTCAAGCCTGTTAGTATTGAAGTGCTTAAAACCTTTGCCGATCGCATTCAAAAAATTGCCGGGATTCCAGTTTATTATCCCGATCTTTTGCACCAAGGTCAACAACCCAGCAAGCAACCGGGTTTCTGATAGTAAATCCACGCTTTGATGCGGAGTTTCGGCTAAAAACCCGGTTTCTGAGAAACGCAACTAATTAGGGCTTGCTGAATCAAGGTAAAACCTCGATCGAACGCGGTTTAGCGCGAGGGTTCTTCGTTCAATAAGTGCCCAAAAGGGGCCAGATACTACTTCCAACTCATGCACTCCGAGCGCACTCCACAGGCTAAACGATCGGGTAACAAAAGCCGAAAACTGTTGAGAGTTGGCTGTTGCCTGTTCCCTGTTGCCTGTTCCCTCCCCTCACGAAAAGACTTATTCAGCAAGCCCTAATTATTGGTAATTAATGTTCTATTTTGACCGACAGAATTTTATCGCCTTGGCGGATCGCATTGACCACAGCCATGTCTTCAGTTTTGCCAAAAGTCGTGTGAACTCCATCTAAATGAGACTGTGGAGAATGGCAAATGAAAAATTGGCTGCCGCCCGTATCGCGGCCCGCGTGCGCCATCGATAAAGTGCCTGCCAAATGTTTGTTCGAGTTGATTTCGCACTTGATTTTGTAGCCGGGGCCGCCCGTTCCATTGCCTTTGGGACAGCCGCCTTGAATCATGAAATTAGGAATGACTCGATGAAAGTTCAATCCGTCGTAAAAACCTTTTTCTGCCAAGTCAACAAAATTCTTTACTGTGTTGGGCGCATCCGCATCGAACAGTTCCAAATTTATCGTACCTTTGTCGGTTTCCATTATAGCGCGGGTCATGGTTTCTCCTGGTTTTCTAAAAATGAGTGTGCTGCTAGCGCGTGAATTGCGGACTTTGCTTGGGATGCGACAGACTTGAATCTGCCGCTAGATTTGAGCTTTCCGAAGTTTAGCATACTCCGGCAACTCTAAATTGCTCTTAACTTTTTTTGCGATCGCCCTCTTCCTGAATGTCCCCCATATTAAAAATGAAAGGAACTCGACTCGAATTGTTACCTAAAATTAGCACTTTTGGCATTTGCGCGCCGCCGCTCCTCCAAGCTTCGATCGATTCTTTTTGCAGGACTAACTCGCCGCCTTGAGCCTTCAAAGTTTCCGCCAAAAGTCTTTGAGCTTCTGCTCTACCTTGAGCGCGGTTAATATCAGCTTGAGCCTGTTGTTCTGCTTCTTGAGCAACATAAACAGCTCTTTGCGCCCGCTGTTCTGCAACCTGTTTCTCCTCAACCGCTTTCGCAAAATCTTCGGAGAATCGAATGTTGACAACGCTAGTATCGAGCACTATTACATCATACTTAGCCAGCCTTTCTTTCAGTGCTGTATCGAAATCCCGTTTCAGTTCGCTTCTTTGAGTAATAGATTGCTCGGCAGTTCTCAGTGCGGCGGCTGTTTTAAAAGCTTCTTGCGTCTGCGGGGCAATAATCTTTGAAACTATATTCTCCAAAGTTCCTTGAGTTCTTCTGACATCAACTATTCTCTCGGGATCGAGGCGAAAGTTGATCGCAAAACTAGCATTTAAATCTTGAAGGTCTTTGGTAGCACTTTGGGCGGGAACCTCAAATTTTTGCACTGTTACATCGTACACATCTACCTTGGAGATCACCGGGGGTCTGATGTGAAATCCTTCTAACAAAGCTCCATCTCTAGCTTTTCCTAAAATGCTGACTACTCCTGCTTCGCCGGGGTTGATAACAACAAAAGAATTGAATCCGAGGAGCAGCACAACTGCTAAGATAATTCCTGCAAGCGCTGACGGTATGCTTGGCAAATTTTGACTTTTCAAATTACACGCTCCTGCTTGTGTGATAATTCAATTATAATATATAAATGAATAAATGGAGCGATGCCTCGCCCTTAAATCGAACAATCTCTAATCCTCGATCGAAAAATCTCAAATCACACAATCCTCAATCTCCAATCTCAAATCGCACAATCCTCAATCTAAAAATCTAAAATCTAAAATCTAAAATATAAAACCGAATGGTTGTTAAATATCCGAGAACATATCATATCGAAGGTTCGCGCTTCCAACCGGGAGACGAAGACCTCGACAGCGTGCCGTTTAGCGCTATTTGCGATCGCCCTTTAATTATAGAGGAAAAAGTAGACGGTGCTAACGCCGCAATTAGCTTTTCACCTGACGGACAAATGTTGCTGCAAAGTCGCGGTCACTTTCTCACCGGCGGGCCGCGAGAAAAACATTTTAACTTGTTAAAACAGTGGGCTTTCAGTCTCAGCGGTTCGCTGCAGGAAGTGCTGAAACACCGCTACATTCTTTACGGCGAATGGCTGTATGCCAAACATACTGTTTTTTACGATTTGCTGCCTCATTATTTCATGGAATACGATGTTTTGGATTTAGAAAATCGCGATTTTTTGAGTACGGAAGCCCGCAGCCAATTGCTAGCCGGATTGCCCTTATTTTCGGTTCCTGTCTTGTTTGAGGGAGTGCTGAAATCGCCCAAGCAAATGATACAATTTATGGGAAATTCCAATTTTATTAGTTCGGGACATTTGGAAAGGTTGCGATCGCACTGCCGCGAGTTGGGATTGGATGAAGAGCGGTGTTTGAAAGAAACTGATAAGAGCGAGATTATGGAGGGTTTGTATATTAAAGTGGAAGTAGATGGAATTGTTCGATCGCGTTACAAGTACGTGCGCGCAAGTTTTTTGACTGCGATTAAAAATGCTGAAGGACATTGGTTGAATCGCCCGATCGTCCCGAATCTTTTGCGTCCTGGTGTGGATTTATTTAATTTTAGTTGACTTACTGTGGGGTGCGCGGTGCGCGCCTTACAAACTCTCTCTAAAATGACTGTGGGGTGCGCGGTGCGCACCTTACAAACTTTCTAGAAAATGACTTACGATTGCTGCATTTTTGCCACCTCATAGAGAGTTGCATCACCCGTCCCAAAATCAGTAAATTGTCGCACGTAAGGTTCATGAAACGCTAAAATAATATCTTGTTTCGGCACGCCCATTGCCACTAATCTATTGGCAATCCCTTCTTCTGTACAATCATGCTGAATCCAAATTTTTCCTTGTTTGATATTGAGGTATAAAATACAGCCAAAGTCCCGTTCATCTCCACGCCATCCCAAACAAAGTAGTTGGTAGCGATCTCGTTCCGTATCAAAAATCGCGTGCGATTCATATTCTACAGCATTTGAAGGTACTGAAATACGTTGAGCGCGTTCTGAAATAATTTGTTTAATGTATTGTCGGTATTGTTCTACAGCCATTGGGTAATAACCTCTGTAATTTACCCGTCGATCGACTAAAAAGATCGCTATAAGTACGAGAAAGCCGTTTAAGTTAGTTATATTATAACTCATTTACTCGATCGAGGTTATAATTTTTATGAAACCAATTAAACACTATCTTAATTTCTATGTTATCATCTTGGACTTTTCCCTTTTGTGCCGATGCGCCGAATTGGTCGATCGACTGGCAAAACATTCAAAAAAATTTCGACTGGTTCCACAACCTCAAAGGATGCCAGCAAGACCCGATTTACCATGCCGAAGGAGATGTTTTAACTCACACGAAAATGGTCTGCGAAGCCTTAATATCCTCCGCGAATTGGCGGCAGCTTTCCCAGCAAGATCGATCGATCATTTTTGCCGCTGCTTTGCTGCACGATGTCGCCAAACCAGACTTTACAAAAATCGAAGAAAATGGTAGAATTGGCTCGAAAGGTCACGCCCGTCAAGGTGCGAAAAAAGCGAGGCAAATCCTATCAGAATTTGAGCCGCCAGTGCCCTTTAAAATTCGCGAAACCATCAGGGCGATCGTCCAATTGGGCAGCCTTCCCATTTGGCTGTTAGATAAACCAAATCCCCAGAAATCAGTAATTAAAGCCAGTCAAGTTGTCCGCTGCGATTTCCTGGCACTTTTAGCAGAAGCAGATGTGCGCGGCCGTCTCTGCAGCGATCGACAGGAATTGCTCGATAAAATAGAACTATTTCGGGAGTTTTGTCAAGAAAATAACTGTTTCAATTGTGCGCGACAGTTTCCGTCAAATCACAGCCGCTTTATCTACTTCCGCAAAGACAACGGCAATCCCGATTATGAAGCTTTTGACGATACTCGGTGCGAAGCAGTTTTAATGTCGGGATTGCCCGGAAGCGGCAAGGATTATTGGATTCAAGAAAATCTGCCCGACTTCCCGGTAATTTCCCTAGATAGGCTGCGCAAAGAAATGAACGTTCCTCCCGATGAAACTCCAGGAAATGTAATTGTAGAAGCTAAAAAATGGGCGCGGGAATACATGAATTCGGGACGTTCTTTTGTGTGGAATTCTACCAATGTTACCAAACAAATGCGCCAGCAATTAATTGATTTCTTTGCCAGCTATCGATCGCGCATTCGGATAGTTTACCTCGAAGTGCCAATGGCAGAAATATTGAGAAGAAATCGATCGCGCGCCGCAACAGTACCAGAAGCAGCGATTCACAGAATGTTCGATCGTCTCGATATTCCAGATATCACTGAAGCACATCAAGTAGATTGGATTGTTAAAGCCACTATTGTAGGGTAGATCGCATTTTTGGCTGCTGCTGCTTGCGTCGCTGCGAGCGATCGCATTCACTAGCAGCCTGCGGTAACGAATTAATAAGAGTTGTTATGCAGTTTTACTCGATCCCCGCCAATCGTGAATTATTATTTCGTGATTTTACCAATGTTGGCGATCTGAGCAAAAATAAAAGTATAGAACGATCGCCCAGAATTTGGCGATCGCAACTTCAGGGATTGAACGAGGTTACACCTATGTTTTGCAGGAAGCGAGAAACCAGAAATTTAGGGCTAGTCGAAACAGGCAATTGGGAACTGCGAGGGTCTAAAACTTCCGCTTTTCAAGGTATCAGCACAGTTCGAGCGCGAGTTTACAAAGATGAAGCTTTGGTGTCGGCGACGCTGGCGGGGCTGCCGGCTCTTTTAGCCTCGCTGGAAAGCTTTTGCGAATAGTAGAAATTGGAATTTTCTCTGACTTGATGGTGCAGGTTGAGGTTGGCAATCGCGACTGCCAACCAAGCAGGGAATATTTTGATTTTCCCGATGTTATAAAGTTTTTCCGTACAGCGATTTTCCCAGAGGTAGAAACCTGGTTGTTTGAAACAAAACGTTTTTACAGCGCTTTGTTCCGATGGAAAAACCAGGTTTCTCGGGTTTGTGTCCGCAAGTCTTGTGTTTTTAACACTATTTTTGAATGCTATCGGGCGCGATCGGTGCCTCTACCTCTTGGGAGGAACGGCTTAACATAGAATCGTGCAGGTGTTCGCTGTGCTGCCGTTGTTGAGCCATTAATTCTCTGGCTTTTTCTTCAGTAATTCCCTCCGTAGGTGTTTCTACTTCTTGGGAGGAACGGTTGAGCATAGAGTCTTGCAAGTGTTCGCTATGCTGTCTTTCTCGTGCAATTAGTTGTCTGGCCTGTTCTTCGGAGTTCATGAGCAGTGTCTCCTATTGCTTGTGACAAGCGATTACAATCTTAATTTCCCACATTTCGAGAGTAAATGTAGCAAGTTTAACTGAAAATTTTACAAAAATTTGCTTTTCAAAGGTTGAGCTTGTTTCCCTGATTATTGCCAGACGCCGGAAAATATATTTTTAACTGCGATCGCAATTCGATTTAAATCTTCTTTCAACAGCGGCGGCCAAGAAACTCCCCTGCGCAATCCGGCTTCAAATTGCTGCAAGCTTTCTACTGACAGTAAATGCAGTGCCGAAATCAATTGTCGGTCGAGCATTGGAGAGTCTTGCAAGCCTTCAAACAATATTTTTAAAGCTAATAAAATTGATGTCACCTGTCCGGGTACGGGCGGCTGGCCTTGTTGGAGGCGTATCAGGAAAGCGTCGGGATTTTTTTTGGTTTCGAGGGCTGTTCCCTGGTCGATGAGAAAGCTGCGGGCTGTTTTGTAATCCATTTGATGTGCGATCGGTCTGCTGCAATTAATTATTTACAATTATATCACTTGTGGGAGCGATCGATTTGCTAATATATATTTGATGTATCTGGAAGTTTTGTAAGGCGCGCAATGCGCACCTATAAGTACAGTATGGATGGACATTGCGCCTGCAAGGGAACAGCAAAAAAACAATGGTAAAACAGCACAGTGACAGACAAAATTTCAAGATTTATCGCTACTTGTGGATGCTGTGTTTGTGCTCGATATTTCTGTTATTTCCGATCGTCGCCAACATCGATGCTCGATCGCCATTTCCCCTGCCAGCCCCTCCCGATAATCCGGCTGTTTTGGGAGCGAGAATTCAGAGGACGATGGGGTTGCTTGCTGGCAGCACTCCGGGCGATCGGCATCAGGTGCGAATTTTATTTTACGGTCAATCTATCACAAAACAAGAATGGTGGCAAGAAGTAGCAAAAGATTTGCAACAGCGATTTCCCAACGCAGATTTGATAATTGAAAACCGGGCGATCGGCGGATTTGCTGCACCAGTATTAATTCGTCCCAGCGAACACGATTTGTATCCTTTTTATCCCGATTTGCTAATTTTTCATGTCTACGGTGGGGGTGAAGATTACGAAGCAATAATTGCCAAAGTCCGCAGTCGCACGACTAGCGAAATCCTGCTGCATTCGGATCACATTGATTGGCTGCCAACAGGCAACAACGACGATCCAGAGGCAGTAAAAAGATACGAATGGCACAACGGTCATTCTACTAACTTCCTGGCTGCATTAGCAGATAAATACGGCTGCGAAATCGCAGAAATTCGGAGACCTTGGCGCAGGTATTTAAAAGATAATCGCTTGCAGCCAAAACAGCTATTGAGCGACAGCATTCACCTCAATAATTGGGGAAATTTTCTCTTAGCCGCTCTGATTAAACCTCACCTGCGGTACAATCCAACTGTTCCAGCGCCCGAAAAGCTGGTGCGTACTTATCGAGTTGGTAGCGATGTTAAGTGGCAAAATGGTAAATTGATTTTAGAATTTGAAGGAAATAGAATAGATGCGATCGCCGATACAAACTTCAGCGGTGCAGCAACTGGCGCAAATATTCTCATAGATGGCAAAAAACCCTCAGAATTTCCCGAACTTTACAGCATAACTCGTCCCAGCTTGGCAGTTGGCACCGCTTGGCCCGCGATCG
This sequence comes from Oscillatoriaceae cyanobacterium Prado104, assembly GCA_025454405.1. Taxonomy (GTDB): domain Bacteria; phylum Cyanobacteriota; class Cyanobacteriia; order Cyanobacteriales; family Microcoleaceae; genus Microcoleus. The sequence continues at coordinate 92,457 of JALOON010000011.1, read as the reverse complement.
TCCAAGTATCGAGTCAAAAACCCCTAATAGTCGAAGATTGGAAAGCAGTAATTACAGAAATTAACAGCGACGCCAGCAAGTTTAAATTTGACGTTACTGGTTCGAGAACAGGTTACGATGGCAGCGGTACGAACGACAAATTATTTGTGTCAAATTCCGGCAGAGTTGCGATCGAACCGAGAAACTGGTGGTTGAAAAATTCCTATGAATATTCCAAACAGCTAACACCGCAAGGCTTTGAGATTAACTGGCAGGTCAAGCCAATGTTTGTTGATTCCTACGTTCCGCCAAAGATTGCCGATACAACCCGCGAATATCCTACCACATTAGCTCAGAATTTGAGCAATTCCAAACATATTCTGGAAATCATTCCTGATGCTAACGGCACAGTTGCCATTCAGGCAATTCGAGTGTATCGCCCTCCTTATATTCCCCCTCCAAAACCCTCTCCAGCCAGCACAAATCCTGCCTCCCCGCAAAACTAAAAAGAAGGAAGTCACTACATGGATAACACGGATAAACGGATGAAATATCGATGTGTTCATGAGTCAGAAGGAAGGAACTACTATTTATCGATCGCGAGCGGGGACCCTCGCACTCTCAACTATCAAAGATCGACTACTTAATTACCTAAGATTCTTCAAACAAGCGATCGCCACGATGCAATCGATTACCATAACAAAACAGTTTGTAGTGTGGACTTTAGTCCGCAGCCTGAGAGCGGACTAAAGTCCACACTACGAACCAAAATATTCAGTTTAACCGAAGCTAATATCACTCCTTGAAAACGATTTCCCAAGGCTTCGCTAACAGGCGATTGCTGGAGGGGTCGATGAGGTCAGAAAACAGCTTCGCGCCGTGAGGTGCTGCAAGTAAAGGCTTTTCCTTCTTGTCTTTCACCCATTCCACAAAGCGGGGGCCGGGCAGACCTCCCGACTTGCGATACTCGGCCCAGCGCCTCCAGAAAGTTGGGAAATTCACCGGCCCGAAGTCTGCAAAAGACTGTTTTACCCCAGGCAACGGGTCTACAGGTATTGAGGTATATTCCCGCCACGCGCCTGCTTCAGCCGTGCTCGCAGCTTCGGCATACTCGCGCAGGCGCTGCTGCATTGCCAAACTAACGCTGTCGTACAGGAAGGGAAAGGCGTAGCCCAAGCGCACCATTTCCGCATTAACGTTGAGGCCGTCCAGAGTAACGTAACCTAAAACCCTCTGATTGGGGTCGAGGATGCTATCTTTGTGAACCGAACAGCGCACTTCAACAGCAAGTTCGGAACGCTGACCGAAAAACCGCTTGCCACCAATTTCCTCTAGTTTGGACAAAGCGAGAAAGCCGTAGTTCTGACGCGAACCTTGGGCGTGGGTTTCGGGGGTGTCGATGCCTTGAAAGCGAACCGGCAGGCGTTTGACTGTTCCCAGGGCGTGCTGGCGTTCTTTGTTAACTTTTGGGTCATTGAGTGCGGATATTCCGATATCTCGAATGTCCTCAACTACCTCGGAATCCAGCAGCCAGAGAGTATCGCCGTCGGGACTGCCGCCGAGTTGGCGTTGCAAATCCAAGTTGACCCAGCCGCGAAACACTACTGTTTCAGCATCGTCGGGAAAGGGGTTTTCGATCGCGACATTGCTGGGATTCCATTGGACGATCGCGGTAGCAATTAAACTATTATCGGGGGCATCGCCCGGTGCAAACTGAAGTTGGTGTTCGCCTGCGTTCAAATCGGGCAGGGGCAAGATAAATGTAGACCAGCCGCTATTGCTGCCGTGGCTGAGATTTCCCACAATTTTGCCGTCTAGCAAAACTTTCAGCCCGGATTTATCTAAGTCGTAGCCTTGAATGAGGGCAAAAGCTTCTTTGCCGGCTGTTTCTACCTGAAACTTAACCGGCGAACCGGGTTGACCGCTGTTAACTTTTTGAAAGTTCGGTGCTAGTGAAGCCAACTTGTCTTGAGGGTCTCCAAAACGTTGTTGGATTTGGAGTAATTTGTGCGTTGATGCCATAGCTAATTTCCTGTTAATTATCTAATAATGAGCGATCGGCTAACTACAAATTATATATATTACGAATTAGGATTCTGGAATCGGGAGTCATACCAATCCGGGTTAATAACCCCGTTTTTGTTATTGTTTGCGATCGCGCCGCCATCGCCTGGAGGTGATTGCTTCGCTAAATATTACAAGTAAATATCAAATCAAAATTACAAAATGTTTCGCTCGCGGATACCCCTTAATAATTCTTAGTCTGCCTGCGCCGACTTTTTTAAATCCAGCTTAGCTCTTGCCCACCCTTTTGTAGGGGCGGTGCCGTGCCCGCCAGGCTGAAAGGGATCTTAATAATTGTAAACGATCGCCCTCGATCGCTGACAATTCGGCTAGGCTGACAGCGCGATCGAACTTTATATTAATTACACAAAACCCAGCCAAATATAAAGATATTGTTAGAGATCGACCTCGATCGTTGATATTTCGATCGAAGCCTGTTAACTTCCTAATAATTAAAAGCTGAGGCTGCGAACCGCTACGAGATAGAAATACGGTCGATCGAACTTGCGTCGATCGAACTTGCATCGGCTCGCATTTTGGCATTGCAAAAACCAGTAATTCTACCCAAAGTAAAAACAGATGAAAACTCTAACTCAATTTAAACCCCCCTCAAAAAAAATTTTTTCCGTGGTTGGTTGCATCTAATGCAACCAACCACGGAAAATCGTCATCCTTGACCCTAAAATACCAGAGAGCGATCGAATAATCGAAGGCATCAAACCAGACACAGAAATCTACATCCTCGAAAATAAGACCGATGCCGTAGAGCAAATCACCACAATCCTCGATCGGCATCAAGGCATCGAAACGCTCCACATCATCAGCCACGGTAGCCCCGGCAAGATTCACTTAGGCACGACAGAACTCAACAGCAGCAACATCGAAAACTACAGCCAACAGTTGCAACAGTGGCGAAACGCCCTCACTGCCAGCGCCAGCATCATCTTGTATGGCTGTAACGTAGCAGCCGGGGAATCCGGGCACCAATTCCTGACTCAACTGAACCAACTCACAGGCGCAAACATCGCTGCTAACTCCCAACCTACAGGTAATAGCAAACTCGGAGGCACCTGGGACATCCCCCAACTCATCCCCCCATCGCCCCAAAAGCCCAAACTTGCTCTGACAGAAACCACCCTCAAAACCTACAGTGGCGTGCTCAGCTTCTCCCCCCAAGTTCAATTCCCAACTAACATTGGCCCCGAATCCGTCAGCATCAGCGACATCAACGGCGACGGGAAACCAGACTTAGCAACGGCGAACTTCGGCAGCAACACCGCCTCGATCTTCCTCAACACCACCCCCACCTTCGCCACCACCCCCACCTTCGCCACCAAAGTAGACTTCACAACTGGCACTAACCCCAGATCCGTCAGCATCGGCGACATCAACGGCGACGGGAAACCAGACTTAGCTGTGGCGAACTACAACAGCAACACCGCCTCGATCCTGCTCAACACCACCCTCACCAACGCCACCACCCCCACTTTTGCCACCAAAGTTGACTTCCCTACTGGCACTAACCCCGAATCCATCAGCATCGGCGACTTCAACGGCGACGGGAAACCAGACTTAGCTGTGGCGAACTGGAACAGCAAAACCGCCTCGATCCTGCTCAATACCACTGCCACCGGAGCCACCAGCCCCACTTTCGCCACCCAAGTCACCTTCGCTACTGGCGATCGTCCCGCTTCCACCAGCATCGGCGACATCAACGGCGACGGGAAACCTGACTTAGCTGTGGGAAACGCCGACAACAACACTGCCTCGATCCTGCTCAATACCACTGCCACCGGAGCCACCAGCCCCACTTTCGCCCCCCAAGTTACCTTCGCTACTGGCAGTAGCCCCAGATCCACCAGCATCGGCGACATCAACGGCGACGGGAAACCTGACTTAGCTGTGGCGAACAGGAACAGCAACACCGCCTCCATCCTGCTCAATACCACCGCCACCGGAGCCGCTACCCCCACCTTCTCCCCCAAAGTTGACTTCGCTACGGGCAATGGCCCCACCTCCGTCAGCATCGGCGACATCAACGGCGACGGGAAACCAGACTTAGCTGTGGCGAACTTAGACAGCTCTGTGGGGAACTTAGACAGCGAGACCGTTTCGCTCCTGCTCAATACTACCGCCACCAACGCCACCACCCCCACTTTTGCCACCAAAGTTGACTTCCCTACTGGCCTTGACCCCTGGTCTGTCACCATCGGCGACATCAACGGCGACGGGAAACCTGACTTAGCTGTGGCGAACGGGAACAGCAGCACCGCCTCCATCCTGCTCAACACGACAACGCCAGTAACGCCAACACCAACGCCAGTAACGCCAACACCAACGCCAGTAACTCCCACGCCAACGCCAGTAACGCCAACACCAACGCCAGTAACTCCCACGCCAACACCGACGCCAACGAATAAGAACAACCCCCCAGTTGTAAATCTTTCTGCCTTTTCGCAAAGTGGAGCACTAGGTTTTTCTCAAACTGGCAATGTGTTTACCTTGGCTGCAAACACCTATACTGACCCCGATCAGGGCGACAGCATTAAGTATTCGATCGCCCTGGCAGATGTCAATGCGTTGAATGGGTCGGCATTTACATGGAAAACCGATCTAAATCGCGGTTCCTATCGTCAGCCTGTAAATGGGTCAAGTTTTCCTGAGATTCCTCTCCCTTCATGGTTAACTTTCAATCCTGCAACTCGCAAAATTGAGATCGGCGCGACTCGCCCGCAGAAATTTGACTACTGGATGAAGATCACAGGAACGGATTCGTCTGGTGCCAATGTTAGCGAAATAATCCGGTTCAAAAGTTACTCTTTTGGCGGTTTTGTAATTGACGACTATATTGCCGGTGCGAATGTCTTCTTTGATGCCAACAAAAATGGCATCGCCGATCCGAACGAACCCAAAGGCACAACTGACGGTAAAGGCGCATTTGATTTTGATATTCCTTCCAGCACTTTTGACACGAATAATAACGGCAAACTCGATCCCAGTGAAGGTAATTTAGCGGCTTTTGGCGGCACTGATATCGGTACAGGTCTACCCCTAGAAACTCCGCTCAAAGCGACACCCGATGCCGAAGTAATTACTTTACTGACTAGCATGGTAGCTGAATTAGCCGATCGCGGTTTAAGCGTGAATGAAGCTAATGCCAAAGTCACCAATGCTTTCGGTATTCCCAGCGATATACCGATTAATTATGTCGATCCGATCGCCGCCACCCTAGGGCAACAACCGGGTGGTAAAGCGGTATTAACGGCGATGCTGGTAGCCCAAAACTCGATCACTCAAACAGCGGGATTAATTGAAGGTGCCAGCAATCTGAGTATGGGTGATGCTGTCAAGCAAATAATTAGTACGATCGCCGATAGTATCCAAACAGGAACCTTAGATTTCACCAAACCCGAACAAGTGGCGGATTTAATCCGAAAAGTGGGCGATCGAGTAAAGGCGATCGATCCTAATTTTAACGCCCAAGAGATATCAGTGGCGGCACCAGCACTAGCGCAAGTAATCGCAGCATCCAATCAACGGATTGTAGGGGCGATCGCAACTAATACCGATCTTACACAACTGCAAAAACAAGTAGCAGTAGTCCAAAAAGTTGCTTTAGGTGCAACAACTGAAGACTTTAAAGCATTTGGTGCCGGTCAAAAAAACCTCGATTCTCTAGTTGCAGAAAACACGGGTACAGCGTTAGATGAACAAATTTTGACTGCTAAAACCCCTCTAACTCCAACTTCCATAACAATTGCAACGCCACAACCATCGGTATCAAGTAACGCGCGATCGTCGGGCTTACCAGAAAACACCCGATTAGGAGATGTTTACCTGCTAACAGATAGCAACGATACCAGCTTCCCAGCAGCAGCATTAGGCTTAAGCGTATTTGCCCTTTCCGGCAACGATTCCTTGAGGGGATTAGATTTCCCAAACACCTATTTTGGGAATCAAGGAGAAGATACTTTAGTAGGTGAAGGAGGTAACGACGAACTAATTGGCGGTAAAGGTTCAGACTCGCTCGCGGGCGGTATTGGCAACGATTTTCTTACCGGGAATAATGATAACGATATCCTGCTAGGTGGTGATGGCAACGATACCCTGCGCGGAGGCCAGCAAGATGATATCCTATCAGGTGGTGCGGGTAACGATCTCCTGAATGGCGATTTCGGTTTCGATCTCCTCACAGGCGATGCCGGAAACGATACATTCGTGTTGCAAGATACGGCGACTGAACTATCTCAAGCCGATCTGATTGCTGATTTTACTGCGGGCGATCGAATCCAGTTAATTGATGTCACTTTCAGTCAACTAACTTTTGAATCAGTTAGTGTAGTTTTAGATGGTGCAACTGCTGTAGCATCAACGGCGATTAAATCGGGAAATAACTACTTGGGAGTGGTTTATAATGTGAATCCAACAGCTCTTAATAGTAGTTCATTTTTGTGAGAATCGATATTGTTGGTGAATCCAACAGTCCGACAGAGAATCAAAGGTCGATCGCCCTCTGATACCAAATCCGGATTTGTGACCCCCGATAAGGCTCGGCGATTGAAATCGCTTCTATACATACAAAACCCGCCTGCGCGGGTTTCAGAAATAAAGGGGATATAATACCCGGATTTGGTATGAAACAAGTTTAGGAAGATCGGCCGATCGCACTTTCAAATTCTTCTAATGCCTGACAGCTTCCCACCTGCAAAGCACGTTCTACTGTAGCAGGGATTAGTCGGGCGATCGCAATTCCCGGAAAATTTGGACTGATATCGGATTCTACATACTCGCCATCTTGCAATAAATAGATGCGAAATCTACCGCTGTCGTAAACCCAAACTTCGGGAACTTCAATAGCAAGATAGGCATCGATCGTAGTTTTAGAAGTAACATCCGTCTCAATCGCCAAATCCGGCGGCGGATCGTCGGGTTGCAGGCGGCGGCGGTTAATCATCCGCTGGTAATTTAGGATATAAAAGCAAGCATCAGGTTCAATTCCTGCTGTACCTTCTCGCTTGAAAGTAGTCGAACCAAAAGGTTCGTATCTTCTCCCGGCTGACTTTAGTAAAATTTTGACAATATCGGAAATTAAATCTTTCGGTCTTTCGTGTTCGGGTAAGGGAACCATAATTTCTAAAGTTTCATTGCTGTAAGCAATTCGTGCCGATCGCTTTTCTCCCAATTCCTCTAAAATCGACTCGAATTCCAGCCAACTGATATGAGGAATAGTTACGACACTGCCGGGAGCAAGGGTTATTTGACTGACAGGTTTGAGGACGGTAGTGGTAACGTTCATAAGCTAAATTAACAGCGAGTTGTTAAGTTGGTGCAGGCCGCAGGTAAAATGCTTTATTCACAAAAGCTTTGGGAAATATATCTTGAGTGTAACACGGGATCGTGCTGCATAAAAAAATGGTGTCGGGGCAGGTCGATCGCACCTTGCCATTATTGCTTAACTAATTACCATTTCTCAAGGAAGCAAGGGCGATCGACCTCTGAAAAAAGTTAAATAAGGACTGAATTCCTTACTACGAACTTAATACCTAAAATTACCTCAGTTTCTGGTAATTGCCAATTCATGAAACATTAACAGCGATAAAAAGAAATCAGCCATAAAAATCAACACCCAAGAAGTTACCACAGCCGCCGTTGCAGCTTGTCCGACTCCTTTTCCTCCCCCTGTCGTTGTCAGCCCCCAACCGCAACCAACGATCGCAATTATCAACCCAAAAATACAGCTTTTAATCGCTATAGTTATTACATCCCAAGGTCCTAAAAAATTTCGCACCGATTCTAAAAACATGGACGGTTCCAAATCGTAAAAATTAACCGCAATAAACAGCCCGCCAAACATCCCGATCGACACTGCAAAAATTGTTAAAATTGGCAGCATGACGCAGCAAGCTATCACTCGCGGTACTACTAAATAATCCACGGGATTTGTTCTCAACATATACAGTGCGTCTATTTGTTCCGTTACCTGCATTTCACCTATTTCCGCAGCAAAAGCCGAACCTACTTGCCCCGCCACTACACCAGCAGTTAAAACAGGTGCTAATTCGCGACAAAACGCCAAAGCAAAAGCACCTCCCAACGCACCCATCGCCCCAAATCTAATTAATTCTCGGGCTGTTTGAACGGTGAAAATCATCCCGGCAAAGAAAGCAATTAACAGTACGGCGCGCAAAGAATCTAAGCCCACTGTAACTAAATGTTCCATAATGTGGCGGCGATCGACTTTGCCTTGGATGATGCGCCACAAAACTTGCCCGCCCAAAAATAGGGTGACTGAAAATCTCTGAAACCACCTACTGTCGAAGGTTTCATCGGTCGGTCGATCGAACTTGTCTTGGTATTTTTTAACCAACGCAATGAGGACTCGCGACTAATTGGGCGATCGAGGAAGATTGTTCCTACAAAATACCATAAACTGTTTTACATTCAGATTAAGACACCAAAATCTCCGAAAGGGAACAGGGAACAGGGAACAGGGAACAAAAGACTCACAATTTAAATGCGAAACAGCTTACTACATCTATCAAACGATTTGCGATTGGCGATTTTGGATTGGCGATTGTTGTTTTGAGTTGTAATTCAACTGTCAACTTCCCACTGTCAATTGTAAATTGTCAACTCTTCTATCTTCCGAGTGCGATCGGAAACTGTCGCGAGGGCTGGGTGAAGCATTTGGATACGAGATCGAAACGGGGAAACAGGAATTGTCGCCCAAATGCTTCACCCCTACAGTTGGCTCAATTTTTCCTTTTTTATTCATAACAACTGTCAACTCTCAACTGTCAACTGTCAACTGTCAACTCTATTCGCTGGCACCAATCATCAGTGCTAATAACCTCGCTCATAAACATCTGTTGGGCGCATAAAATGGCTCGATGCAATTCTTCTGCTGTCACTTCCCCCGCCGAATTGTTGATAGGTAATGTGCCGGTTGCGTCGCCCACAAATTCCACCGTGAAGCCTCGATGAAACGCCTGCCGCGCTGTAGTATCGCAGCACATATGCGTCATGTAGCCGGCAATTGCTACCGTATCGATATTCTCCTGGCGCAACCACGATTCTAAAGGCGTTCCGGTAAAACTTCCAATCAAATTTTTCTCGATCGAAAAACTGTGCGGGCGTGCCTTTACTTCGGGGTGCAATTCCCACTCGGGCGTGCCGGGTTGGAAAAGTTGTCTGTCAGGCTGCGGAAAAGTGTGCTTCACCACGACGACAGGAATGTTTTGTGCTGTAGCAGCATCCATTACTCGCAGGATATTGGTCAAATGTCCTTGCGGATACGTGACAGGCAGCCCCCCAAAGAAATATTCATTTTGCACGTCAATAATCAACAAAGCTCGTTTCATTGATTTTTAGTCCTGCAATTGCCAACACGATCGTTAGCTATGCTAGCAGCAATTCGATCGCCGAGCTAATTTTGTTTGAAAAAACTAATGCGCGATCGCGGCGACATCAAAAATCGCTGCAATCGATCGCTGAAAGGTTATCTTTTGGACTTTATAAGAGCTATCTGCGGGAACTCAACACGCTCGTTAGCTATGCTAGCAGCAACTCGATAAACTTGTCCAATTCTGCATCGTATTTTGCTCCTTGTTCCTTGCCAATTCTCAGCAATGCTGATATATTTCCTTCGGAAGCATCGTCGATCGGGAGCGGTTTTTCATCAATCAAATTGGGATTGATTCTCAAATATTGATTGGGTCTGTCGATCGCATCAAAAATTTGCATCAATTGATAGTTTACAGTCTCGGAAATTCCCGACATCAGCATATCAATTAACGGTTCGATCCACTCGACTTGACCCCAATCTTTCACTTCTTCGTAGGGATATTTTTTCTCGGCTTCTCCCGTTCCCAAGGATAAAATTACCATTTCTTTTGCTGTCGGACCTTTATCGGGTCGATCGTCCGGAATTCGGAATTTATGCCTCACTTCTGCATAGGCGCAAAGGGTGGGATTGTTAGCAAATACTCCGCCGTCTACTAAAGCATAGGATTCGTTTGTTAGGGAGCGGATTTTGGGGATTTGAAAGTAGCTGGGAGCGGCTGATGTGGCTCGGGCTACATCTCTGACTAAAAAGTCTAGTTCGGGACTTTCTCGACCGTCCATTTGATTGAAAAATGTTGCTCTTCTCCGTTCGACATCGTAGCTTGTAATCAAACAAGGTTTCAGCAGTTCGCTGAGTTTGCGATCGCCGAAATTTTTCCAGAAATATTTTTCTAAAGCATCGCTGGCATATTTTTCATCTACCAAACCGTCTAGAGATTTTAGCGTTTGCCAAAAAGAAGTTTGAAAAACATCGCGGCCGCTTTCGATCGTAAAATTCAGCGCATCTTGTGCCGTCCACCGAGGTCTGTGAGGATTTTTAGCATCGGGATACAAATAAATGCAAGTTAGAATTCCTCCGGCACTCGTGCCGGCGATTAAATCAAAATAGTCGGCTATTCTGGCATCGGGATTGCCGCTTTTCTGTTGCAGTTTTTCCTCAAAGCTAACTGCGACTTGTGCGGGAATAATCCCTCGAATGCCACCTCCGTCTATGGATAAAATTCGGGTGTATTTAACCACAATCACTCCCCCTTTTCGATCGATATTTGCTCTGCTGAATATCTTAGATGTTGTCCGGTCGATCGAGCGCAATAAAATTAGTTTGTAGTGAATGCTTGAACTTTGGGAATTTGCGGACTGAAGTCCTCACTACAAACCGGGTCGATCGACCGGACAGAATCTTAGATAATTAGATCGAGCGAGACAATATATTATCACAGCCTGCCGCCGACTCCGACTTGAGAAGCTGCCACCATATAGCGAAAAATGTACTCGACAATCTCCACATAATTGTAAGCAGCGGCGGGCGATTGCGCCCAAACGGTGATGCCGTGATCGCGAATTAGCAACGCGGGCACGGCGGGCGGCGCAACAGCGAACGCATCGCTAATTTCCTTGGCTATTTTAGGCACTTCCAAATGATTTGGAAAAAGGGGCATTGCCACTTGGGGGTTTTCCTCCCACACCCCCAAACCTTTGAGCATTTCAATGGGGGGTAAAGCGATGGCATCTGTTGCACTCAGGCGAGAGACTAAATTTGCTTCGATCGAATGAACGTGATAGCAGGCTTTAGCGTCGGGAAAACTATTGTAAATGGCTAAATGAATGCTGGTTTCTGCTGATGGGCGGCTTTCGGGAAGGGGTCGATCGACAATCTCGCCATCTAAATTCATTCTAATAAAATCAGAGGTGGTTAACTGTCCTTTCGGGCGGCCGCTAGCAGTAATCCAAAAACTTCCATCCGGCAAGCGGGCGGAAAGATTGCCCGCCGTACCCACCATCCAACCGCGATCGTAAAAATGCTTGGCCGCTGCCATCAAATCCGTTCTCAAATCATCACTCATCGTTAGTAAATCCTCATCATTAAGTAAATTGATACCCAGAGTTGGGGTATTGGTGTTGGTGGGGTCGATCGCCGTGACTTCCTGTTACGCTGGTAACATTGCCCGCAGTATCATTCGCGGTAGCAACTTCGATCCGAGCGATCCAGTTACGTCTTATTAATTATGACAAACAGCGATCGTTTTTTCCCAAAATTCAGGTATGCTGGGCAGATCGACAGTCATTAAAAACTGACAATAAAATTGTGTTAAGGAATTATTGCGATAGATTTAGTAAGGAGATCGGCATGATTAGAAATGAAAAACAATACGAGTATACTCAAGAGTTAGCGAAAAGATGCGAATACACCCTAGCTCAATATGACGCCAGAGATGAAGAGGTAAAACAAAACGATCCTTGGTGGGCGGCGATGCGCGAATCGGTTCAAAGTCACTTGGATGCTTTTAATGCTGAAATGGCTGAGTATGAAAGATTGATGAAGTGCGATCGCGCTTTTGCTCTTAAAATTGAAGCAGGTTCTATTTTAGAATTTCCCAGAGTCTTAATTAAAGCTCGAATTGCTGCAAACGTGACTCAAAAAGAACTTGCCGAGAGATTGGGGCTGGAAGAAAGTAGAATTAAGGAATACGAGGATTCAGATTATCAATGTGCGAGTTGGGGGGAAATTATCGACATTACGGAAGCTTTGGCCGTTGAGTTAAAAACAGCAAGTTTTGTGGTGGATTTTCAGGAGATGGAAGTTAGGAAAAAATCTCTGGCTGAGTTTGTAGAAAGAAAGCGCAAGAAGTTAGAAGTTAAAGCTCAAAAAGTTAAGAGATAGTTTAAGTTATTGTGAGGAAGTTGAGAACAACTATAAAATGTACTCCAAACCAGCTCTCCTGATGATATAGCTTGAGCGACATGAAGTTCTACAGGACTATTAAAGTTCTGACAACAAAATCCGTAAACTATTGTCATTTTCACTAACCCTCTCATGCTTTTGGTCGCTCTCTCATTTTCTTATATCGATCGGCTAGAGACACAATCTCCTTTTTCAATCTCAATTTCTTCACAAATAATCTCAACTATAGTGTTGCCATAAATAGTGATGATATGTAGTGGAATTGCATCGTCAACATTTTTAGATGAAAAGGAATATTTTCTCAGATCGTGTTGAGTCAGTTTTCGATATTCATGCGTGATTTCAATAATATCTATCCAATATTCATCAGATTTCACAGAGTCTTTTGAAAAGTTTAATAATATAATGTTTTTTAAATAAATTAATAATTGATGTTCGCGATTTACAATTTTGAACCAAAACAGCGCGCCGCTGTTCCCAAAACTAATTGAATCTGCATAGGTGAGGGGAAGTTGTGTTAAGAAAGGCTTGTTCATGAATTAGTATCAAAAATCTCTGATGGATGTCGATTCAGTGGACTTAAAGCGGAATCCCTCGCACTCTTCAACTATTAACTGAGGGCAGGCACGGGGGCACTGCCCCTACAAAGGATCGACCTTCATTCTTTCTGCTGCTAACAATTCCATTTTTTGGCTAAAACTTCCATAACATCAAAGAAATTATCCCATTTAATATAAGGTTTTTGCTGTTCTTCTAGATACTCGGCAAGCCGATCGCGCGCAAACACCGAGTCAGCCTGCAAAGCCATGTTAAAATCTGTTACTGAATCTCCGATCGCCACTCGTTCCGAGACATCATACTTGTCCATTACCCGCACTTTAGATACTAATTCTCCGTCTCCTTCCAACTCAGAAATTACCTGCAATTTCGGGCCGCTAGCGTCCACATCTACGGCGTAAACCGCACTTGCCCGCTGCACTAAATCGCCCATTACTGTTTCCACCATCAGCCGCAAGCCGCCGGAAACAATAATAAAATGCACCCTTTGAGCATCCAGAAAATCCAGAAATTCCACCAATCCCGATCGCATCAATTTGCCTCGGGAAAACTCAATAATTTCGCCGTAACTTTCCGACGGAATCGATTCGAGTAACTGCCGCACTCCCGATTGCAAACTCAGCCTTCTAGCATACATTTCCGGCATCAGTTTAGCAGACAGTTCCGGGGCGAATTGCTTGAGCATTCCCACAAAAGTTTCCTCAACAGTTATCGTGCCGTCAAAATCGCAGAATACCGCCCGTTTCGGGTTGTCGGGAAATGGAGATTTTAGCTGGTTATCTGTCATGGTCGATCGCACCCTGGAAAAAAGGCGAAAGTTTACACAACTTATCGTACATTGTCGCGAGACCGACACCGAGATCGACCACAAAATTAACAGCTAACCGCGCTGTTTGTCTGCCAGGTTGTTCGCAAACACAACAGTTAATTGCCGACTGTTAACTGTACGCTAGCTGTCAACTGTCAACTCTCTTTCAACTCAAAACTCAAAACTCAAAACTCAAAACTCCCAAACAACTGTCAACTGTTTAAGTTCCCGCAGCTACTTCAATCGGTTCAGGTGCTTTTTGCTTTTTGCTTTTGCTCTTTTGAGGTTGAGGTTCCGAGTGGGCCGGCAAACAGATTAAATTGTTATCCTCGGTATCGATCAAACCTTTCGATCGCAGTTTACCCATCAAGCGCGTCACCGTCACCCGCGTCGAACCGATGGCGCTGCCGATTTGAGCGTGCGTCAAAGACCAAGGCAACCGATAGCCCCGGATCGAATCCGGATCTGAATCACCTACGTAGGGCTCGCCGTATTCTTCTACTAACAAAGTGAGAAAACCGAGCAGTCGGTCGATCGTCCGGCGTTGTCCTAAAGTGCTCAGCCAGAGAAGCTTTCGCTGGTGTTGGTAGCGAAAGGCATCCAGAACTTCGCGGCGGAAGTGAGGCCAGTTATCCAAATCGTGCCAGTACATCCACACTACGTGAGTTTGGTCGGCATGAGCGTAGGCTTGCAGCGTAAACGGCGATTGAGCGACGAGTTCAAAGGGTTGACCGGCACCGACGAAGCCCAAAAAAGCTTCTTCTGCTGAGGTTTTGCGAGTGGGTTTGGCACCGGGCTTAGCAGTGGCGCTAACTTGAGCGCTGCCTACAAGGCGTACAGAGCCTTTCTGAACTAAATACAGCAGCCCCGGTCTGGCCGGAATCTTTTCGTCTTTGCTAAAAGTCCGGCAGCGGTAGTGTTCCTGCGCCCAGTCGATGATTCTCTGCCAAGTTAGAAACGGTCGATCGATAGTCTCAAAAGATGTCTGAGTTGATTGCATAAGTGAGGGTTTGGAGTGTATGTAATCAGTGAAAAAACACAGTTTTTGCCAAGCTAGTGATACAATGTGAGACAACCGACCCCCGTTCGAGCTTGCACTGGCTTAGCAACGCTGACTCGTGTAGGTTTTACCTAAAAATTCAATGTAGCAAAAAATACATGAAAATGGTTGAATTAAGCAAATAGTTTTGCAACAAGCATTCGATCGAACCGATGCTGCCGATCGCGCCCCCAATCTGGCGGGCGATCGATCCTAGGGGGCATCAGCAGTTTGACGTACAACTGCTGTCGAAGTGGTAACACCGGCAAGAACAGTAATTGTGAAAATAGAGCTAAATGGTTACAAATACTGATGAATGGGCGTCGGCGGAGCTCGCAGTAAAAAATTTGCTGCAGCAGCGACTGCAAAGTGCGATCGCCCGTGCAGGTTTGCCGGCGATTGATGACATTCCCTTAAATCGCAGTAAAAATTGTCAGCACATCCTCTACGTATCCGCGATCGCCCTAAAATTGGCGAAAGTCTGGCAGCAGCCTTCAGAGGCGATCGCGCAGCAGATTGCCGAAACTCTGAAAGTGCCTTGCAGCAAGGATTTTGTCATTGAAATCTTACCCCCCGGCATCCTTCAGTTTGAATTAACTGACGCAGCTTTAGCGATTTGGTTGCAGCGTCTGGCTCAAAACCCGCTGCCAGTTCCCGAGTCTCAAATAATACCTCTTACCCTTCCGGTAGATGCGCTATTTCCGATTCAGTACAGTCACGCCCGCTGCTGTTCCCTCCTGCGGATGGCCCACCGGGATCGACTAATTGCGCTTGCCCGTCCCGATGAGCCCGCAACGCCTGAAATTTGGTCGCTAGCAGCCCCGAATCCCATCCCCTGGCTGGACGGCAGCGGTCGGCTGCGATTGGTGCATCCGGCGGAACGCAGTTTAATTTCGCAGCAGCTAGCAGTTTTAGATAGTTTGGTTGCAGTTTTTGGCGGGGGCGATCGCGAAAAACCAGTCAATTATTTTAAATTAGCTAATAGTTTGAGCGAAGCATTTCAAACTTTTTACAGCCAGTGCCGGATTTGGGGAGAGGTTAAAACAGAAACGCCAAAACTTGCTGTAGCTAGATTGGGTTTAGTATTGGCAACTCAATCTTTGCTGAGATTTATGTTGGTGAATTTGCTAAATGCTGTTGCGCCCTTAGAACTTTAAACCAAAAACCTGAATGCGGGCGATGTCAGGGGGGCTTTCTGTAGGATAATAGAAGCACCGTCTTTGTTCGCCGATCGAATTTGGTATAAATCTGTAACTTAGAACTCTGTAACTATGGATGATGTGTCGTTGTGCCGATTGATTCAAGAAGCCCTGCACGATCCTAACAGGGTTGAGGCTCTAGCACTGGCGATCGACCAGTTACCAAAAATCAAATTGGATTCAACTAGGATTCCCAGGCGATATCGGAGAACGATTTAGCGTTAAGATAGCACTTGGTGATTTGAGTGTTACGGAGAATTTTGTAATTTAGTTCGAGGATTGAAGGCAAATGAATCAAGTTCCTCCTGAAACGCAAGAAAGATTCCAACAATTACGAACTCCTGCCATCATAATAGCGATCGCAGTTGTCTTAGGCACGACTATCTACTTTGCGCTTAAAGATGTCGGAAAGCCACCTTTATGCTATCAAGATTCTTGCATTAATTTAGACGCCAAAAACCAAAGATGCGATGCAGACGTACAAACAATTATCGACGGGCAATTCACAGAAACTAAACTAGAACTAAGGTACTCAGCAAAATGCGACGCAGCTTGGACAAGAGCGATTGTACCTCCAGGTTCTATTCTTTACGTTGAGGACGATCGGGGTAAAAAATATGGTTCTTATATTACTCTTGATGACGGACTACCAAGCCCGCATTATGGAAATATGGGACCGGGAAGAAAACTAAAAGCCTGCGTTGTGTTGCCAAACAAAAAAAATCTTTGCACGAAGCTGGCAAATTGAATAATAGCTGAATAATTTATTGTTTTTCGATCGAAACTTAAAATATGAATTACCCAAATTTTGAGACCAAAAATCTGCAAGGAAAAAACTTTAAAAATCAAAATCTTACTGGTGTGAGTTTTCAAGGTTTTGATATTCGAGGTGCCAATTTTACCAATGCTATTCTTAAGAATGCAGATTTTAAAAATGTGAGAGCTGGACTACCATCTTACGCAGCATTTGGCTGGGTAATTGTATCGTGTATGGGTAGCAGTCTATTAGCCATTTTGGTAGAATTAGCCGGTCAGCGTGCTGGAGATAGACTTGTTTATAAACCAACTTTCGGTACTTCTCCCGATGATTACGGTCTGAACATCTGGGTTTCCCTAATAGTTTTTAGCATAATTGTAACCTTTATTTCTACTATTCGTCAAGGTTTAGAACCCGCATTTAAGATAACTTTGGGAGTAGCAACTGTATCTATAACTTTAAACCTAAGTTATGTTTTAATTAATAGCTTAGCTAGACTTAGGGTGGGAGACTCAATAGATACCATAGCTTCCTATGCAATTAGGTCTTTAGCAGCAGTAGCTACGGGAAGTATTACTGCATTTGGCATGGGAATCATCGCTGTGACGATAGCAATAGGCATAACTGTAGCGGTCATTGCGCACGGAAATCAAACTAGATTTATAGTGATGTTTTCAACTGTGTTTGCAGGAGTATCCCTAGGCGCAATGGCGCGTACAAGTGCCGCAGGTATTATCAGTATTCTTTGTGGAGAATTGGTGGTTTTTGCCAGTATTTTTTCTGGATTTTATATTGCACATAAAGCTTTAAGTGGAGATGATAAATACCTCCTAGTTACTAATGTTGCTATTTTTTTTGCTAGCATAGGCGGTACGAGCTTTAGGGGTGCCGATCTCACAGATGCTACTTTCCAAGATGCCAACCTCAAAAGCACTGACTTCCGAAAATCAACCGTCACTCGCACTTGTTGGTCGAACGCAAAATACCTCGATCGATCTCGATTGGGAGGCACTATTTTAGTCGAGCCAAGCGTGCGACATTTACTCGTAACGCTTCTGGGTAGCAACGGCAATTATGTAGGACTTAATTTCAAAGGAGCTAATTTAGTAGGTGCACTTTTGAACGATGCGAATTTAACTGAAGCCGATATTAGCGATGCCAATTTTGAAGGTGCTTGTTTGAAAGATGCTAACTTGACAAAAGCTCAAGCCTTGGGTACGAATTTCGATCGAGCTGTCCTCACCGGCGCTTGTTTGGAAGCTTGGAATACCGATAGCAATACTCAGTTACAAGAGGCAATTTGCGACTATATTTACTTACTCAAAGATCGAGGCGAACGCCGTCCCAGCAGCGGCAACTTTGCAGCGGGCGAATTTGGCAAATTATACCAAGAGTTTCTCGATACCGTCGTGCTAATTTTTCGCAACGGTATCGACTGGAAAGCCTTTGTTACCGCCTTCCAAAAAGTGCAAGTTGCCAATGAAGATACCGAACTCGAAATTCAAAGCATTGAAAACAAAGGCGATGGCGTTGTTCTCGTGCGAGTTAGCGTTCCTCCCGATGCCGATAAAGCAAAGATTCACAGCGAATTTACTCAAAACTACGATCTTGCGCTCAAATTAGTAGAAGAAAAATATCAAGGAATTCTTGCAGGCAAAGAAGAAAAAATTGAAGGCTACCGCCAGCAGGTTGAAATCTACCGCTATCTGTTAGAATCCGAACGCCAGCAACAAAAGGAACAAAATGCAAATATGCAAGAGATTATTCGTATACTGTCTAGCAAGCCTGCTAATATTCCAATTAATGTTCCTGAAGTTGCAGCAATTTACGAAGATAAATTCAGGAATACAAACTTAGTTATACTTACCCTAGAAAGTGGCGATTTTGCCAGCGGTTTTTCATTTGTTATCGCTCAAATTTGGCAAGATGGCGAAAGATTGCCCATTCAAATTCCGGGTCAGTTGCCGCCAAGGCGGGAATTACTTAAACTTTACCATCGCTGGCAGTCACTCTACCAAAATTTTATAGAGCCTCTAGCTATTCGGCTGGAAGTCAAGCAAGCTCAAATAACCACTATTTCAGTTGTAGAGGTTAATCAATTAGCTGAAGACTTAGAAGGAGAACTGAATAAATGGCTGAAATCAGAACAATTTATTACGATCGATCGCAAGATGTACGAAAGTTTTCACCGTTCTGATGAAGTGCAAGTCATCATTCAATCTCAAAATTCAGATGTGAGGAAACTACCCTGGCATTTGTGGGACTTTTTCAAGTCCTATCGAAAAGCTGAAATTGCTTTAAGTTCGCCTTTTTACGATCGAGTAGAAAAAATCAAGCCTCCGAGAGATGAAATTGGGATTTTATCAATATTAGGCGACCGCCAAGAGATCGATATCGATCGAGACCGACAAATTCTCTCAACTCTTGATGCCCGAGTAGAATTCTTAGATCGACCGAATCGCCAACAATTAGACGAGCGATTGTGGGATGAGAAAGGTTGGGATATCATCTGTTTCTCCGGTCACAGTTCCAGTAAAATTGATAGCAGCACCGGCAGGATTAACATCAATCAAACAGATGAATTAACTATTACTGAATTGAAAAATGCTCTGACAACTGCGATCGAGCGCGGTTTGCAAATCGCCATTTTTAACTCTTGCGACGGCTTGGGAATAGCGCGCCAACTCGCCCAATTA
This sequence comes from Oscillatoriaceae cyanobacterium Prado104, assembly GCA_025454405.1. Lineage (GTDB taxonomy): Bacteria > Cyanobacteriota > Cyanobacteriia > Cyanobacteriales > Microcoleaceae > Microcoleus. The sequence goes on along the minus strand of JALOON010000011.1, from coordinate 73,111 downwards.
CACATCCCCCTAATCGTCGTTTTTCGAGAAATTGTTCCCGATACCGTCGCCCAGGAATTCTTGAAAAACTTCCTTACCGCCTTCGCTAGCGGCAAATCTTTTTACTTAGCAGTGCGAGAAGCCAGAGAAAAACTGCAATCCCTAGAACAACATTTTCCCTGCGCCACCTGGCTGCCAGTAATCGTTCAGAATCCCGCCGAAGTACCTCCAACCTGGCAAGATTTGCTGCATAAAACCTGGACGCAGGGAGAATAAATAGTTGGTGAATATCGAGCGATACTACTGAATTTTCGGTGCAGGGGGCGGGCAAGTTTTAAATTCCCAATTGCACTGATATAAATGTTGTTTCTGCCAGCTTAAAGGAATCTCCAACAAATCGCGAGAGCCCGTAACTCCTTGACCGAAAAACAGCAGCAGCGCGACGCAATTTAAAACAGTATGAACCAGCCGCCAGCGGTGCGATCGATCTTGATAAATATCCTGAATAATTGCTAAAGAAAACACCATCAACAGCGACGCAGCAATGCCGTAATAATAATGAGAAACCATCCACTCATTCCCCCTGCGAAACACGCCATCTTGGCAGCCCAAAACCACCAAACCGACACCAGTCAAAGTAGCAAATACCCCCCGCCACACCTTCGCGTTTGCCAGATACAAAAACACCAAAGAAGCAATTGTCGCTGCAAACATGAGCGCGATAAAAATCACTTGTCCGGGAGATTGACCCCAAAGATTTTTCTCCAAAATACTTTTAAAATAAATCGAGTAAGCCAGGGCAATTAACGTAATGCCCACAACCGAACCAGTCAGCAAGCGGCCCAATTTCAGGTGTTCCGGGCCGACAGTAGGAGGAATTTTGCTTTTACTGTCACCGGCAACTTGCAGGCGGCGCTGGCGAGTTTGCCAAGCAGCATTGACAACAGTACCGATAATCGGGAACACTACCGCCACAGCCAATGCAGGATGAATCAATGCCATTACATCTGTCAGTTCCATATTGAAACCAAAATTTTTTGTACTAAAACTGTTCTCATAGTATAAGTGTTAGGTGTTGGGTGTGAGGCGGGAAGGGGGAGGTGAGAGGTTTTAAACGGTACGGCGGTACGGTGGGCCGGTACGCCGGTACAAAGGCAAGGACTCAACCTAAAACCTAAAACCTAAAACCTAAAACCTAAAACCTAATTTCTCGATTCTAAGTTGCGCCGATCGCAGTCTGCCGTTAAAATTGTTGAAGTGCCAGAAATCGATCGGCTTCCTCTTATAATGAAATCATCTTTGAGCGCCAACTACACCAACACGCACGACTTAGAAAGTATTGTCGGTACATCAGGGGTTTGTCTTTTGCAAGATGCAGAACTATTTTGGCAACAACAGGTCAAAAAAGCTGTTTCCCCAGACACAAAAATACACAACATCGTTTGCCCGAACACCCAAGAAGAATTAGCCTCGATAATTGCTTGGGCTCGACACAATCGCTGCGGCATCTTACCGACAGGAAATGGCAGCAAACTTGACTGGGGAGGTTTAGTCAAAGGAGTCAACGCAGTTGTCAGTACCAACCGCATCAACCGACTTATCGAACACGCCGTCGGCGATTTAACCGTAACTGCCGAAGCGGGGATGAAATTTGCAGACTTGCAGCAAATTTTAGCGCGATCGGGTCAATTTTTGCCGCTCGACCCATCACATCCAGAACAAGCAACTTTGGGCGGAATTATTGCGACTGCCGATGCGGGTTCCCTGCGCCACAGGTATCGGGGAGTTCGCGATTTGCTGCTGGGAATTAGCTTCGCGCGATCGGACGGTAAAATAGCTAAAGCAGGCGGTCGAGTCGTGAAAAATGTTGCCGGTTACGACATGATGAAACTGTTTGCAGGTTCCTACGGCACGTTGGGCGTTATCACTCAAGTAACTTTCCGAGTTTATCCGCTGCCCGAATCGTCGGGAACTGTCGTTTTAACAGGAGAAACTAACGCTTTATCCCAAGCAACTCAAGTCTTATTATCCTCGGCATTGACTCCGACAGCCGTCGATTTGCTGTCACCGCAATTGGCAGAAAAATTCGGTTTGGGTAAAACAGCCGGATTGGCAGCGAGATTTCAAGGCATTGCAGAAAGCGTCAAACAACAATCATCCCGCTTGCTGGAAGTTGGCGAAAAATTGGGATTGCAAGGCAGCAACTTTGGTGGCAACGATGAGAATTTATTATGGCAAAGATTGTCAGAAATTATTGATAATTCTGCCAATGATTCCGCAATTACTTGCAAAATAGGGTTGAGGCCGTCCGCAGCCGCAGCAGCAATTAGTGGCGAATTCCCCGTACAAGATGCTGTAATTCATGCAGGCAGCGGTTTGGGAGTATTGCGGTTTGAGAGTGCCACTGCCGAAATGCTGTTGCAAGCACGCCAATCCTGCGAAGCGAAAGGCGGTTTTCTGACTGTTTTAACAAGTCCGATCGACCTCAAGCAAAAGTTAGATATTTGGGGATATAATGGAAGCGCGATCGATTTAATGCGCAAAATCAAACACCAGTTTGACCCCGACAATATCTTGAGTCCCAATCGTTTTGTTGGCGGCATTTAGTTTGAAGTTTGTAGTAGGGACTTCAGTCCTTATTCAATTTTAATCTCAATCATTTACCGACCGGATTTTTTGAACGAACCGCAAAGGCGCAAAGAGCGCGAAGGAAGAGAAAAGAAGAGGATTGTGCGATCGTTTGAAAGATTTAGACTTGCCGTTCGATCGCAACTATCAAGATTGTTAGAAAGTTGTTAATTGCACTTTACCAAAACGGTCAATTCTAATTTTTTTGTATCCTTTGCTTTCTTCCTTCTTCCCTCGTCCTGACTGCTGACAATTGACAACTCTCAACTCTCAACTCTCAACTTGTAACTCAAAACTCAAAACTCAAAACTCCTCCTTCTTCCTTCATTATGCAAACTTCAGAAAAATCTCAAACTCCCAGCAACGATTTAAAACCTGCAAAAGAAAGCAATTTTTTAGCACAAAATCCCCATTTGTCAAGCCTCGAAATCCCCGGTTTCGATGCCGACAACCCGCCCGATCCGAAATTAATCGATACTTGCGTGCACTGCGGATTCTGCCTGTCAACCTGTCCGAGTTATCGGGTAATCGGCAAAGAAATGGACTCCCCTAGAGGCCGCATTTATTTAATGGATGCAATTAACGAAGGCGACATACCTTTAAATGAAGCAACTTCGCAGCATTTCGATACTTGCTTGGGCTGTTTGGCCTGCGTGACAACTTGCCCTTCAGGAGTGCAATACGACAAATTAATTTCCGCAACTCGCCATCAAGTCGCTCGCAACCAAGAACGCAGTTTTGCCGACAATGCAATTCGCACTCTAATTTTCAATCTGTTCCCCTACCCTAACAGATTGCGTCCTTTACTCGCTCCCCTATTTTTATATCAAAAATTGGGGTTCCCCAAACTCGTCCGCCAAACGGGTTTGTTGAAAAAAGTATTTCCTCGCTTGGCTGCGATGGAATCAATTTTGCCGTCAGTAACAGTTGATTCTTTCCGCGATAATTTACCAGAAATCATTCCCGCGCAAGGAGAGAAACGCTATCGAGTTGGCGTGATTTTAGGCTGCGTGCAGCGGCTGTTTTTCTCGCCAGTTAATGAAGCAACCGTGCGCGTTTTGACCGCTAACGGCTGCGAGGTTGTCATTCCGAAATCTCAGGGTTGCTGTGCCGCTTTGCCGGAACATCAAGGGCAAGCGGAACAGGCGAAAGCTTTAGCGAGACAGATGATTGACAGCTTTGAAAATACCGGAGTTGATGCGGTAATTATCAACGCTGCCGGGTGCGGTCACACCTTGAAAGAATACGGTCACATTTTAGCAGATGACCCGGAATATCGGGAGAAAGCTGAGAAATTTGCTGCTAATGTCAAAGACGTGCAGGAGTTTTTAGCAAGTGCCGGAATTACAGCAAAACTCAATCCTTTGCTTGACGGAGATTTGACTGTAGTTTATCAGGATGCGTGTCATTTGTTGCACGGACAAAAGATTAGCTTGCAGCCGCGTCAGTTGCTGCAACAAATTCCGGGGGTGAAGTTAAAAGAACCCGTGGATGCTGCTTTGTGCTGCGGCAGCGCGGGGGTTTACAATATGCTGCAACCGGATGTTGCTGAGGAATTGGGACAGCAAAAAGTTGAGAATTTAGTAAATACTGGTGCCGAGTTAATTGCTTCTGCAAATCCGGGTTGTTCTTTGCAAATTAAGAAGCATTTGGAGTTGCAGGGCAAATCTGTTACTTTGATGCACCCGATCGAACTTTTAGATTACTCAATTCGCGGGGTGAAGTTGCAGAGAAAATAGTCGCGATCTAATTTGTAGGTTGGGTTGAAGCATGAAACCCAATTTATGAGATATTAAGGGCGATCGAACGACGCGGTTTTAGACCCAGTTCTCTGATAAGTCCCGATCTATTCGTGGGCTGCAAGGAGTTCGGCAATAGTTTTAGCAAACACATCGATATCGATCGGCTTGGTGAAGAAAGCTTGGGCACCTACCCGCATCGCTTCTTCTTGAACCGATTCGCGTACCTGTGCGGAACATACTCCAATCGGTGTCGATCGATCGAACTCGCGAATCTTTTCAATCAACTCAAACCCGTTGCCATCCGATAAACACAAATCAACCACATAAAGCTTGAAATCCCCACATCTAGCAAGTTGCAAGCCCTCAGTTACGCTTTGCGCCGTCTCAACCTCATAGCCCGCATCGTCTAAAATGAAACTCAACAATTCATTGTTATCCGCCGAATCATCAACACACAATATTCTTTTCTTGGTTGCAAACAGCATGACTTTATTTACTCTTCCTTAGTTAAATTCTTTAATCCTGCTTTCGGTAGATGTAATATATCAAGTTCAACGATTAACTGTCCGTTCGCTGGAGAACGGACGAAGGAGAACAATCAGAGTGAATGTCGATCTACCTCGGCTGTTAGGCAACTTTATTCTCGATTCACTGCCGCTAGATGAATACGAGCTCCTATACCCTCACCTGCAACGAGTTAAGTTGCGCCAAAGCGATGTGCTGTGTCGCATCAGAGAACCAATTACTGAGGTGTATTTCCCCACGACTGCTGTGCTTTCTTGGTTACATTCGACAACAGAAGGTCAAACTGTTGAAGTTGGCATGACAGGATTTGAAGGAATGATGGGAGTGACCTTTTTGCTCGATCGAGATTCTGCGCCTTGGGAGGTGAATGTTCAGCTTGCAGGCGAGGCATTCAAATTAAATGCTGAAGTGTTTGTTAGCATTTTGTACAAGTCTACAGCTTTGCGGCGAAAAGTGACAGAATTTGCCTATTTAAAACTCATGCAATTGACGCAATCTGCATTGTGCAATCGTTTTCATCCAGTCGAACAGCGCCTTTGTCGCTGGCTGCTTGCAGCGACCGATCGCATCAAAAATAACGAATTATTGCTCACAAGAGATATCTTAGCCCAAATGATTGGTTCAACTCGTCCGGCAGTGAGTATTGTCACCGGAACCCTACAATCTGCTGGATTAATTCGTGCTGTTCGCGGTAAAATTACTATACTCAACTGCGCAGAAATGAAAGAAGCGACTTGCGAATGCTACCATATTATTAAACACGAGTTCGATCGATATCTTCTAGGCTGAATTAAAATGTCTAGATTTAAATTAACAGTGACAGATATTCATGTATGTATTAATTGGTGGAGCAGGAATGATGGGGCTGGGTTTAGCCCAGCAATTATTAAATCTCGGTCACACAGTTGCCATCATTGACACTGACCCGCTTGCCTGTCGCTTTGCTCGTGAAAAAATTGGAGTGATGGCATTTGAAGGCAGTGCAGTCAGCACAACAGTTCTGCTCGAAGCGGGAATCAAACAAGCAAACGCAGTCGTTGCAGCACTCACGGATGATGCACTGAATTTAGCGCTGCTCGTCCTATCCAGAAGCTATGGCATTTCCCATATTGTGGTGCGAATGCGCGATCGCGAATTCCAGGAAGCCTATCGCCTTGCTGGAGCCAGTCACATTATTAGCACTATTGATTTGGCGATCGCAACGATGGCAAATGCCATAGAATACCCCCAAGTCGAATCAATGATGCACTTTGAACAAGGGCAAGTGGAGGTTCTAAAACTGCCTGTTCCACCCGATTGCTTTGTGGCAGGCCGCACCGTTGCTCAAATTGCTAGAGATCCGCGATTTCCAACGGGTTCGCTGATTATTGGTTATCAATGCCATGCCTGCACCGATCTAGAAATTCCAAACGGCAATACAGTTCTTGAAGCAGGTTCCACCATTCTAGTTGTCACTCGTCCAGAGCTAGTTCACGCCATGATTGATTACCTCGGCATTGCTGCTAATTCCGTGATGTCAACTTAAGACTGAAACCATTGAGAAATCTCGCTTTTTCCATAATTTTAGATCCCCCTAAATCCCCCTTAAGAAGGGGGACTTTAAGAGCGCTTTCAGTCCCCCCGCGCTCGGGGACTTTAAGAGCGCTTTCAGTCCCCCCCGCGATCGGGGACTTGAAGAATGCTTCCAGTTTCCCTGCGATCGGGGACTTGAAGAATGCTTCCAGTTTCCCTGCGTTCGGGGGCTTTAAGAACGCTTCCAGTCCCCCCCTTTTTAAGGCTAGGGGGGATCTAAATCTAACGGTTAAACAGTAATCTGTAACTACCTTTGACCTGGTTGTTAACACCAATACTGCTAATCATCTTCCAACTTGAGAAGTTTTTCATCCAATTCTTTGATGTAGGGCTGCACCAAATCCTCTGGAACAATTCGCTTGCGAAGTGCATCGCTAACAGCTCCTTTTTCTGCTAAAAACAATCGCCGTCGAATCGCATCAAACCTGCTGCGATCGCCCTGTACTTGCCCTGTCCGATGTTGATTGTAGAGATCGCGCAGCACTCGCTCGGACTGTGCTACTCGTGCTTGATAGGATGCCCACAACTCCTCATAAACTGCTTTCGGCAACACGCCGGATTTCAGCAAACTATCTAACTCATCTTGAGCCGCTTTAGCAGCAATCAACTGAATCTGTAACTGCCCAGCTTCCTGCATTGCGTCGGACACACGGCTAATATTCAGCCGTTTTACCAGCCAGGGCAAGCTTAATCCTTGTCCCACAAGCGAGAATAAAACAGCACCAAAAACTAGCGCAATAATGTTATCCCGTCCTGGTAAGGTTAGAGGAATACTTAGCGCCAATGCCATCGAGAGCGAGCCTTTGATGTTCCCCAGAAACATCACGTGCTGCCAGCGTAAGGGAATAGGGCGATCGAACCACCGCAGTGCAGCTAACAACAAATAAACCGAGAGAATCCGTCCTAGTTGATACACCAAAATAACGAACAGAATCGACGGCAAAATTCTCCACAGCGTGACTGGGTTAATCTCAATGCCAATCAGCAGAAAAATAAAGGTATTGACCCCAAAACCAGCGTATTCCCAAAAACTCAATAAGGTGATTCGATCGGAGGCAGACTGAGTGCGAGACAGGCCCAGATTGCCAAAAATCAGTCCAGCAATTACCACCGCTACCGCACCGGATACTCCTAAGAATTGACCGATCTGAAACGTTCCTAACGCCAGAGCAACGGTCAACAAAAGACTGCTTAACGGGTCATTTAATCGAGCAAATACTGGCAGACTCAAGTAGCCTAAGATAGCTCCCAAGATACTTCCGCCCAAGGCGACTACCAGCAATTCCTTAATGCCATTCGCGACGGTGAGCGAACCCGTTGCATAAACGACCAAAATCAAATTGAATGAAACCAGAGCAGCCGCATCATTAAACAGCGTTTCTCCCTCCACGATGGTGGTTAATCGGGAAGGAACGCGAATCTCTTTAAACACCGCAATCATTGAAACGGTATCGGTATTTGCCAGAATCACTCCGATTCTCAGGGTATTTCATTTGTCAGTCCCGCTAAAGTTCTCAAGCAACACGGGATGCAGAGGAGTTTTAAGTTTTGAGTTTTGAGTTTTGAGTTAAGGAATGTCTTTAATTCAAAACATACTTTCCCCAATCCGCTAGTTGCCCCAATCCGCTCAAAATTCATAACTGGGCGTTACGGTGACTGGGGCTTTATTCCTGACCGACTTTATGCTAAATTCTGACTTCCAAAGCTGCAGCTAATTCCCGTTCCGGTTGGGTGCCAATTGTCGGCGGTATGGAACGGTTTGCTACTTGATAAATCAGTTCTAACTGCTGCGGCAATAATTTATTTAAACAGTAGCGTTCTAGGGCTGTTTCGCGGGCTTTGACGCGAAGTTCTGCCATGCGCGTCGGATGATCTAATACCTCATCAATGCGATCGGCTATTTGTTTCGGCGAGAAGAAATCAACTAGCAAACCGTTTTCGCCGTCGCGGATTACTTCTTTCACCGGATCTGTATCGGAACCGATTACCAAACATCCGGTAGATAAAGATTCAATCATCGACCACGATAGCACGAAAGGTCTGGTTAAATAAACGTGGGCATCTGATGCTTGAATTACTTTTAAATACAGTCCGTAAGGCAGCGAACCGACAAAGTGAACGCGCGATAAATCCAGCGGCACTTTTTTCAGCATATAATCTTTGTAAGTTTCGCCGTTAGGTAAAGAACGACCGTAACAAACTCTTTCCGAACCGACGACTACTACGTGACAGTTGGGGCGGCGTTCTTGCAGGTAAGCAATAGATTCAATAAACTCAGGAAAGCCGCGATAAGGTTCCATTCCCCGCGATACGTAAGTAACAATTTCGTCAACGCCCGATAAGTCTAAATTGGGCAAAACAAGTTTAGCACCGGGGTCTGGTTTGAAGTAATCTGTATCTACGCCGTCGTGCAGTACGGACAGTTTCTTTTGGAATTCTGGGGGAAATTGCGATCGCTGCCAATAAGTAGGCGAAATTCCCCAATCGCAAGAGTATAAATCGATCAAAATCGGCGCATTTTTTACCCGAATTCTTGCCATATCATCAACTGTTAAAGGTTCCGCCGGATCGAAATCTGCATCGGAACCGACGGAGTGATAAAACCACTCGAAATAGCACATTAACGGCGTATTGGGAAATGCTTCTTTAACAAACAATGTCGGTCCCCAGCCGGAATGCCCGCAAATAATATCCGGTACAAAACCTTCGGATTTGAGTTGTTCTGCCATTCTAAATACGGCTTGCCCGTAGATGACGGCACTTTCTAAAGGGCGAACGTATTGGTGCGTGCTGGGGTGGGGTTCCCGGCTGGGGGTAAAAACTGCTTTGCGAACTCCGGGAATGTTCCATTCCGGCCGTTCGTTTTTAGTGCCAAAAACTATTTGATTTTTGGGATTTTGACCTAAAGCTGTGATAATGTGGCGGTACTGTGCGGGAAAGTTTGGATGGAGAAATAATGCTTTCATTGTGAAGGAATAAGGAAGAGGGAAAGTTCTGAGTTTTAAGTTTTGAGTTTTGAATTAAGAATTGTCTTTAACTCAAAACTCCTTACCAGGGGAATTTCTAAGTTTTAAGTTTTGAGTTTTGAATTAAGAACTGTCTTTAACTCAAAACTCAAAATTCACAACTCAAAACTCCTTACCAATTAATGGTGCTTTGCAGATCCAGACGCAATCTCGCGGGACTGAGGTCGTGTTTTTCAGGAGTATTTCATAGTTTAAATGAGTGAGAAATTTTTCCATAATCGAGTCAGTCATAACTGAAAATGCGGTGCCGTCCCTGCCTGCCAGCAAGTTTTTATCCCATTCGCTGGCGAACTTTTGCCAGCCCAATTCGCTGAGGATATTGGAGTGATGAAAAACGCAAATTCGATCGCCCCGCAACAGTTTGGGAATTCGAGTTAGATAGTTGAATATATCTACTGGCTCTACATGTACCATTGTATCGTAACAAAAGCAAACATCGGCCGAATTTGGAGCGATGCTATCTAATGTTAAACCGTCGAGTTTGACATAGGCAACTCGATCGGTCCCCAAGCGATCTCGGGTGGCTTGCAGCATTTGACTGGAAATGTCGGCACAAATGAGTCGATCGCAGTATTTTAGCAGCAAAGCGCCTGTTTTTCCGCCGCCGATGCCAATTTCTAAAACAGTATGTTCTTTTTTGATGTAAGGTGCGATGAATTGCTGTTCGATTAGCGCTTCGTATTCGGTTAGGGAGTTAGCAGCGCCTGCAGCTTTTCCGATCCATTCATCGCCAAGATGGGCGAGTTGAGGATTGATTTGCTGCCACTGTTGGGCGTAACTGTCCCAGGCTGTTTCATAATCTACTTTCGGGCGATCGGCTGTCATTTTTTCATCTTTCATTTTTGTTCATTTTATAATATTGATGGTACGATGTTGAATATCTTCCCCAATTAATATGGGTTATGAGGTAGCTCCGATATCTTGCATCATTTTCAATAACTTTTAGGGGCGAGTTCGCCAACAACCTTAAAGCTTGCAAACAAGTTAGATACACCCGCCATCTCCTATGAAAAATCCCCCGATTGAGAATGGTACAAAATTTCAGTGATTTGTCGTGGGGTGGGGGCGGGTTTTTGAGATTGTCGGTTTTTATTATCAATGGTTGGCGAACCCGCCCCTACAGAAATTATAGGTATTTACCGAACATTATATAACTAACGACTAATGACTGCTAAAATAAGCTTCACAAAAAATACCTGCATAAGCTTGAGTCATCTCCTCAAAAGTATTGAGCGAATTCAGAACGAATTTAGCATTTTCTGCTAACTGCTGGCGCAAAGATTCATCCTCCAATAAACTATTCAATGCGCTAGCTAACTCATCCGGGCGATCGGGCGTGTAAAATAAACCATTAATCCCCGGCCTCACTTGTTCTTTAATTCCAAAAACAGGAGTCGTAATAATTGGCAAATCCGAAGCCATCGCCTCCAAAATCACCCTCGGAAAACTTTCAACGCGGGAAGTGCAAACAAAAATATCCGCAGCTTTATAATACTTCGCAGTTTCCGGCGTTTCCGAAACTACTGTTATTCTATCCTGCAATTCGGCAGGCAATCCATTCACCAAATCGGCTAATTGATTGCTGTAAATGCTCGGTCGATCGCCCACAATAAAACACTTAATTCTATTGTGCCATTTTTCCGGCAACAGCGAAAGCGCTTTCACTAAATCGTGCTGTCCTTTTCTTTCGCAAACAGTCCCCAACAGCAAAATTGCCACATCTTCCCCAGCAACATCCAAACTTTTCCTAGCCGATTCGCGATTTTCCGAACAGTCAAGTTTGCTCAAATCCAAACCGTTATGGATCGCTGTAAAATTGTGATGGCTGTTGAGAGGCAAATATCGATCGCGCGTCGCATCAGCAACGAAAATCACCTGATAAGGAAAGCGAAAACACTCCAAAGCCCGCGCCGCAATTTCCGATCCAAACCTGTTAAAATAAGTTTGCCAAGGTTCGCTTTCGTGGACGTTCCAAACAGTAGGAATGTCAATGCGCTGCGCCGCATCAACTACAAAAAAGTTTTCTAAAGTATTGGCATAAATGACATCTACTTTTAGCTGGTTAATTTCCTGGCTAAAACCATCTATGGCAGCATCATAAGCATCGCGCTGGTAGATATGTTCGAGAGGATTATTGCAAATAATAACCTCAATGCCCTGCTGTTCGTAAATTTGACGCAGCGGCCCGTCAGAAACACAAAGTACGATCGGTTTTACAACACCTTCAGCCGCCAATTTCACAGCTATTTCATACTGATGCAGCGGCGCGCCCGTAAAATCCAGCGAATTGCTGCACATCAAAACCCTCACCGGATAAATAGAACTATTTCCCACTTCCACCAAACCAGGATCGGCAAACCCCAACCCTTCTTTTTTACCAACTGCAAATACATCCGCTACAACATTCGCTGCCAAACTTCCTTCTTCCTTCTTCCCTCTTCCTTCTTCCTTCTTCCCTCTTCCTTCTTCCTTCTTCCCTCTTCCTTCTTCCTTCAAAAAGAACCGTCTCGGCTGAATGCGAAAATACTCATCTTCCAAAGACAAATGAGGGCTGTAAAAACCATCATTTTTCCCAGCATACATCCGGCGAAACGCTGCAACTTCCCTCGGATTGTCGCCAAAACCTCTCGAAGTTCCCTCTTTGTGAAGCAGTTCCGCATCGGGACAGTAAACGCAGCGATAACCTCTTTCTAACAACCGATAACCGTAATCCGCATCATTGTAAGCAACAGCAAAATTTTGCTCGTCAAAACCGCCCAATTCTAAAAACAATTGGCGCGGAGTCAGCAGGCAAGCAGCAGTCACAGCCGAGTAATTTCGAGTTACCATCGCCTGCGAAAGATAGCCGCGATTTTCCCGATCCATCAACTTAAAAGCGTGGCCTGCCAAACCGTGATGCAGCCCGTGAATCACTCCCGCGTGCTGAATTCTGCCATCAGGATACAGCAGCCTCGCGCCGACTGCGCCCACACTAGAAATTTGAGCGTATCCCATCATTTGACTCAGCCAGCGCGGGTTAATTACCTCTGTATCGTTGTTCAAAAACAAAACATATTCGCTGTCACTCTTTTCAACTGCACGGTTGTTAATTCCAGCAAAACTAAACCTGCCCCTTTTGTTTTCAATTCGCAAAACTCGGCAATTCAATTGCTGCAAATACTCCAAAGTTTTTGGATCGTCGCTTTCGTTGTCGATAACAGTAACTTGAAAATTTTTGTAAGTGGTATTTTCTAAAGAATCCAAACAAGCTTTCAGTAACTTGACTTGATTCTTAGTAGGAATAATAATTGTCACCGACGGCCCGCTGTCGGGGAAATCTTGAGCAAATATTCCCAAGTTTTCTTTAATTGCCCATTGATGCTGGGCGACGTTCCCGTTAATTTGGCGGCGGTTTAATGCTTCTTGAATTGCTTTTTGTCCCGCCGCAAAACTAGCGGGTTTAGCGGCACCAGATACAGCCGTAGAACCGGGTGCCGTCCGCCAATGATATAGCACTAACGGCAAGTGCGCGACGCGGCGAGAAATTTCGGTTGCCCTCAAAGCAAAATCGTAATCTTGTGAACCTTCAAACCCGATTCGCAAGCCGCCAATGCGTTCAAAAATCTCCCGTCTGGCAGCGCACAAATGACCGAGATACATATAGGAAAGCAGCAATTCGGGGGACCATTGCGGTTTGAATTGCGGGGCAAATCTGCGCCCTTCCGTGTCGATTTTGTCGTCATCCGAGTAGAGAAAATCGGTGTCTGGATGCAGGGCAAAATGCAGCGCCACTTCCCCTAATGCGTCGGGAGTTAATTCATCATCGTTGTCCAAAAATAGGATAATATCGCCCGTTGCAAGTTCGGCGGCGCTGTTGGTAGCAGCGCTGATATTTCCGTTTGCTTCGCGAAATTTTAAGAGGATGCGACTGTCTTTTGCCGCCCATTTTTGCAAAGTTTCAGCAACCTGCGGATCGGTGCTGCGATCGTCCGCAATGCAGAGTTCCCAATTCTGATAAACTTGAGCGATAACGCTGCCGATCGCGCTTGACAAAAACTCTACCTGCGGGTTGTAAACTGGCATTACTACCGAAATTTTAGGCAGCGGTTCCCGACAAGATTTTAACCGAGAAATTAAATAATCGCGCGCGCGATCGTTCCACTGATTCACTCGCAACCAAGCCTCGTATCTATCAATAGGTTTGGGTACAGAAAAACCGCGAGGTGGCAGCAATTCATCCGGCGATACCAACTGTTTTTGCTGCTGGTAAATTTTGACAAACTGGCGGAGTACCGCAGCGATTTCCCAAGGCATCGGCACAATTCTGCCCAGACGCTGTTTTCTTTCCTTTGCCCGCTGGCGCAATGCCGCGATAAACTTCGACAATTCCCCAAATTTATCCGCGCTTATTTGCCAGATATCGTAAGGGCGCAACGTCAATTTTTTCGGTGCTTGAAACGACAAAATCTCCCCATTTTCTAACTCGGCTTCCAGAGAAACCGGCCATTCTCCCGCAGGCAAATCGACGAGGACTTCAAACCCGCTTTCGGAACTGTTAACCCAGTTGGGAAATACTTCGCCGACATCTTTGCGGCGCAAACCGTAAGCGCATTCTACAGAAGTTTCCCCGCAGACAAATGTTAGTTTAGCAATTCTGCGATCGTGGTGGCAGCACCAACCTGCAAACAAAATTTGACCTTGCTTTTGTTGCCAAATTGCTGGGGCATCAAAAGATGCTTGAATTGTCGAAACTGACAGCGGATAAGCAGCCAAAAGATGCCATTTACCTTTACTATCTTGCACTTCTAGCAGGACTTCATGCCTGCCGGGAGGGGCTTCAAATTCGATTTGAAAACCTGATTTTCTAGCGCCAACAATATTAGAGTGAGCTCGGGCAACATCGGTTCTTTCGATGCCGCAAATCCCTGCAAAACTCTTGCCATCAATTGTAGCGCGTACTGCTGTAATGCTCAATCGACTGTGAAAAGCCCAGCCTGCAATTATTAAGTTAGGTTCGTAAATTTGCCAGTTAGTAGGCGCATCTAATGAAAAAACAAATCTCGGAAATAGTTCGCGCCACCAGCATTTTAAACTTAACAATTTTTCCCGAACTTTCCAAAAAACCGTAGATTTAATTATTGCTATTTCCGCGCGAGCAATTTCTGTTTCTTGGCGCGATCGCTCTAAATTGATGACAGTTTCTCTCAGTTTTTCTTGAATCAGATCTGTCTCGTCTTTCTGTCGCTGTAACAGCGCTGCCTTTTCTTGCAATCTAAATTCTTTCTCTTCTATCTTTATCTGATTTTCTCCTAATTCAACTTCCAAATCCAGCACTTTCTTCAAAGCAATTTGAAATTGCGATTCTTTGCCATCAAGCTGTGCCTGAGTTTCGCCCAATTTTGCTTCTAATTCAAGCAGTTTTGCCAGCGCTTCTTGAAATTGGGATTCTTTGCCAGCAAGCTGTACTTGAGTTTCCCCCAATTCTGCTTCCAATCTCAACACTTTTGCCAAAGCTTCTTGAAATTGCGATTCTTTGCCAGCAAGCTGTACCTGCGTTTCTCCCAATTCTGATTCCAATCCCAGCAGCTTTGTCAAAGCTTCTTGAAATTGGGATTCTTTGCCGTCAAGCTGTACTTGAGTTTCCCCCAATTCTGCTTCCAATCTCAACACTTTTGTCTGGGCTTGTTGAAATTGTTCTTGCCACTGTTTGAGCTCGCGATCGGTATTTTTTTGCTGTTTTTCGAGGAGGCGAATTTTCAGCCAATCTTCAAAAGGCCAGACGGGGTATTCAGATCGATCGCAAGCTGGATACTCCGATAAACTAACTTCTGCCTGCGCCATTCCGCTGATTTCTTCTAGCTTTGCATGCAGTTCTAAAGCTTCGGGGAAATATTGTTCTATCAAACCAGGTCGGTGACTTTTGAGAATATCGTTTACTAATAAAGACCGTTCAAAATTGTCGCCGATCGCAGCAGTTAAATTAACATTAAATTTTTCGTTAACTCGATCGATAAAAAGTTCGGGAGTATTGCCGATCGCGTAAACATTAGCCAGCAAACAGCGTTCGGGAAAGCTTTCATAAAGTTCTAAAATTTGTTGGTTGTAGTGAATCCACATTTTCACTGCCATTTCGGGATGGTTCAGCAAACTGAGATCCGTACCGCGACGGTAAAGAGAATCAACTACTTCCCAGGGAGAACGGTAAACGCAAATAAAATTAGCTTCGGGCAATAAAGTCAGCCAAAAATCCCAAAATAAAGCAGTTCGCGGGTCTTTCCAGCCCCAATGTTTGTGAGTTTGCTGATTTTGGGCGATCGCGTTTTTGGCAGTTTCTACAAATTCGCGCGCCACTGGAATTGTTTTCTCAAACGTACAGCCGAGTTCGTCGATTCCGCGCGATCGCAAAACACTTTTATGGAATTCTACAAAATCAACATTCTCAAAATGACCTCTAATATTTCCGTCGGCAGGACCGACTAATTTTTTGCCAATATCTACTCCGATTTTCTGAAACAAAGACGCTGTTAGAGATGTACCGGAACGGTGCATTCCTGTAATAATAAAAATAGACGATTTGCTGTCACTCGTACTCACAATTTTTCTCCTCACCTAATTCCCACACCAACTTTACTCGTTTAATTAGTTTGTAGGGAGGACTTGAGTCCTCTGATTAATTTGAATTTGCGGACTTAAGTCCGCACTACAAACCTTTTAACTGGAAAAGATATTATAGCAACTGCTAGGGCAGTTAGGACATTGACGATCGCCTGCAACAAAAGATTGTGCAATTATCTGAATTATGACTCCTGACTCCTGGCTGCTGAATACTATTTACCAAAATTGAAACAGTCCATCAATCCTCAGCTTGTCATATCATGTTGCGCGCAATATAGAACGGACTGAAGTCCGCACTACAAGCCTAACCGATTGCGGTCGATCGACCGGATGCGATATCATTCATTCTCAATCCCCACTCCCCAATCAAAAATCCCCAATCGAAAATCCCCCAATCCCTCAATCTAAAATCTAAAATCTAAAATCTAAAATCGAACTATTCCCCCTCCAAACCAAAGGACTGCCTGATTTTAAACCACAGCGTTCTCAGTTTCCAAAACTTGCTGCTTTCCATTGCCAAAATTCGATCGCGCGATCGTGCTAATTCGCCGCTGACAGAAACTAGCTGATTTTCCATTGTTTCCACCTGCGTTTGAGCCGATATTAACTCATTTTGAGTGTTCTGCAACTGGTTTTGAGTAGCAATCAATTCGTTTTGCGTGTCCTGCAACTGAGTTTGAGTAAACATTAACTTGCTTTGAAATTGTTCCAGTTCTGTTTTAGCTGCCGCTAATTGAGTTTCGGCTAAATTGAGTTTTGTCTGAGTTGAACTAAACAAACACTGCGATTCCCTGCTATTCAAAAGCGATTTGACGCTGCTACTTTCAATTATCCATTCTAAACCGCAATTATTAATTGCTTTAATCAAAATTACATCAGTCGGCGCAACAACATCTTTCGGTAAATAACAGCGCCAACCCGATTGCAAAGCTGTTTTTGTTTGCAAATATCCGGCCACATCCGGGCGGTTGTAAAAAGGCTCGCAAACCTGCACTATTTCGCCATTTACCAGCACTTGTACCGCCTCAATGCATCCCCCCTCGTTCGCGTCGGCCGCCCACCCTTCCAAATACAAATTATCCTTAGTAGTTAAAGCAGCAACATCAACATAGCCTTCAGGATGGTGGTGGAATTTCAAACTAGAAAAATCTTTGTTGAGTTGATTTGTGACAACATACAAATCCTGAAACCTGCAAATGCCTTTTTCAATCCGGTGTACGAATGCTTTGCCGCCGCTGATGCGATCGACTATTCCCCTCACAAATTCCTCAGTTACATAAGTTGTACCGTATTCTTCTTTATCCAAGGACTGACTTTCACTGTCGGCGCTGAACACAATTCCTTTAGCAGGCATTGTGACGTGAGGTAGCATCAGGCTTTCGCCGTGCACGCTGAACATCAAAATGCCCCTGTCCGTCAATAAATTGTAGAGATTTTGCAGCCAACTAGCAAAAGTTCTTTCCGGCATGTGGCTGAAAAAAGAATTGGCCAAAATGCAGTCAAACTTGCTGTCTATTAAATAATTTTCCGGTTGTCCCGTCGAAACAATTCCGTTAACGCCCAAATATTCGCTTTGAAACTTCACAGCGTTAGCATAAATATCGGAAACCCAGATTTTCTGTGGCGGCATTTCCTGAATCAAAAATCGCGTAAACCTGCCGTAACCGCAGGCAAAATCAAGAAAAGAATTTACGCGATCGAAACTATCAAAATGCCACTCTACCACCTGTCGAACAGCATCGAGAATGCGGCGGCCGATCGCATAATAGCGTACCAAAGCGCGATCGGTGTCATCTTTGACATTGCTCAAACTGAACAAATACATTTCATCATCTTCGCAGATGTCCAGTTTAAAATCTGCCGGAAACTTAGCGCGATCGCGAATTAATGCCTTGACAGCTAAATTTTCAGTCAGATCCACATTGATGTTGCTCATTTTTTTCACGGAAATTTATTTAGACAACCTCGGTTGACGCTTCTGTTACCAGACAATCGGAATTTACAACAGTTAAACACGGTTCGATCAGCAAGTCAACAATGCCGTTACCGCAGGATTCCGTACAAGGCTGAACTCGAAACATCGCCACATCAACGCAGCGATCCAAATAAGTCAAATCTCCATCCACCGTACCCACAACCCCGGCATTCAAAAAATAAACCCCCGGATTCAGCAAACACTTAAACTGAAATTTTACAACAATAATCGTTCCCGCTTCGACATACTTAACCGACTGAGTGTAACCGTTTAAAGAAGCACCTGCCAACTCAAAACCGCTAATAGTTTTAATCAACATTCCAAACCTAACTTTAGACGTAGACTTAGAAAACTTGACAGAGTAAGTATAAATATAATCTTGGCGACCGATCAAGTGATTTACCGCAATTCCCTGCAGCGTAGTGATGCGCGGGTTAATAATTTCTGCCCCCCGAGACGGATACCTCACCGTATTCGACGGTACCATCCCCGGATCGTAAAACTCATCGTAATATTCCTTGGCAGTTGGCAGGCATTGTTCCGGTTTAACTTCCCCATTTTTGCCGGCTAAACCATTATCATCGAGAGAGGTTTCGCATTCCTGCTTTGTCAGCTTATTTAACGATCTAATATCTTCCTTCAATTCGGGAACTTTATCTTGGTCGGCATAAATCAGTTTTTGATATTTAGAAATTACCACCTTCGGCGTGTGAGCGAGCAGCAATTCCCCGCCATCCATTAAAATTGCCGAGGTACAAAGCGTCACCACCGAAGTAGCAGCATGAGAAACAAATAAAACAGTTCCCCCATTTTCCTGAATGCTTTGCAAGCGGGCGAAACACTTCCGCTGAAAAGCTTCGTCCCCTACAGAAAGCGCTTCATCAACTACTAAAATATCCGGTTCTACGCTAGTCGCCACCGCAAAAGCCAGCCGGACAAACATCCCGCTAGAATAAGTTTTGACAGGCTGTTCGATGAAATCTCCAATATCAGCAAAAGCCGCGATCGCATCAAACTTTTCTTCTGTTTCTTTTTTCGTTAAACCCAGCAATTGAGCGTTAAAAAATACATTTTGCCTGCCAGTAAATTCCGGGTTAAAACCGCTGCCCAGTTCCAACAAAGCCGAAACTCTTCCTTTCACGTTCACGCTACCCGAAGTAGGAGTCAGCGTCCCGACAATTATCTGCAACAGAGTGCTTTTTCCCGAACCGTTGCGCCCGACAATTCCCAAAGTTTCCCCTTTCGGAATTTCGAGATTGATATCTTGCAAAGCCCAAAATTCATCGGCGAGTTTTCTGTCAGGACAAATCATTTCCTTTAAGCGATCGCCCGGATGTTGGTAGCGCTTAAAACACTTGGAAACATTCTTTAATGATATAACAGTTTCAGCCATGCGATTTTAGATTTTAGATTTTAGATTTGTAATCGAGCGGGAATTTTGAGTTTTAAATTTTGAGTTTTGAGTTAAAGACAGTTCTTAATTCAAAACTGAAAACTCAAAACAGAGAACTCCCGAAAACTCTCAACTGTTAATTGTTAACTCTCAACTTCCTCAAAACTCAAAACTCAAAACTCAAAACTCCCTCAAAACTCCCTAAAAACTCAAAACTCAAAACTCAAAACTCTTTAAAGAACATCAGCAAAAGCAGGGCGCAAGCGGCGGTAAACCGACAAACCTCCATAGAATATAGCAGCAGAAATCAGAAAAGCCACCCCCCATTCGCCCCAGTGTTCGACTTGTCCGATCAATATCAAATCGCGATAAACTTCTGAGATTGCAGCCATCGGATTCAGCCAAAATATCCACACTCGCCACTGTTCGGGAATTATCGATGCTGGATAGACAATCGGCGTCAAATAAAACCAAAAATTTAGAATTACACCTAAAGTCTGAGGAATGTCTCGCAAAAACACCGTCAAGCCCGCCGTCAAATATCCCAAGCCAGCAGTTATCAGCAACTGAGGCAACCAAACCAGCGGCAGCAAGAGCAAAGTAGCGTTGAGCTTTTGCGACGAAACTGCTACGATCGCAATTAAAGCAATCAAACCGAGGGAACTTTCAATCAAAGCTGTAAAAATTGGAACTAGCGGCAGCAAGCCTTAATCAAACCGCTAGTAAAAGCATTCCAAGGCAGCAAACCTGCAAACAGCCAGACTCCAAATGTAACGTCGCTGTTTTCCGGGAAACCTTGCAGGTTGAGCTTGACTTTCAGGACGATCGAAAATACATAAGTATAAATCAGCAACTGCGATAGCTGATTCAGCAAAGGCCACAAGTTGCCCAAAATCGAGCCTTTATATTGGGCTTCCAAGTCCCGACGCACCAACGTTGCTAGCAGATTTACCTTTGCCTCCCACTGACTGCTTGCGGGCAGCCTGACGCCAACAGTGCGGGCCTTTTGGGCAACTCCTTTCACCGATCTCAGCAATTTTTTCGCCCTCGTTTGCTACCTTCACACCACCATTAACTCGAGCTGCGGCCAGACAGCTTTTGTTAAATCGCAATTATTCCACAGACCCGCCACTTTTTTCAAGGGTAGCCCGCAGGCGGGCGTGCGCGATCGGGATATTTGATATCATGTCCGGTGGATTATCATAACAAAACGGTTCGTAGTGCGGACTTTAGTCCGCTCCATTTTGCGGACTAAAGTCCGCACTACGAACGAATCTTATTGCCGTCAATCGAGCGGACACGATATGACTGGCGTAGCAACCGGGTTTTTGCCGAAAATACTCGATCGACACCTTAAATCCCTAAAAAACCCGGTTTCTTTGGACTGGTGCAGAAACTGGGGTTTTTTGCCGAAAATAGCTCGATCGACACCTTAAATCTCAAAAAAAACCGTTTTCTTTGGATATTTGAACTGCTGCTGCAACCCGGTTGTTGTCGGGGAATCTGCGATCGACACCTTAAATCTCAAAAAAACCTGGTTTCTTTGGATATTCGGAATAGTATGCGCAACAGAAGATATTGGGCTGCCAACTTTTTCACTCAATCAACCGAACTTAATTGCAGAGATTGTGGCGTGAATTAACGAGATGATGAAATAATCTAATGTATGTTAAGATTAAAGTCAACTTCCAATATGTATACTTTAAACATGGGAGCGATCGACAATGAGCGCTGAAGATAAAATTATCGAAAAGATAATTTTGCACAGAGATATTAAAGAACTGGTTATCCAAGAGCTACGTGCGGCAAATATACCCTGTCAAGAAACAGAATTTACCGATCCCAGAGGCGATATATTAATTATCAGCGCTAACGACGCTGCTAAAGTTAAACAGGTTATCCAATCGTTGCAAAAAAGAGCTAACAGTTAAAGGATCGCATGGAAGAGAAATATGTTGAAATTAAAACTCGCTACCTTGATTCGGGCGATGCGAAACAAATTATTGAAAAAGGAACTATCATAGGAATAGTCACCACAGGTAAAATTTCTAAACCTGCTAAAAAACTTCTGGATGAAGCCAATATAGCCTGGGCTGAAAATGTTTCCAGAGAAGATTTTATCAAATCTCAGACTGGGGAGTAAAAATAATGTTAGATATTAGCTTTTACACAGCCAACGATCGACCATCCCATCATGTAGAAGTGGCAGAAAACTTTCTCGAATGGTTGGCCAGATCGAACTTTTCAAAAATTGGCGAAGACAAGCATGCAAACATTTGGATTGATGGAGAAAAAGCAACTTTGCCTCTGGTGAAGCTAGGCAAGATAAACCGTCAAAATTTTATTGATTTTTTCAACGAAGCTATTGTTAGCGAAACAAAAGTGATTCTGGAGATGCTGGCAAATTCATCGGTAAAAGAAGAACGGATTTATCGGATCAAAAAACTGATAGAATTGCTGGATTGCATGAAAGATGAAAAATATCAGTATCTTCAGCGGATCTAGTTTTGGATCGAGGAGAGGCATGAAGCGCGATCGACCCTACTACGATTTTCATGTATGTGAGGTACAGAGAAACCCGGTTTCTTAAAAAAAACCGGGTTTCTGATGCGTACCTCATAAACCTGCAATCTGCTGTATTTACCTGCTAATATTAACTATCCTTAGGAACCCATCGCCTCTTTCACTGCCCAAGAAATGGCTATTTTTTGCTCCCCATCGTAGCCCCACCGATCCAAAAACGATGCGTATTCGCCGTCTCCATTCTCCACACTTGCCAGCATTTGCCGTGCCAGAGTTTGACAAGCAGGCAGTTGCAGGGTTTGAATTAAAAGGCGCGATCGTCCGTTCACTCTAGCAGAGCTCGCAGCCATTTCCTCATTTTGTTCTCGCGAGTGGTAGACCACCATTGCCGCCGACATCGCCAGATTTTTCACCAGCAATTCTGCTACGATCTCAGGAGCCTGTTGCAGTGCATCCAGCACGCCAGAGGACGGTTTGTCTGCCAAAGCTCGATCGTCCGTCAAATAAGTAACAAAAAACCCTCTAGCACCGTTTGAGGTTTTCACCAAAGAAGCAACAGATTGCTCGATTTCGGCTTCAGAAAGTCGATCGGCCTCCATTTCCGATAGCAAAGATTGAGTCAACTCGATCGCCCGTTCAAAAGTTATACTTTCCGAAGCTAACAAAGATGATGGCACACTCATAACGACCTCAATAATTATTTTAAACTGTCTTCTTTTATTGTAAACATTTTTTTTGACAGTTGACAGTCGATCGGGTTGGGAGAAGTATGAGTTTTGAGAGTGGATTAGGACAAGTATGTTTCGAGTTTTGAGTTGACAATTGACAGTTAAGAGTTGACAATTGACTGTTGTCAGTCGATCGGACAGTTTTTATGGTGTGGATTTAAACATTGCACTCAAAAAAGTTAGCCGTTGGATTTGGGACTAATAACCTGATTTTTTGGTAAACTGTTAACTGTGTTGTCCGACGCAAAAGAATCCCTACCGACAACGAAATTAAACCGCACTCCAGCAGTCCGGCAGGGGTTTAAACCCCTGCCTCATAGCGAAAGTCGGTTGAAACCGACTGTTGGTTACAAGAGACATTATTATGTGTTAGTTAAAAGAGAAATTCCAATATATTACCGCATTAACCAATTGCCCCTCTTCCTTCTTCCTTCTTCCTTCTTCCTTCTTCCTTCTTCCTTCGACTTATGGCAATTATCTCCTCCAAACAATCACCAGATCCAGATTTTCCCGAAGACAATAAACCAGCGCGAAAATCGCGAAAAAAAGCGAGCAAACCTCAGGACGAATCACTGCTAGAACCGCAAGAACTGCCAGAGGAAACTAACAACAAACAAGAAGATAAAATCCGACCCCAGCGATTAGCTGAATACATCGGACAAAAAGACTTGAGAGAAGTTTTAGCGATCGCGATCGAGGCAGCAAAATCCCGCAGCGAACCCCTCGATCACCTGTTACTCTACGGCCCGCCGGGATTGGGCAAAACCACAATGTCGCTAATCTTAGCAGCAGAAATGGAAGTTGAGTGCAAAATTACCACCGCCCCCGCCCTCGAAAAACCCCGCGATATCGTCGGCTTGCTAGTCAGTCTCAAAGCCGGAGACGTGCTGTTTATTGACGAAATTCACCGCCTGTCAAAAGTAACAGAAGAAATCCTCTATCCGGCGATGGAAGATTGCCGTTTGGATATCACGATCGGACAAGGAAAAAGTGCCAAAACCCGCAGCATTCCCCTCAAACCATTTACCTTAGTAGGAGCGACAACTAAAGTCGGTTCTCTAACATCACCCTTGCGCGATCGCTTCGGTTTGATTCAAAGATTGCGCTTTTACGAAATCGACGAACTCAGCCTCATCGTTCAAAGAAGCGCCCAAGTTCTCGACACGCAAATTACCCCCGAAGGAGCAACAGAAATAGCCCGCCGAGCGCGCGGCACACCCCGCATTGCCAACCGTTTGTTGCGCCGAGTTAGAGACTACAGCGAAGTCAAAAAATTAAAACCAATTGATGGCGAAGTTGCTTCGATCGCCCTCGAATTATTCAACGTCGATCCGCTAGGATTGGATTGGACGGACAGGCGTTTGTTGACAGCAATGATTGAAAACTTTAACGGCGGCCCAGTCGGTTTAGAAACCCTAGCCGCTTCCACAGGAGAAGACGCTCAAACAATTGAAGATGTCTACGAACCGTATTTAATGCAGCTTGGATTTTTGCAAAGAACAAGTCGCGGTAGAGTAGCCACCGCTGCCGCTTGGAAACACCTGGGTTTCACCGACTCCAAACAGCCCTAAAATTTTTCAATGCAGTTTGTAGTGCGGACTTCAGTCCGCAGATGAGTTAGAGCTGCACTACAAAATGTTTGTAGTGCGGACTTCAGTCCGCTTTAGGTATCCTGCAAATCCGCTTTAAATATCCCCTTTATTGCTTAAGCGCGCTCATCTTATACCTAAAACCTAACACCTAAAACCTAACACCTAACACCTAAAACCTAACACCTAAACTTCATAATTGACTTCAGAAATAAATTATGGTAAAGAATAACTATAGTCAAACACCGATAAAATATGGAAAGTGATGAACTTATAAGACAGTATGCTGCCGGAGAACGAGATTTTTCCCAGCTCAATCTCTCTAGAGCAAGTCTGCGGGAAGCTAATTTACTTAATATTAATCTCTCAGAGGCGAATCTCAGTTATAGCGATTTGCGGGAAGCTCGACTCGGACAAGCTAAATTAGCTGGTGCGACGCTGATCGGGA
Source organism: Oscillatoriaceae cyanobacterium Prado104 (assembly GCA_025454405.1). Lineage (GTDB taxonomy): Bacteria > Cyanobacteriota > Cyanobacteriia > Cyanobacteriales > Microcoleaceae > Microcoleus. The sequence goes on along the minus strand of JALOON010000011.1, from coordinate 48,389 downwards.
CGAATTTAAGCGAAACAATTCTGTGGGGTTCCGATTTGAGTTATGCAAATTTATCTCAAGCTCAACTGCGCGAAGCCGATTTAATGGGCGCTAAATTAATTCACGCTCAAATCACCGATGCGAAACTCATAAAAGCCTGTTTTTCAGGAGCTAATTTGACCGAGGCAAATCTCTCGCGATCGCTCTTATTTGAAGCTGATTTTCGCCCGAGTTCCGAACAACAAACTGATTTGCAACTTGCCGACTTTAGCGGTGCCGATTTGAGTTACGCGCACCTCAGCGGAGCCCTGTTGTGCGGCGCTAATTTAGAAGGTGCCAAACTCTGTCGGGCAACTTTAGAATTTCGCAGCGATTTGTCCTATGAAACTAATCTAACTGACGCGAATTTAGAGGGTGCTGATTTGAGCTACGCTAACTTACAAGGAGCCAATTTAGCTCGAGCTAATTTACGCGGTGCTGACTTGACTCGCACTATTTTACAAGATGCTAAGCTGCAAGGTGCGATTATGCCGGATGGCAGCATTCACGATTAGTTTGCAGTGGGTAGTGGGGATGGGAGTCCTTGGAACCTGCGGACTGAAGTCCGCACTACCAACGATTTTTTATTGCGGTCGATCGACCGGAAATAATATAATAGATATCGATATTGTAGGGTGGATTCCCTAATATCTAAAATAGAAATATCGCTCTCGCAAACACGGTCAGATCGAGATATTATACTCGATCGGACTGTGTTTGCGATTTTACTTTGCTAAGCCCGGACATCAGTTGTAGACATCAGATCGCGCAAAGAGTTTAATAAATCCTCGATCGTGTAAGGCTTCAACAAAAATGCAGTAGCGCCAGCAATGGATGGCAAATAGTTCGCCGAAGCAACGATCGCGGACTTTTTCGGCGATCGCGGAGGTAAATTCCGGATCGACATCCTCCGAGACAAATTCTCCATCATCGAAACCGGAGTCAGGATCGCCGACACAATCCCTACTATACAACTGTTTGTTGATTGCTATTCCCTATTCCCTATTCCCAACACAGTAGACAGCCTTAGCCCGGTTCCTTTACAATCTCCGGGGTTTAGACCGATCGAACTTTTGTTCTTTTTCTGTTAGCCTCATTGTCAGGCTGACGCGCCTCAATTTTTCGTTGACATCCATGACTCGGACTTTCACTACTTGTCCGACTTTAACTATTTGTTTGGGGTCTTCGACAAATCGATCGGCCAACTGAGAAATATGCACTAAACCGTCTTGGTGCACTCCCACATCAACAAAGGCTCCAAAGTTAGCAACGTTCGTGACTATTCCTTCTAATTCCATGCCTACTTTGAGGTCGGAAATCTCTTTGATTCCTTCTTTAAAGGTAGCATATTTGAATTCGGCTCGGGGGTCTCTTCCCGGTTTTTCTAATTCAGAAAAAATGTCTCTGAGCGTTGGTTCGCCGACTTTATCCGTAACATATTTCTTAATATTTACCGTCTTGATTTGGGCAGCAATTTGTGTTACTTCTGTGAGTGCCAAGTTTAAATCTTGGGCGATCGCCTGCACTACAGGATAGCTTTCGGGGTGTACTGCTGTATTGTCTAAAGGATTTTCGCCGTTGCGGATGCGCAGGAAACCGGCGGCTTGTTCAAAGGCTTTAGGGCCGAGTTTGGGGACTTTCAGGAGTTGGCGGCGGTTTTTAAATGCGCCGTTTTCGTTGCGGTAGGCAACAATATTTTTGGCAACTGTGGCGGTCATTCCCGATACGAATGTTAGCAGTTCTTTGGAAGCCGTGTTTAAATCTACTCCTACATAGTTAACGCAGCTTTCTACTGTTTCGTGGAGTTTCTTTTTGAGCAGTTTTTGGTCAACGTCGTGTTGGTACTGTCCGACGCCGATCGATTTAGGATCGATTTTAACGAGTTCGGCGAGGGGGTCTTGCAAGCGCCGCCCGATGCTGATCGCGCCGCGGACTGTGATGTCTAAATCGGGAAATTCTGCGATCGCAACTTCGGATGCTGAATAAACCGATGCACCGGATTCGTTGACCATAACTTTAATCGGTTTGCGTTCTAATTCGCCCAAAACTTCCGATACAAAATCCTCTGTTTCGCGGGAAGCCGTACCGTTACCGATCGCGATTAATTCGATTTTGTATTTGGCAATTAAATCCTTAACAATTTTGGCTGCTTGTTGGCGTTGGGCGGCAGCTTGGTGGGGAAAAATTGCTTGGTATTCTAAAAATTGCCCGGTTTCGTCGAGGGCGGAAACTTTGCACCCAGTCCGAAATCCCGGATCGATCGCGAGTGTTGGTTTCATTCCTGCCGGGGCCGACAGCAGCAATTCGCGGAGGTTGGTTTCAAAGGTTTTAATTGATTCGGTATCCGCGAAGGTTTTTCTGTCCGATCGCACTTCGGTAATTAAGGAAGTTTTCATCAATCTGGCGAACGCATCCTTCAGCATCGATCGATAAAATTCTTTAACTTCCGGTATTTTAGTTCTAATTTCTTCCGCCTCTAAATAAGCCATGACGGCTGACTCGTCAAAATCAATTTCCAAGTCTAAAATACCTTCTGTTTCGCCCCGAAACAGAGCCAGCATATTGTGCGAGTTCACGCTTTTCACGGGAACTCGGTAACTGCGGTACATTTCATATTTGGTGCTGCCTTCGGGAAAGTCATCTTTAATTTTCGAGGCAAATACTCCGGTTTCCAGCAAAAATTCTCGCAGGTAAGCTCGCCGTTCTGCTGTTTCGGCTACGGCTTCTGCTAAAATATCGGATGCGCCTTTGAGAGCTTCTTCTGCTGTTTTTACTCCCTTTTCTTCGGAAATGTATTTTGCTGCTTCGGCGTCGATATCTGTCGGTTTAGCTTGCGGTTGGTTCAGGGATTTGATGAATTCTGCCAGCAGTTCCAAACCTTTTTCTCTGGCGATCGTTGCTCGCGTTCGGCGTTTCGGTTTGTAAGGGAGATATAAATCTTCTAGTTCGTTTTTTTGCAAGCAGGCTTCAATTTTTGCTTGCAGTTCTTCGGTGAGTTTTCCTTGGGAGGAAATGGACTCTAAAATTGTTTTTTTGCGGTCTTCGAGTTCGGTGAGATAGGTGAAGCGATCGGAGATATCGCGCAACTGAATTTCGTTGAGAGAATCGGTAAGTTCTTTGCGGTAGCGGGCGATAAAAGGAATTGTTGCTCCTTCAGCAAAAAGTGCGAGAGCGTTGTTGACTTGAGAAAGTTTGATGGAGAGTTCTCGGGCAATGAGTTGAGGAATGTCGAGCATGGTAGAGCTGTTGCGATCTGTTGTTGGCAGTTATCTTGGCTGTTATATTGGCAGTTATAGATTGTTTGTGGGTTGCAGTAATTAAAGGATATTGAACCGCAGAGGGCGCAGAGGACACAGAGGGAGAGAAAAAGAAGTAGAGAAAAAAGGGATTTTAGGCTAAATTAATTAAGCAATACACTAATTTTAGCATAACTTGCAATTTTTTTCAACGTTACCTCTTGTCATCTTTTTACTTCTTCCTTCTTCCCTCTTCCTTCTTCCTTCTTCCTTCTTCCTTCTTCTTTCATTTACGCGCTCAAAATTTCTGCGTAAGGAGATTGATGCAAGTAAGCTTTGCCTGCGGAACCGAAGAGTAGCAGTTTGTCTGCAATGACCGATCGCATGGCATCGATCGCTTTTTCCATGACTTCGAGCAAATCTGGATCTGACAGCGAATTGCTAGTTTTCAACACGTCCATATAAGCTTCGCGAACTTCGGTATTGACGTTGAATTTTGACACGCCCAATCTAATAGATTCGTTAATCATTGTTTCGGGCAAACCGCTAGCGCCGTGCAGCACTAATGGTATGGATATTAAAGAGCGGATTTTTGCCAAACGCGGGAAATCGAGTCTCGGTTCGCTGAGATATTTGCCGTGAACGTTACCAATTGTTACTGCTAGGGTATCGACTTTTGTTTCTCGAACAAACTCGACTGCTTGTATTGGATCGGTCATTTTTGCTTCTTTTTCGGCAATTGTCAAACCGTCTTCCGTGCCGCTAATTCTGCCGATTTCAGCTTCGACAACTGCGCCGTTAGCGTGAGATAATGCAGTCATTTCGCGGGTGAATTTTAAGTTTGCTTCGTAGGGCATCGGCGAACCGTCGGCCATAATTGATTTGATGCCGGCGGCGAGGGCTAAGTTGATGTCTTTTTCTGAGGTACTGTGGTCTAAATGAACGGAAATCGGTACTTTTGATTTGCGGGCGGCTTCCATACACATCGCTACTAAAGGGGATTTTCCGTATTTGAGGGCGCTGGGGTGAAGTTGCAGCATGGCGGGACTTTGCAGCGCTTCGGCTGCGTCGATGACGGCTTTTACCCCTTCAAGATTGTAAACGTTAAAAGCGCCGATCGCGTAGGCATTGCGGCGGGCGGTGTGCAACAATTCGCTGGTGGAAGTGAGCATAATTATCCTCAGTAAAATCTAGATAGAACAAAGATTTGCCGTAAAAGTTATTTCAATCATACGGCTAAATCTTGACAGTTCGATCGCTCATCCACTAACGATAGCCGCCTGGGTTACCTGAAAAGCAGTATTAATTAATTTGATAAATTGCAGGGCGGTACGTGGGTTGGGGAATAGGTTTGCCTTCCGATTTAGCAGCTTCCAGCCAAGCTACCTTTGCATTCAGCACTTCGCGAACAGCTTCTTCAACCGTAGCACCCACTGCCGAACAATACTTCAGATCTGGAATATCGGCAATATAGCCCTCCTCTTCTTCGCTGTAGAAAATATTGATATGATAGTCTTTCATTCTGCATCCTCAAAAGTCAGTGAGTATTCTTCAATTCAGCTAAGAAATTGTCGCACTTGGTAAGGTATAGCTTTGAGAAGCCTTATAGGGTCTAATATAGCTTATCATTCGCAACGCTAATCTTGTTCAAATGTTTTCCCTAAAGCTGCGGGCGGCGAAATGTTAATTGTTTGCCCGATCGCCCGTTTCCATACAGGCGGCAGCGGCATCAAAATTCGTTCTAATAAATCGCTGGAAGTTAAAACCAATACTAAGATCATCAACGCAAAAGGAGCAACTGCAAATACCTGTGTCGGCACGTCAGGAATTGCACTTTGCGCGACGCTTGCCAGAGATTGCAATATGCCAAATAAATAAGCTCCCAACGCTACCCGCAAAGGATTCCAGCCGCCAAAAATTACAATTGCTAAAGCTATCCAACCGTAACCTGCGGTGTGTCTGTGACTCCAACCCGCTTTAAAATCGAGGGAAAAAGCTGCACCGCCAATTCCAATTAAAGCGCCGCCCAATAGCGTGTAAAAATAGCGCAGCCAGACAACATTTGTACCCCTAGCAAAAGCAGCAGCAGGTTGTTCGCCGATCGCTCTCAACAACAAACCTTGTTTGGTGCGGTAAAAATAAAACCAAGTAAAGGCAATTAAAACATAACTCGTATAAACTAACAAATCGCTTTGAAAAAATAGTTGTCCTAAAATTGGAATATCCTGCAACAGTGGCAGCTTAAAACTTGGAACTGTCGGGCCGGGAACTCGCACGACTGGGTTGCCCAAAAATGACGACAAATCGGAGAACAATAAAGCTAACACAAAGCCGATCGCGACTTGAGATTGTTTGAGAGTAATGCTGCCAAAAGCAACAATTAAAGCAATTAATGCGCCGACAATTGCCGCTGCTAAAAATCCCAATAATAGATTGTTGGTGTATTTGGCTACAGCAAATCCTGCCATTGCCCCCATTAGCATTGTACCTTCGGCGGACAGGTTGATAATGCCGGCGCGTTCGGTAATTGTTTCGCCGATGCAGGCAAAAATTAAAGGCGTTGAAGTGGCGATCGCCGTTGCTAAAATTGCGATAATTTCCATGATAGTTGATAGTTGATAGTTGATAGTTGATGCTGGAAATTGGTTGATGTTTTATAGGTATTTTTGAGAGGCGGTCGATCGATTGTTCGACAGTTCCACAGTCCGACACCGAGGGGGAGAGGGGAAGAGGGGGGGAGGGGGAGAAAGGGTTTCTGTGATTCATAACGGGTGTTCCGCGCCCGTGGGATGCTCTCAAAGAGGACTGAATAGCTAATTAAATAAACCACTTTACTTAATACCCAATTTAAAATCTCAAATTTCCCATCTCAAATCAATAAATCTCAAATCTCAAATCCCCAGTCGGTTTTAACCGACTTTCGCTATGAGGCAGGGGTTTAAACCCCTGCCGGACTGCTGGAATGCGGGTTGAATCTCGCGGCAGGAAAGGGGAAGAATTCCCAATTCCCAATTCCCAATTCCCAATTCCCAATTCCCTATTTCCAACTGTCAACTGTTTAAGAATTATCCCGATCGCGCGCTTTTTCAACAAACGCCGTCAGCTTGCTCCAAGCAGAGGTAGCAGTCTCTTTCAAGCGAGTGCCGATCGATTCAATTTCTCCCACAATAACGTGCCAATTCTTATCAGCTTGCTTGTGAATTTGATCGACAGCTTGTTCCACGCGATCTCGCTCGACTAACTTATTTTTTTCTACAGCTTCTCGCGCTTGGCGCACTGCTTTCAAATAAGCTTCGCGGCTGACTTCCCCCGCCTCTTGGATTTGCGCTTGCGCCCGCGTTTTAATCGCGTCAACTACCAGCCAATTCTTCTCACTTTCCTTTTGCAGCAAATCAACCGCAGAGTGCATTTTATCTTGGGCGATCGATTTATTTTGGGCGAACGCTGCTTGCGCTTTCTTTACAGCATTCAAATAAGCTTCTCGGGTAATTTCCCCCGCTGCTTGCATCTCTGCAGTCGCGCGTTTTTTAATTGCGTCAAACAGCGCCGCCGTTTCTTTAACTGTCTCTTCCGAAGCATTGGGCATCTCTTTTTTAACAATCGCTGTCGTTTCGGGAGTTGCTTCTGCGATCGGTTCCGGAGTCAAATTTGGATCTGTCGTCATATCGATGTCTCCTGAATTACAAACATCATTTTCTTGTCTGATTAAGACTTGCGCCAACAACCCAGTTTTTAGGAAAATCTTTTTGCTGCCAACTATCAACTGTCAACTGTCAACTGTCAACTATCAACTGTCAACTGTTTAATAAGAACTGGGCAATTCTTGTTCCAGTTTCATCAAATTTTGAATCCGCGCTGCGGTACTCGGGTGAGTAGAAAACAAGCTTCTAAACCAATCTCCAGCAGACGAATTCACGATTAGCAACGGTGCAAAAGCCGGATTGCCATCTAGAGGCATTTGTCGCGCGCTGCTTTCCAAGCGTTGCAGGGCACTCGCCAACGCCCGCGGGTTGCCAGTCAGCCTAGCAGCGCCCGCATCCGCCGAAAACTCCCGCGTGCGCGAAATCGCTAGCTGAATCACCGAAGCAGCCACCGGTGCGAGGATAATCGTCAACAACAAACCCACGGGATTCGATCCGCGATCGTCCCTACCTCCACTAAACCACATACTGTAACTCGCCATTTGCGCCAACCAGGAAATCGCCCCCGCTACCGTCGCAGCCACCGCTTGCGTCAGCGTGTCGCGGTTGTTGATGTGGCTGAGCTCGTGGGCGATGACACCTTCGAGTTCTTCCTCCGAGAGGATATTCATAATGCCTTCAGTAACGGCAACTGCAGCGTGTTCCGGATCGCGCCCCGTAGCAAAAGCGTTAGCAGCATTAGTAGGAATAATGTAAACTCCCGGCATCGGTAAATTAGCGCGCTGCGAGAGTCTTTCTACCATTCTATAAAGTCCGGGAACTTGGTTGGCAGTTACTGCTCTAGCCCCGTAAGCCGCCAGCGCAATTTTATCGGAATAATACCAAGAACCCAAATTCATCGCGGCGGCCAAACCAATACCGATAATTGCGCCGCCAGTACCGCCAATTACCCAATAACTAACAGTAATTAACAGCGCGCTTAATAAGCCTAACAAAGCAGCAGTTTTAATTTGATTCATGGGAATTTCTCCTGAAAATTCGCAGCTTAACTAACAATCTCTACCTGCATTCTATAGTTATTTACATTGTATCTCTTGAATCCTAGCTCGTGTGTAGGAGACCGCCTATTTGCAGGTACGGTTTAGCGTACATCTTGCTCCTGCAGTCAATTAGGCATTTTTCGTGGGATTGGGGCGGGTTTATTTAACCTATCTGCTTCGTTTAAAGCTGTTGGCGAACCCTTTCAAGGTGGTAATCGAATATGCTTCACTCGTTATTCGATTACCACGCCGGACCCTACAGTCTTATTGGTAATGGTGCAAGATCTCAGGTTTAACGCACCTAATAGTTTGGTATCGATGTTTAAATCCCCCTTAAAAAGGGGGACTTGAAGAATCACTCTGTTTAGATCTCCCTAAATCTTTCTTAAAAAGGGAGACTTTGAAAACACTCTTGTCCCCCCCTTCTTAAGGGGGGCTAGGGGGGATCGAAGCTGTCAATTTTCCTGTTGCAAGTCTCGAACATCACTCGAATATAAAAGCTGGTGGCACCTTTGAGCGTGCAGCCAAGATTGAGGAAATTCATACTGAGACAGCAGGATATCTTCGATCGCCACTTTCATTTGATGGGCGCAGATATCGGGAGGCACTTTGCCTACTCCTGTACCCATTCCCGGAATAGCTACAGTTTCGATGATGTGTTTTACGGGAGTTCCGTCCGGGAGAGTGCCAAATTTTACTAAAATTAAAACTGCCCGCGTTGCTAGATAGACATTTACTGTTTCTTTTAAAATTGCTGGAACGCGCATCGTCGGGGCAGATATTAAGTAGGGAATTTCTGCATGGTCGGTGTCTACAACTTCTGCATTTCCAACTAGCAATTCGCCGTGATGGCGAGTCTGAATCAGTTTTTGCAAGCGTTCTTGAACGTGCCAGCCAAAAAATTCTGAAATTGCCAAATCGAGGCCGCCGTCCATAAAGCCGTAACTGTTTGCCGGACTGACGATCGCATCGCATTTGACCTCGAAAATCGAGCCGGCATGTACTGTTACATTTTCCATATTGCCGCAGGTATTTTCCCAAGCTCGAACTAAGTCGCCGTCTACTCCTGCCAGTATCAGTTTCATTACAAACACCCTTTATAAGTTTTAAGTGCAAGTTTTCAGTACGATCGGCCCGATCGATCGTCCATTTCATCCTACAATACTATCGGTCCGATCGCACTAATGATGCAATTCGCGAGCTCTGACGCAGGCACTTTTGTCAACTGTCAACTATCCACTAAAATTTATGCTGCAAGATCCGAATCTCCGGTTGCCGATCGCGATTAGTTTAGGCGCGATCGCGGGAGCTTTGAGCCGATATTATATCACGTTATGGTTTGCGAATCGCTTTAGTACGGCTTTTCCCTACGGAACTTTTTTTATTAACGTTACCGGCTGTTTGGCTATGGGATTTTTTATCACCCTCGCCCTGGAGCGCGTGCCCGTTCCACTGGAACTGCGACTGATGGTAACAACAGGCTTTTTAGGAGCTTATACTACTTTTTCAACTTACGGTTTAGAGACAAGCATTTTGCTGCGCGATCGCTCTTATACTTTAGCTTTTTTGTACTGGTCGGGCAGTGCCGTACTCGGAGTAATCGCCGTTCAATTGGGAATTATCCTAGCACGTTTTGGCAAATAATAGAGGGGAAATGGAGAGAGAAGGAGAGTGGGAGAATTCCCAATCCTAGAGCCACGCGAGAGCCCAATTCCCAATCCCCAATTCCCAGTTACCTAATTTTCAACTATCAACTATCAACTCTTCCTTCTTCCTTCATTTACGATCGAAAATTAGCAACTGACTTTTGCAACTTGTCAACAGAACCGGACAAATCCTCCAAAGAAGCCTTGACATCGGAACCTTTTTGTGAGGTCGTAGTGGCAATCTCATTTACTTGTTGCATATTGCTAGAAATTTCCTCAGCAGAAACAGTTTGTTTGGCAGCCGCCCTCGTAATGTTCTGCACCAAAGAATTCATTTCTCGGCTCACTTCGATAATCGCATTCAAGTGAGTTTTAGCTTCGTTAGCGAGCTTCGTACCTTCGACAACTTCCTGGGTTCCCGCTTCCATTGCCTTCATCACCCGGCTAATTTCTTCTTGAATTGTACCGACAATTTCTGAGATTTCTTCAGTAGCGCCTGCGGATCTTTCTGCCAGTTTCCGCACTTCTTCAGCAACCACTGCAAAACCCAAACCTTGTTCGCCGGCCCGCGCTGCTTCAATAGTAGCATTGAGAGCTAACAAATTGGTTTGGGAAGCAAGTTGAGAAATCGAAGTTACAATCTTGCCAATTTGTTGCGAAGACTCGCCCAAACGCTTCATCATTTTAGAAGTAGAAGCGATCGTCTGCCGCAATTCGTTGATGCCTTCGACAGCTCGATCGACCGCCACCCCGCCTGCTTCTGCCGTGTGAGAAGACTGCTGGGCAACAGCTTCAGCCCGCACCGACACATCTCGCACGTCGCGGATCGAATTCACAATTCGCTCGATTTCGCGCACGATCGAAGATATTTTTGTTGCTTGAACTTCTGCTTGTTGGGTAAGTTCGCTGGTATTGTTAATCGATTCGCCCGTGGCAGATGTTACCTGTTCTGCCAAATTTTGAATGCCAGTTACTACCTTCCGCAACGAGCCGACCAAGAAGTTAAAAGAATCGGCAACCGCACCTAAAACATCGTTAGTAACTTCCGCCCTAACAGTTAAATCGCCTTGAGCCGCACCTTTAATTTCTCCCAACAATTTGAGAACTTGCTGCGTCAGCGAATCAGCTTCAGCTTTGCGTTCTGCTGCCAATTTTTCCAGCCGTTCTTCTGCCTCTTTGCGTTCGGTAATGTCAAAGCGGATGGCGATGTATTTAACGATCGTACCGCTGGTGTCAAAAATCGGCGCGATCGTCGAATCCACCCAGTAAAAAGAGCCATCTTTGCGCCTGTTTCTGATTTCCCCTTTCCACACCAAACCGCGAGAAATTGTCAGCCACATTTCTTGAAAAAATGGTTTGGAATGGTAGCCGGAATTGACGATGCCGTGGTCGCGATGCAGCAGTTCTCCCATTGTGTAACCGGATATTTGACTGAATCTTTCATTGACGTAGGTAATCGTGCCTTTGAGGTCTGTTTCGCTGACGATCGCAGATTCATCGAGGGCATTTTGCCGGGTTTTGAGTTCTTGCAGCAAGCGTTCCTGTGCCTCAGCTAACTGCTGCATCCGCTGTTGCGAAGCTCTCTCTTCAGTGACGTTGCGACAAACAATTACACCACCTTTGAGCGCCCCCGTTTCGTCTTTGAGGGGCCTGCCACTAATTTTCGCCCACAAGCCATCCGGTTTGGCTGCGTGCCGGACAAACATCTCTACACCGTCTGCTGATTCTCCTCGAATCGCGCGCGCTAAAGGCAAGTCGTTTGCGGGATAAGTAGTGACGGTATCTGGCAAAAACAATCCGTATTTTGCTGACCATTCATCGGGAGGACCATCTGTCAAACCCAAGTTAAACATAGTTTCAGCAGCGGGATTGAACAAGAAAATATTGCCATTTTCGTCAGCAGCAATTACGCCGTCGGTCATGTTGTTAATCAGCAATTGTAAGAGAGTGCTTTGCTGGCGCAGTTCGTCTTCGGATCTGGCTAATTGCGAACTTGTTTCTTGCAATTGACTAATTGTATGTTTGCTGTCGGTAATGTCGCGAGCAACTGCATACATGAGTTTTTCTTCTAGCAGCGGTCGCGATTTCCATGACAGCCATTTGTAGGAACCATCTTTGCACCGGTAGCGATTTTCAAAAGCCATTGTTTCAACGCCCTCAGCTATTATTGCCGCTTCAGCTACGGTTTTTTCGCGGTCTTCGGGATGCACGAAATCGAGAAAAGCTTGGTTTTCCATTTCCTCTACTGTGTAGCCGAGGGTTGTTGCCCAAGCGGGATTGACGCGCTTGAATTTGCCTTCAAAATCGGCGATGCACAGCAAGTCGAGAGAGAGTGTGAAAAATCGATCGCGCTCTGCTTCTGCTTTTTTGCGATCGGTAATCTCTACTGCTACTCCCCCGACGCCCATTGGTTTGCCGTCAGTTCCCGGTAAAGGAAAATAAGACGCCAGCCAATCCCGCATGATGCCAGGTTGTTGGGAAGTTGAACCGGATATTTCTACGTTCAAAATCGGTTGGTTTTGGGCAAGAACTTGTTGCAATAAGGGCTCTAAAGTCGGTGCTATTTCCGGTGCTATTTCGACAACTGTTTTGCCGAGGTGTTCTGCCGCCGAGGGTCCGTTAGTTTCAGCTAAATTTTCGTTGACTTGCACGAATTGCAACCGATCGTCCAAGATGCACATTAAGGCCGGGGCTGCTGCGAAAAAGGCATCAAAGCGGGCTTGACGCAAAGCGAGTTCTCGTTCTAAATTTCTGCGATCGGTCACTTCCAAAATGAAACCGCCGATGCCGATCGGTTTGCCGTCCTCTCCAGGCAGGGGAAAGTAAGAAGCCAGCCAATCCCGCAAAACATCCGGCTGTGCCTTGGTGGGATGGCGGGTTTCGATATTTAACACCGGCTGGTTGTCAGCGAACACCTGTTGGTACATCGGGCCGACGATCGGTGCCATTTCCGGTTCGGCTTCCCATACTGTTTTGCCGATGTATGCCGAAACCGGCTGCCCTCCGAGTTCGGCAAGTTTGTCGTTGAACTGCATGAAGCGAAGCTGGTCGTCAGTGATGAACATTCCCGCCGATGTGGCAGCAAAAAAGGCGTCAAAGCGGGCTTGACGCAAAGAGAGTTCTCGTTCTAAGGCTTTGCGATCGCTGATATCTCGCCCTTCGGGAATTAGCAGGATGACTTTGCCGCTGTCGTCGGTGATGGGTTTGAGAGAAAAGTCGATGGTAGCCACGCCACCGTTGCTAACAAGCACGTCTACTTCATAGCGGATTAATTCGCCGTTGGCGGCCCTGACGATCGCTTCTTGTACCTGTTGCTTGGCTGCTGCGGAAATCTGCCACCACGGGGTTTCTGGAAACGGCTTGCCCGCTACTTCTTCAAGGGTGACGCCGGCGGCTGCGAGGGCTGTTTGGTTGGCTTGCAAAACGGTGCCGTCGGGTTTTAACAGGCCGATGAATTGGAAAGATTGGTCGAAAATCGCTCGGAACAGTCGTTCGCGATCGCGCAGTAACTGTTCTCCTCGTTTGCGCTCTCTGATGTCGCGGCTAACTGCTGCCAAACCTATCGGCTCGTTGGTTTCTGGGTGTTTGACTGTAAATACGCTGTAGTCAACAGGAATGGACTCACCGGTGACAAAATGCTTGAACCGAAACTCGCCCTGCCAAGAGCCGCTTTCCCGAACTGCGGGGATAATTTCTTCTGTAAATTGCTCGATGTCTTCTGGCATTAAATATTCCAGCACGCTCAGGGATTTGGCGTCTTGGATACTTTGAATTCCCACTAGCTTCATGCCGGCAGAGTTCACGTAAAATGCCTCACCTTCCATCGTTGACATCCCGATAAAATCCGAGGTGCTTTCGACGATCGAGATCAATCTTTGGTTTTCGATTTCTGCTTGCTTGCGCGCTGTAATGTCATTGTTGGTTTCTAAAATTGCCTTGGGGTTGCCCCGTTCGTCACGCTGCAACGTCCAGCGGCTGAATACAGTAATTGTGGTGTTGTAATTGGTGGTGTGAATCAGTTCTCCTTCCCAATAATCCCGCTCTTCTAACAATGCCATTATTGTTTCTAAAGGTTGGGGAAAAGTGGTGGTAAATAGAGTGTGAGTGCATTTGCCCACAGCTTCTTGCTTCGTCCAACCGTACATTTTTTCAGCGCCTTGGTTCCAGAAATCGATCGTGCCATCTACCGATCGAATAATTAAAGCATCGCTGGCGAGGTCGAGCATTTGCAAGTTTTGGCGCAAGGCTTGTTCCGTGCGCTTGCGGCTGGTAATATTGCGGGCGATCGTTGATAGGAATTCAACTTCTCCGTTGTCGGATTTGTGGGCAATAATTACTTGAGAAACTGGTATTTCTTCGCCATCTAAAGTCTGCCAAATTGTCTCGCCGCTCCACACTCCATCGCGACAAGCTGCCGGGATGCCGACATTGGTTATAGTGTCGATACTTTTGGGAGATGTCACGTCGGAAATGCTGATTCCAGCTAAATCGGAGTTTTCGCCAACTCTCAACATTTGTCTGGCCGCGCGGTTGAGATAGATGCTGCGCTGTTGGGAGTCGGCCATGCCTACCCAATCGGTTGTAGCTTCGAGGATGGCTTTGAGCCGCAGTAGCTGCTGTTCGGATGCGCGGCGTTCTGTAATGTCGCGACAGAAACCGAGGAGTCCGATAATGTTTCCTGTTGCGTCTTTGAGGGGCGATTTCTGGGTGTCAAAAGTGTGTTCTTTGCCGTCTGCTAAGTTGGCGGTATCGTTGGGGTTGTGGATGACTTGACCGCCCAGGGCGGCTGCGTCGTCGGCTCGGAATCCCGGTCGCGGGCGGCCGGACTGTGTGTGGAGGGTGCCAAAAATCTGTTCTGGGGGTATGCCGATTTCTACGTCGTCTTTGCCGATGATTTCTGCTGCGGTTTTGCCAAAGGCAGTGGTGAAGCCTGTGTTGACTAGGGTGTACCGAAAGTTTTGGTCTTTGACGAAGATCAGGTCTGGGGTGGCGTCAATTACCGCGCGCAGCAGGTTTTGGGAGTCTTCGACTTGTGTGAGGGTATGTCGCAGTTGTTCTTCTACGCGCACTCGCTGGGTGATTTCTCGGATGGCGGAGACGAGAATTTTGCTGCCACTGGCACTGATAAATGTTGATTTTTTAGCTGCGAAAAATCGGGTATTTCCCGATGCATCTGTAATGCTTTCCTGGGTTTCGCTGCTGCTGTTTGTTGAGAAAATTAATTCGTCTTTTTCTCGATATGCATCTGCTTCTTGTCGGGGCAAAAAGTCGCGGTAGGATTTGCCGATTAGTTCTTCTCTGCTGCGCCCTATGTATTGACAAAAAGCGTCGTTTAATGTTAACCATCGGTGCTGTTCGTCTTTGACGTAAATCGGGTCGGGGATGGCGTTGAGGATGTTGTTTAGGAATTGTTCTGAGGCTTTGAATTTTTGTTCGGCTGCGGTGCGATCGCGAATTTCCTGTTGCAATTGTGCGTTAGCTTGCGAAATCTGCTCGGTTCTTTCATTAACTCGCTGTTCTAGTTCTGCGGTTAGTTGGTGATAGGCTGCTTCTGTTTGTTTGCGCGATGTGATGTCGCGACCTTCCGCGAGGATTTGAAATACTTCTCCGGCTGCGTCGAACAGTGGCTTAAATGACAAGTCAATTACTCTTATTTGGTTGTTGGCTCCGGTGATTTCGTATTCTTCCCGGACAAATTTGCCTGCTGTGGCTTGTTTGATGTTGGCTTTGATTCGCTGCTGCTGGGTGGTCGATGATGCCCACCAAGGTGCTTGCCAAAATTTCAGCCCCAGCACTTCAGATGCTTGTAAATCTCCTAATTCTAGAGCTGTTTGATTTGCTTCGATTAAAGTGCCGTCTGGCTGCAATAGGGTGATGAATTGAAAGGCTCGATCGAAGATTGCTTGAAATCGTTGGGTGGTTTGGCTGAGTGCTTGTTCTGTTGCTTTTTTAGAGTTAAGAATTTGGGTGGAACCTACTAATAATTCGTAGCGGTTTGAGAGCCTTAAAAAGGCGATCGCTGGAAATACGGTGATGCAATCGGCTGCTGTTTGCCAAATTGGAGAGTGCGGCAGCCCCAAGTATTCGGCAGCGTGGCCGCTGTGGCCGAAAGCGCAACTCCAAAATATCAGTGCTGTAACTGTGGCGAAGGTGTCGAATCCGGCTTGGCGGTTGCGCCACAAACCCAAACTAATCAGCAAGGCTATGCCAAAGTAACATATACAAATGATGCTGTTAGCTAACCCCGCAACTAGCGGTTGCGAGAAGTCAGGTAAAGTGAGGGTGTATGTAGTCGCAAGCAAACAATACAGAAGTTTCATGATAAAATTGATAATTTGGCGATCGATTTTAGATTTTAGATTTGGGATTTTAGATTTTAGATTGAGCGATCGGTAATTGGTAATTGGTAATGGAGAATTGAGAATTGCGAATCGGTAATTAGTTAACTGTCAACTCAAAACTCAAAACTCAAAACTCAAAACTCAAAACTCCCGAACAACTATCAACTTACCAGCGTTCGGAATGAGCGATCGCTTCTACATCAACTATCATGAGCAAGCGTCCTTCGCAATTGTACAAACCTTTGAGAAAAGGGACGAGTTCGGGACTGGCATCGATGGCAGAAACTATGCGATCGGGATTGAGAGGTAAAACTCCTTCGACGCCGGAAACGGCTAATCCCATGCGCATTCTCGACAATCTCACGTCTCGCGGATCGGGGGCTTCTACAACTAAGATGCGACTCTGATGGTGGTAGATGTCAACGGGGCTGATGCCTGTAAAGTTACCGAAGTCGGCTACTGCTAGGATTTCACCGCGCAAGTTGGTTAATCCCAGCAAAAATGGCAGGGTATTGGGAACTGGCGAAATGGGTTGTTCTTTTAAAGAAAGCACTTCCCGTACTGCTTCTAATTCTACCGCAAAAAGACTGTTTCCTTGACCGAAAAGGAGAAATTGTTTGGTTGTAGTCGCTCTCTCTGCCGTGCTGCTACCTGCAATTGATGTCATTCGGTTTGAGATTTTATATTTGAGATTTTAGATTGGGAATTGAGGATTTATGCTGAAAGCAAGCGCTGCACGATGTTGACTAATTGGTGCGGTTCAAAAGGTTTGCTAATATAAGCATCGGCTCCTAAATCCGTTCCCCAAGCTCGATCGATCTCGGTGTTTTTGTGCGTGCAAAATACTACTGGCAAGTGGGCGGTTTTGCGATCGCCCCGCAATTCTCGGATGACTTCAAATCCGTTCATTCGCGGCATTACTACGTCTAAAACTACCAGATCCGGGGGGATTTCTCGGATGCGGGCGATCGCTTCTTCGCCGTCACCGGCCCGGATTACTTCTATTCCCGCATCTTGCAGGATGCGGCAGATGATTTCTAATTCGCTGGGTACGTCGTCTACTACCAATACTTTTGACATGGCGGTTTGCTGGTTCGTAAAGGTCTAATTTACTGCTATTCTGAGTACAATATACTGTATTGGATGGTCGGATGTCTTGGGTAAGTTAGGAAATTTTACTAGAAATTATATTTTATTATGAGAAAATCTGCGGGAAAGTGGCTAATTTTGCTGCTGGTAATTATTGCAATCGCTGCCTGCACGAACACTTACACTAACAATAGTGTTGGGCGAACTGATACGGTAACTCTCAGCGGTTGGCAGAGCAATCCTGCGGAGGGCAAACTGCTAGAAGCGGTCTTGCAAAAATTTGAGGCAACACATCCCAATATTAAGGTAAAATACGAAGCGATCGCCGATCGATACATGGATGTTCTGAAAACTCGGTCGATCGGCGATGCTGCTGCTGATGTATTTTTTTTAGATGCGGTGGAAGCACCTTTAATGATGGCGAGCAATGTTTTAGAACCTTTAGACAATTATATCAGCAGCGATTTCGATCTAACCGATTTTGAACCAACATTGCTGGAGGCTTTCAAGTACGGTGGGAAAATCTGCGGTTTGCCGAAAGACTTTTCTACGCTTTCCCTATTCTACAACAAACAGTTGTTTCGGGAAGCCGGATTAATCGAACCGCCGCAAACTTGGGAAGAGTTGCAGGAATTTGCTAAAAAGTTGAGTGCAGATCGAAATGGAGATGGCAGAATCGAACGCTACGGTTTGGGAATTGCTCCGGAATTGGCGCGTCAATATTTTACGATCGGGCTGTTTGGCGGTAGATTAATTGACGATCGCGGTTATGCTGCTTTTGCCAGTCCCGAGAGTTTAAAAGGATTGCAATTAATTGTAGATTTGTACCAAAAAGATCGATCGGCCGGTCAACCTTCCGACGCGGGCGCAGCCTCGGGTAGCGAAATGTTCGGGCAAGGCAAAGCTGCGATGGTAATTGAGGGGCCGTGGGCAATTCCTTACTTAAAAGAAACCTTTCCCAATCTGGAGTTCGGTACAGCCGAAGTGCCGGCAATCGCAGGCAAAAAGGGAACGATGGCTTACACTGTTGCCTACGTGATGAACAAGCAAGCGAAACAAAAAGCGGTGGCTTGGGAATTGATTGCTTATTTAACTGGAAAAGAGGGGATGAAAGCTTGGGCGCAACAAGGCGTGGTGTTGCCTAGCCGCCAATCTATTTTGTTAGAATTGGGGTACGATCGCGATTCTTTATACGCTCCTTTTGTTGCCGGGGCAGCTTACGCGACAATTTGGCAGTCTCACGAGAATTTGCCGTTAATTCTTACTCATTTTAACAATCAGTTTATTAGTGCTTTGTTGGGCGAGCAAAGCTTGGAATCGGCGATGTTGCAGGCTCAAAATGCTGCTAATAAAGAGATTGAAGCAATGAGTTATTAATCGAGATTGTACGGCGAAATATTCATTGACGATCGCGCGTAAATAATTTTCAAATATTGGGTAATTGTAACTTTTGCCTGGGGGCTGGGTATCGAATTACTTGTAGGTCAGAAGCATTTGGGCGACAATATCGGAGGCAAAACCAACAATTTCATGTCCAAATGCTTCGCCCTGGCCCCACGAAAGGATCTCGATCGCAAAAGGCTCAAAACCCTTGCTCTCGGGGGCTGAGAGTTTTATTCAGCAAACCCTAAATAATTGCAAAATCTTTGGTAATTGTGACTTATCTGTGGGGGTTGGGTGAAGTGAAGCATTCGGGTAGGAGATGGTAGGTTGGGAATCAAAAACTGTCGCCCGAATGCTTCACCCCTACAGGTTTATCGGGATTGGTCGATCGCGATGTAATATCTCAGTTTAAAACGACTGAAAACAGCATTAAAAAATTGATAGAAAATGCGCTCTTCAGTCCTCTTTTAGAGGACTTTTGCTATGAAACGGGGAGGCTCAAGCCCCGGCGGAATTGTGGGTTAGCGTGGAGATTATTGAGCTATCGATTGCTGTAAATTGTCGATCGACCGCTCCCTAACTTCCCATATCCTTCAGCCATTTTTTCACCAAAATATCTCGCTCTTTTTGTTCTTGAGGCTCGGGATTGCGCAAGCCATTTGTAACATCGTATTTACCGTAATACTTCGACATTCCTTGAAAATATTCCGTGCCATCATTGGGAATTATCCCTTTTTGCTTCAGCCACTTTTCGCAGGAACTCTGCCACATAAACAGCCGATCGTGCACTTCTCCTCCTAATTTTCTAATGCGATCGACCGACAAATCTTTTTTGACAAACAGCAGCCGATCGTTCTCTTTACTGCGCGCAATTAACCTAACTTCGCCTTTCGTTCCCCGGAAAAATTCGATCGCGCAATAGTTACTAAATTGAAAAATGCAAACTTCAGTTAATTCGCTGCCATCTTCTGGTAAAATACTGAAATCAAACTGAAGTTGGTAGCCGATCGCACTTGCAGACGACTGGGGCAATAACAAGCGAACTTTTTGAATGCGATCGCTGTAATTCGCCCAAAAATCTCTCCTTTCTTCTAACACCTTAATTTCTGCATCTGGCAGCTTTAACATCCTCGCTACTAAATCGATCGTTTTTTGGAAATAACTGGAGTTTAGCGCTCCAATCCACCGATTTAGAGATGTTTTTGCAGCGCCTTCAAGCAACTGCAATTTTGGAGAATATTCGTCCCGCAGCCACTCAACTAATTTCGATCGATAGTTTTTAATCGGATCGTCTGAAATTGTCACTAATAATTCTGTAACTGCTGCTAACTGCTGTTGTGATGGCATTTCCTGCAAACACCGCAGCAGCCATTCTACGCCTGATTTATCGGAAACCTGATTTTTAGCAAAAATTCCGGCAACGTGTTGTAAAGCGCGAGTGACAATAGAAACTTTCGCGGGCAATAGAGCTTTTTTTAACAATTCCGCTGGCGTTTTTAGATACTGCCAACTCAGTTTTGCTAGCTCGTAATCCGATCGCTCTTGGGGCAGTATTTTAATAATTTGGATGGGTACAGCATCGCTCGCGGTTGCGGTGCGGGCAAACTCGTCGAAACCTTCTGCAAGGGCGGGAGGCAGGGCAGAATTGTTACTAGCGGGATTTTCTACTTTTTGAATGCGATCGAGCGCAACTCGCCACAGCAATTGCTGTTTTAGGGGTAAATTGTTTCGGGCTATTTGCCAAATAGCTTGAGATGTTTCGGCTGCTTTGTCGGGATTTTTGATATCCCATTCGGTTTTAGCCCGCAAGCAATAAGTCCATTCCAAACGATCGATACTATCGGCTCGATC
Organism: Oscillatoriaceae cyanobacterium Prado104; assembly: GCA_025454405.1. GTDB lineage: Bacteria > Cyanobacteriota > Cyanobacteriia > Cyanobacteriales > Microcoleaceae > Microcoleus. Next base: position 28,144 of record JALOON010000011.1, on the reverse strand, counting down.
GTTCTCGATGTCGGCAATAATTTCTGCTAAAGTTCGGAGCGATCGTCCTTTGACTTCCGGTACTTTTGGTTTGCTTGCCAGTTGAAAATTGCTAGCTTTTTTTAGTTGTGCTGGCTGTTGATAGCTGGGTTCTGGCGGCAGTTTAATTTCGCGAAAATAAACGCTCATTTTTGATATTTTCCAACTTAAAATTACTAAAAATTAATGGCTGTTCGCCCTCGCTTCCAGTAGTCGAGCGGTCTCGATCGCTAAATTAAAATCCCTAGATAGTTGACAATTATCGCTGTCTCCGGCTAACTATCGAGGAGCGACTATTAACTATCAACTACGAACTTTCGAGCGGGCACTCTTGGCACCCCCCGTTGCTCCGCTTTGCCCCTACCAACTCTCAACTCTCAACTTTTTAGATTCCTGCTGTATGATTTTACACAAATTGAGATTTTTAGGGAAGGTGCAAAGCAAAAAATAGCTCGATCTCCCTTCAGTCTCTCTTTTGGCAGAAGTCAAGCGCGATGGAAGGCGAGCGATTGGTCTTGTCAACTAAAAACCGAATGAAAAAATTACTAACTGTTAAAGTTCAATCTCCTTCTAAGGTATCATAGACTTAGTTATAAAAATGTTATTTAATTCGATTAACCTCAAAATTGCTGAGACGCAAACAGAAGGTGCGATAGCTATTTCACTGTTTGTACGAACAGGGTTTGTATGCTAACTATCGGGAGTAGGGCGCGCAGCGCGCACCTTACAAACCCGGTAGGAAAAGTTAGTAATGCGCGCAGTGCGCGCCCTACAAGCCTACAAGCCCTAAGAATCGGGAGTAAGGTGCGCAGTGCGCGCGCACCCTACAAATGCGGCAGTTGAAAGTTGAAATTTAGGATTCCAAAAACATAGAAGGTGTGTAATGAAAATTGCTCAAATTGCCCCACTAGCAGAACGAGTTCCGCCCCCAGCTTACGGAGGAATTGAATTGGTTGTCAGTTTGTTAACTGACGAATTGGTGAGGAGAGGACATGAAGTAACTTTATTTGCCTCGGGCGATTCTCTTACTTTAGCATCTTTAGAATCCGTTCACCCCCGAGCGCTGCGTCTCGATTCTACTGTGAAAGAATACGGGATTTACGAGATGCTGCAACTGAGTAAAGTTTATGAAAAAGCGGGAGAATTTGACATCATTCATTCCCACGTCGGTTGCGCGGCCTTGTCTTACTCGCACTTAGTAAAAACGCCGACTGTTCACACCCTCCACGGTGTTTTTACCCGCGATAACGAAAAAATGTATTCCTATGCCCGCAATCAGCCCTATGTAAGTATTTCTAATTCCCAGCGGGAAGCTAGATTGAATCTGAACTGCGTTGCCACAGTTTACAACGGTATCGATCCGGAAACTTACAAATTTCACCCGCAGCCGGATGAGCCTCCTTATTTAGCTTTTCTCGGCAGGATTTCGCCGGAAAAAGGGGCGCATTTAGCAATAGAAATTGCTAAGAAATCTGGCTGGCATTTAAAGATGGCGGGCAAAGTTGATGTTGTCGATCGCGAATATTTTGAGTCGCAAGTCAAACCCCACATTGACGGCACACAAATCGAATTTTTGGGGGAAGCCAACCACGCTCAAAAAAGCGTTCTGATGGGCGGTGCGGTAGCTACTTTATTTCCGATTACCTGGCGCGAACCTTTCGGGTTGGTAATGGTTGAGTCGATGGCTGCGGGAACTCCGGTAATTGCGATGAAATTGGGTTCAACTGAAGAAGTAATCGCTCACGGAAAAACAGGTTTTCTGTGCGAAAGTGTTGCAGAATGCGTTGCCGCGATCGAACCCGCGCGAGCATTAAACCGTCACGATTGCCGCCAGCACGCGATCGATCGATTCAGCGTGAAAACAATGGTTGATGGTTATGAATCTGTTTATCGCCGAATTGTCAAAGAACGCTTTTCTCAAAACGGTCATCTCCACCATTTGCCGGAATTAGAACTCTACCGCTAAAAGTCAAATCAGCATTCTGTAAGATCGTATCCGATGGTTCGATCGCGATAAGTAAGGTTCCATTTCTCTAAAAGGTTGCTACAATGCCGAGTGAGTACCCAATACAATTAGACTTTAGCGGTACAAACTACTGTTGCATTATTTTGGAGAATTGGTATAAGGTTTGCAGTCAAAACTTCAGTCCTTAAAAAATGCGGACTTAAGTCCGCAGTACGAGCAGCTTTTGTTATGGGAATAGATCGAACACAATCTGACTGCGTTTGCAGTTAAATCGCATTCGATCGCCCGTATCTTTCCTCAAATCGATGCGGACAACATATCACAAAATCCATCGAGCGATGCTGAAAATGACAGCACTCAAACCAGCCGCGATCGGAATTGTTACCAACCAAGCCGAACCAATTGATAGCAAAGTTTGAAACTGTACCGATTTCCAATTTCTTGCAATTCCGACTCCCACAACTGCACCGACTAAAGCGTGAGATGTAGAAACCGGCAAACCCAATCTAGAAGCCAACAATACCGTAGTAGCTGTAGCCAATTCAGCGCAAAATCCGCCGCTGGGTTGCAGTTGAATGATGTTTTCACCGACAGTTGCAATCACCTTTTTCCCCCAGATTGCCAAACCGATGACAATTCCCGCACCTCCGACAACTAAAATCCACAGGGGAACGCTGAAATCTTCTGAGGGAAAGGCACCCGTGCGCCGGATGTACGCGATCGCAGCCAGGGGCGCAACAGCATTGCCCACATCGTTGGAACCGTGCGCAAAGGCCACAAAACACGCACTCAAGACTTGAAATCGCGCCATTTGTCTCTCAATTGGGGAGGGGGAGAGGGGGGGAGGGGGAGAGGGGGGGAGAGGGAGAGAGGGGGAGAGAGGGAGAGGGGGGGAGTTTGTGCTTTTTCCAATTTCGATCGCCCTTCGATCCGTTACATCCAGTACATTGCCTGTTGCCAAATCTCCTGATTTCACCTTCCATCCATCCGCTACATCCGCTACAAAATCCGTCGCACTTTCTTTCTCCAATACATTCCAGCTATTGAGCGAAATCGCTACAGCCCCGATCGCCCCAATTCCAATAACGATATCCCGTACAGGAATATTCCAACCCAATCTATCCCGCACCAGCCCGATCGCGCCTGTCTGCACGAAAACTACATCCACCACTGACGGGAGTACAATTATCCCGAATACGCCCAGCAAAGCCGCACTCAGCCAAGGAATCCACTCGCGCATCTGAAATAATGGATCGGGTCGATCGAGAATATAACGCTTGACCAAACTGTAAAATACTCCAGCTACAGCACCGCTGGCGATCGGCGTCGCTACCCAAGTTAAGGAAATAATCCCGATCGTCCCCCAGTTTACAGCGCCAATTCCCGCCGCGATCGAGCTAAAACCCGCGATCGCGCCCACCACCGCATGAGACGAAGAAACCGGCAATCCCCAATGCGTCGCGATTTGCAGCCACAGCCCGCAGGAAACAAGCACCGACACCATCCCGATTAAAAATACCTCCGGCTGCGCTGCAAAAGCTGCTGGATTCACTACTCCTGTTGCTAAAGTTTCAGAAACTCCCCGCCCGAAAAACACTGCGCCCGCAAATTCCAGAATTCCCGCCACAACTAGCGCCTGCCGCAGCGTCAGCGCCTTCGATCCTACCGACGTTCCCATCGAGTTAGCGACATCGTTCGCCCCTAATTGGCTGGCAACGTACAAAGCCAGCACGGCCATCGCCACCAGTTGCCCAAATGCGACTCCAGAAGCAGTTAACATAGAATTTTTTTGACATAAAACGGACAGTTTGATATATGATAGGAGATTGTGAGTTTTAAGAAATCTTATGAAAGGCGCAGAAATCATCCGCTCGATCGAGACGGAAGAAATAGAAAGAGTCAAGAAGGAACTCAATAAAAAGCTCCCCGAAATTTACGTGGGCGACACGGTGAAAGTTGGGGTGAAAATTAAAGAGGGCAACAAAGAACGGGTTCAGCCCTACGAAGGGACAGTCATTGCCATGCGCAACGGCGGAATTAACGAAACCATCACCGTCCGCCGCGTGTTTCAGGGCGTGGGCGTAGAACGGGTGTTTTTGATTCACTCGCCCCGGATTGCCAGCATTCAAGTCACCCGCCGCGCCAAAGTCCGCAGGGCAAAACTCTACTACCTGCGCGATCGCGTCGGCAAATCCACCAGGCTCAAGCAGCGGTTCGATCGCTCCCTGTAACCATGCACCAACCCCATCAAATTGGAAAAAAAACTTTCAATTTGCGAGCGCACTGTGCTAAGATAGAAATCTAGAGGTCAAGCAGTAATCCGCTACCTCACCTGTGCGCTCTTAGTTCAGTTGGTAGAACGCAGGTCTCCAAAACCTGATGTCGGGGGTTCAAGTCCTCCAGGGCGCGCTGAATCACCAAACTTTTTAAGCTCTGCCCGAAAGCGCCCGGATATTTGGCTGGTATCAGCCGAGTCCTTAGACTTTCGGGTAGAATTAATTTGTGTGGGCGGTTCGCAAAAAATGCCATCGACAAATGCAGTAATAAATGCACTGAACATTTATTAATGTGGCTGCTGGATAATCTCCACAATCAATTTGGGCGATCGCCAGTTACGTTGATGGGTTGGGCTTGTAAAAAAATAGTGGCTTTAGATTTCAGATTGAGACAAGAGCGTCAGTGGTTAGTGTCAAAAAATAGCTCGGCAAGCGATCGGCCACTCACACAATCTAAAATCTAAAATCTCTAATCTAAAATCGCAAGGGGGAATCAATTGTGGCGAAAAAAGACGAAATTGTAGCGAAAAAAGACGAAGCTCAAGAAGTAACGGCGTCGGGATTCGATCCAGTAGGTTTTTTTAAAGAAACCAGAGAAGAACTCGACAAGGTAGTTTGGCCGAGCCGCCAGCAGCTAATCAGCGAGTCTTTGGCAGTGCTTTTGATGGTCATCCTCTCAGCAAGCCTGATCTATTTGGTGGATAACTTCTTTAACTGGGGCGCGGGAAAGGTGTTTGGCTCATGACTTTTGCATCAGATGAACCTGAGTATTCAGCACAACTGACAGAAGGAGAATCTTCACAAGAAGCAGCGGCCGAACAATCCCGCTGGTACGCCGTTCAGGTGGCCTCAGGCTGCGAGAAACGGGTGAAAGCCAACTTGCAGCAGCGGATTCAAACTTTAGATGTGGCCGATCGAATCATCCAAGTAGAAATCCCCCAAACTCCTGCCCTCAAAGTCGGCAAAGACGGCTCCCGACGCCAGTCAGACGAGAAAATCTTCCCCGGCTACGTCCTCGTGCGGATGTTCATGGACGAAGAAACGTGGCAGGTGATCAAAAATACCCCAAATGTGATTAACTTTGTGGGGGCAGAACAAAAACGCCGTTACGGGCGGGGTAGGGGTCACGTCAAACCGCTGCCCCTGAGTCATTCAGAAGTAGAAAGAATCTTCAGGCACGCTCAGGAAGCCGAACCGGTTGTCAAAGTATCGATGGCTGTGGGCGACCACGTTGTCGTGCTTTCCGGGCCGTTTAAAGATTTTGAAGGCGACGTGATTGAAGTCAGTCCGGAACGGAACAAACTTAAAGTTTTACTGTCGATTTTCGGGCGCGATACGCCTGTAGAATTAGAGTTCAATCAGGTTGAGAAACAGAACTAACTAATGGCAAAGAAAGTTGTTGCAATAATTAAGTTGGCGATTACAGCAGGAAAAGCCAACCCAGCTCCTCCGATCGGCCCGGCTTTGGGTCAGCACGGCGTCAATATCATGATGTTTTGCAAGGAGTACAATGCTAGAACCGCAGACCAAGCAGGTTTGGTGGTTCCAGTAGAAATCTCGGTGTTTGAAGACCGGAGTTTTACGTTTATTCTCAAAACTCCTCCGGCGTCGGTGCTGATTCAAAAAGCAGCCGGCATTCCTAAAGGTTCCGGGGAAGCTAATCGGAAAAAAGTCGGTTCGATTACTCGCGATCAATTGCGCGAAATAGCTCAAACAAAAATGCCCGACCTCAATGCTAACGATATTGAAGCTGCAATGAAAATTGTGGAAGGAACGGCAAAGAATATGGGCGTGACCATCGCAGGTTAACGAAGGAAGAAGGAAGAAGGAAGAAGGAAGAAGGAAGAGGGAAGAAGGAAGCAACAAACTTTCTGCTTGGCAATTCTTGCCTTTGAGTTCAGCTTCTAAATTTCAAATCTAAAATTCCCGATTTTTTGACCAAAATTCCAGAGCATTGCATCGGTTCGGGGGGAGAAGCAAAGCTTCGCTAGCAACCGAAAGAATGTAGGTTGAAGATTGCGCGCTCGCACAATCTAAAATCTAAAATCTAAAATCTAAAATCAACTGACCCCAGGAGATAAGCATGGCAAAAAAATTATCGAAAAGATTGCAAGAACTGCACAAGAAGGTAGAAGATAGAGCTTACCTTCCTCTGGAAGCATTGCAACTTTTGAAAGAAACAGCAACAGCAAAATTTCCCGAAGCAGCAGAAGCTCACATCCGCTTGGGAATTGACCCGAAATATACAGACCAACAGTTGCGGACAACTGTTTCGCTGCCAAAAGGCACCGGGCAAATCATCAGAATTGCGGTAATTGCTAAGGGCGAAAAAGTGAAAGAAGCCCTCAACGCTGGCGCAGATATTGCCGGTTCAGAAGAATTGATCGATGAAATTCAGAAAGGTATGATGGATTTCGATCGCCTGATTGCAACTCCAGACGTGATGCCGCTGGTGGCAAAATTGGGACGGTTGTTAGGTCCTCGCGGTTTGATGCCTTCTCCCAAAGGCGGCACGGTGACAACAGATATCGCTCAGGCGATCGACGAGTTTAAAGGCGGTAAACTGGAATTTCGGGCCGATCGAACTGGTATCGTTCACGTGATGTTCGGCAAGGCAGCTTTTTCAGCCGAAGATTTGCTGATCAACCTGCGCGCGCTGCAAGAAACAGTCGATCGCAACCGTCCTTCTGGTGCGAAAGGTCGCTACTGGCGCACGATGTATGTATCCGCAACAATGGGCCCCTCGATTCAAGTCGATATCAACGCCCTGCGCGATATGAAAATGGACGCCGCCTAACCCGTAGGTTGGGTTGAGGAACGAAACCCAACGCAAGGCCCAACGCTTTACGGAGATTTTTGCTCAGCAACCCAGCAAAAAAGCGTTGGGTTGCGCTGCGCTTAACCCAACCTACAGCAAGCTTGATAAAAAGGGACGGCACCTAACCTGTAGGTTGGGTTGAGGAACGAAACCCAACGCAAGGTCCAACGCTTTGCGGAGATTTTTGCTCAACAACCCAGCAAAAAAGCGTTGGGTTGCGCTGCGCTTAACCCAATCTACAGCAAGCTTGATGAAAAGGGACGGCACCTAACCTGTAGGTTGGGTTGAGGAACGAAACCCAACGCAAGGCCCAACGCTTTACGGAGATTTTTGCTCAGCAACCCAATAAAAAAGCGTTGGGTTAAGCGCAGCGCAACCCAACCTACAAGTGCTATAATCGATCGAGCAAGTAGCCACTGGCTCAATACAAATCTATAAGCTGAAGACCGCAGGTGCCGAGTGCTTAATTTCCTGCCGAGGCTGAAGAACTAAAAACTCAAGACTAAAGATTGAAAATTGCCAAATTTACACAAAATTTGCAAGCTTTTAATTCTTAATGCTTAATTTTTAATTCTCTGCCCCGGCCCTGAGGTCGGGGTTTTTCGATCTTCAGCTTTCAATCCATATCAAGGAGGTGAAATAAGTATGGGCAAAAGTTTGGCAGCAAAAACTGAGATTATTGAAGGCCTCAAGCAAACCTTAAGCGAATCTCAACTAGCAATTGTCATTGACTACACGGGCTTAACAGTTGCTGAAATCAGCGATTTGCGGCGGCGTTTGCGCCCGAAAGGCAGCAGTTGCCAAGTGGCAAAAAATACGCTGATGCGCATTGCTGTTGACGGTAACGAAACCTGGCAACCGATGCAAGAATTGCTAACAGGTTCGTCGGCGTTTCTGTTCGTGCAAGAAGATATCGGTGGCACGATTAAAGCTTACCAAGAATTCCAAAAAGCCTCGAAGAAAACAGAACTTCGCGGCGCAGTTATGGAAGGGCGGGTACTGAAAGAAGCTGATGTCAAAGCACTAGCTGACTTGCCGTCGAAAGAGCAACTCATGGCTCAAATTGCCGGCGCTATCAACGGCGTGGCAACCAAGCTGGCTGTTGGTATCAATCAAGTTCCGACTTCGATCGCCCGCGGCCTCAAAGCTTACGCAGAAAAGGACGAAACAGGCGGTTCTGAAAGCGAAGCTGCTTAGTTTTTGAGTCATTAGTCATCAGTCATAAGTCATTAGTTTTTAGAGAAAAACTGAGGATGGCTGGCTAAAAACTGATAACTAATCGTGAGAAATCTAAAATCCAAAATCCAAAATCTAAAATCGAATTAGGAGTTCAAAAAATGTCTGCTGCAACTGATGAAATCTTGGAAAAACTTAAGTCTCTGACTTTGCTCGAAGCTTCTGAATTGGTGAAGCAAATTGAAGACGCTTTTGGTGTCAGCGCTGCTGCTCCTGTAGGTGGCATGATGATGATGGCAGGTCCAGGTGCTGCCGCTGCTGCTGAAGAAGTAGAAGAGCAAACTGAGTTTAACGTGATTCTGGAAGAAGTTCCTGCCGATAAGAAAATCGCGATCCTCAAGGAAGTTCGCGCGATTACCGGTTTGGGCTTGAAAGAAGCGAAAGACTTGGTAGAAGCTGCTCCGAAACCTGTTAAGGAAGCTATTGCTAAGGAAGCTGCTGAAGAGATGAAGAAACAGCTTGAAGCTGTGGGCGCGAAAGTATCTGTTAAATAGATACATCTCTAGAGTAGTAGTAAGGTGCGCGCTGCGCACCCTACAAATAGAGTAATAGTAAGGTGCGCAATGCGCACCCTACAAATCCAATAGAGTGCGCATTTCCAGGATTTTCCCTAAGCCAAAAACAACCAGATTGCTGGCATAAATATCTCGGCTCAACCGATATTTTTCGCTCGCGAACTCGGTTCCTGACATTGGTGCGAGATATCAGACGATCGGAATGTTATGCCAATTCTCGATGAAGTTGCACTTAAATAAAGGTGCGGAACTATTTGTACGATCGTTACTTGCATCGCAGTGTCCGGCAAGCTGTGTCGATCGCCCAATAGCTCGATCTCTTGAGGAATTCTTATAGATTTCTGTTGTCTCTTCTTGCGATCGGCTCGAAGGAACTGAAATTTACGGCTTTGACTCTCAGTATTTTGATGCCAATCTTGTTTGAGGAGTGATGTGACCTTCTCCTTGTCAGGAAAGGTCTTTAATTTAAACCATGCCTCAATCCTACAAAATAATTTTAAGATATCACAGGTCCCTTTTTTAGTCAAGTCCCCAAACGCACAAAAATCGTCGAATAATTGAGAATAATTTCTAATCTTTTTTCAGAGAAACCGCCAAAAACCCCCGATTAATAAGTTTTACGAACAAATCTAAAGTATTGTGAAGGCGAGCGCCCGACAACACCCAGGCGCGCACTTACGTCTGTGACAAACTCTCGATCGAGTTACGATCGCATTGTTGAAAATGAGGCTCGATCGCCCGACTAGATAAAATTTGCATAGTGCATCCTTCACGAGAAATGGTACAAGAGCGATCGAATCCTCATTGTAGTTAGGGCTTGCTGAAAAAGCCTGAAATCATTGTCGGTAGAGAAGTGATACCATTTTTATGTGAAGCTGCATAGAATAGATCCTTTGACAGAAAAGGTTTCAGCTTTCCCATTCTATGCACCGACCTACAGAATTGGTATGAATGAGTTTCTTTCGCGAACAACTCGATCGCGTTGGAATACGAGATCGTTGAAAACTCATGCACTTTCCTATTCTCTATTCCCTATTTCCTGTTCCCTATTTCCTGTTCCCTATTCCCTGTTCCCTCTTGCCTCCCCTCACTCCAAGACTCCCGTCAGCAAGCCCTAGTTAGTTTATTTGCTCGGCCCTTCAATTCCTTGCAATAACTGGGGCATGTACCAAATTTGCTGCGGCGTTGCTGTTTCCCCCTCCTTCAAAAATGCAGTACCGTCTTGAAAATTCAACGGCCCTTTGTACAGATTGATACTACCATCGCCCAATCCGTTGATAAATTGCTCCAAAAACTTTTGATTCTCCTCACTTAAAGCCTTTCCTTTGACAAATCCCACCGCTGAAGTATCGGGATTGTTTAAATCTTTCCAATCGGGTTTTCCCCACACAAACTCGCTCTTAAAATTGCCTGCTTGCGTTTGCTTGACAGCTTCCAAATAAGCAGGTCCCCAATTGTAAACTGGCACGCCCAGGCAAATCTCTGGCGCAAAATCGCAGCCAGATTTCAAAGTATAGTGCAGGAATTTTACCTTCTTTCCCGCCTCCGCAGCTTTTTTGCCCTGCACTGCCGCTTCCGGCGTATCGAGTCCCGACATCACTACATCAAAACCGCCGTTGTAGAAATCGTCCGCTACTTTTGTCGGATCTAAAGTTTGTCCCGGAATGTTGAACCAAAAGCCGATCCAAGTTACTTTAAAATTCAATTCTTGAGGGTTCTTTTTGCGGTAGTTTTCCCAGCAATATTTGCTCCCTAAATATGCTGCAGAAACTAAGCGGCGGGTTTCGTCATTAATTAGCGGACCGAGAAAGCCAATTTTTCCAGTTTCGCTGGCCAGGGCTGCGGTGCAACCGGCGATCGCCCTGCCGTATTCCATCTGCGGCATAATGTTGCCTAAGTTGGGTTGATTTTTGAAGTTTTTCCCTTCTTTCCAGGCGTAATCTCCCGATGCGTGAATTACGGTGACATTGGGATGTTTTTTAGCAGTTTCTAAGGCGTCATCTTTCAAGTCATCTGAGTTAAAAATTACCATTTTTGCGCCTTTGGCAATCAAATCATCGCCGATTTGCGAGCCTTTAACGTTCGGTCGATCGCCCGGATTAACTTTATCTACATATTCTATGCCAACATCAGGCAATTTCTGCGTTACGTACTCCAATCCTTCGTAGTGCGACTGACTCCAACCTCCGTCATTTTTCGGCCCTACCATCACCAAACCGACGGTGAATTTTGCTGCTGACTGACTTTGATTCCCGGCTTGCTGTTGGGCGGGAGACTGTTGAGTTACCGGCGAATTGTTCGGCGCGGGACTGGCGCAACTGCTAAGGGCGATCGCGATCGCGCCTAACAATGTCATACCGGGAAATCGAGTTACTTTCACTGTTAGCATTATCTTCTTTAACTTATTGCTATCAATATATATCAGAAATGAACTGTTATGTTAAGTATGTTGACCGATTTTTACAAAAAATATACTTTTTCTTAAATTAAACTGTTATTTGCTATACTAATTTTACAAAGAACATATGCAGGGCGATCGCCATGAGTTGGCAACTAAATAGCCTAAAACTATTGGAACGCAGCTCCGAAAGTGCGGGAGCAATCTAAAATCTAAGATCTAAAATCTAAAATTACATGGCTTTCAACACGCGACTCAGACAACTGTGGCAGCAGGAAAAATTTCGAGAAAGTTTATCGGGATACTTGTTTGTCGCTCCTGCAGCTTCCATTTTAGGAATATTTCTCATCCTGCCGATTTTCTATGCTGTTTTTCTATCTTTTCACCGCGTCAGAATTTTAGGAGAATTCAGTTACCGATTAGTCGGACTCAGAAATTTTATCAGACTGTTCGATGACAGCCGAGTTTGGATCGCCTTGCAAAATACTGCCGAATACGTAGCCGTAGTGGTTCCCACTCAAACTGTGCTCGCCCTCGGATTGGCTTTAATTCTCAACGCCAACCTGCGGGGCAAAAACTGGTTTCGAGTTATTTTCTTTTTGCCGACAGTCACGTCTTCGGCAGTTTTAACCTTAATTTTTATGTGGATTTACAACTCGAACGGCTTGCTGAACAGCTTGCTAGCTGTTTTCGGTTTCCCGGGCTACAACTGGCTGGGCAATCCCGAAGTTGCACTCAAAGCAATTATGATTATGAATATTTGGTCTACAGCACCGTTTTTTATGGTAATTTATCTCGCAGCTTTGCAGGATATCCCGGCGGATCTTTACGAGGCAGCTAAACTCGACGGAGCTAACGAGGTCGATCGATTTTTCAACATTACTCTGCCGCAGCTCAAACCGGTGACATTTTTTGTAGTAATTATCGGAATAGTTGGCACTTTTCAACTATTCGACCAATCTTATATTTTCTCGGGCGGTTCGGGAGGTCCGAACAATGCGACGCTAACTCTGGTACTGTTAATTTATCAGTATGCTTTTAAAAGTTTAGACTTGGGTTATGCATCTGCCTTGGCCTTGGTGCTGGCTGCGGTAATTTTGGTAGCAACACTGGTACAGCGCCGTTTTTTTCAGGAAGAAAATGGCGATCGCAATTAATAAATACACTCAAAAGCTTTAAAAGCGATCGCAATAGCAGGAGAGAGAAGTATTATTAAGTATTGGTAAAAGGGGGCGATCGCGCTTAAATAAAACGGCAACTAGATTGGGGTGCTTGCTGGCGATCGTGCTTTTTTCCAACAGTAATTTAATTGGTGCAATATTGCTCAAAATACGCTTGGCACTTTACCGATCTTACCTGATGCAGTTGACAAGTGTTGCAGGGTGCGATCGGGTTTTCATTTAACCTGCCATCGCTAAAGGTTCGAGCAATTTCGATCGAGCTTTCCGAATTGCCGGGTGATTTTCGCACCAATTTTCAATCGCTCCAGACAGAACATCTATCTCGTCGGGTAAAGGCTTAATTAGCTCGGTTAGCTCGGTTAATTGTTCCGGTGAAAACAGCTCTCGCTTTTTTGTGCGAAAATAGTCGATTTGAGCCTTGAATACTCATCAAAAATCCGGTGTTTAAACCCCAGGCGCAAATCCAGAAGGAGAAAATTGCTCCATCTCCGGTAAGATGAGTACAGATTAATTCTGAAAACGCGGCATGGCAACTATTTGGGAACTTGACTTTTACAGCCGTCCGATCGTAGACGAGCAAGGCAAAAAAAAATGGGAAGTGTTGATTTGCGAAACACCGCTAAACGTCGGCGAACAAGCTGATTCTCTGTTTCGCTACTCGCAGTATTGCCCGAGCTCAACCGTAAATTCTCTCTGGCTGGCTGGTGCAATTAAAGATGCGATCGCTTCTGCACCCAAACCACCCCAAAAAATTCGCTTTTTTCGCCGCCAAATGGCTAACATGATTACCAAAGCCTGCCAGGATTTGGATATTCCCGCAGCAGCCAGCCGGCGCACCCTCGCCCTCAGTCTGTGGCTGGACGAACGGATGCAAAACGTTTATCCCGCCGAAGAGGGCTATCAAGCTACAGCAAACCAGAGCGTTCAATTTGTACCCGAAACGCCCGTTCCGCTGCCGGATGCTTTGATCGGAGAAAAATGGGCTTTTGTGAGTTTGCCGGCTGCAGCTTTTGATGAAATGTCCGAGTGGGATATCGGATTTGGCGAAGCTTTCGGAATTGAGATGACTGGGCTGGCACCAGACGCTCAAATTCCGGGGGTGATTATTTTTTCGTCGCGGGCAAACGCTTTGGCAGGTTGGATGTCGGGTTTGGAGTTGGCTTTTCTCAGATATGAAAGCAACCGTTCTCCGATGCTGGTATTGGATACGGGAGGGAACGATCGCTGGATTTTAGCTAATCTTAGAGACGCAGCAACTCAAGCAGAAGCTAAAAATTTTGAGGCTGCCAAACAGCAAGCCAAACAAGTACATTTCTTGGCAATTCAATCGAATCCTGAATCTGAAGCTTTTGCCGGATTTTGGCTGATGCGCGAGTTAAATATTTAAGGGAGTTGACAGCGGACAGTTGACAGTTGACAGCGTTCGTTGTCAAGTGTAGACCATCAATTGTCAACTGTTTAAATCCCCATCAGAAAAACTTCGCCCCCTACAATCAACTGCCAACTGTCAACTATCGGGAGTTTTGAGTTGTGAGTTGTGAATTTTAAATTAAGAAATGTCTTTAACTCAAAACTCAAAATTTAAAACTCAAAACTTTTCTTAACTGTCAACTGTCAACTGTTTACTAACTACCGATGACTACCGATCGAACAGCAGAACAACTGCTAGAACTAGCTACCAAAGCAGGCGCTGAAGCGGCTGAAGTATTGGAATCGCGATCGTTCTCGCGGCCCGTCTTTTTTGAAGCAAACCGCCTCAAACAATTAGAAACAGCTCAATCAGAAGGCATAGCCCTGCGGCTGTGGCGGGACGGGCAGCCCGGTTTGGCGGTGGCTTTCGGGCCCGTGGAACCGCAAATTTTGGTGGAAAAAGCACTCGCCCTTTCGCAACTCAACGCACCGGAAATTATCGAACTTGCAGAAAACGAAACAGTAGTTTATCCCGATCGCGGAACTTCGATCGCCTCCGAACAGTTAGTAGAATGGGGCAAACAAGGGATCGCAGCGATTCGCGAAGCCTATCCCGAAAGCATCTGCACTGCCGAATTCGACTGCGAAGTAGAAAGCACTCGCTTGGTGAATACCCGAGGTTTGGATTGCAGCCACACCGACACTACCCTCAGCGGTTATTTATCAGCAGAATTAGTGCGCGGCGAGGATTTTCTCAATATTTGGGAAGGCGAAACCGAACGCAGTACGCTCGATCCAAATTCGATCGCGCAGAGGGTTTTGCAGCGTTTGGATTGGGCAAAAGATAATGTAAATCCCGCAACTGGCCGCGTGCCAGTGTTGTTTACAGCAAAAGCTGCTGATTTGCTTTGGGGGACAGTTTCTGCAGCCTTAAATGGCAAACAAGTCCTCGAAGGCGCTTCGCCTTGGAGCGATCGTTTGGGGGAACAAGTTACCTCGCCGTTAGTGACAATTTCCCAGAACCCAGAGGCGGGACCTTATAGCTGTCCGTTTGACGATGAAGGTACTCCAACTCGATCGATTGTCTTTATTAAAAAAGGAGTTTTGCAGTTATTTTATACCGATCGAACGATCGGTCGCGCCTTGGGCAGCGGTACTACGGGCAACGGATTTCGACCCGGTTTGGGCAGCTATCCGACGCCAAGTCTATTTAATATTTCGATCGCATCTGGAGAGCGATCGCTTGGAGATTTAATCGCTCAATTAGATGATGGAATTGTAGTCGATCAAATGCTCGGAGGTCATGCTGGAATTTCCGGAGATTTTTCGATCAACGTCGATCTCGGCTACCGCATCAAACAAGGACAAATTGTTGGTCGAGTTAAAGATACAATGGTTGCTGGCAACGTTTATACAGTCCTCAAACAATTGGTAGAATTGGGAGGAGACTCCGAATGGAACGGTTCTTGTTATACGCCGTCTGTAATTGTAGAGGGATTGTCTGTCACTGGGAAAAACTAAGTGCGAATCTGTCATGGGTTGCGGTGCGCGGTGCGCACCCTACAAATTCCGATTAATTATGGGTTGCGGTGGCAGTGCGCACCCTACAAATTCCGATTAATTATGGGTTGCGGTGGCAGTGCGCACCCTACAAATCGAAAATTATTCATGGGGAATTAGTAATCAAGAATTGCTAATAGGAGGCGAAACTCAAATATAACTTACGCAAAAATTAATTCGAGTTTAAATCGGCTTTAATAACCCTTATTAAACAGTTGACAGTTGACAGTTGACAACCTTCCTTCTTGCTTCCTTCTTCCTTCTTCCTCTTATGCGTATTTGTTTTATCGGCGATTCTTTTGTATGCGGTGCTTGCGACCCGAAATGTCTCGGTTGGGCGGGGAGAATTTGCGCTGCTGCTTGCGGGCAAGGACACGATATTACCTACTACAATTTAGGAATCAGGGGAGAAACCAGTACGGATATAGAAACTCGCTGGTTCTCCGATATTTCTGCTCGCTTGCCTCATTATTGCGATGGCAGAGTAATATTTTCTTTTGGAGTAAATGATACAGCAGTCGATCGCGGTAAAGCTCGCGTTGAATTTGATAATTCGATTGAAAATACCCGATACATCCTGAACTCAGCTCAAAAACTATTTCCGGTTTTAATGGTAGGACCGCCGCCAGTGAGTGAGGCCGATCGAACTATCAGGATTGACAACTTGTCCACCGAATTTGCTAAAATTTGCAGCGAATTAGAAGTACCTTATTTAGATGTTTGCACTCCGCTGCAAGAGTCGGAAATTTGGCAAAAAGAACTTGCCGAAAATGATGGTTCCCATCCCCGCGCCGCCGGTTATGCTGAATTGGCGAGATTGGTACACAATTGGGATGCTTGGAAAGCTTGGTTTAAAAATATTAATGTATCGGATCAAGAGACAGTAACGCTGTATCGAGCTGTCGGAAAAAAAGAAATGGAGCTGATTAAAGAAAGCGATTTTCTTGAATTTCCGCCGCGCCTGTCTTTTCAACCTATTTTTTATCCCGTACTTCACGAAGAATATGCCATACAAATCGCGAGAGATTGGAATACAAAAGATGCCGCATCGGGATATTTCGGTTACGTAACTCGCTTTCGAGTTGCTGCCGAATTTATCAGAAAATATCCCGTGCAAACCGTCGGCAGTTCGCTGCACCAAGAATATTGGATTCCGGCAGAAGAGTTAAACGAATTTAATCAAAATATTGTTGGAAAAATTGACATTTTTGCTGAATATCAACCTTAAACAGTTGACAGTCGATAGTCGAGCGCTTTCTGAGTTTTGAATGGTGGCTGATGATTCTCTTGAGGCAATCTCGCTCTCGATCGTGCTATTTTGAGGGCGGCGAATGCTAGACCCTCTATTTTTGTTAAACTTATAGATATAGCAACCGCCATGACTGCCTTTGACATTCTCGAACGCCCAAGCTATTGCGGTTATTATCTCTTTCTTTTTCCTTCTTCCTTCTGCTATAAAATAGGAGCGATCGCAGGTGCTAAATTTTAATCAATTTGAAGTTGTAAGTTTTGACTGCTACGGCACGCTCGTAGATTGGGAAAGCAGCATTTTGCCAGTTTTGAAAAAATTGCTTTCCAACCGCGAAATCGACTTCAGCGATGAGAGGACTTTAGAAATGTTTGCTGAGTTTGAATCGGAACTAGAAAAAGAACACAATGAGTATATCAAATATCGAGAGATATTGCAACAAGTAGTGCAAAAAATCGGTCATAAGTTTAGTTTTGAACCGACAGAAACAGAATCAGGAACGGAAATAAATTGTTTGGTGGAGTCGATCGAACATTGGCATCCCTTCCCCGATACAGTAAAAGCGTTGTCGGCGCTGAAGCGGAAATACAAACTAGCGGTAATTTCCAATATCGACAACGATTTGTTTGCAGCTACTGCCAAACACTTAAAAGTGGAATTCGACTGGGTAATTACGGCGGAAAAAGCGCGATCGTACAAACCGTCAACTCACAATTTTGAACTGGCGATCGAAACTATGGGAATAGAACGGGAAAAACTCCTGCATGTTGCCCAGAGTTTGTATCACGATATCGTACCGGCTCGATCGATGGGAATATCCACAGTTTGGGTAAATCGGAGGCACGATAAAACAGGATTTGGGGCGACAATGCCTGCAAGCGCGCAGCCCGATTTAGAAGTGCCCGATCTGAAAACATTGGTGGAAATTATCGGCTAAAAAAGAGATTTTTCAAAGGTTTTAGCCTGAAGTTGATACCAATAGGCATTATTTATACCAAAATTTTAGGGACACATCACTGCTCATTGGTGTCAACTTAAGGAATGTTGCGTGCGATCGCATTGCACGATTGTGTAACGATCGCTCGTGACGGCTGAAGTGACCTCTACCAGGCTCGTAACCCTGGAGTTAAAATCAGAACTATCAACAGTGTCAAATCGGCATTCGATTTGATGAGTCGAAAACACAAAGCTCGTTATTACTCGTTACCAGCCTTACTCGTTGTTACTCGTTACTCGTTTGTGTTACTCGTTACCAGGCTCTGCCTGGTAACACAGATCCGCGAGGCTCTGCCTCGCGTGAGGCTCGCGAGGCAGAGCCTCGCGGACATGGGTTCCCAGGCACAGCCTGGGAACCAGTTCGGCACAGCCTGGGAACCAGTTCTAACCAGTTCTACCAGTTCTGCCGCCGCAGCCTGGGAACCAGTTCATTGCAACAGCCGAACTACTTGATAAACAGCATTTCTTGATACTTAGGCAGCGGCCACAAATCGTCTGCAACTTCACCTTCCAAAGCATCAGCATACTCGCGCACCTTGTCCATCAACGGGCGCAAAGTTTTCGCAGAATGCTGCATGTGTTGTTCGATCGAATCAAAATCGTGCTTGTCCAAAGCATCGCTCAACTTGCTGACAAAATCCACCATCGACTTAGTTAAAGAGGCAACCTTTTCGGCACTTTCCTTTTCTAATTCAATGCCGATCGCCTTTAAACTAGCAATACTGCCAGACAACTCCGACAAATAGCGAACAGCAGCCGGATAAATCGCAGTTTTCGCCAAACTAATTACCAGCCTCGCCTCCATTTCGATGACATTAATGTACTGTTCTGCATAAACTTCAAAGCGGCTTTCCAATTCCTTAGCAGTCAGCACGCCAGTTCTTTCAAACAGCTCCTCAATGTAATGCTCTTTCAACACCGGCAAAGCATCAGCAGTCGTCGGCAAGTTCAACAAACCCCGCTCTTCAACCGCCATCTTGTGCCATTCCGGCGAATAACCGTTGCCGCCAAAAATCACCGCGCTGTGCTGTTCCATCACTTCTTTTAACACAGTAAAAGCAGCATCAGTGAGGTTCAATCCTTTCGCTAATTCAGCCTCTAACTTGTCAGCAACCCAAATCAAAGAATCAGTCAAAATCGTGTTCATCGCCACCAACGGACCGGAAACTGACTGACCGGAACCTACCGCCCGAAACTCAAAGCGATTGCCCGTAAAAGCAAAAGGCGAAGTACGGTTGCGATCGCCCGGATCTTTCTGGAATTCGGGCAAAGTAGCGACACCCAAACTCATCACTCCAGCGTGAGTTGAATCTTTAACATCTCCCTGTTTAATCTGCTCGAAAACATCTTCCAACTGCGAACCTAAATAAACAGAAATAATCGCCGGCGGAGCCTCGTTTGCGCCCAAACGGTGGTCGTTGCTAGCCGTCGCCACCACAGCCCGCAGCAGCGGCCCGTACTTGTGAACGCCGCGAATTACAGCACCGCAGAACAGCAAAAATTGCAAGTTAGCGTGGGGAGTATCGCCCGGATCGAGCAAATTACCTTGAGTAGCATTGCCTACCGACCAGTTGACGTGCTTGCCAGAACCGTTAATGCCAGCAAAGGGTTTTTCGTGCAGCAAGCACGCGAAACCGTGTTTTTTGGCCATGTTTTTCAGAATCGTCATCGTCATCTGCTGGTGGTCGCTGGCGACGTTGGCGGCTTCAAAGACCGGCGCAATCTCAAACTGACCGGGGGCGACTTCGTTGTGGCGGGTTTTTGCGGGAATTCCCAGGCGGTACATTCTTTCTTCCACATCTTGCATGAAGACTTGAACGCGCTCGGGGATGGCACCAAAATAGTGATCGTCAAACTGTTGGCCTTTGGCTGCGGGGCGGCCGAACAAAGTGCGACCGGTCAACAGCAAATCGGGGCGGCTGTTAGCAAAATGAGAATCGACCAAGAAATACTCTTGTTCCGGGCCGCAGCTAGAGTTAACTGTCGCTACATCTGTATGACCTAGCAATTTCAGCAGTCGAGTGGCGGCGCTGTTCATTGCAGCATTAGAACGCAGCAGGGGCGTTTTTTTGTCTAAAGCTTCACCCGTCCAGGAAATGAACACAGTGGGGATGCACAGAGTCACGCCGTTATCTGTTTCCATAACGTAGGCGGGGCTCGTGACATCCCAGGCGGTGTAGCCGCGGGCTGCGGAGGTATTGCGGATGCCGCCGTTGGGGAAAGAAGAACCGTCGGGTTCGCCTTGCACCAATACTTTAGCGCTAAATTCGGTGATGACCGAACCGTCGCCTTGTACCGAAACGAAACCGTCGTGTTTTTCTGCGGTAATGTTGGTCATCGGGTAGAAGACGTGAGCGTAGTAAAGCGCGCCTTTAGAAATTGCCCAATCTTTCATGGCGGCAGCAACGATACCTGCTACGGATACATCTAATTTGCCGCCGGTTTGTACTGTATTTTTGATAGATTTAAAGACATCTTTGGGCAAGCAAGCCTGCATTTTACTGAGGGTAAATACGTCACTAGCCCACAGTTCTTCTAAGCGGCTGGGAGTTTTTGGCGGCTGTTTTTTGCGATCGGTAATTTGAGTAATTGCTTGAAAGCGCGATTTGTTCCCACTCATGGTTTGGTTTCCTAGTTAATAATCTTACAAAGAGCAGTCGATCGAGTTGCAAAAACAGGTTTGCTGGTGCGGATTAAAAATACAAGGGTTCAGGAAATACGACAGCAGAACAATTCCTTACTGTTGTTGTGCAGCAATACACTAAAAGATCGACAGCTAAAATTTCACAGTGAAAATTTCACAGTGAAAATTTCACAGTGAAAATTTCGCAGTGAAAATTTCGCAGTGAAAATTTCGCAGCGAAAGTTTCGATCGTCCTTTAACTGACAATACCCATCACAGTTTTGATGGTTCGATCGATAGATGCAAAGGTCTGAATAGAAGAACCTGAATAGAAGAACCTGAATAGAAAAAATTCTTACACTGACAGCGTTTTGAACTGCCCTAGGTATTTTGTCCTTGCCTATAGTAAGCATAAAAAAAATAAAAGTTTGTAGCGTAAAATACAGAAAATTCAAAAAATATTCAATTTATATCGCCAGCAACTTGCAGAATTGGTGAAAGTGCGATCGGGCATGAAAAGTCATTGGGCGGGCGATCTCGCCCTACACATACAGTAAGTGCGTTCGGAATTGGTACGTTGCTAGGTGTTTGAGTTTTGATGCAGCTCGCCGTTAGCAATAAGAAGTTCGATCCAACTCCAGAAATACGCAACAGCATCACAATCGCAATTTGACTGTCAATAATGTCACTATCTTGCATGCAATTATGGGAGATGGCGAGCCTGTTGTTATTGTTTGCGGGGGTTTAGCCGATCGCAACTTACAGCGAATGTTTCATTTTTTCGATCGCCTTTAAATCGACTGGTGGAAATCTCGACATCGAGTCATAATTACAAACCGTTTCGATCGCGAGCAATCGACAGTAAAAATCAATAATTCAATGTTAGCTGCAAGACATTCGAGACGGCGACCCTAAGTTTTGCAACTTCCGAGACAAATTTGACCTGACGCAACTCATTGCAGCTTGCCCGGAAATCGGGAGGAAATTTCGGTAAATTAAAGAATAACCCCCACGCTCGCAGCAGATGTTTGAGCCAATCGACTTTCAACCCTATTTGCGATCGATTTGCGAAAAATACGACAAATGGAATCGGATTTATACGCCAATCGATGCCGAACACCAGCGCGCGCCCTGCCGTGACAAAAAGTTCGATCGAAGTATCGATCTTGGCAAAATTGACGATAGGATACTGCAATGCGTCGGTGCGAGGGCGGTAAGTCCGGGTTTATCAAGCAACTTTGGTTTATCTTGGATGGTAGAGACCTGGCTATTATTCTATAATGAAGTTAATATATGCAAAGTTTCAGCTTTTCGAGCTTTAGGAGTTGACTAGACGGACAATTTAGCTATAATAAGTATTTACTGTCTTAAACTCTGAGCTAAGCTGTAGCTAAGGTAGGTAACAGCCTTTATTAGAGCCATAGTGGTGATTTCTAGGAATGGTTTTATAGCCCAATAAAGAGCGATTAAATTTTTTTGAAGCTCTCAACATTGATAGGATGGGCTATGTAAGTTTGGGTGTGAGTAGTTAAGCAAAACCTATTTGTCGAAACGTTCATGGGAAAAGTTATTGGTAAAGTTGTTGGGATTGATTTGGGAACTACCAATTCAGTAGTAGCAATAATGGAGGGAGGTCGGCCTTATGTTATTGCCAACTCCGAAGGCCATCGTACAACCCCATCAGTTGTTGCTTACACTAAAACTAAAGACTGTATTGTTGGTCGAATGGCAAAGCGGCAAGCTATTGCAAATCCGGCAAACACTTTCTACTCTGTTAAACGATTCATCGGGCGCAGGTACTCCGAAGTTAAAGTAGAAAGAGACCAAGTTTGTTTTCAAGCGATTGATAGTAGAGATAATTTAATTAAGCTAAATTGTCCAGTAATAAGAAAAGAATTTTCACCTGAAGAAATATCAGCCCAAATACTATCAAAATTAGTCGAAGATGCTAGTAAGTATATTGGTGAACCAGTAACTCAGGCTGTTATAACTGTACCTGCATATTTTAATGAATTACAACGACAATCCACCATTGCGGCTGGACGGTTGGCTGGTTTGAACGTACTTAAAATCATTAATGAGCCAACGGCTGCTTCCCTTGCTTACAGCGTAAAAAAGGGTACTAAGGAAACTGTTTTGGTTTTTGATCTTGGAGGAGGTACATTTGATGTCTCTATTTTACGGACAGGAGATGGAGAGTTCAATGTGCTTGCCACGACAGGTGACACACATCTTGGCGGTGATGATTTCGATCGAAAAATAGTGAATTGGTTAGTACAAGAATTTAGGCGAGAGGAAGGCGTTGACCTTAGCAGGAATTTAGAAGCAAAGCGTCGTTTAATCGAAGCTGCAGAAAACGCAAAAATCGATCTCTCAACTGCTCAAGAAGTTGAAATTAGTCTTCCATTTATCGCTCAGGTAGGGACAACTTCTAAAAGCTTGGAGAAGGTTCTTACAAGATCTAAATTTGACAGCCTCTGTGCTGATTTGATTCAACGTTGCCGAATTCCTGTTGAGGCTGCTTTAGAGTATGCAGGGCTAAGTGCCAAACAAATTGATCGAGTTGTCCTAGCTGGTGGGGCGACCCGTATTCCTGCAATTCAAAAATTAGTATGTGGGCTTCTGGGTCAGGAACCCAGCCAAGCTGTTAACCCTGATGAAGTGGTTGCTCTTGGTGCTGCTATTCAGGCTGGAATTTTATCTGGTGAGCTTAACTTTAGAATCTTAGATGTAACAGCTTTATCACTAGGTATTTCAACGGATGGGGGTAAGATGACTGTCCTTATCCCTAAAAATACTAAGCTTCCAGCAAAACGAACAAGAGTTATATCGACAGCAAAAGACAATCAAACTTCAGCCCCAATACGTGTTTATCAGGGTGAAAACGAAAG
The DNA here is from genome assembly GCA_025454405.1 of Oscillatoriaceae cyanobacterium Prado104. GTDB lineage: Bacteria > Cyanobacteriota > Cyanobacteriia > Cyanobacteriales > Microcoleaceae > Microcoleus. Next base: position 5,007 of record JALOON010000011.1, on the reverse strand, counting down.
AGTAGAAAACAATACCTTCCTGCATGAGTTCAGGCTGGACGGTATTCCTCCTGCACCTAGAGGGGTTCCTAAAATTCAAGTTACCTATGAAATTGATGAAAATGGAACTCTTAAAGTTTTAGCAGAAAACAAAGATACAGGGCATTGTAGGCTGGTTGATATTCGGCTTTTGCAGGTAATCGAGGATTTACGGCTTACTGTCAAAGACTTTCCTCCTCAATTGCGGCATCAAGCTGAGGAAGTACTAAATGATATTAACAGTGAAGTTATGAAGCCAGATAATAGTTCCGATCAACTGAAAAATTGGAAAGATAGGTTATACAAAATATTTAATTTAGCTGATGCAGCAGTGGATATACTTGAGTTCTTGTTCTCTTTAGTTGATGGGGAGTAATGAAATCCATTATGTAGGTTTGATTATGCGCAGTCTAACAATACTTGATTGACTGGGATGAAACTGATGATTCTGAACCCTAAATACAAGCAAATGATAATCGAAGCACTGGTGCAAATTGCAAATACAACTAAATCAGAGATGTTTTGTTCGATCGCTGCCGAACCGATTTTGCGAGGTTCCACAGCCGAAGACCTCTTACAATTTGCCAGAACTTGGCAAGGCGATGATTTTGAAGAGTGCCTGCAAAGTGTTTACGACAATCGCTATCCAGCCCAATTTTAACTGCATACTTTAACCATTTTAATCCGAATATTCACCATGCAAATCACGATCGATCTTCCCGATTCCCTCGCTCAAACCGACAATTTCAACGAACCCGACTGGATGCGAGAAATTGCGATCGCTCTTTTTTGCCAAAAACGAATTACCCTCGGTCGCGCTAGCAAAGTTGCTGGAATGCACCTCATAGAATTCCAACAACTCATCACCAGTCGCGGCATCTGCGTCCACTACGATGTTGAAGACTTTGAAGTAGAAGTAAGATGCGCTATTGACTAACAACTGACCGTTGACTAATTTGAAACAGGCGGTTTCGGTTCTTGAACTTGCGGGGGTTCAGAATGCCGTTTTTTCCATCGAGTTACACCGTAAATCGCAGCCGCAATTAACAGCAAATAAGGACTGTAAGCCAACAGCCAAAGACCCAAAGCCAACAAACCTAAAGTGAATTCTCCCATAGAATGAGTAGCTTGTCCCCAAGTTTCCTGAACTCGCAAACCTAGAGAAGGTTCCGGTTCTTGTTGGGCCGATACTGCTGCTTCTAGAGTTAAATTAATGGTAGAATAAGCTACTTGACCCCGCAAACTTTTTAACTGAGCTTCGATAAGTTCGATCGACTCTCTAATTTTACTCAACTCTTGAGAGGCTTTCAACACATCGCCTACAGAACCCGATCGCTCCATTATTTTTAACACAGCTTCTTCCGATTTGCGGAGGTTTTTTAACCTGGCCTCGCTGTCAACTAATTGGTTGGTAACATCCTCAGCAGTCAGCCCTCGATTTTGTACTGTGCCGAGTTTTGCCAAAGCATCTAACGTTTCATCTAATTTTTCTTGAGGCACCCGAATTTCCATCGTTGCTGTTTGGCGGATGCTGGGATCTGGCGGCTTTTGGTTTTGGAAACCCACAATATCGCCTTGCCGTTTTTCCACAATGTCGGTAGCAGATTTAGTGCTGGCGTCAATTGATTTGACAATTACACTCAATTCGGCTTTTTTAATTAATTGCGGGCGAGATGCTTGAGGTTCGGCTGCTGCAGTTTTTGATGCAACAGCAGCGTCTGAATTTGACCCTGCTGGCGATGCAGCTTCTGCTAAAGGCGCTGGTGACGATTTTAAGGCCATCTGCGGACCAGATCCCCCGCTGGTGGGCGCGCCCGCACAACTCGGCAAAGCGACAGCAGAAGATAGTGTTAAGAATAGCGCGATCGCAAAACGACCGGTGCTTTTGTTTGCTGGATTGGTATTTGGTTTTACCTGTGCCGGGGAATCAGTTGTGATGTAAGCTATCATTGGCGTGCTTCCTATAAAAAATTTTTGGGTATTGAGTTTTGTGCTGGTTTTAATTTAATCTGCGATCGGTGGTGCCATCATAGCCGATACAAAAATGGAAACAGCAGAGTTTGAAGATTTGTAAACAGTTGACAGTGAGGTTCGATCGAAAATCTCCAATCTCAAATCCCCATCCTCAATCCAAAATCCCCAATCCCCAATCCCCAATTCCCAATTCCCAATTCCCAATTCCTAATTCAAAATCTAAAATCTAAAATCGAATGTCCGACGATCGAAATGTCATCTCTACACTTTCAGATGCAACAGTTGCAGCAGTTTTGAGAGAGCAAACTTGCCGCAAAATTCGCAGCGAATTGCGTGCGGGACAGCAGCGGATGGCCGATTGGGAAGGCGGCCCGCTGGCTGTTTCAGCGGTGCCAGGGGCAGGAAAATCTACGGGGATGGCAGCGGCTTCTGCAATTGCGATCGCCCGCTACCAACTGCACAGCCGCCGTCAGTTAATCGTGGTAACATTTACTCGATCGGCTGCTGCTAATATCAAAAGTAAAATTCGGGAAAGGCTGCAAGAATTGTCTTTGCCTCAAGGAGGCTTTGCCGTCCATACTTTGCACGGTTTGGCTTTGAATATAGCGATGCGCTATCCCGATTTGTCTGGCTTGAATTTAGAAAATTCAACTTTAGTTACTCCGACACAAAATCACCGCTTGATTCGCACTTGCGTAGAATTATGGATTGCAGAAAATCCCCGGCGCTATCAAGTTTTATTGGAAGGGCAGCAATTTGACGGCGAGGAAACCGAGAGGTTGCGGAGACAGTCAGTTTTGCGGACGGAGATTTTGCCGCAGTTGGCTAATACCGTAATTCACGAGGCGAAATCTTCCGGCTTGCTGCCAGAACAACTGTTAGAAACTGGTGCTATTTTTGCGGGAGACGCTTATGAAATTTTAGCGGTAGCGGGGGGGTTGTATCAAAAATATCAAGCTTTGTTAAAAAGCAGGCAACTAATCGATTACGACGAGATGATTTTAGCGGCTTTGCGGGTGTTGGAAAATCCGGCGGCACGAGCGAAAGAACAAAATCAAGTATTTGCGGTTTTTGAGGATGAAGCTCAAGATTCTACACCTTTGCAAACCAAGCTTTTGGAAATCCTGGCGATCGATCCCAACAACCCTCACTTACCGCCAAATTTTATCAGAGTAGGCGATCCAAATCAAGCAATTAATTCTACTTTTACTCCCGCCGATCCGATTTATTTTAATCAATTCTGCGATCGCTGCCAAGCCGAAGCTAAATTAGCAACAATGGACGGCGCGGGTCGGAGCACGCAGGTCATAATCGACGCAGCTAACTTTATTTTGCAGTGGGTAAATCGATCGGAATTGGCAGGAACGGAACAGCCGTTTCGCGACCAAAATATTAAAGCAGTTAGCAGTACAGACCCTCAACGAAATGCCAATCCAGCACCGATCGGAATAGGTTTAGAATTGTATTTTCCCCGCGATGTTTACCAGACAATAGAATTAATCGGCGAGCGAGTTGTTGAGTTATTTAAAAAAGCTGAATCTCTGTATTTGACAGCCGGGGAAAGTAACGGGAATCTGGCAAATTCGGAAACTGAAAAATCTCCAAACCCCTACCTAAAATCGATGGCGGTGTTGGTCAGGGAAAACAAACAGGGAAAATTTATCGCCGAAGTTTTGAACAATCCCGAAAAGCACGGATTGAAATTTAATCTCAAAGCCTTGGGCATCGAAGTGTATGATGTAGGAGAGCGCGATCGGCATTCTCAAGTACCCTGGGAAATACTGACCCTGCTGCAATTTCTCGATCGCCCGCATTCACCAGATTACCTGAAAGCAGCCCTGAAAATTTTGAGCGATCGCCAGCTCATTCCCAAACAAGATTATAATGCTTTAGCTGCTACCCCCGAGCAATTTTTGTATCCCGGTCCCCTCGATCCGAAGCAATCGGAAGCAGCGCGGAAATGCCGTTATTTTTGCACGGGTTTGCTGCAAGCGCGGTTGGAATTACCGCCCTATCAAATTATCTCTTTTCTAGCACTAGCGCTGCAATACGACCAAACAGAATTAGCCACGGCCGACAAATTAGCGGAACGAGTGGCGATCGAAACAGCCGGCAATACTGCGATGAGTGCTATGTTAAACGTATTGACCGAAATTGTCAGTTCCGAAAAATTTGAACCTGTAGAAGCCGGAGAAAACTTAGAACAGCGCTACACCAAAAAAGGTCAACTGACAATCATTACCATGCACAAAGCTAAAGGATTGGATTGGGACTGCGTGTTTATGCCATTTTTGCACGAACAAACAATTCCCGGAAGTTTGCGAGTTTTGCCGCAAGCCAAATTTTTAGGAGATTTTACGTTAGCCGAAGTAGCGCGAGCTCAAATTCGGGCAAATTTGCACGGGAAATATCCGCTACCAAATTTAGGGGAAGCGTGGGAACAAGCGGGTTATTTGAAAACAGCAGAAGAGTTTCGCTTGCTGTACGTGGCGATGACGCGGGCAAAAAGTTTGCTGTGGATGTCGGCGGAGAAAAAAGGGCCTTTTACTTGGAACAAGCCGGAGAATTTACAGGAACTCAAACCTTGTCCGGTAATGCCTGTTTTGAAACAGCGATTTCCTGAAAATACAATCCATCTATTTTAGGGCTTGCTGAATAAGTTGTCTGGGTACAAAAGAGAACTCTTAACAGCGAACAGGGAACCAGAAAGCTCATGGTTTCAGACTTAAAGGCTTTAAAGCGAGCAATTCATTAACCGATTACTGCTATACAAATACTAGACAAGTCTAGACATTTGCTTCTTACTTCATCGGGAGCATGGGAGCGGTTATCCCTCAGTAAGCTTTCACGCTTAAGCCAAACGCGATAAATTAATTGAGGCGTTTAAATCCCTGTCCATCGAATGACCGCAACTTCCACAGTTGTAAGTCCTTTCTTTCAGTGGCATATCTTGAATATGCCCGCAGTTTGAACAGGTTTTGCTTGATGGGAACCAGCGGTCGGCAATGATTATTT
>JALOON010000069.1 GCA_025454405.1 Oscillatoriaceae cyanobacterium Prado104 | reverse complement strand
AGGTGCGCGATCGTCCGCAAAAATTCAAAAGAATGCCGCTTTTTTTGCAGCGGATAAGTTTGCGGGTCAGCATCACCATAAACGCAAACTTCTGATGCTTTCAACTCAATCCGCTGACCTTTAGCCGGAGACTCTACCAACACGCCAGAAACTTCTACCGAAGCACCTGTATTCAGTTGTTTTAATATATTCTCAAAATCCGGCAAATCGGAATTGATGACTACCTGTAAATTAGCCATTGCCGAACCATCATTGACCTCAACAAAAGCAAATTCTTTCAATTCCCGCTTGGTGCGAACCCAGCCTTTAACAGTTACAGTTTCATCAGGTTCGCCCGATCGCAAAATCGCAGCAATACGTCGATCCATCATCTCATCCGCTCCAATTTGGTAACTACTTCTACATTAATAAAAAATTGCGGTGCAAGCTTTCAATATCCCGATTAAAAATTGCATTCAACTCACATTTTGCACCATTCTCAACATTTTTAACAACCGAGATCTCAACTGGGTTTTTGACGAAAAATCTTGACTTTTATGCAGATTATTTGCCAAAAACCCGGTTTCTGACATTAGTCCAAGATATCAGATTAAATATTGTCGCCCCAGTCATTTTAGCTTTGCTCGGTTAGAGGCAAACCGGCCCGAAAAATTTGTTCGGCAGCCAACCTCAACTCTGGGAATGCCAGCGATTCAACGGTGTCATCGCCTCGAAACTGCTTTATCTGGTACTCCCCGTCTACCAATTGGCAAACCGAGAGTGTAGGTTGTTTGGGACTGCCGATAAACTTGCGGCCGCCCAAACCGAGATAGTCCACGATCCAGTATTCGGGAATGCCCATCTCCTCATAGTCGGCGAACTTGAAATGGTAATCATCCCGCCAGTTCGTGCTGACGACCTCTACTGCCAACCGAATCGAAGACCCCATAGTGACGATCGATTCTTTTTTCCAGCGTGGCTCATTGGCGAGGGCGGGCAAATCCAAGACGATTACATCTGGCTGATAACCGGATTTATGAGCGACAGACTTAACCATGTACTCTTTCGGCACCAGGTAGGGCAATTGTTGCTGCCGAATTGCTAAAAATACTTCGCCAGAAACAAACCCGCCTACGCTCGAACGATCGCCCGGTCCTAAAGGCATTTCAACAATTACTCCATTGTGTAATTCGTAGCGGCGGATCGAGTTTTCTGGATACCAGGCAACGAACTCGTCAAAAGTGACTGTTTTGGGTATGGTTTGCATCATGTTGCTGTTTTCTTCCTCCGCGCTCTCTGCGGTTCAATAAAAAAAATCCTAACTTTAACTTAATTCAACCGACATAAGATTTCAAAAGCCAACCGATTAAAATGCCGAGTCCTCCAAAGCGAACTGCTTGCCAAAAAGGTTGCTTGATACTTCCCCAAGAAAACAGACTGCTTTCTAAATTCAACTCGATCGCCTCCAATTCTCGATCGATTTGTCGCAATTCTTCCTTAAGTTGAGGTAAAGGATTGCGGCGTGTGGATTGGCGGATTTCTTCGCGTCGGTGGCCGAGTTCGGCTTGGCGCTGCCGATCGACCTGAATTTGAGTGTACCGTTCTTTGAGAGCTGCGAGCGATCGTTCCGCTGCTGCGATCGCTTCTGCAAACTCGCTTTCATCTTCTCCCGGCCTTTCCTGCTGATTTAACTCTGACGGTTCTTGAGGCATTTCGATCTGCAAGCCTGACAATGATTAAAAAAACCGATTGGTAACTTAGTTATTGTTATCATATGCAGTATATTTTGTTAATCGAACAACACCAAATCGCTACAATTGCCACTTAATAATTGCCACCTATGCTGGAAACCGCACCAACAACCCAAACTGTCAATCTTAACGAGCTTAGCACTCTAGAACTCGCCCAAGCTCTCGCTGCGCGCCTCGCCATCTCCGAAAAAGATTGGCACCGACTCAAAACCAACCGTTCCGCCCGGGCCAGCGAGCAAGTCGCAGCCGCTTTGATCTTTTTAGTCAAAAATCAGCCAGAAGAAGCCCTCCCGCGCCTAAATCAAGCAGCAGGATGGCTCGATCGATCGATTTCTGCCCCTCCCTGCGAAAGCCACGGAAAATAGCTGTGACGCGACATTGTGCAGCACTCAGAAACCGGGTTTGTCCATAAAAACCCAGGTTTTTTAGGTTGCAGCAGGCAAGTACCTGTCCGAACGACCTCACGATCGACCGCAATAAGATTCGTTCGTAGTGTGGACTTCAGTCCGCAATCCGGAAGCGGACTAAAGTCCACACTACGAACCTTTTTTGTTAGAGTAATCGATTGGAATGATATAACCTGTCAACTGTCTAACGCAACCTGGGCAAGCGATAGCGGCCGGGCAGTTCTTTGCACAGCCTTAGTTCTGTACCTCGATCGTTCCACTCAACGCGATCGAAAATCTGGTAAAGAATAAATAACCCCCTGCCGCATTCATTTTCGACATGGGGGAGTATAGAGTCATCTGGGGCTTGAATTTCCCCGTTATGATTTTGATGAAGATTGCAACTGCAAGGGGCATTAAAACCCGATCCCTCGTCCGAGATCACCCACCAGTATTGGTTTTGTACTATAGAAAACCGGACTCCAACTGTTTTGCTGGGGTCTAAATTATTTCCGTGCTTAGCAGCATTTACCAAAGCTTCTTGAAGTCCTAACCGGAGTTCCGCTTCCCACTGAGCCGGAACCTCTGCTAGCAGCAGATCCAAAATCGGACAAAGGTATAGGGTAGAAGCGAAGCTAATCGTAATCCAATTGCGTCCTACCGGACGGGGTGAAATAGCAATCACTCAGAAAACTCCCTAACTTTCAGGTAGATCGTGTTCGCACCCTGCATTGTTGGCTCCCTTTTGCAGACTAATAGTATTAAAAATGCTAGTTAATTGAGCGCTGCTGCTCTATTTCTATTTTAGCTCATCACAGCCCTTAACAAAACACAATAATGTCAAAAATGTCAAAAAATATTCTGCCGTTCTCAGAACTCTGGCTCCCGTTGCCCTCAGCAATTTTACCTATAAACCTCGCCCAGATCCAAATTTTTGATGCCGGCTCGGGTGTTCGATTGACTGTTTGGCATTTCTTCAGTCCCTGCAAACAATCTATTACTTAACGATCCCCATCCATAAAAAGCAGTAATTAGATATCAATTAGTTGCTCCCCGCAGCGATCGCCAACTCAGAGCGACATCGATCCCCCCAATTACTTGTTACCGCCTCGCTGTTGCCTGCCACACCGACAGCCAAAACGATCGTCCTCTGGTGTATTGCGATCGCCACCCCCTGCCTGTGCCCCTCCGGACTGACAACGCCCGATCGCCCTGCCAACTTCACCAGCATCTTTCATAATCGTTACAAAACTTATTTTATTGTCATTAAAACTCGGCACCTCAATTCGGCTGCCTGGACCTGTCTATCTGTTGCTGCTGTTGGAGCAGCACTTTTGACAGACTTTCTAACTGCGAAAATCGCGATACAATAGTTAATGCAAGTATTTATTTCTTTACATCATGCAAACAATCCCAGCCATCACCGCAGCCCCCATACCAGGCACATACTGGCAGTGGCGGGGACACTCAATCTACTACGTGCGATCGGGCGACAACCAACAGCGCCCGCCGCTGCTGTTAATTCACGGTTTTGGAGCATCCACAGACCACTGGCGGAAAAATATCAGCGGTCTGAGCAAAGACTTTGAAGTGTGGGCGATCGACCTGTTAGGATTCGGACGATCGGCAAAACCCGACTTGCAGTACAGCGGCGACCTCTGGCGCGACCAACTGCACGACTTCATTACAAACGTCATCGGCAGGCCCGCCGTATTAGCCGGTAACTCCCTCGGAGGCTATGCAGCCCTGTGCGCCGCCGCCCAGCGCCCAGAATCCGTCACCGGACTCATCTTAATCAACAGCGCCGGCCCCTTCAGCGAACCCCAGCCCGCACCCGAAGCCCCACCAATGCAAAAAGCTTTGTCTGCGGTAGTTAAAACCTTATTCCAGCAAGATTGGGCGAGTTTTCTGCTGTTCCAGTACGTGCGCCAGCGATCGACAATTCGGAAAACCTTAGAAAAAGTTTATCTCGACCAAAGTGCCGTGACAGACCAATTAGTAGAGGAAATCTACCGCCCTTCCTGCGATCGGGGTGCCGCCAAAGTATTCGCATCCGTTTTCAGAACGCCCCAAGGCGAAAAAATTGACGTACTGCTAAGTCAATTAACTTGTCCGCTGTTAATGCTGTGGGGAGTCGGCGATCCTTGGATGAATTCTACAGAAAGGAGTGCCAAATTTCGCAAGTACTATTCGCAGTTAACAGAACATTTTATCACAGCCGGCCACTGTCCCCACGACGAAGCACCGGAACAAGTAAACAACTTAATTGGCGAGTGGATACTTGGGGGATTTTAGATTTTAGATTTTAGATTTTAGATTGGGCAATTGAGCGACCATCTAAAATTTAAGATTGCCGATTTCCAGACATTTTATGAGTTAGATATTGTTCGATCGCTCCACATCGAGCCGATTAGTTTATCTAGTTTGTAGTGAGGACTTTAGTCCGCAGGTACGATGACTCAAATCTTCATTACAAACAGTTTTTATTACTCGCAATCGATCGTCGAACATGGCATAATATGTCATTTAGATCGAAATCAAGTGAAACTAAAACATTGCAATATCTTGAGATGGTTCCCTTTGCTATTGCTACATTTCTGGAACTAGGAGCGATCTAACAGACACGATTGCGTGCGTTTGACTCAATAAACTGTTTGTTTTAATCTAATACCATTTTTCTAAAAATCTGATAGAGATAAAAGGCGACAAGACGTTGTAATTATCTCCTTTCCCTGTTATCGAGTACAAAAAATATTGCAATCGTCTCGTTTCCCTGTTTGCAAAAGTCTGTCATAACTTTAAAAAAATGGTATAATATACCTGAAAATTGCTGTAAATAAACCGGGCAATTTCTCAAGTTCAATTATGGCAATTAAGTATTCTCGAAAAAACCCTTCTTCTGACTCCCCTGCGTAATTCATGGTAAAAAAACGATTTTTGTAGACCCGTGCGTCATTCGTAGCTGAGTCGATCGGCAGTTGTTTTCTAAACTTAAAACTTAGAAAATTCTAATAATAAAAACGGAAGTGAATTCTAGGATTTAGCAAAGCCTCCACAGGTTTGCCGCCTTTGAGGTGCTGTTCGACGATTAGGGGAACGTCGCTCGGTTTAACCCGACAATACCAAACTTCTTCAGGTACAACTCGCACAGTCGGACCCATGTTGCACTGTCCCTGACAGCCACTAGCCTGCACCGTCACCCCAGGAATTTGCTCGGCCTCAAAAGCAGCCAGCACCGCCGCCGAGTCATTTTTCAAACAAGATTGGTGCTGGCAGACCAACACGCAAGGCAATTCTGGTTGGGAGTCCGGTTCTTTAGCTTGAGGTTCGGGCATTGTTTAAGGTCGATCGCGAGATACTTAACCTATCTTAACAATACGGTCGCGCTGGCATATCCTTAGAGGGAGCAGTCTGCGCGGCGCTTTCGTTATAGGATCGATCTACAGAGAAACTCAATCAACCGCCGATCGTGATCAAAACTGTAGCCGATATAATGACCCGCGATCCCATCTTGGCAAGACCCGAAATGCCGCTGAACGAAGCGATTAAAATTTTAGCCGATCGGCGCATTAGCGGTCTTCCCGTTGTGGATGAAAACAACAATTTAGTAGGCGTCATCTCCGAAACCGACTTGATGTGGCAAGAAACAGGCGTCACTCCTCCGGCTTACATCATGCTGCTCGACAGCGTGATTTACTTAGAAAATCCCAGCCGCTACGAGCGAGACCTCCACAAAGCTTTAGGGCAGACAGTTGGAGAAGTGATGAGCGGCGAGCCAGTGACGATTGCCCCCGACAAACCTGTCAGAGAAGCAGCCCAACTGATGCACGAACGCAGCATCCACAGGCTGCCCGTGCTGGATACCTCCGGCAAAGTCATCGGCATCCTCACTAGAGGAGATATCATCAGAGCGATGGCAGCCGAAGCTTAATTGGGAATAGCCCGGCAACAGCCAGCAACAGCTAATTGGTGAACCTGGAAACTTTGGCACCAGGCAAGAGCCAAAAGCTTGCGCTTGTTGGAATTCTTCCTTCTGACTGATAACGATAGCGAGCGAGGACACTCGCACTGGTGACGAGCGCGAGCGAGGACGCTCGCACTGGTAGCGCGGGACACCACCCCTACCACAGGTCAACTGTCAACTGTCAACTGTCAACTCTTCTTTATGAGTATTACCCCCGAGTCTGTCGAGCAATTGCTGAGTTCCGAGGATCTCGGCGATCGGCTGCGTGCCGTCAACCAAATGCGCCAGCTAGAACCAGCGATCGCCTTCAAGCTGATCCAAACAGCGATCGCAGATAAAAACGTCCGCGTTCGCTACGCAGCCGTCAGCCAAATGTCAACCCTCGGCACGCAGGATCTGTCCCTCTCTTTAGAAATACTGCTTAACTGCCTGCACAACGACCCCGAAGCGGACGTGAAAGCAGCCGCAGCCGATGCTTTGGGGGCGCTGAAATTAACCGAAGCTTTAGAAGACTTGCAGCAAGTTTACAGCACTACATCCGAGTGGCTGATCCAACTCAGCATCGTCGCAGCCTTGGGAGAAATGGGCGATCTCAAAGCATTCCCAATTTTAGAAACAGCCCTCACCTCACAAAACGAGTTGATCCAAACCATTGCCATCAGCGCGCTGGGAGAATTGGGCGATCCTCGGGCGATCGCCCTGTTGGTTCCCTACGCTGAAAGCCCCGATTGGATGGTACGCCACAGAGTGGCCCAAGCTCTCGTGAGGTTGGGTGGCTCCGAAAGCGAGGCTGTTCTGGAAAAACTAGCCAAGGACGAAGTAAAGCAAGTGGCAGAAGAAGCGCAGGCCCGACGGCTTTAAAGGCGGGCGATCGCACCCTCTTGAGTTCACCAGCCCTAGATTTTGCTACGAGTACGGCAGGACTCGAACCTGCGACAGGCGGATTAGAAATCCGCTACTCTATCCAACTGAGTTACGTACCCATATTTAACTCCGAAATTTCCAGCCCGAATTCACACCCTCAATTAAAAGCTTAAATTAAAATGCTCAATTAAGAACTCGATCGGAAATTTCAGCATCTATGCAGCCAGCTCAAAGCTTGCTTGCAATATTGTATCTGGGAAATGGGGGATGATGCAAGTCGATCGACCGTAGAATTTTGTAGAACCGATCCGAAAACCACGTCATAAGACATACACTAGAATAACGCTAGTATTCATATCTTGAATTGGGAACCCTCCGCAGCCAGAGGGAAAGCCTACTCATCTTGGGATAGCCTACTACCCAAGAGCGCAGTTTGTAAACTTCAAGCAGCTTGAGCTAAGTTTGAGTAAGTTTTACGAAACAGTGCCAACAGCACAGCACCTCGGCCATGACAGGAGTCAAATCGCAGTGTCATGTTTATTCTGAAACGGCAGGATGTTGAGATCACTAACTTTCAACACCCAAAACGGATTTCGCCTGATCAGCGCCTTCAACGGCAAGCAAGCAGAAGACGCCAGAGCCTTGTGGCGGGATTTAACCGACAACCGAGGCAAAGCCTGCGTCCTGCTAGAAGAACCCGATCGGTACAGCGTGTGGGGGAAAGTCCGTTTGGACCAGTTGGTCGGCGAAGAGGCAGGAGGTAGCGAAGCAGCAGCAAAACCGCCGCTGTTCGCACAAGCCTGCCTGCTGCTGCTCCAAGCAGTTTATTTCGATGTAGAAGACCTTCTAGGCGCCAGGCAAGCCGCATCGTTTCAGAAAGATATCGCCAAGGTATTTCAGCAGGGAAACTTCCCCCAGGCAGACTCCCCTGATGCGGTCAAAAATTGGCTGACAGTCAGCCCCTTGCAAAGTCATAAGGTCCCACCTTGGCAGGAGCAGCACCTCAAGACTTTGCTGCAAGAACTGTACCGTTTGGGCAAATCTTATTTTGGCGATACCGGTTTCGCTGAAGGAGTGAACGAAGTGCTGCAAGATATGCCAGCACCAGATCGCAATCAGTTTATAGATTGGCTCAAACAATCAGCCCTTAACAAACTGTGGATCGCCACATAAAAAATCTCCGGCAATTACTTGGATGAGTGTACCGCAGATAGCAAGCAAGACGCAGATCCAGCGTCTTGCTTGTATCGAGCGGTAAAATAGTTGAGTACGTTAAATGTCACACGCACAATTTGTGGCAATAGAATTGCTAGTTAGACATCTGAAAATCCCTATGAGCAGCACTTCAGAAAAGTCATCTACTTCTCCATCTTTATTTTCAGCTCAGAACCTCGTCATTGCTGGCATTATCTGGGCTGTCATGGCGCTGCTGTTTTTTTTGCTGTTCAGCGTCCCCCTCTCCAAAGAAGAGGGTCTACCGCTTTGGTACTCGATCGGCACCTATATTTTTGAATGCGGGGCTTACCTTGGAGCCGCTTTAGTCTGTTTGAGAAACTGGAAAAGCCCCCACATGGTCAGCGGGCGCAATGTCTGGCTGGGCATCGGTTTGGGAATGCTGTTCTATTTTATGGCCGGGGTGCTGTTCGGGATTTGGGAACTGTATTTTGGGTTAGATCCCGACGTATCGCCTGCCGATGCATTTTATCTGGGCAGCTATGTCGTGCTGATCGGGGGCATGGTTCTGGCTGTTTCCTCAAAAAGGCTGAATCTAGAACTTTGGCAGTGGGGACTTTTATCGGCAATTGCTGCTTTTGGGATTGCTGTGGCTGTCTGGGTTGCCGCTCCTGACTCTTGGAGGCTACAGCTAGGTCTGGCTCCAGCATCTGTCGAAACAGTGGCCCAAACAGCCCCAGCAACTAAAGCGCCAGTCGCAGCACCTGCTGTGGATGGTTCAAAGGCAAAAGCAGCGCCTCCTGCTGCGCCAGCACCAGAAGAAGCAGAAGCGGAAGAAGCAACCCAGGCTCCAGCATGGGTGTTGGCACTTGACAAGCAACTGACACCCTATGCCTATGCCATCAACCTGTTTTACATTGTGGGGGATGTTTTCCTGCTGATTATTGCCACGGCGCTGCTGCTGGCATTTTGGGGAGGGCGTTTTTCCCAATCCTGGCGGATGATTGCGGCAGCAACTTTTTCCCTTTACATTGCAGATATGTACTTCAAGTGGCGGGATACTCAGGCTGAGGGCAGTTACCAAAGCGGCAGCTTGCTGGAAGTCTTCTTTGTTTTCAGCGCTATTCTGTTCGGAATTGGGGCTACCTTGGAACATGATATCTCAACCCGTTCTCGCCAGAGCAGGCGCGGCAGACGCGCTGCATAGCGATTGGAACTCGGCTGCGGCGGGCTAAGAATCGGGATGCAAAGTTTTTGCATCCCCAGCAACATTCCGCGAACTTAAGTCAAGCTTGCGTCGCGCTGTTCTTTGACGGCTAGCCTGCATCCAGAGAAGTGTTTTTGCTGGGAAACAGCGCGCGACCGCTAATTCTTCAAAAGTTTAATTTTATTTGATATTATGAGCTGTGTAGAATGTTTCCACATACTATAAAAATGCCTATCTCATTGGCCCAAATGCCTCGATTCGGTAGCTCGTTATGTCTGCTAGGGTGATGGATAGCTTGCCAACCCCGCCCTTCGTCGGGACAGGGATTGACTCCCGTCAATTCAGTCAATGCAAGGGGTGAATACCCCATTGAGACACAATTCGGTACGCACGGCCGAATACTTCCCTAGTTTGGACTATCTGTAAGCCTAATGGGTCAGGCGCTTGTGGAAAGAACATCTTAGCTATTTTGCGAGAAGTGACTTAAACGAGTTTGCTGGCTCTCGGCTTATATGCACCAAAAGTCGGCACCCAATCTAAAGCCGTCCTTCTCGGACGGGGTTTCTACCCATTTTTCTGATGAGGTAGACAAAGCTTAGACAAAGCTTGGACAACGCTAGTAGGCAGGCAGTTCAGGTATGGCGGGACTCGATGGTGCCCGTTAGCCACCAAGTCCGAAAAATCAAAGTTTTGGATAACCATGACGCCCACAAAACTCTCCGATTCAGACAAATGCGAAATTCTCAGGCTGTACCGACAGTCCGACGAGAATACTATTACTCTCGCCAAGCGGTACGGAGTGAGTAGTTCTACTGTGAGGCGCATCCTGCAAAGCGCTTTGTCCGACTTTGAATACGAATCTCTAGTCCATCAAAAACAGAAGCGTTTACCCGATCGCACCAGCATTCCCGAACAGGTAGATGAGACTAATGTTAGCTCCTCGCCGTCTCTTCGCGAGTCAGCTCCTGTTGGTACTTCTATCTCCGGCGGACTGCTCTCTAATTCGAGATCGGTGTTGCGAAAGCATTCTTTATCTGCTGATGAATCAGGTGGTGAGAGTGAATTTCGATCGACTTTACAATCCGATGCAGGAGATTTTTCTGACTTGCCAGCAGGCGAGGCAGCTAGTTTAGCCGGTCGCGCTGATGCTCTTTCTGGCTCTATCTCCGGGACGGTAGGGTTAAAAAATGCGCTCCCAGAATCGGAGATGCTTGCAGGTGAAGATTTTAGCGATTTTGATGAAGATGATGAGGACGATGATGACGAAGACGGGGATACAGATTTAGATGATTTCGACCCAGAGGATTTAGATGACGAAGATTCTCTATTTGCAGCCAGCCTGCTGGGAAGGCGAACTGTGGGTGCATCGGGAGAACTTCTCGCTAAAACGGTGGTTCAAGTCTTGCCTTTAAGCGAAGCATCGATTCCCAAAATTTGTTATTTGGTGGTCGATCGGGCGGCAGAATTAATCACCAGACCTCTGAAAGCTTTTGGCGAACTCGGCCAAATTCCGCCCCAAGAAATTCGCGAGAAAACTTTGCCGGTTTTTGACAACCATCGAGTAGCTCGCCGATTTTCTACTCGCAATCAAAGGGTTTGTAAGGTTCCTGACGGCAGGATGCTGCAAAAAACAGCGCATTATTTGCAAGCCAAGGGCATTACTCGGCTGCTCATTGACGGTCAGGTTTACGCGATCGAACCGGAAAAGACACTCAATTAACTTAAATTGTTTTCTAGGACTACCGATCGAGGACTACCTATATTTCTTCTGGGCGTTCGGCGTCGTCCGGTTCTGCTCTATCTGCCCGAAATTGAGGGCGGCGCGAACTAGGGGAATCTGAAAGGCTCCATAGCGGTTGCAGTACGGCTCCGGCAAGCGTTCCCGCACTCAAGCCAAGTGCCAACACTACCCCGATCGGCATTTGTATCGATTTCAAAAACAAAAGGTTTAAAGAGACTGGCATTGCGTTTTGCACTGAGAGAATGCCGATCGCGCTTGCCCAAATTGCTACTAAAAAACTGATGCCCAGCAGAGGAATTGTTTTCATAAAACAGTTGACAAGCTCGCAACTTAACTGATATTATTAGTTTCATAATGGGAGTGGTTGCTTGAAAATACAAAAGCAACTATTCCCATTATTTAATAATATACAATAAAAATCTGAAAAAAGTCAAGCAGAGGCTAAAAATTTTGGTTGTTTTTTTTGATTTATAAAAATCAAAAAATCAAAGACTATTTTACACCCTCAATCGAAGTTAAAAATCCGGTTCCTAGACAAGAGAACTCGTAAAGTCTTATAATTTCTGATAATTTTTGGCACGCTTCGCAACTCGAAGAATTTTCAGTTGTCGTATATGTCTAACTCTTCCCTCCTTGCCCCCGGTTCAACACTTGAAAAACGCTACCGCATCGTTCGCGAATTAGGGCGCGGCGGCTTCGGTCGAACTTACCTCGCAGAAGACATCAACCGCTACAGCGAACGCTGCGTGCTCAAAGAATTTTCCCCGGTAGTGCAAAGCACGAAAGCAGAAGAATTGTTCGATCGCGAAGCGAGTATGCTTTACCAACTAAAACACCCTCAAATCCCGCGATTTCGAGAATTGCTGCGGACAGATTTAGATGGAAGCAGATCTTTATTTTTAGTGCAAGATTACATAGAAGGTCCAACTTACGAAGAAATATTGATAGCGCGCCAGCAGCAAGGAAAAAACTTTAGCGAAGCCGAAGCCACTCAACTGTTGTTGCAGATTTTACCAGTTTTAGAATACATTCATGCTCAAAATTTAATTCATCGGGATATTTCCCCAGATAACATAATTCAAAATAATGCTGACAAACTGCCATTTTTAATAGACTTCGGTTCTGTCAAACAAATAGCAGCAAATGCTGCCTATCAGTTTAGCGCGCGGCAGGATACCGCGATCGGCAAACAGGGTTATTCGCCACCAGAACAAATGCGGCTGGGAAAAGTGTCTGTCGCCAGCGATTTGTACGCTTTAGCCGTGACGGTTTTGGTGTTGCTAACCGGGAAAAAGCCGCAGAAATTGTACGACAGCAATAGCAAAACTTGGGACTGGCGATCGCGCGTGCAAATCAGTCAAAATCTCGGCTCAGTTTTGGATAAAATGCTAGCAGAACAGTCGCGCGATCGCTACCAATCGGCTAAAGAAGTTCGCGCAGCACTGAAAGACCCCAAACTTTCGCAAATTAGCAGCATGCTTTCGCAAATCGTGACGGTAAACTTTGTCGGCCGCCCTTTCCAATCCACCCCTCAAAACGCTAGCAGCAACAATCCTCCCGCCACGCGCAACCATCAAGCTATTAATCACACCGGCAACCGTTTCAAGTTAGTTAAGTGGAAAGCTGTAGCGAGTTTGAGCGTGGTTTTGTTGCCAGGAATATTAGCTTTTAATATTGTTAAATCGGGTTTTAGTCTCCCTAAATTACCGGAACTCCCGCAGCAGCCAGGTTCGCCGTCTTTAGATGCAGAGATAGCTAGGCAAGAGAAAATAGGCAGCCGCCGCAAAAATCTCGATATTGACAGAGATATTTTTTATCAAAAAGTTGATGAATTATTTTACAATAAGTACCCAGAATTGCAAGGGCGTAGCTTGACAGAACAGCCGGAAGATGCAGCAATCCGGGAAAAATGGTATAAAGTTGCTGAAGATTTGCTCGATCGGTTAGAAAAAGGGGAACGGCTGTGAATGAGATAGAATAAAAGTTTATTTACCGCAAAGGGCGCAGAGGGCGCAGAGGGGAGAGTAAAGAGAGAAGAAGGGGATTTTGTTTGGGGCGGTTTTGCAGGAAACTTAATTTTTAGTTTATTGGAAAATGGATTCAATTCAACTTACAGGGATTCGCTGCTACGGATACACGGGCTATCTGCCGGAAGAACAAGTTTTGGGGCAGTGGTTTGAAGTGGATGTCACTCTCTGGCTGGATTTATCGAAAGCTGGAAAAAGTGACGATATCGAACACACTTTGGATTATCGGAGTACAATTAGTTTGGTACAAGATCTAGTTAAAAACTCTAAGTATTTATTAATCGAAAGGCTGGTGGATGCGATCGCCGAAGCTATATTAAAGCAGTCTCCGATCGAACAAGTCAAAGTAAAACTATCAAAACCTGCTGCCCCCATTCCCGATTTCGGCGGCAAAATCACTCTCGAAATTACCAGGAGTCATTAGTTATTAGCCAGCAGTCATTAGTTGGCATTTCACAATATATATAGCCTTTTTCAGCAGTATTAGGTACAGGAGATGCTGTGAATGTCGGGATTTTCAACCTTGGTTTCTCAAAAACCTGAGAAAGGCTAAAATCTACCAATGCCTTTAGTCTTTGCCTCGATCTTCGCTAATGACTAATGACTGATGACTAATGTGACTGATGACTAATGACTAATTACCACTTCAGCAAATTAAACTCTTCCATATCTACTGTATTGCGGTTGCGGTAAATTGCCAGTACGATCGCCAAACCAACAGCAGCTTCAGCAGCAGCAACGGTAACTACAAACACAGTAAATACTTGACCTTTAACTTGTACCGGATCGAGAAAATTAGAAAAACCCATCAGATTGAGATTGACGGCATTCAGCATCAATTCGATCGACATCAAGACGCGCACGGCATTGCGGCTGGTAATCAAACCGTAAATACCGATGCAAAACAGCGCGGCAGCTAATAACAGAAAATACTGAAGTTGCAGTTGCATAAATTTTTCCCATTCTCGATCGAGCTAAGTTACTACAAAACCGACAGATAACTGCGGAATTATTACAAAAATATCATATCTTGTCCGGTACTAATTACTGACAGCGAAATTTGTTTGCAGTTAGGGTTTGAGTCTCGATGAATAATCCACCAAAGAGAGGACTGAATTCCTTACTACAAACAGACAGATCGTAGTTAGATTACCGGACAGGATATTACCTAGATTCCGGTGAATTAGCATCCCCAGCAGACACCAATTCACGGGGTCTTTCCGGCAAGCTAAAAGCAGGTGTTTCCATTCTTTGAGCCGACAGTTCATCAGGTAAGTAATCGCGGCGGGCTAACACGATCGCCCCTACCATTGCCATCAACAAAAACACCGATGCTAGCTCAAAAGGTAGCAAAAAATCGGTGAAGAAATGCTTGCCGATCGTCACGATCGAACTTTCTGCAGGTACTCCTGTAGCTGTCGAGATCGACCACGGAGTAGATACTACCATCGTGCCCAAAAGTGCAAACAAACCCGCACAAACCAAAGCTGTTGCTACCTGACGCACCCAAGCATTGGAAATAGCGCGGAAATCTTCTCGCTTGTTCACCAACATGATGGCAAACAAAATCAAGACATTCACCGCGCCAACATAAATCAAAACCTGTGCTGCTGCGACAAAATCAGCATTCAGCAATAGGTACATACCAGCAATGCTAGTAAATACAGCGCACAGCAAAAAAGCCGAGTAAACGATGTTTGAAAACAGCACCACTCCCAGTGCTCCTCCAATCATCATTACGGCTAGGATGCCAAATGAAACAACTTGAACTCCTTCAGCTAGATTCACAATTTTTCAGCCTTTGGTAATTGGTAATCGGGGAATAGTTGATAGTTGATAGTTGATAGTTGTCATCTGTCAACAGTTTAAAAGCTTTACTGGAAAGCGGTCAACTGTAGCAGGTCTAAAAACTTTGGGTTTCAACTCTCAACTCTCAATTGTTTGCCTGTTTTTCCAGAATTTCTTCAGGACGCAAACCGGCGCGACGGGCATCGCTGGGCAATTCATGAGGGTCGTCAACACCTTTCGGCAAATAAGCAAATTCCCTCAACGGAGTCACCATTGGGTCATCTGAAACCTTGTAAGGTAAGCGTCCCAAAGCCACGTTGTCATAGTTCAATTCGTGGCGTTCGTAAGCGGCTAATTCGTACTCTTCTGTCATCGACAAACAATTAGTCGGGCAATATTCCACGCAGTTGCCGCAGAAGATACACACGCCGAAGTCTATACTGTAGTGCTTGAGCTGTTTCTTCTTAGTTTCTTTGTTAAATTCCCAATCCACCACGGGCAAATTGATCGGACACACCCGAACGCACACTTCGCAGGAGATGCACTTGTCAAATTCAAAGTGAATTCTGCCCCGAAAACGTTCCGAAGGGATTAATTTCTCGTAAGGGTACTGTACGGTAATCGGGCGGCGTCTCATGTGGTCAAAGGTAACGGACAGCCCTTGGCCGATATACTTAGCAGCTTGAACGGTTTCTTTGGCGTATTCGCCTACTTGATTGAGGAATTTTAACATTGTGTTCTCTCTCTGTATTCGAGTTTTTAATTGCTAATTGATAATAGGTAATAGGTTGGCAGCTTCGATGCTACATCACCGCTGACGCCCAGTTATGAATTTTAAATTTTGAATTTTTCAGGATTTTTAAGAGCTTCCTTGTTTCAATCCCTTTAATTTATTAAGGGGTTAATTCAAAACTCAAAACTCAAAATTCAAAACTTTGAACCGTTACCTATTATAAATTAACCGCCAAAAGCAAAGGGAAAAGCCAGCTTCAAAGCTGCGGTCAACAGCAGATTAACAAGAGCAACAGGAAGTAAAAACTTCCATCCCAAATTTAGCAATTGGTCGATCCGAACTCGTGGCAAAGTCCAGCGCAGCAGTACAGCCAAAAACAGGAAAAAGTAGGCTTTGAGCATGGTCATGGTAATGCCCAGCATACCGGTAATTACCTGCAACCACGGAGTCGTTTCGCTCAATCCCAAGGCATTTGTCACCGTCTCGACGGGAATCGGGGACTCCCAGCCACCCAAGTACAAAACGGCGACTAACAGGCAAGAAAGCACGAGGTTGACATAGGAAGCAATGTAGTACAGAGCAAATTTCATGCCTGTATACTCGGTTTGATATCCTGCTACCAGTTCTTCTTCCGCTTCCGGGAGGTCAAAGGGCAAGCGTTCGCATTCTGCCAGCGCTGAGATCCAGAAAATCAGGAAACCAGCAGGCTGCCGCCAGATATTCCAGCCGAGAATGCCGTAACCTGTTTGCTGGTGTACGATATCGATCGTGCTGAGGCTGTTGGACATCATCGCGACAGCCAATACTGCTAAAGCTAGGGGAATTTCGTAGCTGAGGGATTGAGCGGCCGCTCTGAGTCCGCCGAGGAGAGCGTATTTGTTATTAGAAGCATAACCCGACATCAGCAGGCCGATCGGCTGAATGCTAGAGAGGGCAATCCACAAAAAAATGGCTGTTCCGATATCGGCAATCAGCATATTCTGTCCGAAGGGTACGATCAGGTAGGACAGAAACACTGGAATCACTACGATTACCGGCCCGAGGGTGAACAGCAGGGGGTCTGCTTTTGCCGGTACAATATCTTCTTTGAATACCAGCTTCAGACCGTCGGCAACGGGTGCTAGCACTCCTAGAGGGCCGATGAATTCCGGGCCGATCCGCTGTTGGGCGGCGGCAGAAATTTTCCGTTCCAGCCAGACGCTAGTTAGTACCCCGAATACAGCACCGACGATCATCAGCAACATCGGCAGTGGCAGCCAAAGCACTTTAGCGATGTCAGCGGGTAAGCCCACATCAATTAGGGTTCTTACGAAACTTCCTTGTAAGTCAATTCCTGGGTTCATTGTGTCCGGCTTTTGAGGGAGCGCATATATTTTTTCACCCTTCTTTAACTGGAGAAGGCTGATTTTCGGGGGTTATGTAAAGTTTTTTCATGCTTTACCGCCTATTAGTATATCGCCAGAAACGCCCCAAGAACGCAGGAACTGGGTGAAATTATATTTATGCGATCGCGCAGGATGGTTAATATATGTGGACTTAAGCATCTAGTCTCCCCCTCTGGCGCTTTCTGCCTCTGGCTCGATCGGAGTTAACAACCTGAATTCGATCTAAGCTGGCAATAAAAAACCTCAGACCCGCAAGCCTGAGGACCGGAGTTCCTGAAAATCGTCACTTATGGTGATTGTCGCCAACTAACAACGCAGACTACAAGGGGGGTGGAACCCAGCACGCCCACTTGTCAGCCTGCTTTAAGGGAAGGTAGAAGCCTGAAAGCACGGGAATCTGAAGGCAGAATTTGTACCGTCAGCGTGCAGGACAAATTTAATTTGGCTTGCTGAGACCGAGCTTGCTTTGGTTCAGCTTCCTAGCTGCTACTTGCTAGACGACAGCGACCTTTTTTCGATCGGTATGTAAGGATCGCCGTGAGTCCCGGTGTAAATTTGAGTGGGTCGGTAGATGCGGTTTGCCTCGAGCTGTTCTTTCCAGTGAGCCAGCCAGCCGGCAACGCGGGCAATGGCAAATACCGGCGTAAACAAATCCGTAGGAATTCCCATTTTGCGGTAGACCAAACCGGAATAAAAATCTACATTGGCATAAATTCCTTTGTGACCCAGTTTTTCTGTCACTACTTCTTCCAACTTCAGAGCAATGTCGTAATAATCGTCATGACCGAAGTTTTGAAACAACTTTTCCGCTAACTCTTGGAGAATTGTCGCTCTCGGGTCTTTCACCTTGTAAACGCGGTGGCCGAAGCCCATGATCTTTTCTTTGTCAGCCACGCACTTCTCGACAAAGGGCCGCACGTTTTCCACCGAAGCAATTTGCTCCAACATTTCAATTACTTCTTCGTTAGCTCCTCCGTGGAGAGGTCCGGCCAAAGTGCCGACTGCTGAAGCAATTACCCCGTAGGGGTCTGTCAGCGTTGAAGCTGTTACCATTGCCGAAAATGTTGAGGCATTGATCGTATGTTCGGCGTGGAGAGTCAAGCAAGTGTCAAAAATCTGAGCTAATAGCGGATCTGGCTCTTGCTCGTTGAGCATGTAAAGGAAGTTAGCCGAATAGTCCAAATCGTCCCGCGGCCGCACCGGGTCATTTCCCCGCCGCATTTGCTGGAATGCTGCCACCATTGTCGGAATTTTAGCCAGCAACCGCACTACTGCTTCTCTAATATATCCCTGATTGGGTAAGGCCCTGCGGGAGTAGAACAGACCCAATGCTGCTGCTGAAGCTTGCAGGGCGTCCATAGGATGCCCTCTTTCGGGGAAGCACTTCATCATGTCCCGGATGCGATATTTGATCCGGCGGTGATACCGAATTTCGTGCTCGAAGGCTTCTAGTTCTTCTTTAGTCGGAAGTACCCCCCAAATTAATAAATATGAAGTTTCTAGGAAGGAGCTGTTGATGGCCAGTTCCTCAATGCTAATCCCGCGATATTCCAACACCCCTTTTTGTCCATCGACGTAGCTAATGCTGGACAAGGTAGCGGGAACACCTTCTAAACCTGGTTTAAATTCGCCTACGACCATTGCAATAATGTTTTGTGTGAGTTGAATTTACTGATTTTGGACTCGATCTTTCTGCGATAACATTTTAGGATCTTTGACTGGATTCGACGATAATCTTAATCAAGTTTTATCATCTAAAACTCGGCTAAACTTATCTAATCTAAGCTTCAGCATTCCACTAGAAGTAATTTTGCTAGTTTTTCAAGCATTCGCTTTTCAGGCATTTTTGGGCGCGTAACTATGAAAATAGGCTAGGGGAGGGGATTGCTTGGCTTGCGATCGCAATGACACAAATAGATTATTGATGCGTAAGTCCTGTCTGATTTTTTCGGTCTGATTTTTTCGCTTTGATTTTTTGGGTCTGTTTTAAATCGACCGCAGTTTACAAAGCTGTTTACAAACCAGAAAATTTTTGCCTTGGTTGACCGCATCATTCTGAGAATGTTACACAAAACAGTGCCTCTGTCAATGTACATTACCAAAAACCTCGATCGTGTAGTCTTATTGACAATTAATAATTTCGTAAAAAATCTGTAACTATCAGAAACATTTGCCCGATCCTCAACTCTTCTGTTTCCCAGTATCCGGTGGCAGTTCAACCTAGCAGAAACTTGGGCGGGGTCAGCCAGAACATTTGGCTGCGACCGATTGGGGAGCCTGTTTCTGGAAGCAGCAAGCCGATGATGCCTGCTTTTTTGAGGATGAGGGCGTCTCGGGTTTGTCCCCAGAGCAAAGTTTCGGCCCAATTGGCTAGGTCGGGTTGGTGGCCGACTAGGGCTAAGCTGCGGCGGTCTGTTTGTGATTGCTGTTGTTGCCATTCCAGCCAGTTGTGGATTTCTCCGGAGGGCGCGAGGGCGGAAGATTCTTCAATTTGGGTACTCAGACCGACTGTTTGGAGGATTTGGGCTGTTTGCTGGGCTCGCAGGAGGGGGCTGGTCAGGATGAGGTCAAATTGAATGTCGAGTTCTTGCAGTCGGTGGGCGATTTTCCGGGTTTTTCGATCGCCCTCTTTGGTTAGGGGGCGTTCTGAGTCTGTTTCATAGGCTTCGGGGTCGGCTGCTATGCCGTGGCGGATCAGGTAGAGATGCACTGTGATTGTCCTGGTGATTGTGAGGACGATCGCGCTTGTGTTCGATCGGGCGCGATCGCAATTTCCGCGCTATTGTACAACCGTGCGGGATTTTTGCGCTGTTGTTTGGTTTACCAAGAGGGGACGAGCGCACTGATAATCGATCGCACATATATATCGATCGCGAGCGGGGACGCTCGCACTGATAATCGATTAATCGATCGCGAGCGGGGGCGCTCGCACTGATAATCGCTCGCATATATAATCGATCGCGAGCGGGGACGCTCGCACTTACAACTATCAATTATTAACTATCAACTATCTTCTTAACGATCGTAAGCTGGGTTGTCGTTAGGACTGATTAAACTCAGCAATTTTTGCTTGATTTGAGCGTCGAAAACTTCCCATTTCAGCCTTGCATAATCGCTGTTCTCGTTGCCGCCAGAAAGAAATCCTACAGGAATTTCAAAACCGCCGGCTTGACTTCTGCCACCGCCAAAAAAGCGTCCTTGAGCGTCTTGACCGAAGGCTTCTTTAATAAATTCGTCGGGGTCGAGAGTAAGTTTAGTAGTGCGCAGGGAACCAATTACTACTTCAATTTCTTCATCTCGATCGTGCACGATGCCGTAGACAACTGCTGTGTGTACGTTCTCCTCTGTGACTAAAAAATCGGCGGCTTGGGGAATCGAATCGCGATCGTCGTAACGGAGGTAGCCGATACCGGCGATCGAAAAGTTGTTCCGGACGATGCGGTGTTTGAGAGAACGCTCGATCGCGTCCATTACCCATTTAGAACGAGAGGATTGCAATACGGCATTCAACAACTGCGAGTCGTAAAAACGACTCAAATAAGCTGCTGCTAAAAAGTCTTCTTCCTCAGCTTGCCTCAGGGCGTTGGTGTCCGATCGCAAACCGTGCATCAAAGCTGTTGCGCACTTGACGTGCTGGCTGATGCTGCCGTCGAGAACTAGCATTCCCGCTTGCAAATACTCGGTAAGAATCGTAGCTGTAGCGCGGATCTGGGGTCGCAAATCGGCAAACTCCGCATCGATTTCTCCCTGCAAACTGTGGTGGTCGATAACTGCTGCGATCGGAATTCCTGCTGACAAAACCAAATTAGTTAACTGACAAGTCGTGCCTTGATTGTCGATAAAAACGCAGCCACCATAAGCCGATAAATCTTTAGTTTTTGCGACATCAATCGTCCAACGCTGCAAAGGCAACGCCGTCAATTTTACTAAGGCAATATTTTCTTGGTGGCTGAGCGCGCCAGCGTAAATAATGTCACTGTGAATGTCGTACTGTTGGGCAATTAATTTGTAAGTCCAAGCACTGGAAAGCGCGTCGGGGTCGGGAAAATCTTGGAGCAAGATTAATTGCCGATCGCCCCGGTGTTTGTCTAACATCTGCCGCAGCCGATCGACTGGACGTTCGCCGGCACGATCGGGCTTTTCTTCAGTAACAACCTCGATTTTCCGGAGGCGCTTCGCCGGCGGATTTTGTCCGGAAACTTCGTCGCTAGTGTTTAGCTGACTTTGGTGGTTGCCGGATGCTTCATCTAAATTCATGGGAGGGCGATCGCTCATAATTATTAAAATTATAAATTATTAACCGGACGCGATATAGCAGCAGGCAGCAGGCAGATATCCGATCGTATCCGGTCGGTTACCATCACAAAAAAGTCGTAGTGCGGACTTAAGTCCGCCTCAAACAAGGACTAAAGTATTTACTACAAACCTGTTCGCAGTGAGGACTTTAGTCCGCCTCAAACAAGGATTAAAGTCCTTACTACAAACCTGACTTATAGCAGTCAGTCCATCGGACTTTATATTATATCATATCCGGTCGATTACTGCAATAAAAACCGCTGTTTTATTCTATCTTTTTCTTGCGAGTTTTTTGCTGTTTTCAACTAAACTGATAAACTCAGCGCGGTAGCCATCCAAATCTACTTTGTTTGACTGATTTGCTAGCTGCAAAACTTGCTCGAAACTCGCCTCTCCTTTGTACTCAGAATCTCGCAACAACATTCCGTATTCAGCAACCGCTGCTGCAAACTTCATGTTATCCGAAGCATTTTCTATTTTCACCCCTTTGCCAGCCACAGTACCCTGGATTAACTGAGAAGTTGTTCGATCGGGCACTTTATAACGCAATTTTACTAACATTAATTCATCATTTTTGTAGGCAGCAGGATCGACTTGCTGCTTTTGATATTTCAATTCACCCACATCCGGTAATTTGACATCGCTCTCCACGCCAACAGGAATTATTTCGTAAAGCGCTGTCACTGAATGCCCTGCCCCTAATTCTCCGGCATCTTTTTTGTCGTTGTTGAAATCTGCGGCTGCTAGCTGCCGATTTTCATAACCAATTAAACGGTAGCCTTGGACTTGGGTCGGATTGAATTCTACTTGAAGTTTAACATCTTTGGCAATTGTTAATAGATTTGCTCCCATTTCCTTGACTAAGACTTTCTTGGCCTCTAGCAGTGAGTCGATGTAGGCGTAATTTCCGTTGCCTTTGTTAGCTATTTGCTCCATTTTAGCATCTTTCAAGTTGCCCGTTCCAAATCCGAGAACCGTGAGAAAAATATTGCGATCGCGATATTTTTCTATCAGCCTCACCAATTCTGCATCGCTGGAAACTCCTACATTAAAATCGCCGTCAGTTGCCAAAATTACCCGGTTATTGCCAGATGAGATAAAGGTGCGACTTGCCAGTTCGTAGGCTAATTTAATTCCTTCACCACCTGCCGTCGAACCGCCAGCTTCCAGTTGCTCGATCGCATCTAAAATTTTGTCTTTTTGCTTGCCGTTGGTCGGTGGCAAAACTACGCCTGCTGCTCCAGCGTACACGACAATTGAAACCAGAGCTTTTTCGGTTAATTGATTCGCAAGCAAGCGCAAAGATTGTTTGAGCAGTGGCAATTTATTTGGTTCGTTCATCGAACCGGAAACATCTAACAAAAAGACGAGGTTGCTAGGCGGTAAATTTTCTGTGGCAATGCGTTTTCCCTGCAAGCCAATTTTTACTAATCGGTGCTGGGAATTCCAAGGTGCTTCAGAGATTTCGGTAGTGATGGAAAAAGGTCGATCGCCCGTCGGTTGCGGGTAGTCGTAGGTGAAGTAGTTAATTAATTCTTCAATTCTCACGGCATCTTTTGGCGGTAGTTTACCTTCCTTAATAAATCGGCGAACGTTGGTGTAAGATGCCGTATCGACATCGATCGAAAATGTTGACAGGGGAGTGATACTAACCCTCTCAAAAGGATTGTCGTAGATGCGATTGTACTCCTCTGTATTGGCATCTTGCTGTTCCCCCGCACGAGCAGCAGGAGAATTCAACGGCGGTTCGGATTGTTTGAGTGTAGATGCACCTAGGTTTGCAGGTATTGGAGATATCGCAGGCGGGGGTACAGGCGCACCAGGAAGCGCCGGCATTGCTGGAGATGCTGGTGGGGAGTATGGCGAAGCTGCGGGAGATGGCGAACTTCCCCCAGATGAGCTGTTAGATGAGTTGCAAGCTGCTAGCACCAGCACAGGAATGATGCCGAGCAAGATGCGAATTTGCCAGAATTTGGCTGCCGCAATTTTTTTGTTCACGGTACTTTTCCATATAAAACTGATTCAAGTTTGACCGCTAAACTCAAACTAATTTCGTTCGTTACCAAATCTGCACGCACCGCAAACCTTCTCGTTTTGTGTAAGTTTAGGCTTGACTGTATCCTTAGTTTAGGATTCGGGGCAGGCACAAAGACCGCGCCCCGACAACTCCAAACTCTCACAAAAAAACCCCCGCGCTTGCGCTGACAGGGGTTTTCAAAGACCGATTACATATTTTTGCCATTCTGTGTGCGTACCGCTTTTAACGTGTTTAGTCACTTCAAAATAAAGACCGCTGTAAGGTTTCCGAGGCGGATACCTGAGTGGCATTCCAGCTTCTTTCGGCGTTCGGCTGCCTTTTTTGACGTTGCAGCGAACGCAGGCGGTGACGAGGTTTTCCCAAGTGTCGCCTCCGCCGCGCGAGCGGGGAATTACGTGATCGAGAGTTAAATCGTCCCCAGTGTAACCGCAGTATTGACAAGAGTGCGCGTCCCGGTGCAAGATGTTCCGGCGGGTAAGCGGAATATCCTTGTAGGGAACTCGGACGTAATGCCGCAGTCGGATCACAGTCGGTAGCGGGAAGTTTGGCGAAATAAATTTCCCGTTGTGTTCTACCTGTTCTGCTTTGCCTTTCAGCAACAAAACTACGGCCCTCCGCCAACTGGTGATGTTGAGGGGTTCGTAAGAGGCGTTGAGCACCAGAACATTGCCCATTGTTGATTGTTAAAGAGAATATTTCCACCGATGGTAGCACAGGTTCGAGTTTAGGGGTGGAGCAAGAAAGGCAAGGCTCAGCAAAAAATGGTGAAAAACTGGGTTTTTACCTTTTCTTAAAGATATGGGGGTCTTGAATTATACCTGAGTATCGAATACTTGGAGGCGAGCGGGACGCTGGGAGTGCGATCGGAAAAATCCGATTTTGAGCCTCGGGTCCGCAATGTAACCTCGAAAACAGAAACAGATGGCAGGACAAATTTAATTTTTTTGCCTAAATCCCTAATCTTCCCGGCATCGGACTGACCTGAGTTTTTAGAGTATGAGTATTCTCAACTTGCAATGCCTGTAGCTACTAATGAAATTTCAGTTGGTAACATCGATTCTTGTAGGTTCGATCGCTGCGATCGTGCCCATTGTAGCAAGCAGTCCGGCTTTGGCTCAAACCGCGTCTTTTTTCTGTGGCGCTGCCGGCGGATTTCCAGCTACTATTGCCGCCCAACAAGGCAAAAATATTCCTGTGATTTTATGGGTAGCTGATAATTATTTTAATGAATCGGGAGAGGATGCGATTACTCGTTGCACGCGAGTGTCGGGAATTCTCAATAGTTCCCAGCAAGGAAATTGGGATAATATTGTCATGTCTGGTGCATCCCGCACGGGACAACCGATTATTTGTGCTGCTAATCCTCAAGATGGTTCTTGTAGGTTGTTATATCAGGTGCCGCGAGGGCAAAATCCCGAACAGGCCCGACAAGAACTTTTAAGAAGAGTTAGAAATCCTAATGTAAGTATTGCGCCTGTTAAGGTAAATTAATTGCTGGTAGGGACAGTTAATTAATTTCCCCAGCAGTGTTAATTTTATAGGCGCTTTCCCCAAGTTCAACAATCAGAGATTACAACCCTCTGACAGGGGGGTTAAACCCCTGTTCCCGATTTCCTTTCTCTAAGTTTCAACAAGATTTCTGCATGAACTTCGCGAGTAATCGGATAAAAATATGCTAAAACCATGCCAGCAATTAAAGCAATTGTAGGCAAAGGCCCGATCGCGACTCGAATCGCCAGCAGTGCAGAATCGGGTTGTACTGGTGGCGGCTGTCCCGGAACTGTAGGGAGGAATCCAGCTACTTCTAAGGCTTGCCCTACCAACCACAAACCGAGGGCCAATCCGATTTTTTGCAGCAGTACCATAAACGCATAAAAAATGCCTTCCCGCCTTTCTCCTGTTTGCAATTCATCTAGTTCGATGACATCCGGTATCATCGACCAAGGTACTAAATAAGCAGTAGAAACTCCGACACCCGCCATAATTGCTAAAACATACATTAGCCCGACTTGTCCGGGTTGCAAGAAAAACAATCCGGCTTGGGCAATCATCCACAAACTCATGCCCATAAAATAAACGGCTTTTTTCCCGTACCTCTCGCTGACTTTATTCCAAACAAATAGCATAGCTAATGCAGTGCCTTGAACTGCGATCGCTGCTTGCGTAAAAGTTGAGGATGGCAGTTTCATCCAGTCGATGACAAAATAAGGCAAAATCGAAGCAGTTAATTGCACCGCCAGCCAAGAACACAAATAAATGCCAATTACGTACAAAAAAGGGCGGTTGTTCAACGCAATTCGCACCTGTTCTTTGATAGGTAACGATGTTGAAGAATCTTCTAATATTGGATTTTCTTGCCCTTGAGAGAAAACCTGTTGGCGGGTTCCGAAAAAGCACCAGTATAAAGGCAATACAGAAATCACCGCACAGGTGGCACCCAATACGATATATTGCTCGATCGGATTGGCTTTGAAAACTGCAAAGATAATTTGCGCTAAAATTAGCGACAAAATACTGCCTCCGATCGAAAAAGCAAACCGAAAACTGTTCAGGCTAGTGCGTTCGTCGTAGTCTTGAGTGAGTTCTGGAGTAAGGGCAGTGTAGGGAAGATTGACTGCAGTATAAGCGGTATTGAATAAAATAGCAATCGCAACATAGTACCAAAACAAAATTGTGGGGTTTTGGCTGGGAACGATCCACTGCAAAAAGAAGAAAATCCCGAAGGGAATTGCCCCGTATACTATCCAAGGATAGCGGCGGCCCCAGGGGTGAGAAGTGCGATCGCTCAACACCCCTACAATGGGGTCATTTACAGCATCCCAAATCTTGCCAATTAGCAAAATGTTGCTGGCCAAACCTGCTGCTAAACCGGCTACATTGGTAAAGAAAAACAGCAGGAAAAATACTAAAACATTAGCAGTTATTGCCGGACCGAGGTCGCCTGCACCGTAAGCTAATTTTGTGGAAAAACTGAGTTTTTTAGTTGCGGGGTTGTTGGAGTCCGAAGGAGGAGGAGATGTGTTGCTCATGAACTTTGAATTTCCGGGTTGTTTGACAGGCAGAGTCATCGCAGTAAGAGTATAGCTCAACCTATGTCTTAATACTCAAATTTTTGGGGCGATCGAGAGATTTTAGATTTTAGATTGATGATTGCAGCTTTGAGATTGCAGATTAAGGAAACAAGAATAAGGAAGAAGGAAGAAGGAAGAAGGAAGAAGGAAGAGGGGAAGAGGGGGAGAGGGGGGGAGGGTAAGTTCTGAGTTTTAAGTTTTGAGTTGTGAATTTTGAACCATCTTTAACTCAAAACTCACGCATTCAAAACTCAAAACTCCTTCAATTCTTTAAGTTAGCAATTTAGATTTTGCAGAAATTGCCCCAACGCACCACAAAATCGCATTGACAATTTCCGATCGCTGGATATCTTCTTCAGCAAAAAAACTGTCAAACTCTTGCTCAAAATTTAGATAGTCTGCAAAAGCATAAAGCACGCGCTTGTACTCAGTCGGCATCGGTATAGATGTAGCTTTAACTAAATCGAACAGCGCGTTCAAACAATCGAGAATCGTATCTGATTCGTCAACATCTTCTGCATCTAGCAAATAGAGAGTTTCTGCCACATCGCAGATCGCATCTATTTCTGTAGGTGGTGTTTCCTGTTCGCTAACATCGATCCCGCACAATTCAAGAGCCTTAATCGCCAGTTCCGGGCGGGTGAAAAAGACCAGTTGACCGCCGGATACTAAAGGCAATTCCCGTTCTCCATAGGCAATTAAAGTATATAGATTCGGTTCTTCTGTTCCGGGATCGATGCGGAAACCAAACAGCCACAGCAATTTTTCTATGTTCCGCTCCGGCAGAAGTTTAGTTGGGGAAAAATTTGAATCTGACATAATTTTGATAGTTGATAGTTGATAGTTAACAGTTGACAGTTGATAGTTGACAGTTGATAGTCGATCGCATAAATATTGAGAGTTGAGGTTCGATCGTTGGCAAGCCTCAATAGTCCATTGTTCCTTATTACCAACTCTCGCTGTCAATTGTCACTTGTCAAGTGTTTAATGTAAATTTTGCTGGATAATGTTGCAGCAATCAGAAACGGTTGCTCTTTGTTCCATTGCTGATACTAAGGCTTGGTAAGCTGAATTGTGGCTTTCGATTAGGTTTTTAGCTTGCAGCGAACCCCAGTTTTGTTTGAGTTTGATTTCAGCAGTAGGACGCCGCAGTTGAGTTAAAATTGCGCTAATTTTAGTGCGGTCTTCTGCACCTCCTTCTGCATTGCCGTAAACTAGATTTTCAGCGACTATACCGGCCATCCAAACGGTGCAATATTTGTCTAAAATATGGGAGGAAAGAGTACCGTTTTGCAGTTGAGATGCTAATTCTGCATCTTGAAATCGGACGCCGCCTTGGGCCGATTGACCTTGTTTGAAAGCCTCCCAAGCGTTGAGGGCGTAGCCCGTTACGGGAATACCCAAAAGGTGGGCAACTAGGAAGTGTCCGGCTTCGTGGTGGAGGATGCGATCGCGCTTTGCTTTGGAACTTCCCGCCAGAAAATCTAATAATATTGTACCGCCTTGACCTTGCCACTGGAAACTATCTAAAGTGGCCAACCCCAACAAGCAAAAAATGGCGAGCGCGGGCACGGCCGGCGATAAATTGAAGGCGGGACCTAATAATGTTGAAATTGTAATTGCAAAGACAAAAATAGCGACAATATTCAAAGAAGTTTGTTTCATAAATGGGAATTGGGGATTGGGAATTGGGAATTGGAAATTGGAAATTGGTTTTGCTGCTTAGCTAATTAAGAATGATGTAAAAAATCTGGTTTTTGGGAAAAACAGCCGATTTTTCCGAGAGATATTGATGCAGAAATTGGGTTTTTGAAGACTCTAGCATAAGTCATACCAATGTACGATCGAACTTGGGGTTTGGCAATGCAAGAGCGATCGTGCCGACCCGGACTTCAACCAAAAACAACATATTCCCTCGTGACTGAAAATTGTAGCTCTCAAGCCGCCGACCTTAAAAAGATATTAAAATAGGTCAAAGTCAAATTAAAGTTTTACTGGAATCCTTCATGTCAGTTTTGGCAGCGATCGCAGTTTTAGGTCTCCTGATTGTCGTCCACGAACTCGGCCATTTCTTGGCGGCAAGACTGCAACACATTCACGTCAACCGCTTTTCTATCGGTTTTGGCCCCATTCTCTGGAAATATCAAGGTCCGGAAACTGAATACGCCCTCCGAGGTTTTCCCTTGGGCGGTTTTGTTGGTTTTCCAGATGACGACCCCGACAGCAATATTCCGCCAAACGACCCGGATTTGTTGCGGAACCGTCCGATACTCGATCGGGCGATCGTTATCAGTGCGGGAGTTATTGCCAACTTAATCTTTGCTTATTTCCTGTTGGTAGTGCAACTCGGCACCGTCGGGGCTGCAGAAATGAACTACCTGCCCGGAGTTCGCGTCCCCGAAGTTGCAACGGCTGTAAGTTCGGCTGCTGCAAAAGCCGGCATCAAATCGGGAGATATCGTTCTGTCCGTTAACGGCGAAGCATTGGGCGCGAACCGCGAAGCAGTTAAAACCCTAGTCGCGCAAATTCAAAATCATCCCCAACAACCCCTGGCGATGGAAATTCAGCGTCAAGAACAAAAAATTTCAGTCACGGTAACACCCGATTTGGGACCCGATGGCAAAGGCCGCATCGGCGTGCAGCTAAGTTCTAACGGTACAGTTGTGCGGCAGCGGGCGAGAAATATTGTCGAAGCATTCAGCAAAGGGGCGATCGAATTCGAGCGAATTGTCAAGCTGACAGTTCAAGGTTTCGGTCAGTTAGTGAGCAACTTCAGCCAAACCGCAGATCAGTTATCCGGGCCGGTGGCAATTGTGGCAATTGGTGCGGGAATTGCGCGATCGGACGCCGGGAATTTGTTTCAATTTGCCGCGCTAATTAGCATCAACTTAGCCATAATTAATATCTTGCCGCTGCCTGCGTTGGACGGCGGTCAGCTAGCTTTTCTGCTCATCGAAGGATTGCGAGGCAAACCTTTGCCGAACCGCATTCAGGAAAATGTCATGCAGACTGGTTTGATGCTGTTGTTGGGTTTGGGAATTTTCTTGATTATTCGGGATACGGCTAATTTGACTGGCATAGATTGGATGAAAAATCTTTTACAACAATAGTCAGCCAGCAACCCTCAGTCATTGGTTATTAGTCATCAGTCATTAGCTATTGCAGCGCTTGTGACTGATGGCTAAAATTTTAAATCAACTCCAGCAGCAAATGGAGGGAAAAACGCAATGGTCACGCAAATGCAATCTCCCGAAAAATCGCAGATTATCTATCCCGATGACAACGGAGAACCAATGTCAGACAATACGGAACAGTCAAACTACCAACAAATATCAATTTTTTTCATGATAGCCCTCGCTAACCGACTCCTAAAATAATTAGGTTTGTTTCACTGGATATGATATTATCACTAACGACGGTTGACTAATGACTGATGACTGATGACTGATGACTGATAACTAATGACTAAAAAGTTAAGTTTAAAACAACGATCGCTCGAAATTTTAGTTCGGCTCAAACGCTTGTATCCAGACGCTACCTGCACTCTCAATTACGAAACTCCCGTGCAGTTGCTGGTAGCAACAATTCTTTCGGCTCAATGTACGGACGATCGCGTAAATATGGTAACTCCGGCTTTATTTAAGCGTTTTCCCGATGCGGTTGCTTTGGCAAATGCAGATCTAGAAGAACTCGAAAATTTAGTGCGATCGACTGGTTTCTATCGCAATAAAGCTAAAAATATTAAAGGTGCTTGTTGGGCGATCGTCCATAAATTTAACAACCAATTACCGCA
The DNA here is from genome assembly GCA_025454405.1 of Oscillatoriaceae cyanobacterium Prado104. GTDB lineage: Bacteria > Cyanobacteriota > Cyanobacteriia > Cyanobacteriales > Microcoleaceae > Microcoleus. Next base: position 4,412 of record JALOON010000069.1, on the reverse strand, counting down.
AAGAATGGAAGAGTTATTAGAATTGCCCGGAGTCGCCCGCAAAACAGCTAATGTGGTTCTCGCTCACGCTTTTGGTATTAATATGGGCGTGACAGTAGATACTCACGTCAAACGATTGAGCCAGCGATTGGGATTGACCGAACATACCGATCCGATTCGGATTGAAAAAGATTTAATGTTATTGTTGCCGCAGCCGGATTGGGAAAATTGGTCGATTCGATTAATTTATCACGGGAGAGCGGTTTGTAAAGCGAGAACTCCAGCTTGCGATATTTGCGAACTCGCCGATTTGTGTCCTTCTGTTGGAACAAAGGTAGATTAATGAACTTATTATTGTTTATTCTCCGTAAAAACTGTACAACAATAGTTGTACAACACTAATATTGCTGTACAACAACAATTGTAATTTGCTAGAATTATTGTCAACAGTTTAAACCACAGAAAGTAAGTCTATGAGTATTGCGATTTCTCTCAGTCCAGAAATAGAGGCACTCCTGCGCGAAAAGGCCGATCGGCAAGGACAAGATATTAGCCTGGTTGCGGCTCAATTGCTAACTCGGATATTAGAATGGGAAGCACGAGACTCCGAAGAAGCTATTGAGGGTATTCAGCAAGGTTTAAATGATTTTGAATCGGGACGGTTCCGTTCATTTGATGAATTTGCTAAATCGCAGCGCAGCAAGTACAGTTTACCGAAGAATTGATGAAATATTTCATTGAAATTTCAAGCGTTGCAGAAGCAGAAGCCGATCGCGCATTCCTCCTATTATCTCAGAGGACATCACTAGAGAAAGCAAGGGAGTGGTATGAGGGATTGTTGCAGGCGATCGAGTCGTTATCGGCAATGCCAAAACGCTGTCCGCTTGCCAGAGAGAATCAATACTTGAGTAAAGAAATTAGGCAGTTACTTTATGGTAAAGGTCGCAATTAATACCGCATTCTTTTCACTATTGTGGAAAGTGAAGAAATGTCTGCTGTTCGCATTCTCCATATTCGACACGCGACGCAACAAACTATTGGCGAAAACCCGGATTTCGATCGAACGTAATTAAACTTATTTGCTAGCTAGCAAAAAAAGCTCAGATCTGGTATTTTTATCAGAGCTGTCGGAAATTTAGGAAATTTTTTTTAACACAAGTCGATCGCGCGGACAAAAATATAGTAAAATTGGAGATCGTGATTTATCCAAGGATATCAACAGACTATGGCTAAAAAGAGCATGATCGAGCGCGAGAAGAAACGCCAGAAGCTCGTAGACAAGTACGCAGACAAGCGCGCCGAACTCAAAGACCAGTTCGATGCAGCGACCAATCAGATGGACAAAATGGCAATTCACCGCCAACTGCAACAACTACCCCGCAGCAGTTCGCGCACTCGCCTGCGCAACCGGTGTTGGGCGACGGGCCGCCCCAGAGGTTACTATCGTGATTTCGGACTGTCTCGCAACATGATTCGAGAAATGGCTCACGAAGGTCTTTTACCCGGCGTAGTTAAGTCTAGCTGGTAAGACGAAGGAAGAAGGAAGAAGGAAGAAGGAAGAGTTGACAGTTGACAGTTGACAGTCCTCAATTGTCAGTCGTCAGTTTTCATGAGTAGTTTTCATGAGTCAGAAGGAAGAACGAAGAACGAAGAAAAAAACTTAGAAACGATCGACAAGATTGTGTTTGAGGTTGATTTTTGGTTCAGACTTCTAAGTTCAATTTTCCTCTTTCTTGCTTCAATTTCCGCAACATTTGTCTATGCCGAGACTTTCTAGTAATAAATCGCTAACTGCATTGGCGATCGCAAATTCGCCGTAAAAGCTTTTAGAAAAATCATAGCCTTGCATTTCTGTGACGATCGCAATTACCAAGCTGCCCAGGTCGTTTTCGCCTTCCATGCGCTGGCGGATGTAGATTTGGGCAGCTCTTTTAGCTATTTGCTCGTTGGCGGCTTCTGGGATAAACTCGGAATCAAGCCATGCGAGCAATGTTTTTTCGAGCCATTCGCCTTCTCGTTCGGGGTTAGTGACGGGCGGTAAAGTAACAGGTGCGATCGGTTCTGCCATGATTATTCCTAATTCCTAAATTGCTATGGTTGGCTGTTAGCGGTCAACGGACAAACAACTGATAAATTTATGCAATATGATATACCGTCAATTATACAGGGATACGCGCAAGGTTACTTCCTGATGGCAAATGACGGCGAAGATAGTTTGGGTTGGTATTCCAGCCTGCAGCGGGCGCTGATACCTCTAGATGAAAGATTTACCTACCCGAAGTCGCTCCGACGGCAAATCAATCAAAATCGGTTTTCAGTAGCTGTAAACCGCGATTTTGGGGCGGTGGTTGAGGGTTGTGCCGATCGAGAAACTACGTGGATTTCTAACGAGCTCAAACAGATTTATTGGGCTTTGTACGAGGCTGGTTGGGCGTACAGTTTCGAGACTTGGTGCGGGGATGAATTGGCGGGGGGAATCTTGGGATTGTCGATCGGCGGTGCGTTTATTGGGGAGTCGATGTTTTACCGAATTCCTGAAGGTTCAAAGGTGGCAATGGTGAAGTTGGTGGAGAGATTGCGCGATCGCTCTTATTTGCTATTTGACGCTCAAATGAACAACCCGCATTTGGAAAGATTCGGAGCTTATATTGTTAAGCAAAAGGAGTACAACGCTCTTTTGCAACAAGCGATCGAGCACAAATGTTCGCTGTTTTAAATATGTTATCCTTGAATACCAACCCAGCTCGATCGTCTACCATTTCCCATCGCCAGTTGCACTCGATCGAATTCTTGCATAAATTGCTCGCTGTTTACCAAGAAACTCAATCAATTGTTCTGCTTCTCACTTGGCCTCTTGGATTAAAGCAGCTATTATTGATGGGATAAGTTTGGGTATTGACGATTTACCCGAAAGTGACCGATCGAACTTATCCCCCGACTAATTATTGTTTTTCTGTACTGCGCCTGCTATGACTGCTTTTTTTACTACTTACGGGTTTTTGATTGTTTCGATGTTGCTGGGTGCAATGTTGGGACTGTCGCTATATTTGCCTCTGATGACGGGACAATTGTCCTTAGCTAGTCCGGGTTTTTATGCTTTAGGCGGGTATATTGCGGCGATTTTGTCTACTACTGCGTTTCAAACAACGGGCGATTTGTTTCCGCTGCCGCTGCTGTTATTGGAAATGTTAATTGCGGGAATTGTTTGCGGGTTGGTTGGCGTTTTAGTGGGGATTTTGGCGCTGAGATTGAGGGGGATTTATTTGGCGATCGCAACTATTGCTTTTGTCGAAATTCTCCGCGTTTTCTCACTCAATTTAGACATTACTGGCGGTGCGATCGGTATTTTTGCTATCCCTCAACCGTTTGCGACGCCGCTCGAATATTTGTGGGTTGCTGTTCCTTTACTTGTGGTAAGTATGGCGGTTCTTTACCGCTTGGAACGCATCCGCGTGGGGCGGGCCTTTGCGGCGATTCGGGCTGACGAGTTGGCGGCAGATGCGATCGGCATTAATCCGACTTTTTATAAAGTTTTGGCTTTTACTTTGGGTGCTATTTTAGCAGGGGCTGTCGGTGCGGTTAGCGCGCATTTTCTCAATACTTGGAATGCCCGTCAAGGAACTTTTGATGCCAGTATTATTTACTTGACTTCTGTGTTAATTGGCGGTAGCAGAACTTTTGTCGGTTCGGTGTTGGGCGGGATGATTTTTACTGCTTTGCCGGAGGTTTTGAGGGGGCTGGCGACTATTCAAGGATTGCCTTTTTGGTTGGCGCAGTTTCTGCGGGACGGGCGGTTAATTATTTTTGGGTTGCTGATAGTGGTGGGAACGATATTTTTTCCGCAAGGGTTGGTGACGCCCGAGTTGTTTAAGGTGTGGAAGAAGGGCGATCGGACTTCTGTTTCAAAGTAAAAAATTGTCCTGAAATGGCGGCAAATGTAGTGCCAGCGCTATTAATGCTTATACTCTTCCCAATCTGAGAAATGACGATTTAATCACTTCAGCAACAGACATATCCAAAAAGTTCCAAACCTTCTCCTCGGTTAGTTTATGAGTGCCAGTCCCATCGAGGACTGGCGCTCATAATTGGAGTTTAGACTAAGCAAACGAACGCACTCTCCCCCCAGGAGAATAGTTATTTTAAAGCATAATTTAAGACCGCATTGCCGCCTTTTGTTCCGCTTTCAAATCCCGGCTGCTAGCGGCCGCCAACTCCGCATCCAACAAAGTTTTGCCCGTAGCAGCCAAATAAACATCGTCCAAACTCGGGCGAGATTGAGCGATGCCAAAAGTAGGCAATCCCGCATCTTTCAATACTTGCTGAATGCCTGCCAGGGCATCGCTTTGCGAACCCACTACCAAATTGAGAGAATTTCCTTGGGCGCTGTTGATAATTACTTCCTGCACGAAAGGCAAAGATTCCATTAAAGCTTT
>JALOON010000068.1 GCA_025454405.1 Oscillatoriaceae cyanobacterium Prado104 | reverse complement strand
TTGTAGTCATGTATCAGGTGGGGAGTCTCACCCCGATTGCCTGTGAGTTCTTGGTTTGAAATCTAGGAGCGATCGAGCCTGGGGGTAAGTTCCGTTTAAGTCAAAACTCAAAACTTCTTACCAACTCTCAACTATGTAAATTCTGCCGTACTGGAATTTCAATTAAAAATTCCGCGCCTTTCCCCAATGTAGAAATACAATTCAAATTGCCGCCGTGCCGATCGACTATAATTGAGTGAGAAATTGACAGTCCCAAACCCGTACCTTTCCCTACAGGTTTAGTAGTAAAAAATGGGTCGAACAGCCTCGAAATTGCAGGTTCCGGTATTCCCGGCCCGTTGTCCGCGATCGATATACCTGCGATTTCCCCAGGGGCGAGATAAGTGCGGATCGTGACAGTGCTCGGCAGCAGGTTGCACTCTTCAGGTGTCCGCAACTTGTCCCGTTCTTCCAAAGCATCGATCGCATTAATCAAAATATTCATAAATACCTGATTTAATTGACCGGGAAAACATTCTATTTTTGGCAGTTGCTGGTAATTTTTAATTATTTGAATCGCCGGACGGCTGTTGTGGGATTTCAGGCGATTTTGTAAAATCATTAAACTGCTCTCAATTCCTTCATGAATGTTGGCTAACTTGCGATCGGATTCGTCCAATCGAGAAAAATTGCGCAGCGATTTGACAATCTCTACAATGCGCTCGGTTCCTACTCGCATGGAATTGAAAAGTTTCGGCAAATCTTCAGCCACATAATCTAGGTCGATTTCATTGATTTTATTTAACACTTCGATCGCGGGTTCGGGATAGTATTTCTGGTAAGTTTTAATCGCATCCAGCAAGTCTAAAACGTAATTTCGAGCCGGGGCAATATTAGCATGAATGAAATTTACTGGGTTGTTAATTTCGTGGGCTACTCCGGCAACTAACTGACCCAAACTGACCATTTTTTCATTCTGAACGAGTTGAGATTGAGTAGTTCTGAGTTTGTTAATTGCTAATTCTAACTGCAAGGCTTTCGATCGCTCTCGGGCTTCCGATTCCTGCAATGCTGCTTCTGCTTGTTTGCGTTCGGCTATTTCGGTTTGTGCTTGTTCAAACAGCGTCGATTGCTGGATCGCGATCGCTAACTGCACGCTAATTTGTTTCAAGCATTCTATTTCAAATTCCAGCCAGGGGCGGGGCCCCGCGCACTCGTGAGCGATCAGCAAACCCCACAGCATATCGCCTTGCACTATTGGCACCACGAGGTGAGATTTTACCTGAAACTGAGCCAATAAATTAATGTAACACTCCGATAGTCCGGCATTGTAAATATCGCCGATCGCCTTTACCCTGCCTTGTTTGTACTTAGAGCTATATGTTTCTCCAAAACACTCATCTTTAATTACAGTTCCCGCAATTTTCTGCCAATTTTCTCCAACAGCTTCGACAGCAACTGCTCCGCTCCAATCGGAATTAAACTGATAAATAATTGTGCGGTCTGTTTGCAGGAACTGCCGCACTTCATCAACTGTTTTTGTCAAAATTTCTGCTAAATTTAGAGACGATCGAATGCGTTCCAGGATGGCTATTACTAGCCTTTCCCGCTTTAATTGCTGTCGCAGCGCTGCTTCGGCTTGCTTGCGATCGCTAATATCTTCGATCGCGGCAATTGCATAACTAGGTTCGCCCAAAACATCCCGAATTAAAGATACAGTAACATTCGTCCAAACCAAAGCACCATTTTTGCAAATATAACGTTTTTCAACTGAATAACTTGAAATTTCTCCTGCTAATACTTGGCTTCTATAGGCCAGATCTGCGTCTAAATCTTCCGGGTAAGAGATATCCCAAACAGTTAGCGAAATCAGTTCCTCTTGCGAGTAGCCGACAATATTGCAAAACCCTTGATTTACCTTCACGAATTCGCCATTTACCCGCGCTTGAACGATCCCGATCGCCGCTTGTTCAAATATAGCTCGAAACCGCTCTTCACTTTCTTGCAAAGCAGTTTCTGCCAGCTTGCGATCGGTAATATCCATGACAATGCCAAACAACCGCACCGGGCGATCGAATTCATTTTTCACCGCCTCTGCTTTAGCATTGATATACTTAATTTCTCCTGAGGGAAGACAGATGCGGTAGTCAATATCGTAGGCTGTTCCTTCAGTTATGGCTTGTTGCACGATACCTGCAAATCTTGCTCGATCGTCGGGATGAATTTGCTGCAACAATTCCTCGTAAGTTGGTGTTTGATTTCCAGTTCGATCGTGAATGCGGAACAATTCGTCGGACCAAGTAATAATTCCCGTTGCAATATCGAATTCCCAATTTCCCAGCCGCGCTACTGTTTGCGCTGTTTGCAACTGGCTGGTAAGTTTTTGCAAAGATGCGATTAACTGGGTTTTTTCGGCTTCTGCTGCAATGCGGGCGCTGATATCTTGGTGAGTGCCTGTCATGCGCACCGGGGTGCCAAATTCGCTGTACTCAACTATTTTACCCGCCCCCCAAATCCACTGCCAATTACCCGCTTTATTCAGCATTCTCAATTCAAGTTCGTAGGTATCAGTACGACCTTCTAAATAACTTTTCAGTGTTTCCATTACCCGGCTTTTATCTTCGGGATGCAGCAACCTTTCCCAAGATAAGTAGTTATTTTCAATTTCATTTTCTTCATAACCCAATGTTTTTTTCCACTGCTTGTCGAAATAAGTTTCACCTGTAAGTATATTCCAATCCCACAGCCCCAAAGAACTGCTAGATAATGCTAGCTGCAATCGTTCTTGGCTGATGCGCAGTGCTGACTCGGCGCGTTTGATTTCCGTGAGGTCGGTAATAATTGCCATCATTCCTATTATCTGACCCTCGCTATTTTTGATGCAGTCAGCTTGCAATTGAGCATTGATAATTTCGCCATTTTTAGCTTTGAGTTTGATTTCACTATTCCACGATTGACCTTTCCGCAGCACCCTAAATAACTTGCTCAATTGTTGGGATTTGACGTACATCACAGCCGGACCGCCGGCATTATTTAGTTCTGCAACACTGTAGCCGTAGCGGTGAATAAATGTTTGATTGTGATAGATTGAATAGCCGTCCAAATCGGCGATCGCAATTGCATCGCTAGCGCTTTCTACAGCTTGGGTTACTTGCTGCAAAGTCAGTTCGGCTTGTTTGCGATCGGTAATATCAAAAATCGCGCCATCCAGCCACAAAAGCAGTCCGTCTTTACTGTAAGTCGGCCGCCCTCTTTCCGATATCCACCGCACCGCGCCGCCGACGCGCAGGATGCGGTATTCTAGATTGTAAGGCTGCCTCAATTCTACTGCTTCCCTAACAGCTCGATCGACCGTTTCAATGTCTTGGGAATGGATGATGCCAGTCAAACTCAAGCGCCGATTTCCCAGAAAATACGCAGCAGGATAGCCGCTAATTTTCTCGATTTCATCACTAATAAATTCCATCTGCCAGCCAGCATCGTACTGACAGCGGTAGATAGCACCAGGGATATTTTCCACGAGCGATCGAAATCTTTCTTCGCTCTCTCGCAAAGCTGCTTCTGCCTGTTTTAATTCTGTAATATCCAGCACCATGCCTTCCCAAATTATATCTCCTTCCCGAGCTATTTCCGTCGGTAAATTCACTCGTTCCGGTCTCGATGCTCCTTGCAGCCACTTAATTTTTCCTGAAGGCAGCAGCACTCGCCATTCCTGCCGCCAAGGCTGCATAGTTGTTGCTGAAAGTACGATAGATTCTTCAAGTTTCTGGCGGTCGTCTGGATAAACTAAGTTAAAGCCACTATCTGCTCTTTGTTGTATTTCAGCAGGTTCCATTTCGTATAATTCGCGGCAGCCAGCAGACATATAAATAAAAGATTTTTTTCCGTCTTTTGTCAGTAAAAATTGGTAGATTATTCCTGGCAAGTTTTCTGCTAGCTGTAACAGGCGAGATTCGGTTTTTTGCAGCGCTATTTCCCGCTCTCTTTCTGCCGTTATATCTCGAATAATCCCGACTAAACTTTGACTGCCGTCACTGTTTTTAAATACAGTTTTTTTGGTAGATAAAATGTGCTGTTTGCCTCGGGGGTCAGTAAATATTTCCTCTCTGTATTGTTCTGCTCCCGTTCTCAATACTTGTTCGTCATTATGCCAAAAAATCTCAGCTTCTGTTTGCTGGCAAAAGTCGCGATCGGACTTGCCCAGCAGTTCCTCGCGCTGCTTGCCGATCAGCTTGCAAAAAGCGTCATTTAACAGTATTAAGCGGTGTTGTTCGTCTTTGACAAAAATTGGATCGGCAACTGCATCGATCGTATAATTTAAAAATTTTTTACTGGCTTGCAGTTCCTCACTAGCTAATTTGATATTTTCCACAGCAGCCGGGTATGTTTCTTGAATTTGCTGTTGTTTGAATCGCCTTTGGTAGCGGGCGCAAGCGCACCGGAGCGATCGCACCAACATGCGGCTGTCTGTTTTGGCTTTTATCAGATAATCTTCTGCCCCTGCTGCAATTAACTCGATAGCTAATTCTTCGTTTTCTGGGGGCGTTAACAGGACGATCGGAATATCGATGTTGCCCTCTAGCATCCTGAAAAGAGTCTCAAATTCTTGGCTTTTAGCAGGCGGTGTATTTAACAATATTACATCAAAAAATTCGTTGTTTAAAATAGCTGTAACTTCGTTAAAACCGACAGTAGCAGTCACATTAATTGACGGAGGATCGCACCTATTTGCTAACAGCATCTCGCGAATTAATTCTACCTCTTCTGCACTCTCTTCTACTAACAAAACTTTCAAGCCAGCACCCATTGAATTTGTCGGTAAAACGCAAGACATAGGATTTTAGATTTGAGATTTTACATTGGAAATTTGGGATTGTCGATTTGAAATTTAAGATTTGAAATTTGAGATTTGGTAATTGGTAATCGGTAATCGCCACTGTCAACTGTCAACTCTCAACTATTCCTGCTTCGGACTTCCTTCTTCCTTCTACTTAGGGCTTGCTGAATAAGTCTTTTGGTGATGACCATCTCTATGCCATAACCTGGCACTAAATCGATCGCAAAAGGCTCAAAACCATTGCTCTCGGGGGCTGAGAGTTTTATTCAGCAAGCCCTACTTAAAAAACACAAACAACTCAGTAGACGCTGTAACCGATTGCGCTCTCTATCGTGCATTTAAGCGCCCGCCAGAGGTACGGGCGCTGCGTAGGTGAGCCACAGAAAAATAATTGAGTCAGAAGCCTCTAAACTCATTTTAATTCACAGCGTTTAACACTGCAATAGCAAGAGTAAGGAAGAAGTCAGAAGGCAGAAGGCAGAAGGCAGAAGGAGGAAGAAGGAGGAAGAAGGAGTCAGGAGGAAGAAAGAAAGAAGAAGGAAGATAGCTGATACATCAACCTGTCAACTGTCAACTCTCAACTGATAACTCTCAACTCAAGACTTTTCTTCAATTCAAAACTCAAAACTCAAAACTCCCTCTCAACTCAAAACTTTTCTTCAACTCAAAACTCAAAATTCAAAACTCAAAACTCCCGAATAACTCAAAATTCAAAACTCAAAACTCCCGAATAACTCAAAATTCAAAACTCAAAACTCCCGAACAACTCAAAACTCAAAACTCAAAACTCAAAACTCCCGAACAACTGTCAAACAGTCTTTCCAGATTTCGGCAGCACAACTGTAAACACGCTGCCTTTACCGGGATTGCTGCTAATAACAATCTCGCCGTTAAAAGGTTTTAAAAGTTCGATGCAAGTATAAAGTCCCAGCCCCGTTCCTGTCGGTTCTCCCTCTCTTTTTTCCTCGCCTTTAGCTGGCTTTGACGTATAAAAAGGATCGAACAGCTTTGACAGATCCTCAGGGGTTATGCCGCATCCCGTATCGGCAATATCCATGTATATTTTCGATTCATCCTGCCGCGTAACAATCGTCAGTTCCCTAACTTTTTTGTCCCACATCGCATCCATCGCGTTGTTGATTAAATTGTAAAACACTTGAGAAATATAAGAGTACATTAAAGGCATGCTTTCTATATTCTCATCAAAAAAATATTTCTTTCTAATCTTATTTTTAAAGTACAAATTACCGTCCAATAACTGAATCTCTCGCTGCACTAAATCGTTAATATTGACAAGCTGCAAATCTTGCTTTTGTTCCTTGCGGCTTTTCATCATCAGGGTGTCCATAATCTGATTGATTTTTGCCACAGCTTGCACGATGTATTTTGTATATTTGATTAAAGATTCTTCATTGATTTTTGTTGCTCTCGTGTCGATCAAATCAATGCTAGTTTGAATAACTTGCAGCGGGCTTTTCAGATTGTGAACCATACCCTGAGTCAGGCGACCGACGATCGCAGTTTTTTCTTGATCGATCAGTTGCTTGGTTTTTTGTTCGACAAGTCTTTCCAGATTTTGGTTGAGGTGGGCGAGTTCTGCGTTTTTTTCTTCAAGTTTTTTCTGCAGGTTGCGGATTGTCAAATGAGTTTCAATGCGGCTCAAAACTTCTTCGTGCTGGAAGGGCTTAGTGATGTAATCGACGGCACCTGTCTGAAAGCCTTTGACTTTATCGAGAGTGTCGGAAAGGGCGCTCATAAATATGATGGGGATGTCTCGCGTTTCGGGTTCTGCTTTCAAGCGGCGGCAAGTTTCAAAACCGTCAATTCCCGGCATCATGATATCCAAAAGAATTAAATCTGGATGGATGTATTCAATTTGTTCGATCGCGCTTTCGCCGTCGAGAGCAACCAATACTTTAAATCCGTAATTTCTCAACAGCTCGAAAAGTACATCCAGATTGGTCTGGTTGTCATCGACAATTAAAATGATGCTTCTGTCTGCTGAATTTTTCTCGTTCATCTTCGCGGGGAACTTAAACGTTGTGAACTGTGAGGTTAAATTGCTTTCTACGGGTCGATTCTAAGATAAATTTTGCTTTAAAAAATCTCTAATTTGCTTGAGCTGAAATCCCTTAGCAAGTTGGCGCAGGTGGTTGACAAAAGTGGCTAATTGCGGGTTGCAATTTTCAAGTTTAGCACTTTCCTCCAAAATAGCTTCAATATCGCCCATAGCAGCCAATCTTAGCAGGGTCAAGATTGATTCGGAATCGGGAGAGACCATTGCCGGTGCAGCAGCGAGATCGTCGGGTGCTGCTTTGAGATTTTGGGCTTTCCGCTTTTTACCAGCAGACCCGTCTTCGTAAACCCATTCTAGTGCCAAATGCACTTGCAGCAATTCTAAAAGCTGGCTGGTTTGAATAGGCTTGGTGAGAAAATTATCGCAGCCTGCAAGTATGCTTTCCTGTCTGGTGGCCTCGTAAGCGCTGGCCGAAAGTGCGAGTATAACCACATTTTTAAATTCCGGCAACTGTCGCAGCCGCCTGGTAGCTTCCCAACCGTCCATTACGGGCATCAGCAAGTCCATTAAAACCAGATCCGGGCGAAATTCAAATGCTTTCTGCAAGCATTCTTCGCCATCTCTGGCGAGGGCGATTTCAAAGCCCAGACGGGACAGCAGCCTGTGCAACACAGACCTGTTGACTTCGTGGTCATCCACGATCAAAACTTTACGCTTGGGACTGATAAAACCAACTAGCCGCCGTTTTTCCTGCGGGGTGGGGAGTTGAGAACATTGAGCAACTGGGGGCAAGTTGATGTCCAACCAGAAGGTGCTACCTTTATTGAAGGTACTGCGGACGCGAATTTCGCTGCCCATCATTTTGACTAATTTTTGGCTGATCGAAAGTCCCAGTCCGGTGCCTTCAACAAAATTACTGCGATCGCCCACTTGGTGGAAGGGCAAAAATATTTCTTGCAGTTTGTTCGGTTCGATACCGATGCCGGTATCTTCGACTTGAAAGCGAATTGTCCGTAAATTTTCAACTAAATTATCGGTATAACCGACTTTGAACGTTACCCCGCCGCTCTTGGTAAATTTAATCGCATTGCCGAGCAAATTAATCAAAACTTGTCGCAGCCTTTTTTCATCAGCTAAAACGCAGTCCGGCAGTGCAGATACTTGAACCCAAGTAAATGAAATACCTTTTTGAGCTGCCCGCATTTGGAACAGATCCACAATACTTTTGACAAAGCCGGGGAAATTCACCTCAGACGGTGCCAGTTCCATTTTGCTAGCTTCAATTTTTGCCAAGTCTAAAACATCATTGATTAGCGTCAGCAAATGTTCGCCGCACTGCTGGACGCCGTTGAGATTTTCCTGCTGTTCTGCTGTTGAATTCTTATCATTTTTTAGCAGTTGAACGTATCCTAAAATGCCGTTGAGGGGCGTCCGCAGTTCGTGGCTCATGTTGGCAAGGAATTCGCTTTTCGCCTTGCTAGCAGCTTCGGCAGCTTCTTTAGCTAATTGCAGGGCGGCTTCTGCTTGCTTGCGATCGGCAATTTCGATTTGTGCTTGTTCAAACAGCGTCGATTGTTGGATCGCGATCGCCAACTGCACGCCCAATTGTTTGAGACACTCCGATTCAAATTGCTGCCAGCGGCGCGGTCCCCGGCAGTGGTGGGCGATTAACAAACCCCACAAGTTTTCGCCCTGCAAAATCGGCACTACCACGCTCGCCCTGACTTCAAGGCTGGTCAACAAATTTAAATAGCAATCGGCTAAACCTGCGTTGCGAACATCCTCTGTCGCTCGAATTCTCCCATCTTTGTAAAGGGGAACGTAGGCTTCTCCAAAACAGGGGTCGTAAATGTCCATTCCGGCAATTGAGGTGCAGTTTTCGCTTACCGATTCCACAGCGATACACCCGCTCCAATCGGGATTGAATCGGTAAATAACCGTGCGATCGACTTGCAAAAAATGCCGCACTTCATCGACAGCTTTCGTCAAAATCTCTTCTAAATTTAGAGAAGAGCGAATGCGTTCCAGCATGGCTAAAGCCAGCCGTTCTCGCTTTAATTGTTGGTGCAAAGCTGCTTCGGCTTCTTTGCGTTTGGTGATGTCGGTAATCACGCCAATTAACCCGATCGAATTGTTATTTTTATCTTTGATGCTATCAGCTCGCACGAGAGCGGTTACTGCTTCGCCATCCTTGGTTTTGAGCTCGATTTCGCCGCACCAAGACAAGCCCCGGCGGATAGTTTTAAATATTTGCTGCCAAAGTTTGCGGCCGGCGTACATTACCGCCGGACCGCCAATCGCATTGAGTTCCTCAACGGTGTAGCCGTAGCGCTGGATAAAGGCTTGGTTGTGGTAAATAGAGCGCCCTTTTAAGTCAGCAATCCCGATCGCGTCGCTGGTACTTTCGACGGCTTGAGTGACTTGCAGGAGGGCTAATTCTGCTTGTTTGCGATCGCTGATATCTGTCAGGGAACCCACCATGCGCAGGGGATTTCCGGCTGCATCCCACACAGCTTGAGCGCGGGCGAGGACCCATTTGTAGCTGCCGTCTTTACACAGCAAGCGGTATTCGGCGGCGTAATGGGGAGTTTGGCGCTGGAGATAGTTTTGGATGGCTGTTTGCACTTGTTCGGCATCGTCAGGGTGAATGCACTCAGTCCATTCGGTGTTTTGGGTATCGATTTCTCCCTCGCAATAACCGATAATTTCTTTCCAGCGGGCCGATCGAAAAGCTTCATTTGTTTGCAGGTTCAAGTCCCAAATTCCGTCTTGGTTGCCCTTGAGAACCAACTGCCAGCGTTCTTCGCTTTTGCGCAATTCTTCTTCTGCTTGTTTGCGCTGAATGTGGGAACCCAACTGAGTTGCTACTGCCTTTACCAATTCTACCAGACGCGGTTCTAGCGATGAGGGTTCCCGCTTGTAAAACACTAAAACTGCCATTACTTCTGTACCTGCTCGAATTGGCACTCCAAAAGCAGCTTTCAATCCGACTTCGGCTGCGATTTGCGATCGCAAGAAAATAGAGTTTTCAGGATTAGCAACTTCTTGGGAAACATTAGCTCTCCATTCTACATTTTTGGTCAGCCAAATTCGCCCCGGCATTCCTACCCCTAGCGAAAATGCAAACTTTTGGCTTTCGCGGCCGAAATTCTCTAAATCCGGGTCGCCCGCGTACCAACTTTGGCTGAGTTCCAATACTGTACCGTCGGCTGCCGGTATCCAAGCTTCGGCAAAATTCCAGCCAATTTTATTGCACAGCAACCGCAAAATATCTGCGATCGCGCTCTCGAAATCTACCGACTCGCTAATAGCTTGAGTTGCTGCCAGCAACAACTTAATTTCGTCTTCTGCTTGCTTGCTTTCTGTAAAATCCGTTCCCGTACCGAGAATTTGTTTTAATTGACCGCCTGCGGTTCTTTCAAATACGGTATCCCGGCTGACGATCCAGCGCCAAGAACCGTCTTTGTGCCTCATGCGGTATTCGATTTCAAAGATATCGCCTTCCCTGCCTGTGGCTACTTGTTGCCAATAATTAGGCATTTTCTTTAAATCTTCGGGATGCATTAAAGATGCGAGCATCAGGTTCTCCATGCCCTGAATTTCTTCGGCTGTATAGCCGAGAATTTGTTCTACAGAAGCATTGATATAGATATTTTTCCGTGCGATAATGTCGTAAACGTACAAAATATTCGGGCTGGCTTCGGCAATTTGTTGGGCGAATCGCTGGCTCGATCGCAGTTGTTCTTCTGCCTCTTTTCTGGCGGAAATATCGCGGACAATGCAAACTATTTCACCGCCTGCCAGCATTGTCAGCGAGATCTCTTGAGGGAATTCGGAACCGTCGCGGCGGCATCCCACTGCTTCCGTGCTCAAATATCCTTTGCGGGCTAAATCGGGCATGATTTCCCGCTCGAACCTTTGCAGTTCTTCACCTTGGTAAAATATTTTCCAGCTTTTGCCCAACATTTCTGCTGCGGATTCGTAGCCGTAAATTTTGAGTTTGGCTGCATTGCTATAAATTACTTCTCCGTCAGCATTAACGATGCCGATGCCGTCGGAAGCTGCAGCCATTGCTGCTGCTTGCCGCTGGAGTTCTGATTCCGCTCGCTTGCGTTCGGTAATATCGCGGACGATCGCGATTATTTCGTCCTCCGTGCAAAATACAATTCTCGCTTCGCAATCGCACAGTTTGCCTTTAACTTGCAGTTGATATTCTACGATTTGAATTTCGCCGATTGTGACATCTGAATTGTTGCTGTCAACGATTTTTTCAGCAAAGGATTGCGGCAATATATCTTGAACTTTTTTGCCGATAAATATGTTTTGCGGTACGGTATCCTGAAAATCCTTGGCGGGTTTAAAGTCGATTAAAGTGCCGTCAGCACGACACCGAAACATCATGTCAGGTATGGCATCTAAAAGCGCGCGATTGGTAGCTTCGCTTTTGCGCAATTCTGCTTCGGCTTGCTTGCTCGCTGTCACGTCGCGGGCGACGGCATAGATTAAACCTTCTTCAGCAAAAGGCGATGCCGTCCACGACAGCCATTTATAACTGCCGTCTGTGCAAAGATAGCGGTTTTCTAAGTTAATTACGGGATTGCCGAGTTTGAGTGTTTCTAATGTAGCTCGGGTGTTCTCTCGGTCTTCTGGATGTACGAATTCGATTAAAGGTCGAGCGAGAAATTCAGCCCTGCTGTAACCTAATGAGTTTTCCCAAGCGGGGTTTAAGCGTTTGAAATAGCCGTCAAAACCGGAAATGGAGAGTAAATCTAAGGAGATGCTAAACAGCCGATCGCGCTCTTGCTGGGTTTGTTTTAATTCGGTAACATCCATTACCAAACCGTCCCAAATTATGTCGCCATTGGCTTGTTTTTCCGGTCGTGACGCGCCTTGCAGCCATTTCACTCGATCGGATACGATATGCCGCCACTGATGGTGCCAGGGTTGCAGCGTGGCTGCGGAAAGTTCGATCGATTGGTAAAAGTTTGACAGGTCGTCTGGATGAATGCATCCAAATAGCACATCTGGATTGGTTTCTATTTCTTCTGGTTCTAATTGATAGAGGTTCTTGCTGCCCGAAGAAACGCAGTTAAATGATTTATTTCCGAGCGCATCCATTCGGAACTGATAAATCATTCCCGGCACGTTAGCGGTAATTTTTTGCAGCCGAGATTCACTGTTTTCTAATGCTGTTTGTTGTCGCTTGTATTCGGTGACATCGCGAATCGTACCGACTAACATTTTTTTGCCGTTTGCTGTTTTAAATACGGTTTTTTTTGTGGAAATGATGCGCTCTTTGCCTTCGCGATCTATAAATTGTTCTTCGGTTTCGTCAGGGATGCCAGTATTCAATATCTCTTCGTCTTTTTGCCAAAAAATATCGGCTGTTGTTGGGGGCAAAAAGTCATAGCCCGACTTGCCGATCAGTTCGTGTCGCGGTTGGCCCATCAACTCGCAAAAAGCGTCGTTCAATACGATCCAGCGGTGCCGGTCGTCTTTGACAAAGATGGGGTCGGGAGTGGCATTAATTGTGTGTTTTAAAAATTGTTTTGATGCTTTGAGTTGGATTTCGTAGCGCTGGCGATCGCTCACGTCTAAGACTACTTTAATCATCCGGTCGATCGACCCGTCCGGGCGGCGGATGCAGCGCAAGGAAACTCGCGTGTAAACTATTTTACCGTTTTTTCTGCGCCATCTTTTGTCTAAAACATAGCCGTCGATTTCGCCGGCAATAATTCTATTTAATTGTGCTAAACTAGCTTTCCAGTCTGCCGGAAAGCTCAAATTCTCCCAATTAGCCTGCAGCAGTTCTTCGCGCTGGTATCCGAGCAAATTGCACAGGGCGTCGTTGGCTTCCACACACTGCCAATTATGGATTTGGTCGTGCGATATCGGCGGGGAAATTATCGCAATTCCGACTAGGGAATTCTCGACTACCGAGCGATATTTTTCTTCGCTTTTGCGCAGGGCTTCTTGATTGTGGTGGCGCTCGACTGCGTAGCGGATCGATCGCCTCAATACTTCGCTGTCGATGTTTCTTTTTACTAAATAATCCTGCGCTCCGGCTTGGATTGACTGTACTGCTAGTTCTTCGTCATTGAGGGCCGTGAGTACGACGATCGGAGTATCTACGCTATATTCTTGAATCTTGACAATTGTGCTGAAGTCTTGGCTGTCTGGCAGGGAAAGGTCTAGTAAAATAACATCAAATTTTTCTGTTGTTAAAATCTCGCGGGCTTCGCTGAGACGGGAAGCGCGACCTACTAAAAATTTCTCGCCCAGCCTTTGAGCTGAGTGTCTCGCTGCATTGGTTTCTATTAATAATTCTTCAATCAGATCCCCTTCAACCAGATTGTCTTCAACTATGAGAACTTTAAAACCGTTTCGCTCGGCTATCGGGCTCAAAACAGATATCATAGATCTACTTGTCGATCGTAAAGCAGTCAGAACGACCATTATAGCATACAAAAAAATGATGTCAAAAAAGAAAGAAGAAGGAAGAGAGAAGAAGGAAGAAGGAAGAAGGAAGAAACAACAAGTAGGTTTTAGGTAGTAGGTGGTAGGTAGCTAGTGTTAGAAACAACTAAAATTTTAAATCTCAAACCTCAAAAATTAAAACTAAAACATAATTACAACCTAAAACCTAAAAGTTATCGATCGCCTGAAAAATGCGATTTTTTCCTTCAGCTTTAGCTTGAAAAAGGGCGCTGTCGGCACGGCAAATTAAAGATGTGGGAGAGTCGTGAGGAACTGGAATAGCAGTAGCAATACCGACACTGAGAGTAACGCAGGATTCCGGGGAACGCTCGTGGGGGAGTTGGAGTTTCCAGAGGCGATCGCGAATCGTCCGGGCGACAGCCAGCGCGCCTTCGGCAGCCGTATTCGGCAGTACCACTGCAAATTCTTCGCCACCGTAGCGGGCGGCCAAATCGGCAGGACGCCTGACTCCCGAGGCGATCGCGCGGGCTACTTGCCGCAAGCAGTCGTCACCGGCGAGGTGGCCGTAAAAGTCGTTGTAAAGCTTAAAAAAGTCGATATCAAACACGATCAAAGATAGGGGCAATTTCTCTCTCGCCAACCTGCGCCACTCCAACATTAATATCCGATCGAACTGGCGGCGGTTGGCAATGCCGGTGAGTCCGTCTGTAGTAGCCAACTGCTGCAATCTTTCATTGGCTGCAGCTAGCTGGCGGTAAAGTTGAGATTGTTCGATCGCGATCGCTACCTGAAGAGTTAAATGTTTCAAAAAATCTATTTCCCACTCCTGCCACTGCCTCGTACCGCTGCAATTATATGCTGTCAGCATTCCCCACAAATAATTGCGGTTTTCCGGCTGACAATTAGCAGCATTTATTTGCTCGACTTGCGGTTTTTCAGCATCCAACAGCGAGTTGGCATCTAACGCCGCGCCTGCATTTTTTTCGGTTTCCCAGACTGCTGATAGTTCTTCACTGGCGGCAAACCTGTCTTTAGATTGCCAAATAGGCACGCTCAAAACTGCTGCAATTCCCAATTCTGCCAGCAGTTGTTTAAAACTCGTATCGAGTTCGGCTTCGCGGACATTTGCCACGGCTTCTGGGGAATCGGATTTGGCAAGCAACAAACATGAAAGCGCCAAAGCAGCAGTAATGTTTTGAGTTTTTTCTTTGCATAAATCGGGATCGCCATCATCTGCCGCGAGCGCGCTTTTGAGGTCAATGCTGTCAGATTTTGCCGGCGAATTGCGGCACCGATAAATTAACACGCGATCTGCTTTGAGAAATTGTCGCACCCCTGCGACTGTTTTTTGGAGAATACTTGCCAAATCGAGGGACGATCGGATGTTTTCGATCGTTTGACTCAGCAGCCGTTCTCTTTCGGCTTGCTGCCGCAGTTTTTCTTCTATTTGCTGGCGTTCGATCGCGTAGTGAATTGCCCGCACCAACAGAGTTCTTTGAAATCTTCCTTTAATCAAGCAGTCTTGAGCGCCTTCGCGCAGGGCTGACAGCGCTGTATTTTCGTCGTCGATATCTGTCAGCACTATAACTGGGATAGCGGGGGCTCCAGCTTTCAGAGTCGCGATCGCATTCATTTCACCCAAGCTGTTGGGAGTCCACAAACCCAACAATACTGCGTCAAAGCTTTCTGCTTCCAGGCACTTGATCCCAGCCCCTACAGATTCAACACTTTTGAGGCAAAACAGTGAGTGACTGAACGACCCTAACAGGTCTTCCATCAGCGCCACATCTGCAAGGTTGTCCTCAACCAACAGAATTTTTAGGGATTGGTTAGGTTTGAACACATTTAGAGCGATCGTGTGGGGTGGACGGCAAATTTTTAGCCTCTATTAAGGATGCAGGAGCTTGGGCTAATTTGCTGAAAGATTAACTTAACCATTATAGTTGACGGCGATCGGCGTGAGACTCGATCGACTTTCATATTACTCTCAAAATCTGGTTTGCCTTGCGATTTGCCCGCGGCTGGGAGTTTTCAGCGGGCTCACCCACAATATTTAGAACTTCTAACCAATTAATTCTCAACTGTCAACTTAAAAAGTTTTGAATGTTGAGTTTTGAGTTGAAGAGGGAGTTTTGAGTTTTGAGTTTTGAGTTTTGAGTTTTGAGTTGAAGAGGGAGTTTTGAGTTGTTCGGGAGTTTTGAGTTAAAGAGGGAGTTTTGAGTTTTGAGTTTTGAGTTGAAGAGGGAGTTTTGAATGTTGAGTTTTGAGTTGAAGAGGGAGTTTTGAGTTTTAAGTTAAATTACAATTCTTCTTAATTCAAAACTCAAAACTTAAAACTCATAACTCCCAAACAACTGTCAACTATCTTGAGGCAGCGCCACAATTTCAAACCAATATTCGCACAAAGTCTTGATTACTTTAACCAATCCTTCAAAAGTCACTGGTTTGGAGATAAAGGAATTCGCGCCGAGTTTGTAGCACAGCAAAATATCTCCGCTGGATTGCGAGGTAGTTAGAATTACGATCGGAATTTGCTGAAAATCGGGGTCAGATTTAATATGAATTAGGGTTTCTCTCCCGTCCAGCCTGGGCATATTCAGATCTAACAAAATTAAATGGGGGCGATGCCAATTGCTCCGACCGGCATATTGACCGCGACGGTACAAATAATCTAGCACTTGTTCCCCATTTTCTACAGATTCACTTCTAATGGCAACTGCAACTTCCTGGAGCGCTGCCTCGATCAAAAAGCGCGCGTCCTCGTCGTCGTTCGCCATTAAAATAGTGAATTTTTTAGGATGAAGATTCACCGCTTTTCCTCGCTTGCATCGCCTTTGCGACGCAGCCCAACTTGGGGAAACATCCGGGTTCACTGCCAATAACTGCAGTTAGAATGAGATTGATGCAACTCAAACAACCAAGCTGGCGCAGCCGCATTTGATCTGTGAACTCTGCTAATATAAAGCACTCTGAAACTGTCGAGATACTTAACAGCAGAGCACCCCATAATAACGCGATAAAAACCACATCAACCTTCGCCTCTGAACTCAAGCAAACATGATACTTTTCGCGACCTAAATCTGCGGACATTTGAAATAAAATGGTCAGTTGAAAGCACACTGTTAATATTTGAATTGGATAGCATCGAGCTAATAATATAGTGTCCGATCGATCGACCGCAATAAGTAAGGTGTGTCGTGGGGACTTGAGTCCGCAACATCGGAGCGGGCCCAAGTCCCGACTCCGAACCCTTTTTGTTATAGCAATCGATCGGACGCACTCTAAATTTATATTCGGCGATTTTTGACTGAGTGTCATCAGTAAATATGCTACACTTCTCGCTCTAATTTGTAAAGTAAACAATTCGATATAGGGAATAGGGAATAGGGAATAGGGAATAAGGAAAGGGAATTCTTAACAGAAAACTCTTAATAAAAAAGAGCAGGGGTTTTGATCCAGTCAAGGTTTTAACGCTCGCTTGCATCAACCTATTAAACCCGGCTTTACTCTTGCTGTTGGGCTATTTTATATTTGTTCAACAACCCCTAATTATTGTCAGGAATTCGGGGAAGATAAAAGTAGAAAGTTGAGCCTTGACCGAGGTCTGATTCTACCCAAATGCGACCGCCGTGGCGCTCGACAATCTTTTGACAAATTGCTAAACCGATACCCGTTCCCGAATACTCCCTTTGAGTGTGCAATCGCTGAAAAATTTGAAAGATGCGCGGATAGAAATCTTCGGCAATTCCAATACCGTTATCTTGTACGGAAAACAACCAATTATCCCCATCCAGCGCAGCACTGGCGCGGACTATGGGCGGTTCAGTCCTGCGGTACTTGAGGGCATTGCCAATTAAATTTTGAAACAGTTGTACCAATTGAAAATTGTCGCCCGTAACAGCAGGCAAATCGGTGCGTGTAACCACAGCTTGATTGTTGCCGATTGCTACCTGCAAATTAGCACAAGCCTCATCAAAAACTCGATTGCAATCTATTAGCTCAAAAACTTTCTGACTCTTGTTAACTCGGGAATACTCCAGCAAGCCGTCAATCAGAGACTGCATCCGCTCGCAAGAACTAACGATGTTAGCAATAAATTTATTAGCTTGGGGATCGAGTTGATTTTGGCAGCGCCTTTCTAACAGTTGAGCGTAACCGACAATCGTTCCCAAAGGTGCTTGCAAATCGTGAGAAGCGACGTAAGCAAACTGTTCGAGTTCGGCATTAGAACGAGTTAATTCTTTAGCGTAATGGGTTTGAGTTGCCAAACTCGCTTCCAGCAGTTCTTGCACTAGCTTGCGTTCGGAAATATCTTCGATCGCCGCGATCGAATACTGGGGCATACCCCCAGCGGAACGCATGACCGAAAGAGTAACATTCACCCACTGTATTTGACCGTCTTTGCAGATCAAACGCTTTTCCATCGAAAAATTTTGAATATCTCCAGCTAACAGCAAGCGCAGGTATTCTCGATCGGCTTCGAGGTCATCTGGGTGAGTAATTGCTGCCCAATGAAGCTGCAACAATTCCGATGCTCCGTAGCGGACTATTTGACAAAAACCTGGATTTACTCGCAGAAATTCACCTGAAAGAGTGGTTTGCGCTATGCCCACAGCCGCTTGCTCGAATATGGCGCGGAACCTTTCTTCACTTTCTCGCAAAGCCATTTCTGCTCGTTTGCGATCGGTAATATCGCGAGCGAGAATTACAAAAGCCCCAATATCTGGATCGTTCAACCAATTAGTAGCAACTCCTTCCAGCCACACCCAGGTGCCGTTTTTGTGGCGCAGCCTGTACTCTACAACAACAGGAATTCCCGGATTTGCTTGCATCCAAGCTACAGTTTTTTGTTGGGAAACCAAGTCGTCGGGATGCAGCATTTGCAGGGGAATTTCGCCGACAAATTCTGCTGGCGAATATCCCAAAACTCTTTCTACGGCAGAACTTTGATAAGTGACGCGGCAGTCGGCGCTAGCAAGGGTGATGATATCGGAGGATGCTTGAGTCAGGGCGCGGAAACGGGCTTCGCTGCTGCGGAGAGCTGCTTCGGCTCGCTTGCGATCGGTGATGTTGCGAAATGTTACTGCCAGGCCGTCGTTTAATTTGACGGCGACAATATGCAGCCAAACGCTGTTGTTGCTGTCATGTTCGTAATAAAATTCCCTGTCTACAGTTTCTCCTGTTTCTACTACAGAAACGTACAGATCGAACAGTCCGTTGTAACGCATTTGGGGCAGTTCTGCTAAGACAGACTTGCCAATTAATCCATTTAACGATCGATCCGACATTTTTTCAGCAGCCCGGTTGATCAGCAGCCATTTGAAATCAACAATTTCTCCCTCACTGTTGCGCACGGTGGCATAAGCTGTCACGCCATCTAGGGAACTATTCAAAACGCTTGCTAGCAGCAATTGCGACTGTTGCAGTTGGGCATTTTGTTCTTTTAACTGCTGTTGCAGTTTTTGCAGGGAAATTTGTTTGTCGATCCGCGCTAAAACTTCTTCTACTTGAAATGGCTTGGCAATGTAGTCAGCACAGCCGACACGAAAAGCCTGCAATTTATCGTTAATATCATCCAGTACGCTTAAAAAAATTACTGGAATTTGTGCGGTTGCTGCTGTTGCTTTCAGTCTTTGACAAACTTCGTAGCCGTCCATTTCCGGCATTCGGATATCCAGCAAAATTAAATCCGGGGTATAAGCAACTGCAGCATTCAGCGCCAGTTGACCGCAGATCGCCCTGTAAACTTTATATCCCCGATCGGTTAACAAATTCGATAAAAACCGCAAATTTATCGGTTGGTCGTCAACTACCAGGATTTTAATTTCGCTGTTATCCATTTATTCTGATAAAATCGATTGAGTTAAATCCACTATCCTGTCGAGCCTGTAGTTTTCGAGCAAATCCTTTAAAGCCTTAGCTAACACTGGTTTGCTGTCAGAAATTCGATCGGCAAGTTCGATCGCCAACTCTTCGTTAACTTCGTTAGCTGCCTGATAGAGTTCTTCTACCCAATAGTGAGGCATCTCGGCAAGCAGCGGCAAGAAAAATGAATCTGGTTGTTCTGTACTAACAGTATATCCGATGTTGTTTGCTGTTCCCAGAACGGGCAATTCTTGATAGATGTAGCGCACTCCCAAATAGCAAGCCATCTTTTCAAAGATGATTTGTTCTTGAAAAGGTTTGCGGACAAAATCGTTGCAGCCTGCTGCGATAATTTCGCCTCTATTTTCCTCAAAAGTGCTAGCAGTCAGAGCAATAATTACGCATCGCGACTGGGCTGGTTGCCCTTGCTGTCGGTTTTGCTCTTGAGATCTAATTTGTCTGACTGCTTCCAAGCCGTTCATGACTGGCATGCGCGTATCCAGCCAAATTAGATGGGGCTGCCAACTTTCCCAGATTTCAACTGCTTGGAGGCCGTTTTCTGCTTCTCTAACTTCAAAACCGATGGGTTGCAGTATTTTAATTAACAGCAGTCGATTTTCTTGATTGTCGTCAACTGCTAGAATTCGATAAACGGGTTGGTTTGGTTCGAGAGCGATCGCGCGCTGCAATGTCGTAACAGTTATTTCCGACGAAATTGCCGGGGCTATTTTAATCTTAAATTTAAAAATTGTTCCCGCACCTAAAACACTGCTGCATTGAATATCTCCGCCCATAATTTCTACATACTTTTTAGTAATTGTCAACCCCAATCCCGTACCGTCAGCGGATTTTTTGCCCGCTTCTGTTTGCACAAAAGCATCAAATAAAGTGTCAATTTCTGCTGCGGCAATACCGATTCCCGTGTCTTCCACTTCAAAAGTCAGATCGGATGCTTCCGGCAAGTTCAAATCGGGAGGGATGGCCGATCGTGCCTGCTGCAATTTGTTTTCTAGCTTCGCGCGCAGCCAGATGCTGCCGCCGTTCCCGGTAAATTTTATGGCATTGCCCAAGAGGTTAATCAAGCAGACCCGCAGCTTTTTTTCGTCTGTTTTAATATATTGGGGAACATCCGATTCTACTGCAAATACAAGCTGCAATCTCTTATTTTCGGCTTTGATTTGAAACATCTCTTCGAGGGTGTCGAGGAGTTGATAGAGGTCAAAGCTACTTTCATCTAAGGCAATTATCCCCGCTTCGATTTTAGACAAATCTAAAACATCGTTAATTAATGCTAGCAAATGTTCGCCGCTGCGGTTAATAATTCGCAAGTTTTCAATTTGCTCGCTAGTGAGTAAAGAGTCGCGACTCATCACTTGGGTAAAACCGAGAATGGCGTTGAGAGGTGTGCGCAATTCGTGGCTCATGTTGGCAACAAATTGACTTTTTGCAAGGGAAGCGGCGGCGGCAGCTTCTTCAGCTTTTTTTCGTTCGACGATTTCTTGTTGGAGTTGAATGTTGCGATCGAGCAATTGTTTTTGCAGTCTTTGGATGGTTATTTGATGTTCGACTCTGGCTAAAACCTCTTCGACTTGAAACGGTTTAGTAATGTAATCTACCCCACCTATTTTAAAAGCTTTTACTTTGTCCAATACTTCGTCTAAGGCGCTGATAAAAATAATCGGAATTTCTGAGGTTTGCGGGTCTGCTTTCAGTTGTTTGCAGACTTCGTAGCCGTCCATTTCCGGCATTCTGATGTCGAGTAAAATTAAGTTTGGAGTTGCCGATCGCGCTGCTCTGATTGCCATTTTACCGTTAATTACGCCGCGAACTTTGTAACCGCGATCGGACAGAGTTGCAGATAAAATTTGCAAATTTTCTGGCGTATCGTCAACGATTAATATATTGCCTTTATTATTTTCTACTCGCTCGTATATTTGATTTTCTGACATATTTTGCTAATTTTTATTAATAAAAATTGCCTGATTTAACAGGTGCTTAACTCGATAGTATAGCATTTTTTGTGTTAACCTGTGATTTTTGGGAAAAAATAATCTTTGCTGTCAACTGTTTAAAAACTTCTAAACTCTTCAATTAAATCGATAATCCGATCGCACCGAAAATTCTCGACCAAATCAGCGATCGCGCGGGCCAAACCTCCATGCAGGGGAGGAATCGACGAGATCAGTTGGAAAATTCGCTCGTTATCAACCGCATCAGCCGCGTCGTACAGTTCGTTCACCCATTCAGCAGGCATAACTTGAAACGATGCAGCATTCAGCACAAAAGGTTCTGCTGCTGCGTTTTTTGCCGCGCCGTCCTCTGTGAATAAAGCGGGGGACAAACAGTTACTTTCCCCTGCCGTTCCCGAATTAGGTCGATCGTAAATATAGCGAACTCCTAAATATTTTGCCATCTTTTCCAAAACTACCTGTTCCCGAAAGGGTTTTGCTACAAAATCATCGCAACCTGCCGACAAAATAACCGATTTCTCCTCATCAAAAGCACTGGCTGTCAGGGCGATAACTACCGTTGCTTGACCTTTCAAATGTTCTTTGATGCGTTTGGTAGCTTCGTAACCGTCCATCACCGGCATCCGCATATCCATCCAGATTAAATGAGGTTCCCAATCCGACCACATTTCGACAGCTTGGGAGCCATTTTCGGCATCGCGTACCGAGAAACCGAGAGATGCCAGCATTTTAACTAATAACAAGCGGCTTTCGAGGCGATCGTCCACAGCTAAGATGCGGTATTCCGGCTGTCCCGGTTCTAGGCCGATGACGCGGCGCGCGGTTTGGGTGGTTTGAATTTCCACAGTATCGGGGAGGCCGACAGTCACATCAAATCTAAAAATACTGCCCTCGCCCAGGATGCTGGTGACTGTCATATCTCCCCCCATTAACTGCACGAATTTCTTGCCGATAGGCAAACCCAAACCCGTTCCTTCTTGAGCTTTGCGGCCGCTTTCGGTTTGCGCGAAAGGTTTAAATAAATTATCCATTTCTTCAGCAGAAATGCCCGGTCCGGTATCTTCTACTTCAAACAGCAAGCGGCAATTTTTTTTATTTTTAAAAGTTTCGTTTTTAATTCTTAAGGTAACGCCGCCTTCCGAGGTGAATTTGATGGCGTTGCCGACAACGTTAATTAAAACTTGTCGCAGTTTCATTTCGTCGGCTTCGGCGTACCGCGGTAGGTTGGGGGCGCAGTCAAAGATTAATTGCAAGCCTTTTTTATCTGCTTGCAATCCCAGCATTTCTTCGGTAGTAGCGAGGAGTTTGTGCAAGTCAAAAGTGGTGGTGTTGAGCGTCACCAGTCCGACTTCGATTTTGGACATTTGCAGGATGCTGTTGATCAGTTCGAGCAAATGTTCGCCGCTGCGGGTGATGATTCCCAGGTGTTGTTGTTGGTCGGAATTCAGGCTGGGATCGCGGGCTAGCAGTTGGCTGAAACCGAGAATTGCGTTGAGAGGAGTGCGCAATTCGTGGCTCATGTTGGAGAGGAATTCGCTTTTTGCTCTGTTGGCTCGATCGGCTGCTTCTTTGGCCTCTAACAAGGCTATTTCTGCTTGTTTGCGCTCAGTAATGTCGCTGGCTGTACCCGTCGTGCCTGCAATCTTTCCGAAGGCGTCCCTGCGGGCGATCGCTTTGGTATTGACATCGATCGGTCTGCCGTCTTTTGCTAATACTACGCTCTCGTATTGGAAGATGGAATCTCCTGTCAGCAACCGCTGCTGCAATTCCCGATTCGGATCTGTTTGTCCGGGGGCTAAAAAGTCGCTAAAGGAACAGCCGAGCATTTCTTCTGGTTCGTAACCGTAAATTTGTTTGACAGCTTGGTTGACAAAGGTAATCTTGCCTTGGGCGTTGCAAGACCAGATAATATCTTGGGATGTTTCGACTAAATTGCGGTATTTTTCTTCGCTTTCTGCTAGGGCGATTTCTGCTATTTTGCGCTGGGTGATATCCATCAAAGTTGTGAAAATTTTTGTGACTTTTCCCTCGCGATCGACCGCAGGTTCTCCCCTAGCTTCAATGTAGCGAATTAAACCGCATTCGCCGATTGCTGCTGGTAAATTATCTGCTGCAATTGTCGGTGACGGTAGCAGGATGCGATATTCTAAGGTATAGGGTTGACCGCTGGCGATCGCGGCGTTGGTCGTGATTTTCCAGCGCTCTCGATCGTCAGGATGGATGTACTGGGGAAACTCAGCCAGTGTCGGCGGCGGCTGGCTCGAATCGATACCGAAAATGCGGAACAATTCTTCCGACCAAACAGTTGTATTGGTAGATAAATCGCATTCCCAATTACCAACGCGGGCGATTCTTTGAGCCGCTGCTAGAGAAGCTTCTGAGGCGCGGAGTTTTTCCTCGGCTAATTTGCGATCGCTAATATCCTGACTGACCGAAATTACGCAGGTTTCACCGTGAATGTCAATAATTTCTGCTGACAGCAGCGTGGTTCTTACTTCACCTGTTTTGGTGCAGAAGTCAAATTCGTAGTTGCGAACTATGCCGTTTTCTTTTAACATTTCAAACAGTTTGCCCCGCGCTTCTTTACTTACCCAAAGATTCAAATCGAGGGCGGTGCGACCGATAATTTCTGCTGCCGGATAACCTATTGTTTGGCAAAAAGCCTCATTGATTTCTACGTGACAGCCATCCTTTAATCTAGTAATCGTAATTGGATTGGGTGAAGAACGAAAAGCTTTGGCAAATTTTTCTTCAGACAGCCGCAATTGAGCTGTGCGTTTTTCGACTAAAGTTTCCAATTCTTGATTCAGATGAAGGAGTTTAGCGTTTTGTTCCGCTAGCTGTTTCTCCATATAATAGCTATTTACCGCTTCTGTGACCGTCAGCTTCAAATCTTCTGACTGCCAAGGTTTCGATATGTAGCGGTACAATTTGGCATATTTAATTGTATTCGCTACTGCTTCGAGATCTGCTTGTCCCGTCAGCATGATTTTGACAGTTTTTGGCAAAATTCTGTGGAGTTGCTTGAGCAGTTCATCTCCTTTGATGTTAGGCATCAAATAATCGGAAATTACTGCCACTATTTCGCAGCCTTCTGCCAGCAATTCTTCTACTAACTCTAAAGCATCTTCACCGCCTTCGGCGGTTTCCACTAACTGTTCTTCTCCCAGGGCTTTTTTTAATTCTATTTTCAAACTTTCCAGGATGATCGGCTCGTCATCTACGCAGATAATTACAGGTTTATGGTTCATATTTTTTCTAAGCCGGATTTGATAGTTTCAACTAACTCTTTGCCGTCCCAAGGTTTGTACAAGCAGCGGTGCAAATTAGCTTGCTCTTTGACTCGTTCTATTGCTAGTTCGTCTGCTTGACCCGTGAGCATGACTTTCACAATCTTGGGATATTTCTGGTGAACGCGGATCAGAAATTCATCTCCTTTAATACCGGGCATTAACCAGTCAGATACTATCACCAAGATATCGCTTTCTTCTTCGTCTTTGATTTCCTCGATTATTTCTAATGCTTCATCGGCATTTTCTGCTACTTCGTACAGGTAATCATCGCCAAACTCTTTCTTTAGTTGGATTTTCAAACTGTTTAAAACTACCACTTCGTCATCCACGCATAAAATTACTGGTTTTGGCATCGATTTTTCTTCCTTTTCTGAAATTGCGGTTAGATGCAGCTCGCTGCTATATTTAATGGCTATTGTTCAGGGGCAGTTCCACAGTAAAAGTGGTTTTTCCCGGTTCGCTCTCTACTTGCAGTTTTCCCTGATGTTTTTCAACAATCTTCTGCACTATATCCAGTCCCAATCCGCTGCCTTCGCCGGGGGGCTTAGTGGTAAAAAATGGCTCGAAGATTCTCGGCAGAATTTCGGGAGGTATGCCTTCACCGCTGTCGGTAATGCTCGCCCAGAGACTGCCCGATCGCTGTTTGACTTCAATCGTTAATACCCCCTTGTTGCTCATTGCTTGTAAAGCATTGTGAAGCAAGTTTGTCCAAACTTGATTTAGTTCATCAGGATAGCATAGCACAGTAGGCAGATCGCGATCGTATTTTCTGACTACTTCCACGCCTTGTTTGATTTGGTAGTGATAAAGTGTTAAAACAGTTTCAATGCCATCGATAATATTAGCTTGGACTTGAGCGCCAGAGCGATCGTAACGGGAGTAGTTTTTGAGCGCAAAAACGATTTTGGCAGCGCGATCGGTAGCTGTGATGATATTTTTAGTGCTTTTCTGCAATGTAGAAAATTGGTAAACAATATGTAAAATATCTGAACTGTCTGGGTCTTTCAGCAAGGGTAAAAAAGCTGCGATTTCCTGTTCGTTATCGATACCAATATCCAACAATGTACAGGCAAAGCTGTCGGCGTTGTCAATGTTCTCGACTTCTAATTGCCGCTGAATTATTTTTTTTAATTGGCGTTTTTCTCTGCTGGATAAGGTGTCGTTTTCGCCGCTTAACTTGTGCAGGAGAGCAAAGAAATCTTGCTGGCGTTCGCCAGATAGCTGCTGGAAAAACAGCGGCAAATGCTGCAAATTTTCTGTCCAGAAATCGGCGATGTTCTGCACGGACGATCGAATTGCCCCCAGGGGAGAATTGATTTCGTGGGCGACTCCCGCAATTAACTGTCCGAGGGCTGCCATTTTTTCAGATTCTACAAGTTCTTTTTGCGTGCGTTGCAGTTCTTGCAGGGTGCGAGCTAATTCTTCATTTTTTTTGCACAGGGCTGACTCGGCTAATTTGCGGAGGCTGATATTGCGGGCTACCCAAATCACTGCATCTTTTGAGAGTACAGAAATGCAGGCAGTAAACCAAACTTCTCGATCGCCAACTGTTAAACTGTAGTCAAAATTGAGCGTTTCTCGGGTATCTAAAACTTGCTGGACTACCTGCCACCAGTTATCCGGGTTTTCGTCGTCAAAAAAATGCGAGATCGTCTGGGTAATTAGATCCAGATCTGCTTCGCAAAAAGCAGCAGTATTTGTAGGCAAAACTTCGATATTTCCCCGGCGATCGATCGAGAGTACGATGTCGGTCATCGCTTCAAAAACGGCGCGCACTTTACTTTCAGAAAAGTGCAGTTTTTCTTCTAGCAATCGCCGTTCCCTAATTTCTTGCTGCAATTCTGCATTGCTGGCTGCTAGTTGGGCCGTGCGTTCTGCAACTCGCTGTTCGAGTTCGGCATTGAGGCGGCGGACTTCTGATTCCGCAATTGCCCGCTCCGTAATTTCTTGCTTTAACTGACTGTTGGCACGAATTAATTCTAAAGTTCGCTGCTTAATTTGTTCTTCTAAATTTTCGTTTAAAAGTCGCAACTGTTCCTCTACTTCCGTTCTCAAAATCGCTTCTTTTTGCAAGTGTTCGTTCACTTTCATCAACTCCTGGGTTTGTTCTGCCGCTGTTTGTTCTAATAATTCAACATTAGCTTGTATTTCTACCGGATCTAAAGCCGGCAGCAAGGTATTTTGCGTGACTGTTCCGGCTAAATATCCTTCTTCGCCTACCACCACCAACCGGCGGATGCAGTGCTGCTGCATGAGTTCGCAGGCTTGCTACAATGCGGCCTTGACAGGCAGCCACAGCAAAGGGCAACTCATCGCCTCAGCGGCCTGATTGCGGGCGAAATCGAGTCCGGCAGCTTTTAATTTAACAAAGTCTCTTTCTGTTATTATGCCAACTGGTTTGTAAAGTTTCTTTTTTTTCTCGCAATCCTCCAGGCTGTTAGGACATCAAGCGATGCTGAAACCTTGGATTTGCTTTCGAGCTAACTTCTGAGTTTTGACTCCTGCTACAGATTTTAGATGAAAAACCTCGCTATTTGTCTGGCTGCGCTGCGATCGGAATTGACACCATAAAAGTTGTTTTACCTGGCACCGATCTTACTTCTATTTTACCCGAGTGTTTGTCAATAATTTTTCTCACAATATCCAATCCCAAACCACTGCCTTCTCCAGCAGGTTTTGTAGTAAAAAAAGGATCGAATATTCGAGACATAATCTCGGGAGCGATGCCTTTACCGCTGTCGGCAAAGCTGACTGATATGCTTCCAGCTTCTTGCCTGACATCAATTATTAATGTACCTTGATAGTCCATTGCTTGTAAAGCATTGTGAATCAGATTTGTCCACACTTGATTTAATTCGTCGGCATAGCAAAGGATTGGGGGCAGAGAATCTTGATAATTTCTGACAACTTCTACTCCGTGTTTGATTTGATTGTAGTAAAGAGTCAAAATAGTTTCAATACCTTCTGTAATGTTGGCTAATACCTTTTCGCCAGCACAGTTGTAACGAGCGTAGCTTTTCAAAGCAAACACTACTTTTGCCGCTCGATCTGTAGCCGTGATGATAGTATTGGTGCTTTTTTGCAGGCTGGCAATTTGGTAGGCTTTTGGTAAAATTTTGGCTCGGTTGGGGTTTTGGAGTACGGGCAAGATCGATCCAATGTTGTCGTAAATGCCGAGGTCAACTAAGGTGTCAGCTACTGTTTCGGCATTCAGTACGGAGTTGTTGGCTAGCTCCCGCACTAAAGCTCTTTTAAATTGGCGCTTTTCCCGGTTGGAAATGCCGATCGACTGTGGTTGTGACTTGGGCAACAACATTAACAAATCCGAGTAACTTTCTGCGGACAAACTGTGGAAAAAATCGGCGATGTCGGAGAGATTGTATTTGAAGAAATCAGCTAAATTATCGACGGACGATCGAATCGCACCGAGAGGGGTATTGATTTCGTGAGCAACTCCGGCAACGAGTTGTCCCAGGGCTGCCATTTTCTCGGACTGAATTAGTTCTTGTTGGGTTGCTTGCAGGTTTCGCAGGGCTTGGGAGAGTTCGCAAGTGCGATCGGCCACTTGAATCTCTAAGGTTCTATTGTACTCTGCTAGCAGTTGTTCGGCTTGTTTGCGATCGCTAATGTCGGTGAAAGCGGTAATTGAATAAACTATATTGTTTTTGTCGTCAAAAATTGGCTGTGAGTGCATTTCCAAGGGGACAATTTTGCCGTCTCTGCGGACTTCTAAATTTTCAGCAGTCACGCTTTGTCCTTGGAGGGCCCGCAAAGCTGGCAGTTGTTCGATCGAACAAGGTTTTTCGCTGCCTGCAATGTAAATTTGACTGGTTGATACCAA
The DNA here is from genome assembly GCA_025454405.1 of Oscillatoriaceae cyanobacterium Prado104. Lineage (GTDB taxonomy): Bacteria > Cyanobacteriota > Cyanobacteriia > Cyanobacteriales > Microcoleaceae > Microcoleus. The sequence goes on along the minus strand of JALOON010000068.1, from coordinate 9,019 downwards.
CTGTTCGATCGTCGCTCGATCGGGGGGAATTTGACCGAGCAAGCGCTGTCCGGTTTGATTGATATAGGATACTTCACCATTGGGATTGTGTACCGTTATTCCCACAGGTACGGCTTCTAAAAATTGCGTCAATTTGCTTTCGCTTTCCCGCACTTCTGCGTAAAGTTTGGCATTAGCTATGGAGACAGCAGCCTGGGTTGATAGCAGTTGTAAAATTTCCACTCGATCGTCAGTGAAAGCCCGACTGATTAAGTTGTTTTCTAAATAAATAATTCCGATGAGTTGACCTTGATTCAGTAACGGCGCGCACAAAATAGATTTAGACTGATGTTTTTTAATGTACGGATCGCTGGTAAACTGTCCGTGCTTGGCAGCGTTGGTTTTAACCAGACTTTGTTTGGTGCGAGCGACGTAGTTAATGATGGAAACTGGCAGGCATTGTGCGACGGGAATTGAGTGCAAGACGGCAATGCGATCTCCTTCGATCGTTCCCGAGGCTTCTACTAGCAATTTACCTTTGTTTTCTAAAATCAGAAATCCCTTTTGAGCTCCCGCATTTTGGAGCAATATTTTCATTAATTTTTCCAACAGTTTGTCTAACACGATTTCGCTAGCAATTGCTTGAGATGCCAGCATCACAGCAGCTAAATCAAAAGTTTTTTCAGTATGAGTGCTTTTGGAAACATTAGTAATTGTGGTGCAGTCGCTACTAATGCTAGTCGTAGCGGGAATTCGGATCAAAAATGCTGGATAGCGCCTTTCCAACTCCTCAACTTTCGCTCTTGCCCCCCAGTGAGTATAACAGTAGTGAGCGTCGGCCAGATAGACGCGCGCAATTTTATCTTTGCCCCAGTCGAGGTAAAGTTTGGCTGCGAGTTCGTTAGCGAGGGCTTCTTCGTTGAGATACTTGTTTTCTTTGGCAATAGAAATGGCGCGATCGTACTTTTCCATCGCCTCGAAATTCTCTCCCAACACTCGATGCCTTTCTGCTTCGATTAGGTAATATTTGTGCAGGTAATTTGCGGGTGCTTGTTCGGCCCATCGCTGGATTTTTTGCAGGTTATTTTCGACTCTTTTGAGCAGGGTAGTTTGTGCCAGGAGTTCCGCCTCGGGATAGGCTGCTAGGGTTGCTAGGGACTCGTAAAAATAAAACAAAGGCACACTTAAAAAACCCGTCCCTTGCGTTAAATGTTTTCTAAATTTTCCGGCAATCTCTAGGGCTTGCTGCCCGCTGCCAAACAAATAACACAGGATGAGTTTGTGCAAATAAAAGCAGTGAAATCCAGTGGCATCGTTCGTTGCTGCCAGCAGCGAGAGCAGGTTGGCCTCTTCGGTAACTTTACCCGATAATTCGCAGGGTGCTTCCGCCTCGCCCAGCAAATTGACAACCGCCTGATGGAGGATTTGACTGCACAACAAGTTATGCGATTGTTTGAGTTGAGTTAGAGTGTGGCTGGAGTCGGTAATTTCCGATTCTAATTTGGTGAGTTCCTGCCCCGCAAAATAGGAAAATTGAAACTTTTCTTTGGTACAATAACTGGCAAGTTCTAAATCGCCAATTTCTCTAGCAAGTTGATGGCTTTCTCGCAGCATTGACAAACTTTCCTTGAGGTGATGCTTGCTGTGCGATATCCCGGCAGCAATTACATACAATATCCGAGATCTGAGGGTTTTCGCAGGAAATTTAGACGCTAAATTCAAAGCTAAATTGCCAAATTTTTCCGCAGCTTCACAATCTTGAACCGCGCCGTTTAACAGTACGCCGTAAACAGCATAAAAAAATGCAGAAACTGGTGAATTGCCGCCAACAATAGAAGAATTAACTTGCGACAACACCAACAGGGAAAATAGTTGCGGGGCAACGCGAACAGCCACAGGCACTATACTCGCTGCAATCCGCATTGCTACCAACCTTTCGGGAGAAGTCATCGCTGGCAAATTAATTAACTCCTCGATATTTTTGCCTTCTAAATTAATAGCTGTGCGTTCGATTTCTCGCCGAATATCTGACGGCTTCGGAACCTCGGGAAATCTGAATCCCACTCGTTCGAGGACTTGCAGGGCGATCGCGATCGCCTCTCGCTCTCTACTTTGTGCCGCCAACAATTGAATTTTTACCTCATAAACCTTGAGTTTTTCTGGCAATGTTTTAGCTTTTTCTATTACACAATCTGCCAATTTTTCTGCTAGCTGAAATTCGTCGGTTAAATAGGCAGCTTCCACCGTTTCTACATAAATATTGAGAGTTAATTCATACTGCTCTATCCAGCTAGAATCTGCCAGCAATTCCCGACCGACAGTTAAATATTTGACAGCAGCACTACCAGCACCTGCTGCCTTGGCTTTTTTGCCAGCAATTAAGTTCAAATTAGCGATTTTATCTCGTTCTTCTCGATCGACAATGATATTATTTAAAATAAATGGATCGGAGATGCCGATATTAATCCGATCGACAATAGTGAATATCTTCTCTGCCAGCAAATCGGGCGGGCACTTATCCCACAACAGACAACCTATTTGCAAGTGAAAGATTTTTTTATCTTTCGGTTTAATTAAAGCATCAGCAGCTTGCCGCACTCGATCGTGCAAAAACTTATACTTGCCATTTAACTCGCAAACCTGCAAAATCAAACCCGACTCCAGTGCTGCTTGGAGGGTGGCAAAAATTAATTGCGGGGACTTTTCGCAAACAATCGAAAGTGTCTGCAAGTCAAACTCGGTTCCCACACAAGCTGCCAAGCGCAAAACCTGCTGTGTTGGCTCCGGAAGTTGCTTCAATTTTTCAACCATCAACTCCACGACATTATTAGTAATTCCCACCTCTTCGATTTCAGCAATATCCCACTGCCAACCCCACTGACAGCCCGCCCAATTATCCGCGCAATCGGGCACCGCATCCGGACAGTCAGCAACAGCGGTAGCAGACTGAATGCAGTGAGGAAAGTTAAAAGTTATCAAGTTTTTTGCGTGCAGGGTTTTCAGAAATTCGCTGACAAAGAAAGGATTGCCGTTGGTTTTCCGCATGACTAATTCTGCTAGCGGTTTGACCGAGAGATTGTCTTTGCGCAGCGTGTCCGCAATCAAATGAGTAATCTGCGATATTGTGAGCGGAGATAATGTAATTTTATTGACAGTTACTCCCGCTTGTCGCAATTCTGCTACCGCTGCCGTCAAAGGATGACCGGCGCTGACTTCTTTATTGCGGTACGCTCCAATTATCAGCAGGCATTCTGAGGGTGCAGGCCATGAGTAATTTGCCTCCATTGATTCGGAAACATCAAATTCGGAAACCTCAAAAATGTCACTCGTTTCCCTGCTGGTTCCCTCCGCCAACATCAGTTGAATTAATTTTAGCGTCGCGGAGTCTGCCCACTGCAAATCGTCTAAGAAAATTACTAAGGGATGTTCCCGAGAAACAAATACCCGCAAGAATTTTTGAAAGACAGAGTTAAAACGATTTTGAGACTCTGCTGTCCCCAATTCTTCCACCACAGGCTGTTTGCCGATAATAGATTCCACTTCAGGAATCACATCAATAATGATTTGTGCGTTATTTTCGAGAGCTGCTAATAATTTAGCTCGCCACTCTTGAAAGTTAGTTTCGCTCTCTGTTAAAAGTAGCTGGATCGAGCCTTGAAAGGCTTTAACTAAGGCGCTGTAAGGAATATTTTGCTGCAATCGATCGAATTTTCCCGCAATGAAATAACCTTGTTTCTCGGCAATGGTTTTCTGCATTTCCTTGACCAGCGACGACTTGCCAGTACCGGAATCACCTGCTACCAACATCATCTCGGTGCGCGCGCGCCAGGGAGATTTTGTATTTTCTGCAGGCTGGCAGATCCGCTCAAATGCAGTGAGTAAAGTTGCAAGTTCATTCTCCCGCCCGTACAGTTTCTCGGGAATCTGAAACTTGTCAAAAATGTCTTGCTTGCCCAAGCTAAATTCTGATATGGTTCCGCATCTTTGCAACTGAGTCAAACATTCTTCTAAATCTGCTTTGATGCCCCAGGCACTTTGGTAGCGTTCCCCGGCATTTTTTGCTAGCAACTTCACGATGATGTCAGACAGCGCGATCGGAATTTCTGGGTTGATTTCTCTTGGTTCTATTGGCTGTTTAGCGATGTGGCAGTGTACCAATTCTCTCGGATTATTGCTGGCAAAAGGTAGCCTTTTAGCGAACATTTCATAAAGCGTTACCCCCAAAGAGTAAAAGTCAGTACGGTAATCGAGATAGCGATTCATCCTGCCAGTTTGTTCGGGGGAAATATAGGCGAGAGTACCTTCTAAAACACGGGCATTTTTCCTGTCTTGCTTGAGTGCCGTGGGTTCTGGTGCAATTGTTTTTTGCTTTAACACAGCAGCAATTCCAAAGTCAATGATTTTGAGTTGTTTGGTATTGCGGTTAAAAACAATGTTGGCGGGGTTGATATCTTTGTGGATAATATTGGCAGCGTGAATCTCTCCTAAAATTTCGGCTATTTGAATGGCGATGCCCAGCGCTTCTTGCAGGGTAAAATTGCGCTCTTGCATCAGCATTTTTAAGGATTCGCCCCCAAAATCTTCTAAAACTATTGCGAGAGTCCGCTCGTAGTTTTCCAAGCTGTAAGCCGTTACAACTCCTGCGAGATTTAGGCCGCGCAAGATCTGGTATTCTTGTCTGTAGCGGGCTAGTTCTGCCGGAGTCGGATAGTCTTGTTTGAGTACCTTGAAAATTGCAGCTATCCCGTCGCTCGATCGCACCCCGCGGTACACTAGGGATTTATCGCTTTCATAGATTTTCCGGAAGATTTTGTAGCCGGGAAGGTGGAGCATAGCTAGAGTATTTTATGCAAAAGGTTGAAAAAAATGCGCGGGAGTCGGGTTTATTTTAGTTTAGCCACTACTGCTTGTGCCAGCAGCGATCGGCCGACCTCTAATTAACAAAGAATTGGGCACTTGCGTTGCGGAGGGTTAAAGCCCCCTTCTTACAGGACGGCTTCGCGCGCTCGATTGAGCTATCTCACTCGCCATTTAATATTTAAACTAAGAGAATCACCCTGCCTCGGTGCGCTAGCATTCAAGGCAGGGTGACTGTTGAGAATATCGATAATCAGGAATTATTCAGTTGTTAGCAAGCTTGGGGTTGGCTTCCGCCGCTGGAGGCTTTGGCTTCCCGCAAGCCTTACTCGCCCAGTCGGGTGATTTTGGCGGTGCGCTCTGCCAGCATCAGCAGCAGATAAATAGTCATGACATAGCCTGCTGCGAGGACGGGAATAATAAGAGGAATATCGCGATAAATCATAGTGATAGCCATAAGTCGAGGAGGAGGATAACGTGGAGCAGGGGGAGGACTCGTGCAAAACCTACTACATTAAGTCAGCGCGCCAAATTTAGCTCGGGCTCTGAACTCTGCTTTTCCATATCGAGCTTGAGGAAACAACTAACTGTTCCCCGACAACAACGATTTACTACATTACTTATGTTTTGACAGCCTAAAGTAGTCCACTGTAACTACTGAGAGCTACCGTGCACACAAAATGCGCTACTCTTAGCTTCTGGCAATTTTCTCTCGCCAAAGCTCAAATTTGGTGCCAGAAGTTGAGGCTGCGATCGGACTAACAAGGCTGGCTCTACCGAGCTCTTACAGACACCGCTCGAGCTGCCTGCCGATCTAGCTGTACTTAATGTATGGAATTGTTTAAATCCTTACTATATAAGATAACACAAGGATTCCAGCTTTTACGGATTTTTTATTGGTGTGCTTAACAATTCTACACAATGAGTGATTTTTAACTGGGAAAAACGGCCCCAACAGCAATTTCTACTACTTGAGGATTAAGTAGATCTCTCTAACAACTAGGTTGGCTTATTTGTTGGCTTATTTGACACAAGACAAATTGCGAGCATCAGCCAACTGGCTGCCTCGCTGCTGTGTCGCGCTGGCTCAAGCGCGATCGCCCCCACCCACACGGAACTTTCCCCCGAACAAACTTGAAACTGTTTTTACCTGACAACGCAAACCTTAAGTATACTAAATCTGGCTGACACAAACAGTTTTATCCGATACATTTTAGTAATTAAAAAATCGTCGTTTGAATAGCTCGACTACCTCTTCAGGGGCAAAACACTGTTGCTCCTGAATCGAAAAAGATTTAATTCGATCGGGCATTCGATCGTCAACTTAAGGCGAGAGAGGTTGGTTTAATTGTTGCCCGAAAAGGTACTGGAAATTGCTAGCCGCCCTGCATTTTCCCCAGCAGATTTCTGGCTCAGCGTCAAGAAAAAGGTAGTGGCTATCTGGGTCGCGCAAAAAGCCACTTTATTATATGATATTTTGTCTGGCGATCGCTCAACGACGCATCTGACAGCGATACTCTCCTCAAAATCGCGCTCTGGGCCCGATCGAATCTGGCGAAAGATTCTATACAATTTGTGCTATACAATTGATAGGATGCAGTCCCAGACGCATCATGCCTCAAAATAGGCTGTGCAATCGCTTCTAATAATTACTCTACGTTGCACAATCGCAGAAACAAGTTTAATATTCGACCAGACTTAAATCGCGGACAGCAAGACCCGAGTCCCGAAACCCCAGGCAGTGGGAAAACTCATCACAGATAGCCGATGACGCACCACCATCTCGGATATGATATGTAAAATTTTGTTAACTTACGGCTCGAGTCGGCGTATCCATGATCTCTAGCACTCTCCTATTTTCCTCGGTTGAAGAAGACCTGCGACTGTTGACAGAAAACTTAAAACAGTTAGTGGGGGCGCGTCACCCCATTTTGTACGCGGCTGCGGAATACTTGTTCGGCGTCAAGGGAAAACGGGTGAGACCCGCAATCGTCCTGTTGGTTGCCCGAACCACTATGCCCAACGGTAAAATCTCTGAAAAACACCGCCGGCTTGCAGAAATCACAGAAATGATCCATACAGCAAGTCTAGTTCACGACGATGTGGTGGACGAGTCGGAACTGCGGCGGGGCGTACCGACGGTTCACAGTCGGTTCAACAACCGAGTGGCTGTATTGGCGGGAGATTTTTTGTTTGCCCAATCTTCCTGGCATTTGGCAAATCTGGACAACCTGCAAGTAGTCAAATTGCTGTCAGAAGTAATTAAGGATTTAGCTGAAGGTGAAATCCAACAAGGACTAAACGGATTTGACACGAGTTTATCGATCGAAGCCTACCTCGAAAAAAGCTATTACAAAACAGCATCTTTAATTGCCAACAGTTGCAAAGCTGCTGCTTGTTTGAGCGAAGTTTCTGAGGCATTAGCAGAGGATTTTTACAGCTACGGTCGCAACATCGGTTTGGCATTCCAAATAGTAGATGATATTTTGGATTTCACAGCTTCAACAGAAACTTTGGGGAAACCTGCAGGCTCGGATCTCAAAAGCGGGAATTTGACGGCACCTGTGCTGTTTGCTATGGAAGAACAGCCTTATTTAGAAGTCCTCATCGAGCGAGAATTTGCTCAAGAAGGAGATTTAGAACAGGCTTTGGCATTGGTTGCAAATTCCCGAGGCATCGAGCGATCGCGAGAATTGGCAACGCACCACGCACATCAGGCTGTGGAATACTTGGCTCCCCTGCCTGCTTCCGAGTCGCGTCAGGCTTTGATCGATCTGGCAGATTACGTTTTGAGCCGACTTTATTAGTTGATACGAAGGAAGAAGGAAGAAGGAAGAGGGAAGAAGGAATATTCGATAGTTGACAGCTTGCCCTGAGCTTGCCGAAGGGTTGACTTTCGTGACAGTTAATAGTTGGCGATTAATAGTTGGCGATCTTCAATCTTCAATCTCCAATCCCAAATCCCAAATCCCAAATCCCAAATTCCCAATCCAAAATCCAAAATCCAAAATCCAAAATCTAAAATCTAAAATCCAAAATCCAAAATCGAAAATTCCCAGCAAATTGGAATCATGCGATATCCGGCGGGAGATTGCCAGAATTAGAGTTAGGGTTCGATCGATATTGCTGCAAGTAAACGCCAATTAATTTTTGCACTTGCTCGCGGGTGACTTCCGTGCCGGTTTCTACGCTGCCGGGTGTTTCAAAAAAAACTATGCTGTCGATCGTTTCGAGAGCTAAGATTTGAAATAAAATGTGAGTAACTGGCAAAGGCACCGGCACAGCGCGATCGCCCGCAGGAAAAGCCGCTGTAGCAGCCTTAGAAGCATCTTTAAAAGTCGGAAAAGCGTAGATTGCTTTCTTTTCGGCTCCCGGTTGCTTGAGATTGCTCAAAACCTTTACTGCCCAACTGCCATTTGCAGTTTGCAGGATGAAATAATCCAGATGCTGAAGTTGCTGGGCCAGCAACAATAGCGCCGGGGCAATCGCCTCTAAAATCTGCGGAGTCGAACCGTCGCGGGGCGCTTTTTCAATCAGTGTTTGAATCTGTCGGTCTAAATCCATTAGTTATGCGAAATCCTCCCGCATTAAATCCTACGCATTATAGCGCAAGCTGGCGGTGGGAGATTTGAGATTAACTGGATTTGAGATTTTGGATGGAATAAATGATTTTAAATTGGCCATTTATAAATTACTTAATTAGCAGAAATAACTACAGTTAGCTTAATAAATAAATGGAATTTGGCAAATGGGCAAAGCATTTTCGATCGCGCGATCGGTCTCGATCGCACCAAAATTTAACCGGAAATAATTAACTGCACCTCATTAAACGCCCGATCCGAAAGCCCAAAAGCTTGCGCTTATCAGCATCCCCTTCTTCCTTCTTCCTTCTTCCTTCTTCCTTCTTCCTTCTTCCTTCTTCCTTCTTCCTTCTTCCTTCTTCCTTCTTCCTTCTTCCTTCTTCCTTCTTCTTAGCGAACTTAAGATTTTGGCAAAAAGTCAATTGCGAACAAATTAAATCGATTAACCGGACACCTCAGCTAGCCATCCCGTTTAAAGATTAAGATCGTTGGTAAGATTATATATTCAGGGATAAAAGCTCAATTCCCTAGGATTGCGAGGAACCATGCAGCCAACAGACCCCAGCAAATTTACCGACAAAGCCTGGGAAGGCATAGTCAAA